>JBKJQN010000103.1:0-4089 GCA_046593925.1 Mycobacteriales bacterium
CTCGACGCTGACCGCGGCCCGCGAGGAGGCCGAGGCGGCCCGCGCGGCCGCCCGGTCCGAGGCCGACCAGAAGCTGTCGGCTGCGCAGGCCGAGTCGGAGCAGGCGACGGCCGGGGCGCGGGAGCGGATCGGCGGGGCCACCGCTCAGGCCGCGGCGATACTGGCTACCGCCCAGGCCGAGTCCGAGCGCCTGCTGGCCGAGGCCCGTCGGCGTGATGAGCAGCTCGACGCCGAGGTGGCGGCGCGCAGAGGCGTCGCCATCGACGAGCTCACCGCGACGCGCACCGGCCTCGAGCAGCAGATCGCGGACCTGCGCGCGTTCGAACGCGAGTACCGCAGCCGGCTCACGTCCTACCTCGAGGGCCAGCTGCAGGAGATTTCCGGCGCCGGGCAGCCCGACGCCGGCGGCCGCCCTGAGGCCGATCCGGAGCCCGAGGCCGGCGGCCTCCCCGCGGCCGACGGGATCCCGGAGGCAGCGCGGACCTCGTTGCTCGCGCCGGTCGGGGTCGACGACACGTCTGACCGCGCTGACGGCGACACCGCCGATGCTGGTCACGTCGATGGCGCTCACGTCGATGGTGTTCCGGCCGATGTCGAGCCGGCCGATGTCGAGCCGGCCGATGTCGAGCCGGCCCGGGCTGCCGGCGTCGGTGACGGAGCGGACCAAGACCGGGACCGGGACCGGGACCGGGATCGGGACCGGGACGAGGCGGCCGGCGCCGGTCGCGAGCAGCCGGCGGCTGATGGCGTCGTCCCCGCGGTCGCGGCCCCAGAGCAGGAGGCCGTCCCCGTCACTCGCCGCGGTCTGCCTCATGGCTGGCCGACGTCGCCGTTTGGGTTGCGCACCGGCCGTCAGCAGCCCGGGCCGGGCGCGTCACCGGTTGACCTCGCCACGGTCGTGCCGCCGGACGAGCCCGCCAGCCGGCCCGAGGACTGAGGCCGCGGGTGAAGGTGCGGCGACCTGGCCCCCGCGGACCGCGCCGTGGTTAGCATCGGCGGGCTTGCGCCACGCACCCGTCGGAGGACCACGTCGTGATCGTCATCAGCGCTGCGCTCCTGCTGGTCTCGCTCGTGCTGCTCCTGATCGGCCTGCTCGGTACCGGTCTCGGGTTCATCTACGCATCGATCGTCGTCAGCGTGCTCGCCTTCGTGGTCCTGCTGTTCGGCATCATGCAGCGACGCGGCGAACCGGTATCCGCACGACCAGGACCCGGCGTGGACCCGAGCGCGAGTTTCGTGGGGGGGCATCCGCCGGCCGTCGTGGACCTGGAGAAGTCAGCCCGGGAGAAGGCATCCGTCGCAGCGTCCGGCCCGGTTGCGACGCCGGAACTGGAGCCGCCCGCGGAGCACGACGACGAGCGACTGGAAGACGAGGACGTGGAGTTCGGGGGGCTCGTGTTTGTGGTCCGCGGTCGGCCTGGATACCACGTTGAGGGTTGCGGCTACCTCGCTGGCAGGGACGCGGAGCCCGTCGACGTCGTCGACGCCCGTGAGGAGGGCTTCAGTCCCTGCGGCAGCTGCAAACCCGATGCGATGCTGGCCGAGAACCAGCAGCTGGCAGCCGATCCAGAGTCGGCTCGGACGGTCGGGGAGTACCCCACCCGATCTCGCCCAGTCGCGGACGGTACTGACCAAAGCGGCTTGGCGGTACAAGGGATTCCCGTTGGTCCACCCGCTCCGGGGCCGGTGGTGCGTGGCGCAGCGGCACGCACGTCGGCTGCGGCCGTCTTCAACAAGCTCAAGCCGGCACCGCGGTCGGGCTATGTCCCGGTGGCCCGGTCGCGCCCCGTCCGGCTGCCCAGCGCGACGACTGATCCGGCCCCGACCGTCGATCCCGGTGCTGGCCCCGCTGCTGGCAACGCCACCGCCCCCACGACCGACCCCGGGCTGATCGACGGTTCGGGGACGGACGCTGCTGCAGCGAAGGAACCCGCTCCTCCCCGCGTCGACTCAGGGCACGTCGTCCTGAGGGCACGTCGTCCTGAGGGCACGTCGACCGAGTGTGTCGCGCCGGCTGCCAACACACCGAGGCCGCTTGTGGTTGACCTTGCCACGCTGGGCAGCCGTCGGAGCCTTGGACACTGTGTGCTCGATCCGAAGCACAAGCACACGATCTCGAGAAGGGGCTCTGCGGGGCCTTGCGGGCAGGGGCACCGGGGCGCGGGCAGGGCCGGCGTGGGGTCTCAAAGGCCCGCCAGGCAGCCTGCGCCGGGTGCACCCCGCCGACCCGCGGCGTTGTCGGAGGCGAGCGGGGCTGCAGGCGGCTACTCGCCCGCGACCCGGAGCCGGAAGACCAGGCCCAGCTCCGGCACCCGGTGCGGCGTCAGGTCGGCCGTCGGCGCGCCTTCCACCACGCTGACCGCCAGCACCTCCTCGGCGAGCCGCGGCCAGCCCTCGCGCAGCGCCTCGGCCAGCTCGCCGTCGCCCTGCCACCACAGCTCGATGCGGTCACTGACGTCCAGCCCGCCGCCCTTGCGGGCGTCCTGCACCCATCGAACGACGTCGCGCACGAGGCCGGCCCGCCGCAGCTCGGGGGTGAGGGTGAGGTCGAGGGCGACGGTCTCGCCGAGAGCGGTCGCGACGGCCCAGCCTGCGCGTGGGGTCTCGGTGACCAGCAGCTCGTCGTCGGTGAGCGACACGACCTCACCGTCGACGGTGACCTCGCGGGTGGCGACCAGGAGCACCGGGTCGGCGCTGGCGACGGCGGCCGCGACGATCGCGGTGCGCTTGCCGAACCGCTTACCGAGCGCCCGGAAGTTCGCCTTCACCGACACCTCGACCAGGTCGCCGGCGAGCGGCTCGAGCGACAGCACGTTGAGCTCCGCGGCCACCAGCTCGCGCAGCTCGGGGGCGAGGGCCTGCCAGCCCGACGCCGACACCAGGGCCCGGCCGAGCGGCTGGCGGGTCTTGACCTTCGAGCCGGCTCGCGCGCCCCGGCCGAGGTCGACCAGCCGGCGTACCAGCGCCAGCTGCCCGGCGAGGTTGAGGTCGACGAGCGTCACGTCCGCTTTCGGCCAGCTCGCCAGGTGCACCGACTCCGGCCCGGAGCCGGCGGTGAACAGCGCGTCCCACACCTCGTCGGTGACGAACGGCGTGAACGGGGCCATCAGCAGCGTCAGAACCTGCAGGCACTCGTGCAGCGTCGCCAGCGCCGCCGGGTCACCCTCCCAGAAGCGCCGCCTCGAGACCCGGACGTACCAGTTGGACAGGTCGTCGATGAGCGCGGTGAGGCGACGCCCGGCCCGCAGCGAGTCGAAGTCTTCCAGCGCCGCCGTCACCTCGATGGCCGCGGCGTGGGCCTCCGAGAGCGCCCAGCGGTCCAGCAGCGGCCGGTCCGCCAGGTCGGGTGCGGGATCACCCGGGGACCAGCCGTTGACGCCCGCGTACAGGGTGAGGAAGGAGGCGGTGTTCCAGTAGGTCAGCAGGACCTTGCGGACGACCTCGCCGACCTGCTCGTGCCCGATCCGGCGTGCGGCCCAGGGGCTGCCGGCGCAGAGCATGTACCAGCGCAGCGCGTCGGCGCCGTGCCGCTCGAACATCTCGAACGGGTCGAGGACATTGCCCAGGTGCTTGCTCATCTTGCGGCCGTCGCCGTCCAGGATCAGACCGAGGCACAGCACCGTCTCGTACGACGACCGGTCGAACACCAGCGTCCCGATCGCCATCAGCGTGTAGAACCAGCCGCGGGTCTGGTCGATCGCCTCGCAGATGAACTGCGCCGGATAGGCGGGCTCGACCCCGCTGTGCGGGTAACCGACCTGCGCGAACGGCATCGCGCCGCTGTCGTACCAGCCGTCGATCACCTCCGGCACCCGACGGGCCTCGGCGCCGCAGCGCGTGCACGGCACGACGACGTCGTCCAGGTACGGCCGGTGCGGGTCGAGTGCCGACAGTTCCTGGCCCGCAGCCGTGCCGAGCTCGGCGAGCGAGCCGTACGCCTGCCAGTGCGACGCGTCGGTGGTGCAGCGCCAGACCGGCAGCGGGGTGCCCCAGTAGCGGTTGCGCGACAGCGCCCAGTCGATGTTGTTGTCGAGCCAGTCGCCGTACCGCCCGTGCTTGATGGTCGCGGGGTACCAGCTGGTGGCCTCG
>JBKJQN010000084.1:0-113290 GCA_046593925.1 Mycobacteriales bacterium
AACAGGTCCTCGGGCGGGTACCCGGTGATGGCCAGTTCCGGGAAGACCGCGAGGTCGCAGCCCGCGTCGTCCGCCACTTCCAGAGCGGTCAGCATGCGGCCGACGTTGCCGTCCAGATCGCCCACCACGCTGTTGATCTGGCAGGCGGCAATGCGCAATCGGGGCACGGGAAGAGCCTAATGACGCGACACTTGCGCGATGTCCCTGGCGGCCGCCATCGAGCGTTCGGCCGCGCCGGCGTCGGTCCGGCTGGCGGTGGAGCGTCTCGGCGAGGAGCGCCCCGATGTCCTCGCCCGCATGGAGGAAGAGCCGTCGCTGCGAGACGCCTTCGTCGCCGCCACGGCCGCCAGCCGCTCCCTCACCGAGCTGCTTCTCGCCGATCCGGCCGCCGTCGACGTCCTGGCCGACCTCGACCGCCGGCCCGTCCTGACACCCGGCGACGACGTGCGCCGCTGGAAGCGGCTGGAGCTGTTGCGGATCGCAGCCCGCGACCTCCTGGGTTGTGACGACCTGCCGGCGGTGGGCGCCGCCCTCGCCCACCTGGCCGACGAGGTGCTCGGCGCCGCGCTGGCGGCCGGGGGCCCTGCGGCGGAGGGGCTGGCCGTGGTCGGCATGGGCAAGCTCGGCGGGGCGGAGCTGAACTACTCGAGCGACGTCGACATCCTCTTCGTCAGCTCCGGCGCCGGCTCGGCCGACGACGATGCCCGGGCGGCGCGGGCCGTGCTCGACGTGGCCCGCACGTGCTTCCGGGTCGACGTCGACCTACGGCCCGAAGGCCGCGACGGCCCGTTGGTGCGGTCGCTCGGCTCGTACGAGGCCTACTGGGACCGGTGGGCGCAGACGTGGGAGTTCCAGGCGCTGCTCAAAGCCCGGCCCGTCGCTGGCGACCCGGCCCTCGGCGCCGCCTTCACCGCCGCCGCCGCCGACCGGCTCTGGGGACGACCGTTCACGGCCGACGACCTCCGGGCCGTCCGGGCCATGAAGGCTCGGGCCGAGGCCGAGCTGGCCCGGAAGGGCCTTACCGACCGGGAGGTGAAGCGGGGTCGGGGCGGCATCCGAGATATCGAGTTCTCCGTGCAGCTCCTCCAGCTGGTGCACGGACGGCACGACCCGGCGCTGCGCTCACCGACCACCCTCGACGCGCTGGCCGAAATGGGCGCCGGTGGGTACATCGAGCCCGGCGACGCCCGCGCCCTCGACTACTCCTACCGCCTGCTGCGGACCGTCGAGCACCGCCTTCAGCTCGTCGCCGAACAACAGGTCCACACCCTGCCCGTCCGGGGCGAGGCCATGGACCGCCTGGCCCGGGTCATGGGCTACAGGGACACGGTCGAGGCCGGCGCCGGCGACCTGCTCGCCGGCTACCTGAACCGCCAGCAGGCCACCGTGCGGGCCATTCACGAGCACCTCTTCTTCCGTCCCTTGCTCGACCAGCTCATCCACGGGGCCAGCGCGTCGGCCCACCTGGCGGACGAAGCCGTCGCCGCCCGGCTGTCGGCCTTCGGGTTCACCGACGCCGAGCGCACCCGCCAGGCGTTGCACGAGCTGACCCGGGGACTCACCCGATCGTCCCGGTTGATGCAGCAGATGCTGCCCCTCCTGCTGGGGTGGCTGTCCGAGTCACCCGACCCCGACCTGGGCCTATTGGGCCTGCGTATTCTCACCACCGGTCAGCAGCAGGCCACCGAGATGGGCGTCGCCTTCCGCGAGTCCCCCGAGGCGGCCCGGCGGCTCTGCCTGCTCCTCGGCACCGGCCGCATCTTTGCCGACACCTTTGAGCACCAGCCCGACCTGATCCCCGCACTCGGCCAGCCCGACGGCCTCGATCCCCGCCGGCCGGGCGCACTGCTGGCGGGGAGCGCCAACGCCCTCGCCTGGCGGGAGCACACCGAGGACCGCCAGCTCGCCCTGCTCCGTTACAAGCGACGTGAGCTGTTGCGGATCGCGGCGGCCGACGTGCTCGACGTGGCCCCCGGGGGCGACGACCACGTCGTGGTCACTGCCGCCCAGCTCACCGCTCTGGCCGAGGCGTGTGTCTCGTCGGCCCTCGACGCGCTGGCGCCCCGCCTCCCGTTCGCCGTCATCGCCTTGGGCCGATTCGGTGGTGCCGAGCTCTCCTACGCCAGCGACCTGGACCTCCTCTTCGTCTACGACGGCGCCACCTCGGCCGACTTCGCCGTGGCCGAGCGGGTGGGCGAGCACCTGGTGCGCTTCCTCGCCGGGATGACGCCGCCGACGCGGGTGTACCCCGTCGACCTGGCCCTTCGCCCGGAGGGTAAGGACGGACCACTTGCTCGCAGCCTCGACGGCTACCGCGCCTATTACGGGCGGTGGTCCCGCACCTGGGAGCGTCAGGCGCTGGTGCGGGCCCGGCCGGTGGCCGGCGACGCCGACGTGGCCCGGCGGTTCATGGAGATCGTCGAGCCCCACGTGTGGGCCGGCGGGCTCGCCGAGGAGGGCGCCCGTGAGATCCGCCGCATGAAAGCCCGCATCGAACGCGAGCGCCTACCCGCCGGCGAGGATCCGCAGTTCCACCTCAAACTCGGTCGAGGCTCGCTGTCCGACGTCGAGTTCTGCGCCCAGCTCCTCCAGCTGCAGCACGGGGTGCGCGCCGCCGGCACCATGCCGGCGCTGGCCGCGTTGGAGGCGGCGGGCGCCCTCGCCCCAGAGGACAGGGCCGTGCTGGCCGAGGCGTACCGGTTCTGCGAGCGCACCCGGAACCGGCTCTTCCTCATCCGGGGCACGCCCGATGAGTCATTGCCGAGCCGGCCCGAGCAGCTCACCCGCCTGGCCCGGTCGCTAGGCACCGCCCCCCAGGACCTCCGCGAGCAGTACCGCCGCACCACCCGCAGGAGCCGGGCCACCGTCGAGCGGCTCTTCTACGGCAAGACGTCCGGCCAGTGACGATCCAGCCGCCGCGTCTGGGCGCCGGCCTTGTCGCCCTCGACGACCCCGAGCTGGCCGACGGCGTCGAGTGGGTCGGCGTCGAGGTGACCGGTGAGGTCGCCGGCCGAGCCGAGATCGACGACGTCGAGGTGGCGTCGTCGCGCCTGACCAACGTCCGCCTGACCGGCCGGCGGTTCGAGCGCCTGCGGATGGTCGACGTGCTCATAGAGGACTCCGAGCTGTCGGGTGTCACCATCGGAGAGGGGCACTTCCTGCGCGTGGAGCTGCGGCGGTGCCGCCTGTCGGGACTGGTCGCCTCCACCCTGAAGGCGAACCACGTCCGCCTGACCGACTGCAGGGCCGACGGCGCCATGTTCCGGATGACGAAGTGGGACCACACCGAGTTCCGCGACGTCGACCTGCGCGACGCCGACTTTCATGCGTCAGCCATGGCCGGCGTCCGCCTGCTCGGCTGCGACCTGGCCGGCGCCGACTTCTCCCGGGCGTCGATGGCCGGCGTGGCCCTGCACGGCTCGACCGTCGCCGGCATCCTCGGCGCCGACTCGCTCCGGGGGGCGGTTGTCGCCGGCGACCAGGTGCTGTCCCTCGCCCTGCCGGCGCTCGCCGCCCTCGGCATCAAGGTCGACGACGGCTACCTCGACGGCGACCCGCCGGCGGGCTGACCCAACGAACCCGTTTGGTCAATCCGCGGCGCCATACGACCCCCAATTGACCAAACGCCGGTCATGTGCGGTGGAAGGTCACCTTCTTCGAGCCGCTGGTGCACTCGAAGTCCGATGACGGGAGGCCCCGCCCGTCGTTCTGGCTCACCCGTACGCAGACCCAGCCGTCCGCTTCGACCCGTGAGGGCCCGCCGGTCGCGCCGACCTGGGCGCCGACCTTACGCACCAGCGCCTCTGCCTCGACGCAGCCGATGCCCATGGCCACGATGTCGCTGGCCAGGTTGTCGGAGTTCGGGGTGAAGCCGACGCTGACACAGGGGCCGGCGGTCGTGGTCACCTCGAGCTCTCCGATGAAGCAGGCGGTGCACGTGAAGACGATCCGGTAGCTGCCGGAGGTCACCGGTCGTTCGCCGATATCGCTCATACGGCAGTTGCCGATGGGGGGCACGGTGAACTGGCCGGTGAGGCGGCCGGCGGCCGAGATGGTCACGGTATGGGTGGCCAGGGCGTACAGGTTGCAGCCGGTCTTCTCGGCCAGCCACAGGTTGGTGCCTTGGGCCCGCCACATCTCATCGGTGAACCCGTTCCCCTCGATGCGGACCAGGGCGCCGACCGCCGCTCTCGCCGGCGTGGCGGTCACTTGCGGGATCCCGTTCACCACGACCGCCGGCGCAATGGTTGTGGTGGAGGGAGTGGCAGTCGTTACCACCGGGACGGTGGTCGTCGTCGACGGCGGGACGGGCGTCGGAGCGAGGGTTGTGCTCGGCGCGGTGGCCACCGGCCCCAAGGAGGTCGCATCGTCGCCGCTCGAGCAGGCGCCGAGCGCCAGCAACGCCAGGGCCACATGACCTGTGATCCACCGCATCCTGTTCCTCCTGTGGGTCACCCGCCGACGACATCATTCTGACGTGCCGGCGTAACCGGCGGAGCTCTGTTCCGTAACGGAACGGCTACAGCCACGCCGCGGCTCGGTCACACTTGGGTGTGGTGAATACCGCCCTCAGCCGGCCCGTCGAGTCGTTCGTCCGCGAGTTCGCACCCGTCCTCGTCGACCTCGTCGCCGGCCTCCCCCTCGCGAAAGCCGACAAGCTGCCCGACGACGTCGTCTTGGAGGGGTTCAATCTGGTGGCCGCGTTCATCGACGCCGACGGCCGACACACCGACGAGGAGCTGTGGGCCTTCATCGGGGTGTTCGCCGCCCGTTTTGACACGGTGGCCCGGGCAGCCAGCCCGGAGTCGCTTCGGGCCGCCGGTCTCCTCGCCGGCCGGCGCACGTTCCTCGACCGGCCGTCGCCGCTCTTCGACCTGCTGGTACAGGCCGACCTGCGGAGCCGGACCGGCCACGCCTGGCGCTACTACCTGGCCGCCGTCGACCTGGCCCACGTGGTCTTCTCCCTCGACGACCACCCGTCGCACGCCGAGCTGACGGCGGTCGAGCGGTTCCGTTCCCTGCTCCTGCGGGCCATGGACACCGCCGGCGTCCCCCGCCCCGGCGGGCCTACCCCGCAGCCGTCCGCCGGCGGCGGAATGGCGCCCGGCGCCGCCTCGGTCGAGCCGGAAGAGCCGCTGGAGCCGGCCCGCCCGTTGGAGGAGCTGCTGGCCGAGCTCGACGGCCTCGTCGGGCTGGCGCCGGTCAAGGCCGAGGTGAAGCTGGTCACCAACCTGCTCCGCATCGAGAAGCTGCGGACCGAGCGGGGCCTGCCGGTCGTCGAGCACAGCCGCCACCTCGTCTTCACCGGCAATCCCGGCACGGGTAAGACCACGGTCGCCCGCCTGCTGGCCCAGATCTATCGGACCCTCGGGGTGGTCGAGACGGGCCAGCTCGTCGAGACCGACCGGTCGGGGCTGGTGGCCGGCTACGTCGGCCAGACGGCCATGAAGGTCAAAGACGTGTTCGGCAAGGCGCTGGGCGGCATCCTGCTGATCGACGAAGCCCATGCCTTGGCTCGCGGTGAGGACCGTGACTTCGGGCACGAAGCCATCGACATGATCGTCAAGCTCATGGAGGATCACCGCGACGACGTGGTGCTCATCGTCGCCGGCTACCCCGACGAGATGGCGGCGTTCCTCGATGCCAATCCCGGGCTGCGCTCGCGGTTCCCGAAGACGATCTTCTTCGACGACTATTCCAACGACGATCTATTGCGGATCTTCGACGGCATGGCGGCCAAAAGCCATTACACGCCGACCGAGGACGCTCGGAATCGGGTCCTCGACTACGTGGCCGCCCGACCTCGCGACCGGGGCTTCGGCAACGCCCGTCTCGTGCGCAACCTGTTCGAGGCCGCGGTCTCGACCCAGGCCAGCAGGGTCGTCGAGCTCGGAGAGGTCTCCGACGAGATTCTCGTCGGACTGGAGGCGGCCGACATCCCCCAAGCCAGCCTCCTTCTCCCGGGGCCGCTCGAGTCCTGACGGGCCTTAGAGGCCCCAGCGGGATTGGCCGAAGCGGTACCCGACCGACCGGACGGTCTGGATCAGCGCGGCGTGCTCCTCGCTGAGCTTGGCCCGCAGGCGCCGGATGTGGACGTCGACCGTGCGGGCCCCGCCGTAGTACTCGTAGCCCCACACCCGGGACAGCAGCATCTCCCGCGTGAACACCTTGCCGGGATGGGTAGCGAGGAAGCGGAGCAGCTCGTACTCCATGTAGGTGAGATCGAGGGGACGGCCGTCGATGGCGGCCTGGTAGGTCTCCAGGTTGAGGATGAGCGGCCCGTACTCGATGAGCTCGGGACGGGTCCCCCGGCCGGTGCGCCAGAACAGGTGCTTGAGTCGGGCCTCTAGCTCGCCGGGCTGCAGGGGCAGGAGGCAGAAGTCGTCGAAGAGGTCCTCGCGGGGCTCCAGCGCGCCCAGGTGGGTGGCTCGGACCACCAGTAGAAGGGGCTCGAGGGGGATGTCGCGCTTGCGGAGATGCCGGCACATCGCCGCCGCGCCGTTCGGGTCGTCGTCGGAGCAGATGAGGGCGCCGGCCCACCCGTCCTCGGGCTCCAGGCGGGTGGCTTCGTCCGGCGTCGTGGCGGCGCGGAATGGGTAGCCGGCGTCGGCGAGGGTCTTGGCCAACGCCGGCGGCGGCGGATCGGGGAAGACGAGGAGAGGTTCCATGGCCGCTAGAGGTTCAGGTACCGGTCGAGCTCGAACTGGGTCACCTGTGTGCGGTAGCTGTCCCACTCCGCCCGCTTGTTGCGGATGAACCACTCGAAGACGTGCTCGCCCAGGGCCTCGGGCAGCAGCTCGGAGCGCTCCATGCACCCGATGGCCTCGGACAGCGACCCCGGCAGCGCCTCGACGCCCTCGGCCAGGCGCTCCTCGGCGGTCATCTCGTACAGGTTCTGCGTCAGCTCGGGCGCCAGCTCGTAGGACTCCTCGATGCCCTTGAGGCCGGCGGCCAGGATGACGGCGAACGCAAGGTACGGGTTGCACGCCGGGTCCGGTGAGCGGAACTCGATGCGGGTGGACGCAGGCTTATTCCGCTTGGAGCTCGGCACCCGAAGGAGGGCCGAACTGTTGTTTCGAGCCCAGGCCACGTAGGCCGGCGCTTCGAAGCCGACCACCAGCCGCTTGTAGGAGTTGACCCACTGGTTTGTGACCGCGGTGATCTCGGCTGCGTGGCGGAGCAGGCCGGCGATGAAGTGCTTGCCGACCGGCGAGAGGTGGCTCGGGTCGGCGCCGTCGTGGAAGGCGTTGCGGTCGCCCTCGAACAGCGACAGGTGGGTGTGCATGCCGCTGCCGGGCTGGTCGCTGAACGGCTTGGGCATGAAAGTCGCATAGACGCCCTGGGACAGCGCGACCTCCTTGATGACGTGCCGGGTGGTGAGGATGTTGTCGGCGGTCGACAGCGCGTCGGCGTAGCGCAGGTCGATCTCCTGCTGGCCGGGCGCCACCTCGTGGTGGGAGTACTCCACCGAGATGCCCATGCTCTCCAGCACGGTGATCGCCTGCCTGCGGAAGTCGTGCGTGACGTCGTGCGGAGTCAGGTCGAAGTAGCCGCCGGCGTCGACCGGCTCCGGTACGACGCCCTTCGGGGGCAGCGCCTTCAGCAGGAAGAACTCGATCTCGGGGTGGGTGTAGAAGGTGAATCCGGCGTCGGCAGCCTTGGCCAGGGTGCGCCGCAGTACGTGCCGCGGGTCGGCCCAGCTCGGCGAGCCGTCGGGCATCGAGATGTCGCAGAACATCCGCGCGGTGCCCGGCGACTCCCCGCGCCAGGGCAGCACCTGGAAGGTCGCCGGGTCGGGCTTGGCGAGCATGTCGCTCTCGTGCACCCGCGCGAAGCCCTCGATCGCCGACCCGTCGAAGCCGATGCCCTCCGCGAACGCCCCCTCGAGCTCCGCCGGCGCGATGGCGACCGACTTCAGAGTGCCGAGGACGTCGGTGAACCACAGCCGGATGAACCGGATGTCCCGCTCCTCGAGCGTACGAAGCACGAACTCCTGCTGCTTGTCCATGCTCGGCAGTCTGTCAGCCCTTGGGGCGCGCACCGCCACGCACCGCGTCCAGGGCCGACGAGCCGCCGGCCGGCGGGGTCTGTCCCTTGGTCTTCTTGTTCTGGTCCTGCTTGGGCTTCCTGACCTCGCGGCTGTTCTTGCTCTTGTCTGCCATGGCGGTCTCCTGCGGTAGCGGTGCACGGGCGGTGCGGAGCCCGACCGGCGCGCCGAGTCCTGTCACTGTGTCACGGCAGGGCCCCGTCAGCCGCGGACCCGGGCGAGCAGGCCGACACCGTTCCCGGACGTCCGCTGGTGGGGGGTCGGCAAGCTGAGCGTGCCGCGGATCGTGGCCGGCGACATCGGCCGACCGGTGTGCCAGCCCTGCACGGTGTCGCAGCCGGCGACCGCCAGTGCCTCGAGGGTCAGCTGGTCCTCGACCCCTTCTGCCACGACGCGCAATCGCAGGTCGTGGGCCAGCCGGACGGTCGAGGACACGATGAGCGCACAGGAGGAGTCGGTGAGCAGGTCGCGTACGAAGGAGCGGTCGATCTTGAGCTCGTCGACCGGCAGCACACGCAGGTACGCCAGGCTTGACAGCCCCGTTCCGTAGTCGTCCAGGGATAACCCGACGCCGAGTGTGCGCAGGGCGACCAGCGTAAGGATGATCCGCTCCGGATCGCTCATCACGACCGTCTCGGTCACCTCGACGCGTAGGTGTCGCGCGGGTACGGCGTGGTCGGCGAGCACCCGGGCCACCGACGCCGGAAGGTCCACGTCGAGCAGGTCGGCGGCGCCGAGATTGACCGCGACGTGCACGTCGCGGCCGGCCGCGAGCAGCTCGGCCAGGAACGCGACGGCCTGCCCGAGGACCCGCGTGGTCAGGCTCGGCAGCAGCCCGGCGCGCTCCACCGCGGCCAGGAACTCCCCCGGCAGCAGCAGGCCGCGGGTCGGATGGTTCCAGCGCACGAGGGCCTCGAAGCCGAGGACGCGGCCGTCGCGGGGGTCGGTCTTGGGCTGGTACCACGCCACGATCTGGTCGTCGGCCTGCAGCGCCGTCCGCAGCTCCGAGAGCAGTGCCAGGCGGTCGCGTGATCCCTGGTCGAGGTTGGCGTCCCAGGTCACGCAGCCACTGTGGTGGTCCTTGGCGCGGTACAGCGCGACGTCGGCCCGGCGCAGCAGCTCGCCCGAGACGGCCCGGCCGACAGCGGCCGAGCCCGCGCCCGCCGCGGCCGGACCGGTGAGCTGTGCGTGACCCACGCTGACCCCGACCACGACCCGGGTCGTGACCACCAGGGCTGGTTGCTCGACCACGGCCCGGAGCGCCCGGGCGAGCCGGTCGCCATCCGTACCGGGACCCCGTCCCGGGCCGCGCGGGAGCAGCACCGCGAACTCGTCACCACCGAGCCGCGCGACCAGGCAGCGCGGTGCAGTCGCCCTCAGCTGCCCGGCGATCAGGATGAGCAGGTCGTCGCCCGCGCCGTGGCCAAGGCTGTCGTTGACCTCCTTGAACCCGTCGAGATCGAGCAGCAGGAGCTCGAGCGGGTCGTCGACCGAGGGCGGCACTCCGCGCGCGCTCGCCTCCAGCGCCTCGAGTAGCGCGCGCCGGTTGGCCAGGCCGGTGAGCTCGTCGGTCATCGCCTGGGCTCGGCTGCGCTCCAGGGCGCGCGCCTGGGCGAACAGCTGCGTGGTCCGCAGCACGGCCAGGAGTACGCAGACGGCAGCGAACCAGACCCCGAGCACGGGCATGTCCGTGTAGGTGCCGCCCACGAGGACGGCGAGCGCGACGATGGTGGCAAGCGCCGGCAGCGTCGACGACGCGTGCCAGTGATGGCCGGCCGCCGTCCTGGTGCCGGGCAGGGACACCGCAGCCAGGGCGACGAAGACCGGCCCGGCGGTGTACAGCGCGTCGAGGTACGTGCCATACCGGAAGCTGCCGCTCGCGGCGGCCAGGCCGTACAGGGCGTCGCCCACGGTCATCAGCCCGAAGCCGATGAGCAGCAGAAGCCACATGCGGTCGGCCTGGCCGCCGGTGAGCGACAGGCCGGTGAGCGTGACGACGAGCAGCGTGAAGCCCCCGACCGCGTAGGCAAGCACGTAGACGACGTCCACACTGCTGCCGGTCAGCAGGGCCGGATAGGCAGCGCTCACGGTGGCGACCGCCACGGCTGCCGCCCCGGTGAACACGATGACGCCCTCGAGTACCGATCCGCGGCCGGTCCGGCCGGCCCGCCGCCGTGACAGCACGAGCAGGCCGGCGTAGGCGAAGGGGTACAGCAGCAGGGACGAGCAGTCCGACAGGTTGAGCCCGCCGGGACCGGCATGCTCACCGGTGGTGACCCAGAACTGGACGACGAAGCCGCCCGCGTAGCCGGCCAGCCCGACCCCGAGCAGCAGCCAGGCGAGCCGGCTCTGGTGGTCGTGCCGGGCGGCGAGCACTGTGACGACCGCAGAGACCGACGTCGCGGCCACCAGCGCCAGGTGCTGCAGGTCGGCCGCCGCTGTGCTGTCCGGCAGGGCCGCTGCGGCCATCACCGAGACCCAGCCGACGAGGACAGAGCACCCGGCGATGGACGGGCGAGTGGGCATGGACGCGCGTCTCATGGCGCGTTCATCGACGCCCCGCGCGCCCGCCTGGCTGCGCCGGATGGCCCAACCGCTGACGAACCGAGCCGGCAGCTCGTGGCCGGCTGTCGGGGGTGTCCGGCTGTCAGGCGTGTCCTCGTGCGCAGTCGGGGGAAGGGAACCTTGCAGATGCAAGAACACCCCCGACCCGAGGAGCAGAGTGACCACCACGAACACCGCCGTCAGCCAGTCCGGGACCTTCCGGATCGGCGGCGACCTGACCGTCAACCGGCTCGGCTACGGCGCGATGCGTATTACCGGCGAGGGCGTCTGGGGCCAGCCTGCAGACGCGGACCTGGCCCGAGCGGTCCTGCGGCGGGCGGTCGAGCTCGGCGTCGACTTCATCGATACCGCCGACAGCTACGGCCCGTACGTCAGTGAGGACCTCATCCGGGAGGCCCTGCACCCGTACGTCGGCGTGACGATTGCCACCAAGGGCGGCCTCACCAGGTTCGCGCCCGACCAGTGGGAACAGGTCGGTCGCCCGGAGTACCTGCGGCAGTGCGTGCACATGAGCCTGCGCCGGCTCGGCGTCGAGCGCCTCGACCTGTGGCAGCTGCACCGCATCGACGCGCAGGTGCCCGTCGAGGACAGCCTGGGCGCGGTCAAGGAACTGCAGGACCAGGGGCTGATCCGGCACATCGGGATGTCCGAGGTGACCGTGGCCGAGATCGAGCAGGCCCGCAAGGTCGTCGACGTCGTGAGCGTGCAGAACCTCTACAACGTCGGCAACCGGCAGTCCGAGGAGGTCGTGCAGTACTGCGAGCGGGAGAACATCGCCTTCATCCCGTGGTTTCCGGTCGCTGCCGGCGAGCTGGCCAGGCCGGGCGGCCTCCTGGACGAGATTGCCAAGCACCACGAGGCCACCCACGCCCAGCTCGCCCTCGCCTGGCTGCTGCGTCGCTCCCCCGTCATCCTGCCCATCCCCGGCACCGGCTCGATCGAGCACCTCGAGGAGAACTGCGCCGCCGCGCAGGTCGAGCTGACCGACGCCGAGTACGAGGCGCTGACGGCCGCCGGCGCGTAGTCGAAGCAGGCCGTCGCGGCGGAGTTGTCGTCGTGTTGACGAGAAACGGTAGCGTGGTCTGCATGGCGCAGCTGAGGATCGGACTCGCCCAGGTCGACAGCACCGTCGGGGACCTCGCGGGCAATGCCGACGTCGTCAGCCACTGGGCCCGGCGGGCCGCCGAGCAGGGCTGTGCGGTCGCGGTGTTCCCGGAGATGCTGCTGACGGGGTATCCGCCGGAGGATCTCGTGCTGCGCGGGTCGTTCGTCCAGGCCTCGCTCGACGCCCTCGATCAGCTGGCCGGACGGCTGTGCGACGAGGGGGTCGGCGACCTGGCTGTCGTCGTCGGCTACTGCGGACGCACGGCGGACCTCACCCGGCAGGCCACCGTAGGTCGGCCCGCCGGCGAGCCGCAGAACAGCGCCGCGGTGCTGTCCGGCGGTCGGGTCGTCGCTCGCTACGCCAAGCACCACCTGCCCAACTACGGTGTGTTCGACGAGGCCCGCTACTTCGTACGCGGCGACCGCTTCCCCGTGATCAGGGTGCGTGGGGTCGACGTCGCGCTCTGCATCTGCGAGGACCTGTGGCAGGAGGGCGGCCCGGTGCACGTCGCCCGCGCGGCTGGGGCCGGGCTGCTGCTGTGTCTCAACGGCTCTCCGTACGAGCGCGGCAAGGACGACGTACGCGGCGAGCTCGTCGCCCGCCGCGCCGTCGAGGCGGGCTGCGCGGTGGCGTACGTCAACACCGTAGGCGGCCAGGACGAGCTGGTGTTCGACGGCGACTCGCTCGTGGTGGACGCCGCCGGCACGCTCGTCGCGCGCGCCCCGCGCTGGGAGGAGGGGCTGATGTGCGTCGACCTGGACCTGCCGGCCGCGACGCTGGCGGCGACCGGGCCGGTCGCCGCCGGAGACGGCACGACGATGACCGTCCACCACATCGTGCTGTCGGCAGACCCGCTGCCGGCGTACGAGCCGCTGGTCCCCGGCATCGCCGAGCCGCTGGACGACCTCGCCGAGATGTGGGGAGCGCTGGTCACCGCGACCCGCGACTACGTGGAGAAGAACCGCTTCCGCTCCGTCGTGCTGGGCCTGTCCGGCGGGATCGACAGCGCACTGGTGGCCACGATCGCCTGCGACGCGCTCGGCCCCGAACGGGTGCACGTCGTTGGGATGCCGAGCGGCTGGAGCAGCTCGCACTCGGTCACCGACGCGCACGATCTCGCGACGCGGCAGGGACTGGCCTGGCAGCTCGTACCGATCGCGCCGATGGTCGAGGCCTACCTCGCCTCGGTCGCGCTGACCGGGCTGTCGGTGGAGAACCTGCAGGCCCGGGTCCGCGGCACGCTGCTGATGGCGCTGTCCAACGAGCACGGGCACCTGGTGCTCACCACCGGCAACAAGAGCGAGCTCGCCACCGGTTTCTCCACGTTGTACGGCGACAGCGCCGGCGGCTTCGCACCCATCAAGGACGTGCCGAAGTCGCTGGTCTGGGAGCTGGCCCGGTGGCGTAACAGCCAGGTGGCTCCGGGGGCGCCGGTGCCGATCCCACCGGCCAGTATCGATAAGCCGCCGTCCGCCGAGCTCGCGCCGGGGCAGCTCGACAGCGACCGGCTGCCGCCGTACGAGGTGCTCGATGCGCTGTTGGACGCCTACGTCGAGCAGGATCGTGGCCGCGGCGAGCTGATCGCGGCCGGCTTCGACGAGCTGCTCGTCGACCGGGTCATCGCGCTGGTCGATGCGGCCGAGTACAAGCGCCGGCAGAACCCGCCCGGACCCAAGGTGACGGGGCGCGCCTTCGGTCGCGACCGGCGGCTGCCGATCACCTCGCGCTGGCGCGAGCAGGCCGCGCCAACCGCCGCCGAGCCCCCCGAGGTTCGGCCCGACCTGGCCTGAGTGCACGCTTGTCGGGTCCGGGGACGTCGGCCGAGACGCCCCGAGTCACGAGGAGCCCTGCCATGACCGACCTGCCCGCCCTGCCCTCTCTATACAGCGGCATCACCAACCGGCGCGTCAACCCGCGGGACCTGCAGTACGCGAAGGACCGCCGTGAGCGCTGGGCGATGCTCACGTCGTACGACATGTTGACGGCGGGGTTGTTCGAGGAGGCCGGCATCCCGGTGCTGCTGGTCGGGGACAGCGCGGGCAACAACGTCCTGGGCTACCCGACGACCGTGCCGGTCACCGTCGACGAGCTGCTGCCGATGGTGCGCGCCGTCGTGCGGTCCACCACGCGGGTGCTGGTGGTGGCCGACCTGCCGTTCGGGTCCTACCAGGGCTCTCCGGAGCAGGCGCTGGCCACAGCCGCGCGCTTCCTGAAGGAGGGCGGCGCCGGGGCCGTCAAGCTCGAGGGCGGTCGCCGGGTCGCCGCCCAGGTCGACCTGCTCGTGCAGTCCGGCGTCGCCGTGATGGGCCACCTCGGGCTGACCCCCCAGTCCGAGCACACCCTGGGCCTGCGGGTACAGGGCCGGGGCGAGGCCGGTGACGTACTGGTGCAGGATGCCGTCGCCCTGCAGGAGGCGGGCGCGTTCGCTGTCGTGCTCGAGGCTGTCCCCGCCGAGCTGGCCGAACGGGTCACCAAAGAGCTCCGCGTCCCGACCATCGGGATCGGCGCCGGTCCCGCCTGCGATGCGCAGGTGCTCGTCTGGACCGACCTGGCCGGTCTGTCGCCCGGCAAGCCCCTGACCTTCGTCAAGCGGTACGCCGACCTGCGAGCCGTGCTCGGCGACGCGACCCGGGCCTACGTCCAGGACGTCCGCGACGGACATTTTCCGGGGCCAGAGCACAGCTTCGACTGAGCCTTCCCGCTGATGCCCCTGTGTCAGGGGGCGCCCTCCCGTGAGGGGGCAGCAGCCGCCACGACCACCGGCCCGGTGCCCCGGCGCAGAATGACCACCTCGGCGCGCTCATTGGTCGGGTTCGTCTCGCGGTGCACGGTGCGGGCGGGCACGTGCACGAAGTCGCCCGGGTCGCCCTGCACCACACCCGCTGCCGTCTCGACGCGAAACGCGCCCTTCACGACGTACGCGACGGTGTCGTGCTCGCCGTGGTGGTGCCAGCCGCTGGTTGAGCCCGGCTCGGTCACCGAGAGCCCAGACCAGACGTCGTCGAGCACCACCGCCTCGAAGCGCTGCATGCCCGCCGTCGGATGCCCCGGGGCGAGCGCGTCCTTGGCGACCTTCGTCACCGGCAACTCCGTCATGTCGGGAGCGTAAGGCTCATGCCGTACCCGCCGTCCTGTCTCGTCTTGCGACGCCTGAGCGCGGCAGTCCGGCAGCCGAGCCGCTGATGGGCGGCTCAACCGGCGGTGGCCCGCGACGCCGGCTGCTGTCAGCCTGCCGGGCTGCGCAGCCTGCCCTGCTGCCCGCGGCGAGTGGCAGTTGTGCTCGTCTCGACCTCGGGCCGCTGGCCGATCTCGGTCAGCTGCTGAGCGCGACGTCGGGGAGCAGACCGTGGGCGGGGACGGGTACTGGCCGTCCGACGTGGTAGCCCTGGGCAAAGTCGACGCCGAGGGTGCGGAGCAGTTCCAGCGTGGCTTGGTCCTCGACGAACTCGGCGATGGTCTGCTTGCCGAGTTGGTGGGCGATCTGGACGAGGGACGCGACGATGACTTGATCCGGCCGGCTGGTGACGAGGCCGCGGATGAACTCACCGTCGATCTTGAGATAGTCGAAGGGCAGGTGCTTGAGGTAGTAGAAGGACCCATAGCCGGCGCCGAAGTCATCGAGAGCGAACGCGCATCCCAGTTTTTCGAGGTGTTCGGCGAAGGCGCGGGCGCGTGGCACGTCGACGATGGCAGCGGTCTCGGTGACCTCGATGACCAGTCCCCCGGGCTGGCGGAGCCGCGCCAGATGCGTCTCGATGAGGGCGAGGAGCATGGGGTCACCGATGGACGGGCCGGACAGGTTCACCTCGAACTGCAAGGTGCGGCTACCTCGTTGGCTGGTTTCGAGCAGCCCGAATGCCTCGGTGATGACCCACCGGTCGATTTGGGTGATCAGCCCGGAGCGCTCCGCGGCGGGCAGGAACTCGCCGGGCAGGACGAGGGTGCCGTCGGGTGCGCGCATCCGCAGTAGCAGCTCGTACCGGTTGGTCGTGCCGGTACGCAGGTCGAGGATCGGTTGGGCGTGCAGCACGAACAGGTCCTGGGCCAGGGCTTCCCGGATGCGCTCGACCCAGGTGTTGCGGTGCCGCAGGTCGGCCTGCCGGGGCTGTGCGGTGGAGCTGAGGGCGTAACGGTCGCGGCCGGCGTCCTTCGCCTCGTACATCGCTACGTCGGCGTCCACGAGCAGTTCCTGAGCGGCCCGGGGCCGGTCCTTGTCGAAGAAGGACAGCCCGACGCTGGCGGTGACGCGGACCGCGCGCCCGGCGTCGACCATGAGTGCTTCGGTGCGCACCGCTTCGAGCAACCGGTTCACCACGGCTTGGGCATCGTCGGCCGAGATTCCGGCCAGTACGGCTGCGAACTCGTCGCCGCCCAGCCGCCCGATGACGTCGTCGGGGCGCAGCCCGGCCGTGAGTAGGTGGGCGACCTTGACCAGCACCAGGTCACCGGCGGCGTGGCCGCGGCTGTCGTTGATGTACTTGAAGCCGTCGAGGTCGAAGACGACGACGGCGCCCGGCCGGCCGGCGTCGATGCAGGCCCGGACGGTCCGGTCGATCTCGTTCTCCAGGTGCCTGCGGTTCGGCAGGCCGGTGAGCGCGTCGTGGGTGGCCAGGTACTCCAGCTCGCTGCGGGACTGGCGCATCTGTCCGCGGGCCCGGTCCAGTGAGCTTGCGGCGCGGCTCACCTCGTCCTGCATGTCATTGAACGCGGTGGCCATGGCCCCGATCTCGTCCCGAGTGCTGACGGCGACTCGGGTGGTGACAGGGCTGGCCCGGGCGGCGTCCAGGTCACCGCGCCCGAGAGCGCCCATCGCCCTGGTCAGCTCGGCCAGGGTGCCGTTCGAGAGCCGCGTCGCAGCGTGGGTCACCTGGATCGTGCTGTGCGCGATCATGCCGGGCAGGACCAGCCCGACGGCGACGGTGAGGATGGCGACGAGGACGAAGATGTCCTCCAGGACGGCGACAAGCGCCGCGTTGGTGTCCGGGACGTGGGCGACGGCGAGCGCGTAGCCAGCGCCGTCGAGCACGACCACGGCGAGCATCGCCCCGGTCAGCTTGAGGTGCAGGCTCCGGGCTACCCGCGGGGTGCCGGTTCGGCGCCGGTCGGTCCAGGCGCGCCAGGAGTAGAGCACCGAGCCGGAGTAGGCCAGCGCCAGCCCGAACAGCACGGTCGGTAACCCGAACTGCTGGAACCCGAGCACGGTTGAGAGCAGCCAGACTCCGGCGGCCAGGACGCCGAGCACGACCGTGCCCCGGGGGGCTCGCCAGGGCCGGGGCCGGTCGGGGTGGTTTCGCCGGAGCAGCCACACGGCAACGCTCGGCAGCCCGATGCCGATGAGGTAGGTGAAGTTCGCGGCGGCGAGCATCCAGATCGGATCGCCCGCCAGCAGGAACACCAGGGCGCTCCCGGCGGTCAGGCAGGTCGCCACCCACGGCACGTCGAAGCGGTTGCGGCGCTGGACCATGCGGGGCAGCAGTCCGTCGTCGGCGAGCTGGGACAGGGTTCGGGCCGCGCCCGCGAGGGGCTGGACGGTGCCGTGGAACATGTTGAGGACCAGGAACCAGATCGCGGCGCTCTTCGCGAGCGCGCCGAACAGCGGCGAGAACGTCGGGCCGAGGCTCTGCGCGAGCTGCACCCCGTTGGCGTCGCTGAGTCCGGGCGCACCGAAGACCCCCAGCCACACCACGGGCAGGACCACGAAGTACAGGCCGGCCATGGCGCCGGACAGCAGCATCGCCCGCGGCAGGTCCCGGACCGGGTCGACCATCTCCCCGACATGACACGTCGCCGCCTCGAACGCCGGGGCGGCGAACCCGATCAGGTAAAGCCCGGCCATCGCGCTGGTGACCTCGCCGAACACCCCGGCGAACGGGGTCGTGAGGTCCCAGCCGACCGCGCGGGCGGGGTCGACATCCCCGTTCAGCATCGGCAGCACCGCGCTCAACAGGGCCAAGGTTGCCGACCCGACGGCGATCACCTGCACCAGTCGGGTGACCCGGCCTATCCCGAGCAGGTTCAGCACCGTGAACGCGAGGACGATGGCGACGGCGAGCGGCACCACCGGGACCGCCGGCAGATACCAGAAATGCAGCGCCGACGCGGCCAGCAGCGCGGTGAGGCCGCAGGTCGGCACCCAGCCCCACCAGTAACAGACCCCGGTCAGATTCGCCAGCACCGGGCTGTACGGCCGGAAAGCCTCTGCGCACGTCGCGGCGATCCCGCCCACCCGGTCCGGCCACATCAACGACAGCTCGGTCCACCCCGGTGCAGCCGCCCACGCCAACAGCAACCCGACCGCCAGCAGCGGGATCGCTGCACTGCCCTGCGTCGCGACGAGCGCGGTCAGCAGGAACAAGCTCTGATTGCTGCCGCCCAGGGCCAGAGCCACCGCGCCGCTGGAACGCAGCACCCGGGTGTGCGGCGTCGACGCTGAGCCGGCGACAGCTGCGGACAGCTCAGCGACACCTCCCGCAGGAGGTCGACGCCCCGGCGTGGACACAGCAGGCATGAGACCTCGTTGCGTGCATCGTGGCAGTGCGGGCTCTTGCGGTGTCGGAGGCAACCGCGCCAACCTGTAACGCGGAGCCTTGGCTGCGGGCGCGCTGGTGACGAGGCACCGGGCAGCCGCTGACAGCTGACCGCGGCGAACAACTGCGGCGCAGCGCCCTCGAAGACTTGGCACTGGAACAGCAGTCCGAGCCGGCCTGGGATCCCTGGGCAGGAGCTTTCCGCAGGCGAACAGCTCCTCATAAGTCAGTTCCTCGCCCACATATCTACTCTCTCTTGTTTGCAAGAGAGACGCGACGACACGCCGACGCATGAGCAAGGAACACGCACTCGTGACAGGGCAGTCCACTTAAAAGCACCTGACCAGTTACGCACAATCATTGTGTTGCTCAAATATCGACGCCCTCACGCAGCCGACCCAGGCCGGCCACGGCTGGAATGGTTCTCGAGGCCATCAGTAAGAAGGTGCCCTACGAGGTCGCCGCGCTGTGCAGGCCTCTCAACGTGTCGCAGGCGGGCTTCTACGCCTGCGGCCAGGACGGTCAAGGTCAAGCCCGTTTGCCGGCGTCCCGATGGATGACGGCCAGCTGACCGGGTGCGAACGAGCCCGTGTCCGCGGCCTGACCGTCACGCAGGCCCACCGGCCCAGCCAGCACTGCGCCAAGACCGGGGCTCCGGCCACGACGACGGCGCCGGTCTGGGCACCACGCAGCGCTGACAATCGGACGGAATTCCGGCGCTGGCAGCAGGAACTACGGGGTCGCCGCGGGGCCGGCGGCGACCCCCTCGACCGGGGCCGCCGGGACCTGCGCCGCGGGCGGTCGCGGGTGGTCGTCTGAGCCGAGGGACGCGGAGGCGTTTGTGGCGAGACTCGTTTTCGCTGTATTTGCTGTTGCCTTGATTCCGAAGTAAGCGGTGGTGAGCGTGCCGATGGCAGTAAAAGCGCTGGAAAGAATGGCCACGATCGAATCCGTGGGCGGGGCACTCCCTTTAAGTGCCAGCACGCCGAAGATGGCCGCCACGGCGATGACAACGTCTCCGACAAGCACGGCCCCGAAACCAGTCAAAGCGCGTGTCGTTTCAACCCGGGCCTGCGCATTGCCGATGGGCATGGCTATCCTTCCGTCCTGTTCGGCTACGGCTGCGGCGGGTGGGGTGCGTTCTTGTGGTGATGCAGGACGTCGTTGGCGAGGACCCGGGTGATCTGTGCGGCTATCTCGACGCCGGCCAGCGGGTGTCTTCCGAGCAGATCAGCGACGGTGCGGCTGCCGCAGGTCTGCCAGCTTTGGGCCGGCGTGGGCGGCTGGTAGCGAGCGCGGACGGCCTGCAGGGCCGTGCTGTTGTCGACCGAGTCCAGGCCGTGGTGGGCGAGTCCACCGCGCTCAAGCCATCGCAGGGCACTGCGATAGCCGAGGTCGAAGTCGCTGACGCGGGCGTCGCGGTCGAGGAAGCCGCCGAAGTGGAACAGGACCTCCCCGGCGAGGAGCTGCTCGACGCCGTGGGTCGTGGCCTCGGGCAGCAGCAGCGGGCTGATGACCTCGACAGCGGTCTGCTGCTTCCCGGAGACGCCGGCGACCCGGCGTAGCAGCGGTCCCAGGACGGTCGAGGTCGGGACGCCGGTCGCCGGGTCGGTGTTGTTGTCGGCGTCGGGGGACGGGTGGCTGCCCAGGCGGGTCGCCCGGTCGTGGCCGATCTCGCGCTGGGCGGCGAGGAGCGCGCCTTGCACGGCGGCGCGAGCGGTGGGCTCGAGGGTGTCGAGGGCAGTACTGAGGTGTTCGCACAGCGTCTCGGCCCAGGCGATGCGGCTGTTGGTCTTCTCGACGTTCTTCAGGTCGGCGAACAGCGACTGCGTGCGTTGCAGGCCCAGACTGCGCATCGCCGTCTGGGTCCAACTGGGTGGGCTGGTCGGGTCGGCCCAGGCGTCGTCGAGTGGGGCGCCGGTCGGATGCGGGTGGATGAGCACGTGCAGCCGGGTGACCTGGTCGGGGTCGCCAGGATCCCCGACGAGGTTGAGGGCTCGGCCCAACGGCTCGTTGTCCAGGGTCCCGCCGTCGGTGTACCAGAGCTGCCGGCTGGCCGGCAGATTGGTGATCCCGGCGTCGAGCAGCCGCTGCCAGTCCCGGTCATCGGAACGGTCCAGCAGATAGGGCGGGAACCCCATCGCGTTCGCGGCGGACGCCAGCGCCGTGTCGACCGGGGCCGGGAACCCGTCGGGCCGGCCGGTGCTCAGGTCCGCGATCGGCATGCCCGGGGTGAGCGTGTAGTCGCACCAGTCGAGGTAGGTCGTGGCCTGGGCGTCGATCCGCGACCCGAGGGTGGGCATCGTGTACTCCAGGCCGCGCAGGCAGGCGATCGCCATCGACAGCCGGACCGCCCCGGACTGTCTGGGCTCAGATGCTGCGCCCCGCGGCTCGAGCAGGGTGCTGGCCATCGTGCGCAGCGCATCGATCGACAGCGGCGCGGCGCCGGTGTGCCCGCGCAGGTTGCTCAGGCTGTCCTGCTCGACCCACGCCCCGCGCATCACTTCCAGCGGGTCGTAGCCCTCGAGCAGGCACCGCGCTGCCAGCAGCGCGGTGATCGAGCCTGCGGAGGCGCCGGCCATCACGTCGATCACCAGCGGCGGGTCGTTCTTGTCGGCGAGCGCCTGCACGGCCACCAGCAGACCAGCCAGAGCGCCCCCTTCGTAGGCGCCGAGCGCGACCGCTCCCGAAATGGTCAGTGCCAGCCGCAGCTGCGTGCCCTGCGTGGGTAGCGTCACCAAGCCCCCTGATTTCTGGCAGGTCTCTTATAGAAAGCTGGCCTGCGGTAGGCGTGGAACGTCGAGTTAGCGATGCCCGCAGCGGCATCGCATTCGACCTGGTGCTGAGCCCGTCAATCTTCTCGCTGCTGTTAGCGACGTCAAGAGCAGCAGCCGTCCTGCTACCGACCGCGGCCCGCACTCATTAGTGACAATATGCACGTCTCCCGCGTCGACTAGACAAAGCACCCAAGCAGTGACTCCGCCTTCAGCCCGGGAGGCCAGCGTGTATCGGGCGCCACCTCCGTCGTCTCTGGATAGGTGACGGCAGGTCACCAGTCCACCGCCACCGCTGCCTGTCCGCCCGCGTCACCTCCCGGAAGGAACCTCTCATGCCCGACTCGCTCGCCGGTGAACTGCAGGTCTCCGGCGACCTCGCCGTCGCCCTGATCAACTTCGTAGCGCAGCTGACCGGCAACCCCGTCGGCGGTCTGCCTACCGTCCCGGCAGCCTTGCTCACCCTCATGGGCGTTTCGGCCACGACGTACGCCACGACCAAGGCCCTCGAGACCACCGGGACCGTGGTGCCAACCAACGTGTCGGAATGAGGCGCGACCGAGCCTGCCTCCAACACCGCCGCGCCAGCTAAGTCGGCGCGCTTCTTCGACCCGAACCTTCGTTTCCCGTCCCACTCCCAGACCCAGCACGAAAGGTGAAAAATCATGACTCTGCAAGGCGTGGACTACTCATCCTCGCTGCCGAACGCCGTGGACCTCGACGCCCCGTCGGCGATGTACAGCTACCGCTGGCCGGGTCGGCAGTGAGCGACCAACGCGCGTAGCGCCTAGCGGCTGGCCCCGGGTCACGAGTTGGCATCATTTGTGAAAGCGCTGCCATGGTGACCGGATTCAGGGAAACTCGGCCACGGCGCCGTCGCTGCAGCAAGGGCGCTCCTACTACCGAAGGACACGAGCGAGCGAGCAGAGTTCTCCCCGCCCCTCTCAGGGCTGGCCGGCCACCCAGCCCGGCCGTGCAGGTTCTTTTCATTGTCTGGCTGGTCACCGGCTTGGCCAGCGGCAGCAGCCCGCCCTGCGGGAGCCTGGACGCCCAGTCCTGCCAGAACGCAACCAACGTCGGCAAGGGCATCGGCGTGGCGATCATCGTGATCTTCTGGATCGTCGTGGACTCGCTACTCGCCCTGATCTACGGGATCTACCGGCTGGCGAAGCGCACATGAGGCTCGCGGTCATCCTGCTACTCGCGCCGGTCCTGGCAGCCTGCGCCGGCACCTCGGGCTCTACGTCGTCCGGCAGCAGCAGCGCGACGTCCAGTGCTACATCCAAGAGCAACGACGCGGCGCAGAACATCACCGTGTCGGACTGCAAGGTCGACGACCTGGGTGGGACCAGGATCGCCACCATCGGCTACACGGTGAACAACCCGACACCCAAGAGCAGCAACTACCTGATCGAGATCATCGACTCGACCAAGGCGAAGGTCGGCTCGGCCAACGGCGCGGAGAACAACGTGCTGCCCGGCCGACCGTCACTGGGTAAGGCGATCGGCAACGTGTCCAGCAGCGCCGTCGCCCCCTACACCTGC
Organism: Mycobacteriales bacterium; assembly: GCA_046593925.1. Lineage (GTDB taxonomy): Bacteria > Actinomycetota > Actinomycetes > Mycobacteriales > SCTD01 > JAYVYM01. The sequence goes on from JBKJQN010000084.1 coordinate 22,564, forward strand.
CAGGTCGGGAAAACCATCAGGCTGGCGGCATAGCCGTGCGCCCTTCGCACATCGCCGCAGCCGGCCTGGGGTCCGCGCTCCTGGTCGGCTGCGGGGGCGCGGCCAAAACCGCCGTCTCGTCGCCGACGCCATCCGCGAGCCCGACGGCGAGCCCGGACGCAGCACTCAGCTACCAGCTCAACCTGCGCACCCTCAAGATTGGCTGCGCTGACATCGGCCAGGCGCTGCGGTACGTGGACCGCGGGTTTGTCGAGGTGGGGCAAAGTACAGCCAAGCAGGCGCTCGCCTCGCTGAAGGGCATCGACAAGACCGACAACGACGTTGCGGTCGACAGCACCGCTCTGGCCTTCGACCTGGCGCTCACGCAGTTCGTGCCCGTAGTCGCGGCAACCTTCGCGGATGCCCGCGCGGACTACAACAAGATCTGTGTGACCAAACGGGGCTTCCCCGCGAGTTGACCGAGCCGCGGTAGGGCTGGCGACCAGCCCGTCGGGGGTTGACACCTGCGCCGGACTTGGCCAGGCCCCTCCTTTCCGGCTGGTAGCAGGTTTGGTAAGCGGGCCTAACGAGGTGCTGCGAGCCCGGCCCCGCCGCTGACACGGTGGGGTCGCTCGCTGTCCGCCCTTGTCAGGACTGACGAGGGCGTGCGGCTGCGCGGGCGTTGCTGTGGCTCGCACTCGACCAGCAGCGGACTACTCAAGCAGGACCTGTCCAGGGGCCGATGCAGTCCCGCCGCCCAACCCAGAGGAGCAGTCGTGGCACACCGACCAGGCATCTTGACGACCGTGCAGCACCGCACCGAAGGTGGCCGCAGGCGGAATGCGTCCGTTGGCCGGCTGCAAGCCAAGGTCCGCTGCCACTGGACGCCGTACGCCGCCTGGTCGGAGATCGAGGAGATCATCAAGGCTGCGGCCCGCGAGGCGCTGGCCGAAGCGCAGGTGAAGTACCAGGCCGAGGGCTACCCGTGGCCGGTCGGCATCGGAGAGATGCGCCGTGGCTGAGCCCCTGATGCCGGCGCTCCACTTCACGCAGGAAGAGAACGCCGTGCTCCTGGCGGCCGTCAGTGCCGCGCTGCAGCAGCTTGAGCAGGCTGAGAAGAGCGCCGGCATCGTCGTTCGCGGGCGGGCCTGGATGATCCTCAACAGCCTGCGGACACTGTTCGCCGAGCAGGGCTACGGCCTGGAGCGCACCGACGATCCGAGGGGTGGAGCAAGTGGCTGAACGTCCTTTTAGGGAGGCTTTGGGGACACCACCAGCACCAGCACCAGCACCGGCACCAGCACCGGCACCACCGGCACCACCGGCACCACCGGCACCACCGGCACCGGTACCGACACCACTGGCGACGTCTCTACGCCCGGTCAGGCCAACGAGACCCAACCCAGCGAGTCGACACCCTCATGACCGGACCCGAGGGCCGGCCCCAACGGGCCCGCAGGCGGCGATCATGGACATGTGATGGGTCTGCTCGAAGGCTTGATGGGCAGCGTGAGTCGACAGCGAAGCAGACTCGAATCCATCTGGTCGTGATGTGGTCGTGAAAGCAGGCCGGCGGGCACCGTAGGTACCGAAGCTGGTGACCAAGATGCTGATCGTGAAGCCGTGGGCCTACGTGGGTCTCAGCGAGGACCCCCTCGGGCGCCTTGGCGGCCATCGGCAGTCCAAGCCGGAGTGGCGGCGTGTCGTTATCGTGCGGAGGTCAGCCGTCGTCCCGCGCCGCCGTCACCGAAGTCACGACAGAATGACCAGCACCACGCCGCCGTGACGACCACGCCGACAGCCTGACCACCAGCCCCGCCGATCACCGATCGGCGGGGCTGCTTTGTGTCCTCAACACGCCTCCACCGACAACGACGCCGACATCGCCAGCCGACGCGACCGACAACACCACGATCTGCCGCTGGTCATCGAGGCCGGACCCGGCCAGGGGCGACGACAGCCCGATGCTGCCGGTGTTGGACCGCATCCTGGATTCTCGCCGCGGCCCGGAACGGACGTGGGGCCGATCTGCAGCGCTGCTGGCCGATAAGGCCCACCCCCAGCCGTGGCCAACGCGCGTTGCTGCGCAGCCGGGGCATCCAAGCGGTGATCCGGAGCGCGCCGATCAGCAGCAATGCCGGTCACGCCGCGGTTCGGCCGGTGGCCTGCCGGTCAGCTACGACGAGCAACGCTACGAGGGCCGCAACGTCGTCGAGCGCTCCCACAAGAGCTTCAAGCAGTGGCGTGGCATCGCGACCCGCTACAACAAGCTCGCTGTCATCTTCCGCGGCGACCGCGATCCTGCGCAGCATCATCCTGTGGCTCCGCAGCCCATGAGTGGACACACCCCGGCCCATCAACCGCTGCCGCTACGCCAAGCCCGGGCCGCGGGAACGCGACCGTCATGACGATCAGGGATCTGGCCACCGCCGCTGGACTCGTCGTAGCTGAGGAGTGGGCGGCGGACGCGCGGCCGGTCGGGACAGCGGGGCAGACAACGCTGCCTGCGCGACAGCAGGCCCGCGGCGCCAAGCCAAACGTGGTGGAAGGGCGCCCCGAGCGATGTAGGCAGCAACCCTGCGTCTGCATGGTCGTCCGGCTCGTCCGCCGGTCCCGGAGCTGCAGGTAAGAAGTCCACGGCGTCATGATGCGGCGCAGCCACGCTTGCCGGAAGGCCCGCGCCAGGATGCACTGGCACACACACCACCACCAGGAGGACAGATGACCGAGCTGCTCGAGCACGCCCCGTCCCGTACCGAGGCCGGCCAACGCGTCGACGCCTGGCTGGCGGCGTTCCAGGACGCTCTCACCGCCCGCGATCCCGAGCGGGCCGGGGCACTTTTCCTGCCGCAGAGCTTCTGGCGGGACCTCGTCTCGTTCACCTGGAACCTCACCACCGCCGAGAATCCGGCCGGTGTCGCCGAGTTGCTGCGCGCGACGCTGGAGCAGACCGACCCGACCGGGTTCGCCACCAGCGAGGAGCCGGTGGAGGCCGGTGGCGTCACCGAGGCGTGGCTGACCTTCGAGACGGCGGTCGGTCGCGGCCAGGCGCACCTGCGGCTGCGCGACGACGAGGACGGCACCGCGAAGGCGTGGACGCTGCTCACCTCCCTGCAGGAGCTCAAGGGGCACGAAGAACCGCTGCACGACCGCCGGCCCCGGGGCGCCGAGCACGGCGCCACCAGAGCACGCAGCACCTGGCTGGAAGGTCGCGAGAAGGAGGCTGCCGAGCTGGGCAGCAGCACCCAGCCGTACGTCGTGATCGTCGGCGGCGGGCAGGGCGGCATCGCGCTCGGCGCCCGGCTGCGCCAGCTCGGTGTGCCGACGATCATCGTTGAGAAGAACGCCCGGCCAGGCGACTCGTGGCGCAACCGCTACAAGTCGCTGTGTCTGCACGACCCGGTCTGGTACGACCACCTGCCCTACCTTGACTTTCCCAAGAATTGGCCGGTCTTCGCGCCGAAGGACAAGATCGCTGACTGGCTCGAGATGTACACGCAGGTGATGGAACTGACCTACTGGGGCTCCACGACCGCGACGAGCGCCAGCTACGACGAAACCAAGGGCGAGTGGGAATTGGTCGTCGACCGCGACGGCGAGCAGGTCACCCTGCGCCCGAAGCAGCTCGTCATGGCGATGGGTGTCTCCGGCAAAGCCAACGTCCCGAACTTTCCGGGTAGCGAGCGGTTCCTGGGCGACCAGCACCACTCCTCGGCGCACCCTGGCCCCGACGCGTACAAGGGCAAGAAGGCCGTCGTGATCGGCTCGAACAACTCCGCGCACGACATCTGTGCGGCGCTGTGGGAGGCCGGCGCCGACGTCACGATGGTGCAGCGCTCCTCGACGCACATCGTGCGCTCCGAGTCCCTGCTGGAGCTCGCGCTGAAACCGCTGTACTCCGAGCAGGCAGTTGCCGCCGGCGTCACGACCGCCAAGGCCGACCACATCTTCGCGTCACTGCCGTACCGGATCATGCACGAGTTCCAGATCCCGGTGTACGACGCGATCCGCGAGCGCGACGCCGACTTCTACGCCCGCCTGGAGAAGGCCGGCTTCGAGCTCGACTACGGCGACGACGACTCGGGGTTGTTCATGAAGTACCTGCGGCGCGGGTCCGGCTACTACATCGACGTAGGCGCCTCCGAGCTCGTCGCCGACGGCAGCATCCACCTGGCCCACGGCGCCGTGCGCGAGCTGACCGAGCGCACCGTCGTGCTGGCGGACGGCACCGAGCTCGAGGCGGACGTCGTCGTGCACGCGACCGGCTACGGCTCGATGAACGGCTGGCTCACCGAGCTGATCAGCCCGGAGGTCGCCGATCGGGTCGGCAAGGTGTGGGGGCTGGGCTCGGCCACGACCAAGGACCCGGGCCCGTGGGAGGGCGAGCAGCGCAACATGTGGAAACCCACGCAGCAGCAGGCTCTGTGGTTCCACGGTGGCAATCTGCACCAGTCGCGCTACTACTCGCTGTACCTCGCGCTGCAGCTGAAGGCCCGGGAGGTCGGCATCCCGACGCCGGTGCACGCCCTCGCCGAGGTGCACCACACGTCCTGACGCTCAGACATCGAGCTGCGCCGTCAACAGCGCGCGGGCCTCGACCAGGGAGGGTCCGTACCAGGTGAGGTGCCGGCCGCTGACGAAAGCGGCCGGCATGCCACCGAACGCCTCCGGGCCGTCGGCCGGGGTGAAGGCGTACGGCTCGTCAGGCAGCACGACGAGGTCGACACCGGCAACCGGCGGGGTGAACCGCGGGTAGCGGTCCGGGTTGCCCGCCAGCACGTTGTCGACGCCGAGCCGGGCCAGGACGTCGCCGGTGAAGGTCCCGCTGCCGACGGCCATCCACGGCCGGCGCCAGATCGGGACGACGGCCGTGCGCCGCAGCCCGTTGTGCGGTAGTGCCCACACGTCCCGCGCCTGCGCCAGCCATGCCGGCTCGGCCAGCCCACAGGCGCTCAGCATCCGCCCGAGCGAAACGATCGACTCCGGAACCGTACGCGGGAAGGTCACCCAGACCGCAAGCCCGGCCGCCCGCAGCGCCGCGAGGTCGCTCTCGCGGTTCTCTTCCGCGTTGGCGAGCACCAGGTCCGGCCGCAGCGCCACGACGGCCGCCGCGTCCGGGCTTTTCGTACCGCCGATCCTGGCGACGTCGAGGTCGGCGGGGTGGCTGCACCAGGCGGTGGCCCCGATGAGCAGCCCCGGCGCGCTGACCGCGATCGCCTCGGTCAGCGACGGCACCAGCGACACGACGCTGCGTACGGGACCGGCGAACGGCGTCCGCTGGTCGTCCACCTGACTAGACGTCGGTGACACGCAGACCCGCGTGCGCCTTGTACCGGCGGTTGACCGAGATCAGGTTGGCGGTGAGCGCCTCGACCTGATGGGCGTTGCGCAGCCGACCGCCGTAGATGCCACGCATCCCGGGGACCAGCGCGACGAGGGCCTGGACGAGGTCGGTCGCGTCCCGGTCGTCGCCGAGGACCAGCACGTCGGTGTTCAGGGTGTCGACGGCCTCGTCGAGCAGCAGCACCGCGCTGACGTGGTGGAAGGCCGCGACGACGCGGCTGCCGGGCAGGACCGCGGCGGCCTGCTCGGCTGCGCTGCCCTCCTCGACCGCCAGCGCGTACGCCCCCTTGCCGTCGAAGCCGAGCGGGTTGACGCAGTCGACGACGACCTTGCCGATGAGCGAATTCGCGAGCGCCACCAGGAGCTCCCGGTGGCCCTCCCACGGCACCGCGACAATGACGACGTCACCGGCGAGGGCGGCCGCCTCGTTGTCGAGCCCGGTCACGTTGCCGGGCAGCCCCGCGGCCGCCTGTGCCGCGCGCTCGGTCGAGCGCGAGCCCAGCACGACGCTGGTTCCGGCCAGGGCGAACCGGCGGGCCAGGCCGCGGCCCTGCTCGCCGGTGCCACCCAGCACCGCCACGGTCAGGGCGGTCACGTCGGTCATGTGTGTCGGCGTCGCGGCAGCGGTCATGCTGGCACTGTTCCAGGAGTCCACCGGGTCGGCAGCAGGAGTACCGGCCAGGGGGTTGCGGTGGCCCAGCTCAGGCGGGCCTGGACAGCACCGTCCGGTCGTCGGGTCGGCGGTGAGTAGGGGCGAGGACAACCCGGGCGGGTCAGCCCTTGTCGGTGACCCCGGCGCTGTCGAAGGTGGCCATCTGGGCGAGCGCGGCCGCGCTTGCCCGCACCAGCGGGAGGGCGAGCACGGCGCCGGTCCCTTCGCCGAGCCGCAGGCCGAGATCGACCAGCGGACGCAGCCCCAGCGCAGCGAGGGCCACCGCATGCCCCGGCTCGGCGGACAGGTGGCCGGCGATGCACGCAGCGAGGCAGTGCGGGGCGAGGGCCGCGGCGGCGAGCGTGGCGGCCCCCGCGATCACGCCGTCCAAGACCACCGGTACGCGCAGGGCGGCGGCCCCGAGCACGAATCCGGTGAGTGCCGCATGCTCCAGGCCACCGACCGCGGCGAGCACCGACACCGGGTCGGCAGGGTCCGGGGCGGGCAGGGCGTGCAGGGCGAGCGCGGCCCGGACGACAGCGGTCTTGCGGGCCAGCGTGGCGTCGTCGATACCGGTGCCGCGGCCGGTGACGTCAGCCGGGTCACGGCCGGTGAAGGCGGCGATCAAGGCGGCGGACGCGGTCGTGTTGGCGATGCCCATGTCACCGGTGAGCAGGCATCCGTGCCCCTCGGCGACGAGCTGCCGGGCGACCTCGATGCCGACCTCGATGGCTCGTACGGCCTCCTCGCGCGTCATGGCGGCCTCGACCGTCATGTCCCGGGTGCCGGCCCGGACCTTGCGGACCAGCAGCCCCGGGGTCGCATCGAGAGTCCCGGCGACGCCGACGTCGACAACGACGACGGTGGCGCCGACCTGCCCGGCGAAGGCGTTGACCGCCGCGCCGCCGGCCAGGAAATTGCCGACCATCTGCAGGGTGACCTCCTGCGGCCAGGGCGTGACGCCGTGCGCGTACACCCCGTGGTCCCCGGCGAAGACCGCGACTGCGGCGGGTGCGGGGACGGGCGGCGGGCAGACGCCCGCGAGCCCTGCGAGCTGCACCGACAGGTCCTCCAGCACCCCGAGCGCCCCAGGCGGCTTCGTGAGCCGCGCCTGGCGCTCACGGGCCGCCGCGATCGCGGCGTCGTCGGCCGGTTTGATCTCCAGCAGGGTCGCGGCCAACAGGTCGCCGGTCACGGCTGTCCTGTGCGGTTCCCGGAGCCGGTGCCGGGAAGGCCGCCGGTCGAGCCGGGGCCGGGGGGCTGGGTGGGCGGGGTACTCATGCGCACATTGTCCCCCGCCGGTCGCTGCCCACCGGGCGGGCCCCATGGCAGCAGGGGCTGCCGTTGGTCTGCGCTGGCGGGCAGGGCTACGCCGGGCACCCCTCGGCCAGCCAGGCCCGCAGCAGCTCTACGCGGTCCTTCCTCCAGGACGCGTCGCAGGGCATCGAGCCGTCGGCGACGGTATCCAGCACCGCCTGCGCATGGCTCTTGACGTCCTCGTGGTCGGACAGGTCGAACCGGGACTTCATGGCCCGTACGTCCTTCGGCCGGAACAGCGGGGCGATGTCGGCGGCGAAGCTCGTCACGCGGACTCCTCGGGCAGGGTGAGGACCGGCCACATCGCGCTGACGTCCATGAGTGGGCCTCCCGACTCGAGCGGCCCCGTCCCACCGACGCCGACCCGCACTGTCGTCCTCCTCGCGGCAACGGGCAACAAGCCCGGGTTCAGGCAGGGCGGTCGGGACCCGATCCAGTAAGAAAGGCCCTGTCCGCCAGCCGCCCGGAGGCGTCATGCTCGGCTCCCGTCCTCGTTCCACGTCGGCCCGTACCGTCCTGGGCGCGTTTGCCGCGTTGGGGGCGCTGACCCTGGTGGGCGCTTTCGCGGGCCCCGCGCAGGCAGCTGCCGGGCTCGTCCCGCCCGTGCCACAGCCCGCCGGGGTCGAGGCCCCGGCGGACTACGTCGGCGCGGACACCTGCGACTACACGGCCAAGCCGGGTGTCGCCCGCTTCGCGGCGCTGGTCCAGGCGACCTATCCCGGCACGGGGACGTCCGGGGTGCTCAACTCCTGCACCGCGGAGCGCGGAGTGAGTGAGCACACCGAGGGCCGGGCCTGGGACTGGACCGTGTCGGCGGCCAACGCCGGTCAGATGGCCCAGGTCAACGACCTCTTCGGGTGGCTCCTCGCAGCGGACGGGGCGGGGAACCAGGCCGCGAACGCCCGCCGCCTCGGCATCATGTACATCATCTGGAACAAGCAGATCCTCGGCCTGTACGACCTGGCGTCCGGCTGGCGCCCGTACTCGTGCTCGGGGGTCACCGGATGCCACCAGGACCATGTGCACTTCTCGTTCGCGTGGAACGGCGCGATGGGGCGCACGTCGTTCTGGACCGGGCAGGTCGCCGCCCCCGACTACGGGCCGTGTGTCGGTGCCGGCCAGATGTTCGCGTTGGCGTACGCCGGGCCGAACCCGAACCGCTGCCCGGCATGGCGGCCCCTGCCGCCCACCGACCCGTCGGTCGCGGTCCTGCGTGGTTCCGCCGGTGCGACCGTCGGGGCGGGGAGCAACGGCCCGGCGGTCGCCGCGGTCCAGCGGGTCCTGGGCGGCACCGTCCCGGACGGCGGCTACGGGCCGCAGACGCAGGATCTCGTCACGACGTTCCAGGAACGCCGGGGGCTGCCGGCCACCGGGTCGGTCACGGGCCCGACCTGGGCGTCCCTGGTGGCGTACGCGACCGCCGGGGTGGCCGCGCCACCGCCCCCGAACGCGCCGGTACCGCCGTCGGGCCGGCTTGCGGCGACAGCGGCCGGCGGCGTGTTGGCACCGGGCGGCCAGCTCAGCGCCGGGCAGTACACGTTGATCCTCCAGGGCGACGGGAACGCGGTCGTCTACGGCAACGGCCGGGCCCTCTGGTCGACGGGGACGTACGGCAACCCGGGTGCCCGGCTGGTGGTCCAGTCGGACGGAAACGCCGTCGTCTACAGCACCGGCAATACGCCGCTGTGGCAGACCGGGACCCGCGGTGCAGGGGCTGCCTTCGGGCTGGACACCGACGGCGGGCTCGTGATCGACGCAGCCGCCGGGAGGACCTGGCGGAACGGCGCGCCCGGCACGGACGCCGCCGTACCCACCACCGTGCTCTCCCAGGGTCAGTACCTGCACTCGGCGGACCGGCAGTACACGGCCGTGCAGCAGGCCGACGGGAACTTCGTCGTCTACGGCTACGGCAGGCCGGTGTGGTCGTCCGGGACCGCCGGTGCGGTGTCCGGCAGGGTGTTCGTCCAAGCCGACGGAAACGTCGTCGTCTACACAGCCGGCGGTGCCGCCGCGTGGCAGTCCCGCAGCTCCGGGGCCGGCCCCGGAACCTTTGTCATGCAGGACGACGGCAACCTGGTGCTGTACGTGGCGGGCCGGCCTGTCTGGTGGACGCTGGCCTGACAGTCGGCGGAGTCCGGCTCCGGCGGTCGTGGTCAGTCGCCGAGCAGGGTGATGGCTCGGGCGGTCAGGTCGCGCAGCCGGGGCAGGTGGTTCTCGCTGAGCTGGCGCAGGGCGCTGTCGCCAGGGCCGGACAGCCGTAGACGGATGGCCCGCCGGTCGATGGCGTCGCTCGCGCGTTCCAGCAGACCTGCTCTGTTCAGCCGGGCCACGAGCTCGACAGCGCTGGGGCTGGCGATACCCAGTGCGCGCGCGACCTCGGCGACCCGGGGGCCAGCAGGGTGCGGGTGTCCGCGCATGCTCAGCAGGACGTGATGCTGCGCGTGGGTGAGGCCCAGGAGGTGCGCGTCGCTCTCACCGAGCCGTTCGAAGGCGGCGAGGTCGTTGCGGACAGCCAGCAGCCCGGCGAAGTCACCCGCTGGGGCCGCCGTTGCCGGCGATCGCGGCGAGTGGCGCCAGCACGGCAGCGACGGCCAGGGCCACCAGCCGTACCGGGACGGGCGCCGGCACGAAGAAGCCGAACAGCATCAGGACGACGCAGGAGCCCATCACCAGCGCGTACCGGCGCCGCCGTCCGCGCAGGTCGGCCCGGATTGCCTCGGCCGGGGTCGGGGTGACGACGTCGGCAACGTGCTGGCGGCGGCGGCGGGGCAGGCGGGTCATGGTCGACCGTTGCCCTTCCCGGGGGACGGCCACGCGGCCGGCGGCCACCACGACGAGGGTGGGCCTGTCGACGGTGTGCCTGGTGCGCTGTCCCGAACAGGGGCCCAGCGGATGACGACGATCTTGTGTATGCCGATGAAGGAGTGCGGCATCCCGGTGCCGGCATCGGCGATGAAGCACTCCAGGTCGTAGGTGCCTGGGGCGAGCAGCGGTGAGGAGAACACCTGCTGCTGGCCGCCGGGTGAGCACCCCCCGCCTGCACCGCGGTCTTCTGGTGCAGGTTCGGGTCCGACGGCGGACCCGGACCGTGGTTGATCGCGTCGATCCCGGCCTGGATGTCGGCGTCGGTGGTGCCCTCCTTCACCGGCGAGAAGGACACGAAGTGCAGCCTGAAGCGCATCCGCGTGACGCACACCGGGCTGACGGTGGCACAGCAGGACCGGGCGAAGGTGGAGCGGGTGCTGGCCGTGCACGCAGACGGCTGTCCGGTCGCGCTCGCGTCCGGCGCTCCTGAGCCGAAGCAGACTGCGGACCGGCCGGCTCGTGCGGCGCGGTCCCCGGCTGCTGCGCGCGCAGGTGTCAGGCAGCGCCCGGGCCGCCAGCCGGGAGAGACAGCGCGTCGTCGCCGCCGCTGTCGGTCGGCCGTGGTCCCTCCGAGCTGCACCGCTCCGGCGTCACCCGCGAGATGCTGGCCGCACGAACTCCGCGTCTGTCAGGACGCCCTGCTCGCGTAGGCCGGCGAGCTCCTCCACCAGTGCGGGGCGCACCCGGAAGGCGCCGGTCAGCGTCCCGGACTTCCCGGTATGAGGCGGTCCCATCCGGGGGTGATCGATCATGGCATCGCAGCCGAAGCCCATCTTGATCGTCCTGTCGCCCGACTCAGCTGCTCGGACCGGTGCTCGGGCGTCGGGTGCGACCCCTAGGAGCGCTACCGTTCCGTGCCCAGCCTGTTCAACGGAGACCGGTTGAGCCCCACGACGGCGGCGGCGGTCGTCGTGGACTTCTGGTACTCAGGCAGCATGAACAGGCGCCCGCATGCGGCGGCGACGCTCGCCCCTGCGGGGTTGACGGTGCTCGTTGTGGTCGCTGACCTGCTGAGCGGCCGCGCCATCGTCTACGAGCTGCTGTGTTCGGTCCCGCTGCTGGCGAGCCTGCTCGACCGCCCGCGCCGCGTCCTTGCCTGGGGGCTGCTGGCCGTCGGGCTCGAGGCCGCGCTGGGGCTGCGCGACGGGGCGTACTCCCCCGCCGGAGCCCTGACGGCGCAGGCCTTCCGGCTGGTCTTCACGATGGGTACGACCGCCGCGGCGATGCTGCTCAGCTCCCGGCGCATCGCGACCCTCACCCATCTCGAGCGACTCACCGAGGTGGCGCTGACCGCTCAGCAGGCCGTGCTGCGACCGCTTCCGGCAGTCGTCGGCCCCTGCCGCGTCTCGGTCAGCTACCAGGCGGCGGCGGCCGAGGCTCAGATCGGTGGCGATCTGTACGGCGCCGTCCCGCGTGCCGACGGCAGCGGGTTGTTCCTGGTCGGCGACGTGCGGGGCAAGGGGCTGCCGGCTGTGCGGCTCGCCGCCGATGTCCTTGGTGCGTTCCACTACCTCGCCGGGACCGGGTGCCCGCCGTCCGAGCTGCTGGCCGGCATGGACCGTGCCGTCGAACGCTCGGCGGGCCCGGAGGACTTCGTCACCGCGGTGCTGGTGCATGCCGTGCGGGACGCCCCCTGGACGCTGTACAACGCGGGGCACCCACCGCCCCTGGTGATGAGCTGCGGGGCGGCGCGCCTGCTCGAGCCGACCGTCCCGTCACTGCCCCTCGGCCTGGGAGCCGACCCCATGCCGCAGACCCTGCGGCTGGCGCCGGCCGGACGGTTGCTGCTCTACACCGACGGGCTTTCCGAGGCGAGGCGGCCAGCCGACGGGTCGTTCTTCCCCCTTGCGGCGGCAGCTGCGCCTGCTCTGGCGATCGAGCGCCCGGCGGAGGCACTGGCTGCGCTGCTGGGCAGCGCGGTGCGGTGGACGGGCGATCTGCTGAACGACGACGCCGCCCTCATGCTGCTGGAGGCCCGAACAGCCTGACGCACCGGCCGGCACCAAGCAGCCCGGGTTGAGGGCGTCCTTGTTTCCGGCAGCTGCCGCTCCTGTGCGCGGGCCTGGCGTGTCGCGTCCGCCAGACGGCTGGTCGCCGTGCGGGCCTGTCAGCCTTGAACGGGGCGGCGCCCGCAGTTCCGGAGGCCGGGACGGGCCGCGAGGGCTGGAGATTCGTGCATGCAGCGTCGAGTCGCCATCTCCTGCCTTGGTGGCCTTGAGCTGTCTTCTCGACCTTGGCCCGCAGTGGACGGGATCCGGGCCAACAACCTTGCGTACGTCCCCCCGAGTGGTGCAACTGGGGCTGATCTTGCTTCTGGGGTATGTCGCTCCGGAATGTGGGAGGACCACCGCGTGAGGCACTGCGGGAAGCGACCCGGGCGGCGCCGGCGGCCGTGCTCGACAAGGCCGCGTCCGCGCTGAGCGGCGTCGCGCTGCCATGGAAACCGCGGCGCACCTCCGGCAATCCGGGCCTCGCCACCCCCCGCGATTCGGTTTGGCATGGCTATTCGCCGATGGCGCAACATGGAACGCACGATGTCGCGCGCGCTCACCTTTCCCACGGGTCGCACGCAGCTCGGACCCCAGCTGCGCTTCCCAGGACTGTCGCCCGGCCTTATGCTGCCAGCGCTCGTACTCGATAAAGGCCGCTGGCACTGCGCTCGTCGCGGGCGGCCCCGGAGCTCTGAAGGGGGACCTGTGGCCCAGGCAGTGCGCACGGTGATCAGTCCGGGACGGTACGTGCAGGGCAAGGGGGCCATCCACCAGCTCGGGAAGTACCTGAAGCCGCTCGGTGCGAAGCCGCTCTTCGTCGCCGACGACCTGGTGTGGGGGCTCGTCGGGCACGACATTGAGGCTTCGCTGGCTGACGTCGGCCTGCCCACGACCCGCGAGACGTTCAAGGGTGTGCCCAGCGCACGAGAGGTGGATCGGCTGGCCCAGGTCATCAAGGACGCCGGTGCGGACGTCGCGGTCGGGGTGGGCGGCGGCAGCACGATCGACGCGGTGAAGGCCGCGGGGTTCCTCGCCGGCATCCGCTGGGCCAACTGCCCGACGGTGGCCTCCACCGACGCGCCCTGCAGCGCGCTGTCCGTGATCTACACCGAGGACGGGGAGTTCGAGGAGTACCGCTTCTTCCCGCGCAACCCCGACCTGGTCCTGGTCGACTCCCAGATCGTGGCCAACGCGCCGGTAGCACTGCTGATCGCGGGCGTCGGGGATGCTCTGGCCACGTGGCTGGAGGCGCGCGCCACCTCGCGGTCTAACTCCACGACCATGGCCGGTGGCCTGCCCACGCTCACCGGCACCGCGCTGGCTCAGTTGAGCTGGGACGTGCTGTGGGAGAACGCCCTGCCAGCCATCGACGCTGTGCGCGATCACGAAGTGACCCCTGCGGTCGAGAAGGTCATCGAGGCCAACACGCTGCTGTCCGGTCTCGGGTTCGAGTCCGGCGGGCTGGCTGCCGCACACGCCATCCACAACGGCCTCACCGCGGTGAAGCAGACCCACGGTCTGGCGCACGGGCAGAAGGTGAACATCGGCTCGCTGACCCAGCTCGTGATGGAGGGGGCTCCCACCAGTGACATCCGCGACTTCATCGAGTTCACGACCCGGGTCGGACTTCCTACAACCCTCACCGAGGTGGGCCTCCGGGCCGATGACAGTGCCGCGTTGAAGACGATCGCAGACGCCTCCACCTCGGAGAACGAGACCATCCACGCCCTGCCGTTCGAGGTCCACAGCGACGACGTGGTGAGTGCCCTCCGCTCGATCGAGCGGTTCGCCGTCCGGGTCCGGCAGGACGCCAAGCTGCCCGCACCCGTGCCCTTTGTGGCACAGCACTAGCTGGGGCGCCCGTAAGGCGTTGCCCTGGCAACGTTGGCTGCGGGCGCGCTTCCGCGAGCCGTCGGGACGAGCTGCCGGGCGCACCGCTGATCACCTTCTACTGCGCCTGCTACACCACCCGGACCTGAAGCAGGACGACGAGGCCCTTGCAGACGTGCGGACCCGGCAGCAGCCTCTGCGGCCACGGCCACGGAGACGAACGTGTCACGAGCCGGTCCAGTCGCACGAGGCACCAAACGATGGCGAGCACCACCAGATCGGGGCTCGGACCCGCTCATGAACAGCGTCTCGAGGTGTCGCTCCGCGGGCGCCTCGTAGCCAGCCCTGCTCCCCAACGACGATGTCGAGGATCCGGAGCAGGCTGAGCGGGTGCCCGTGGGGGGTGCGGCTGTCTCCGCCGAGCTCCTCGAGTCGAGGCCGCCGTCCGACCGCCCCAGGCCCCCAGGGCGGCCGCCGGGCGCCGACGACGGCCCGGCCTGCGGTTAGGCGCAGGCCGGGCGGTAGGCGGGGTCGCCGGGTGCGGACGGCTGCGCGAGCGCGTTCCTGACGAGCTGCTGCACAACCGGGTCGTTCGGCGTCTGGTCATGCTCGATCAGGTCGGCGGGGCACAGGTTCTGGATGACGATGTTGGTCACCTGGGCGGCCGACCCGGCGAGCGCCTGGCTGGTGTACGGGGTCACCACCTCGTCGTGGGTGGTGGAGATGACCGTGTAGTACGGCCCCCTGACGGTGTCGCCGATGGAGTTGAGCTTGGTCATGAACGGGGAACCGGCCTGCTGGTCGGCGCAGGCCTGGCAGGTCGGGTTGGCGGTGTAGGCGGGCGTCGGTACGAAGCCCGGCGGCGGCACGATCAGGCCGGCGGTCCCGTGGTTGGACGGCGCGATGCCGATCAGGGCGTGGACCTTCTTGGCGCCGCCGAGAAAGCCCATGTAGTAGCGCGGCATCATGCCGCCCTGGCTGTGCCCGACCAGGTCGACCTGCTTGGTGTTCGTCGCGGTCAGCACCTTGTCGACGAACGGTGCGAGCTGCTTGGCCGAGTCGGCCACCGGCCCGGTGGCGTCCACGCCGTTGGTCTCGCCGTAGTTCAGGGCGAAGACGCAGTAGCCGGCCTGCTTGAGGTACGGCGACATCGTCACCCAGTTCTTCGCCATGCTCTCGAAGGTGCCCTCGACCAGCACGACCGGTCGAGGGTGCGCGGCCGAGGGCCGGCAGGACCAGTCGTTTGCACCGGGCGGTGACACATCGGTCGTAGCGGCTGCGGCGGGAGCGGCGCCCCCGAGGAAGGCAGCGGCGGTGGCGGCGGCAACGAGCGACATACCGAGCTTGGCGAACGACGACACAGAGCACCTCATCATCAGCGGGCGTCAGGTGGGCGGACCCCGGGTCGACCAGCACTGGCCGGGTCCCGACGCCGGCGATGCGGGACCTTCCGGCGTCGGACAATTACCCCGGACGCAGCGTTCCGAACCGCCTCACGAAGCACCGACAGATGCGCGGCCGGCCCCGCTCCCCTCACGAACGATCGGCCCTGTCCGGCGCGGGCGCCAGTCGAAGACGATGACGCCGCGGACGTTCTTGCCGGGCCTGCATGTCCTCCCGTAGGGCTCGGTGACCTGGTCGAGAGTGTGCTCCCGGGCGATCAGCGGCCGTGGCTGGCCTACCGCACCGGCCAACGGCAGCTGCGCGTAAGCCAGGATCGCGTTGGTGCTGGGCTGTCACCGCCGCACGCACCTACCCACCGGCAGGAGGGCCCACCGCGAGTTCACACCGGCTGCCGGAAGGACCAGCCAGCTGTCGGCGATCCCCCGGGCCAGCCGGCGGCGTGCAAACGACGACCTCAGACCGCGCAGAGCATCGACCACAGGGCGGCGGTGAGCCGGTCGGACGACGCCGGGTCGCGGACGGCAGTACGCCAGTGCTCCGCGGTGAGACCGGGGAAGGTGTCACCCCGGCGGACGGCGATTCCAACCTCCCGCAGCCGGTCCCGGACGTACGGGTGGCCGGGGGCGCGGCACAGCAGGTACGGCGCGCGCGAGCCGGGAGCCACGGCGATGCCGAGCTCGGTGAGCCGACCCTGCAGCCGGTCCCGCTGACGGGCCATATCGCAAGCAAGCGCAGCGGCCTCCGCGACCGCACCTGGCGCGCTGCAGGCCTGGGCGGCGGCGAGCGCCGGGGTGGACACCGACCACAGCGGCTGCGCCGCCCGCAGGCCGTCAACGAGCTCAGGGGCGGCGAGCAGGTAGCCGATCCGGAGTCCGGCGAGGGCCCAGGTCTTGGTCAGGCTGCGTACGACGACCAGGCCGGGCAGGTCACCGCGCGCAGCCAGCGAACCGGCCTCGCCGGGTACGGCGTCCATGAAGGCCTCGTCCACCACGACGGTGCGGCCTGGCCGGCACAGCCGCGCGAGGTCGGTATGCAGGACCCCGGTCGGGTTGGTGGGGTTGCCGATGACGACCAGGTCGGCCTCGTCCGGCACCTGCTCCAGCAGGTACGGCGGCGGCAGCACCAGCCGGCGCACGGGAAGCCCGGTCGCCCGCAGCGCCGCCTCGGGCCCGGTGAAACCGGGGTGCACGACCAGTGGGTACCGGGGCCGTAGCGCCCGGGCGAGCAGCACGAACGCCTCGGCGGCACCCGCGGTGAGCAGCACCTCGTCCGGGTCACGACCGTGCCGCCGGGCCACCGCCGACGTCGCGGCGCGCGGGTCGGGGTAGGCGCCGAGGCGGTCCAGGCTCTCGGCCAGGACGGTACGCAGCCACGCCGGCGTCGAGCCGCGGACGTTGACGGCGAGATCGAGCAGGCCCGGCGCCAGCTCGGCGTCGCCGTGGTGGTGCAGGTCGACCATCAGTGCGGGTGCCCGTGCCCGTGCCCGTGCCCGTGCGCATGCGGCTGTGCCGGGTCGTCCGGGTGGTCGTGGGGAGTCTGCGGGGCACCGGTCTTGTCCTCGAAGCCGGGCAGGGCGACCCGGTAGGCGCAGGTGTCGCAGTTCATCCGCAGGTCCCCGCCCGAGATCTCGGCCCACCGCTCGGTGACCAGCTCCGCCAGCCGCTCCCCCGGCCCGATCAGTCCGGCGACGAAGACCCGTACGTCCGGATGCCCGTCGGCCCAGTCCAGGGCCTGCGCGACGATCCGGTCCGGCAGCACCCCGGCGAACAGGAAGTACGGCAGGACGACGATCCGCGGGTAACCGAGCCGCCGGGCCCGCTCCAGGCCGGCCGGCACGGAGGGCTCCGCCAGGCTGATGAACGCCGTCTCGACCGTTCCGAGGCCGCGACCCTCCAGTAGCAGCCGGGCGGTCTTGGCCACCTCGGCGTTGGCGTCCGGGTCGGTGGCGCCGCGCCCCACCAGCACGACGGCCGTCTGCGCCCACCGCTCCTGCGGTACGACAACCGACAGCCGGTCCGACAGCTCCGCGAGCAGCAGCGGGTGCGGGCCGAGCGGCCGGCCGTACCGGAACGACAGCCCCGGGTGCCGCAGCTGCTCGCGGGCCAGCGCCGCCGGGATGTCGCCCTTGCTGTGCCCGGCCGCGACCAGTACGAGGGGGACGACATCCACGCTGGTGTGGCCGGCGGCGACGAGCCGGCTGACGGCGTCCTGGATCGGCGGCGGCGCGAGCTCGAGGAAGCCGCCCTCCACATCTGCGTACGGCAGCTGCTTCGCGACACCCTCGACCAGCTCGCCGAACTGCTCGCAGCCCAGCTTGCTCTTCGTCCCGTGTCCGACGATGAGCAGCGCGGGCCTGCTCGCGCCGACGGCGGGTTCGATCGGCTCAGGTGCGCTCATGGCGCCGAGTCTGCCCGAGCCGGGCCGATCGGGCGCACCCGCAGCGGGCTGGACCGAACACCGACGTCGCGCGCCGGTCAGGCCGGCCGGCCATCACCTCGGAACGGTAGGTGGCCGGCGAGGTGGCGGAGTTCTCCACGATGGTCAGGGGGCGTAGAGCAGGGCGTTGAGGGCGGCGGCGGCGACGGCCGAGCCGCCCTTCTCGCTGATGTTGGACACCTGCGGCAGCCCGCTCGCACGCAGCGCCGCCTTGCTCTCGGCGGCGCCGACGAAACCGACCGGCAGGCCGACCACCAGGGCCGGCTGGACGTCCAGCAGGATCAGCTCGGACAGCGCCGTCGGCGCGCAGCCCACCACCCATACGGCGCCGGGCCCGACCTCGGAGAACGCCAGCCGCACCGCAGCCGCCGACCGGGTCCGGCCCTGTTCGGCACGAGCCGGACCGAGCCGGCAGACGACTTCGCGGGCCGTGATCCCGGCGGCCACCATCTGCACGTCGGCGACGACCGGCGCACCGGCCAGGAGGGCCTCGCACCCGCTTTGCAGCGCGGCTTCGTCACAGACCAGGTCGTCGACGTAGCCGAGGTCGGCACTGGCGTGCACCACCCGCTCGGTGACGGCCCGTACCAGCGGGGTGAGGTGGCTGAGGTCCACCCGGGAGCGCAGGACGGCGAACGACTGCTGCTCGATGGGGTGGACGGCAGGCCGGCTCATCCGAACCACTCCAACTTCTCGCGCAGTCGCACGACCTCCCCGACGACCGTGGCGACGGGGGCCGACAGGCCGGCCGCAGCGACGTCGGCGGCCAGCGACGCCAGCGTGCCCACGACCACCCGCTGCTGCGGTGTGGTGCCCTGCTCGATGCACGCGGCCGGCGTACGCGGGTCGCGGCCGTGCCGCACAAGGCCGTCGGTGAGCAGCCGCAGCCGGTCGTGGCCCATCAGGATGACGAGCGTGCCGGGACCCTGCGCGAGCGCCTGCCACCGCACCCGGCTGGCCGGGTCGTCGGGGTCGAGGTGACCGGTGACGATGCAGACGTCCTGGGTGTAGCCGCGCGCGGTGACCGGGATCCCGGCGTACGCGGGCACGGCCACCGCACTGCTCACGCCGGGGACGACCTGGAAGCCGATGCCGGCGTCGACGAGCGCCTCGGCCTCCTCGCTGCCGCGGCCGAACACGAACGGGTCGCCGCCCTTCAGGCGCACCACCCGGCGACCGGCCCGGGCGTACGCCACGAGCTGAGCGTTGATCTCGTCCTGGCGCGGCGCGGTGCCCGTCCAGCTGGTCTTGCCGACATCGACGACCTGCGCGCCGGGGCGTACGTGCGCAAGCACCTCCTTCGCGACCAGCCGATCCACCAGCACGACGTCGGCCTCGCCGAGCAGCTGCGCGGCCTTCAGCGTGAGCAGCCCCGGGTCGCCGGGGCCGGCTCCGACCAGCGCGACGGTGCCGGGGGTCACGGCCGCCGCTCCAGGATCGCGTCGGCGGGGCACACCTCGACGCACTCGCCGCAGGAGGTGCACCGGTCTTCGCGTACGACCAGCGGCAGCGACGCGATGATGGCGTGCTCCGGGCAGGTGAGCAGGCACGCGCCGCACGCCGTGCAGGAATCCAGGACGAGGTAGCTCACCGGGGAGCCCAGCGGTAGCCCCGGGGCGTCACGAACCGGCCGGCTATGACGGTGCTCTGCGAGGAGCCGACGACGACGCACGCGTACATCGTGACGCGGTCGCAGTCCAGCTCGCCGAGCGTGGTCAGCTCGACGCGCTCGCGCGATCGGGAGGCGTCGGTCACGACCCCGACGGGTGTGCCGACCGGCCGGTGCTCGCGCAACAGCTCGACAGCTTTGGGCAGCTGCCAGTCGCGGCCCCGGCTGCGCGGGTTGTAGAAGGTCACGACGAGGTCGGCGGCCGCCACCGCACGCACCCGCGCCTCGATGGCGCCCCACGGGGTGTGCAGGTCCGAGAGGCTGATGCTGGCGTGGTCGTGCCCGAGCGGCGCCCCGAGCAGGCTCGAGGCGGCCAGCGCGGCGGTCACACCGGGCACGCCGACCACGTCGATGTCGGTGCCGGCGACCTCCAGCGCGGGCGACGCCATCGCGTACACGCCCGCGTCACCGGAGCCGATCAGGGCCACCGCGTGCCCCTTGCCAGCCTCGCGTACGGCGCTGTGTGCACGCTCCTCCTCCCTGCCGAGGCCGGTCTCGAGCAGCCGCGTGCCGGGGCGGGCGAGGTCGCGCACCTGGTCGACGTACTGGTCAAGACCGACCCACACCGACGCCCGGCGCAGCTCCGCCTCGGCCCGCGGGGTCAGCAGGTCGCGGGCCCCGGGGCCGAGCCCGACCAGCGCGAGCCGGCCTCGGGGCCGGCGCCTGGCGACCGCGACGGTGGCCATCGCGCTCTTGCGCTTGGGCACCACGAGGTCGTCGCCGAGCAGCAGGGCCGCGGCCTCCGCGACGCTCGGCGTACCGAGCGCGGCCTGCGGGTGGGCGCTCGGGTTCGGCACGTCGACCTGCGCGAGCACCTCTGCGGCATACGTCGTCAGCGGCCAGCCGCGGCGCGCGCAGAGCTCGAGGATCCCTGGCTCGGCGGCTTTCGCGTCGGCCGTCCCGATGGCGCAGACCGACTCTGCCGACAGCCCCGCGTCGGCCAGCGCCCGGTCGACGAGGGCCTCTATCTCGTCGGTGGGGACGCCCTTCGAGGCGCCGACCCCGAGCACCAGCGACGGCGGCCGCAGTACGGCGGTCAGCGGGTCCAGCGCGACCAGCCGGTCGGTGACGAGCAGGACATAGTCGCCGTCGTCGTCGACGGGCAGCGCCGGCAGCGGCCAGGTGGCGTCGGCAGTCAGGCGCACCGGCTCGCCGTCGAGCATCGCCCGGCTCACTGGAGCCAACGCGCCCTCGACCGGCCAGCCGAGTGTGTCGAGCCCGGGCAGGCCGACGGCATCGGTGGCTGTCGTGACGACGGCCTGCGCGCCGAGCACGTCCGCGACCCGTTGCGCGAGCGCATTGGCACCGCCGCGGTGCCCACCGACCAGCGCCACCGCGAAGCGCTGCGCCTCGTCGACGCACACCACGCCCGGGTCGGTCGCCTTGTCCTGCAGCAGCGGTGCGAGCAGCCGCACGGTCGCGCCGGTGGCGAGCAGGCAGACCAGCGCGTCGCAGTCGCGCCAGGCGTCGGCGAACCTACGTACGTCGTACGTCCGGGTGCCGCCGAGCGACGCCAGCCTTTCCGCGGCGGCGCGCCCGGCCACGGTCGTCGTGACCAGGCCGATCACGGGCGGGTGCCCCAGAGCAGCAGCACCGGGTTGGTGGCAGCGAGCGCGGTGGCGCCGCCGAGCGGACGCAGCCGGGCGGCCGACAGCAGCACCCCGTCCACGTCGTAGGGCGCCAGTGCGGCCTGCACCTCGGCGACCCGGTCGAGCGCAGCCAGCGCGACGACGACCACCCGCGGCCCGCGCGCGACGCAGGCCCCGACGATGTCGGCGACGTCGGCCCCGCCGCCGCCGACGAAGACCGCGTCCGGGTCGGGCAGCGGGCCGAGGGCGGCGGGGGCGGCGCCCTGTACGACCTGCACGTCGACGCCGTACGCCCGCGCGTTGGCCTCGAGGTGCAACACGTCGCCGCGCTCCACCGCGATCACGGCGGCGCCGAGCCGGGCGCACTCGACGCCCACCGAGCCGCTGCCCGCGCCGATGTCCCAGACCAGGTCGCCGAGCCGCGGACCGAGCCGGGCCAGCGCGAGCGCCCGCACCTCGGCCTTGGTGACCATGCCGTCCCGGTGCGAGAACGCGTCCTCGGGCAGCGCCCAGCCGGCCGGCTGCTCCCGGCCGGCCAGCCAGCCGGGACCGGGAGCGACCCGGCCTTGGTCGATGGACAGCACGACGCTGAGCGTGGACCACTGTCGCGCGGCCGCCTCGGCCGGGGACACCCAGCCGGTCCGCTCCTGCGGCGACCCGAGGTCCTCGGCCACGAACAGCTTCCGCGGGGCTTCGTTGAGCGCCGCACCCAGTTCGGCCGGGCCTGCGCCGGGGCCGGTGAGCACGGCGACCTTGTGGTGGGCGCGGCAGGCCGCCACCGCCCGGCGCAGCTCGCGGCCGTGCGCGCTGACCACGACGGCGTCGTCCCACGGCAGCCCGGCGCGGGCAAAGGCCAGCGCGACCGAGGACACCGCCGGGAGCACCTGCGGCTCGACGCCGGCCGCCCGCAGTGCCCGCACGATGCCGAACAGGCCGGGGTCGCCGCTGGCCAGCACGACGGCGCGGCCCTCGTGCCGGGCGACCTGCTCGACGGCGGCCGGCACGTCACCGAGGACCACGGTCGGCACCCCGGCGGGCAGCTCGGCGGCCGCGAGGTGCCGGGCGCCGCCGACGACCAAGGTCGCGTCCTCCAGCAGCTTCGCCGCCTCGGTGGGAAGCGCGCCCCGGTCGATCCCGAGCACGCTCGCCCGCCTCACGTGACCCACGCCGGCTCGGTCGAGGCGACGACCGCGCGGCCATCCGGGTCGACCATCGCGACCTTCGCCGACAGGCCGCTGAACCGGGTGAGCACGTCGGCGACCTGGGCGCACAGCGCGTCGCCGCACGGCCGGAGCACGCCCGCGGCGGCCCACAGCTCGTAGGCATGGCGCGCCGTGTTGGCGGCCGTGACCGCCTCGCTCAGCTCGGGCGGCGACAGCTCCGCGAGCACCGTCAGGTCGACCCGGCTGCGGGTGTAGTGCGTCATCAGCACCCCGCCGGCGAGCTTGGTGAGCTTGCCGGCCATCCCGACGAACACCACCTCGGTGAGGCCGTCCTGGACCGCCTGCCGCAGCGCCGCGCCGGTGAAGTCGCCGACCTCGACGAAGCACACCTCGGGCAGGTCGGGCAGCAGCCGCATCGCCGCCTTCTCGGTGCGCCCGCCGGTGGCCAGCACCAGGGTCGGCAGCTGCTGCGCGGCCATCACATCGACGGCCTGCACGACGGAGGCCCGCCACGACTCGGTGGAGAACGGGCGTACGACGCCGGTGGTCCCGAGGATCGAGATGCCACCGAGGATGCCGAGCCGCGCGTTGGTGGTCCTTTTCGAGCGCCGCTCGCCATCGGGCACCGAGATGACGACGCGCACGCCGCGTACGGCCAGGTCTACCGGCAGGTTGTCGCGAATCATCTGCCGGGGCACCGGGTTGATCGCCGGCCCGCCGACCTCCAGCCCGAGGCCGGGCTTGGTCACGACCCCCACGCCCACCCCGCCGTCGAGCTGCAGCCCGGGCGCAGCCAGCCAGCTGACCGTCGCCGTCAGGTGCGCGCCGTGCGTGACGTCGGGGTCGTCGCCGGCGTCCTTGACCACGACGGCCTCCGCGCGGTCCGGCGCGACGTCGCAGCGCTCGACGTCGAACCCGACGAGCCGCTCGTCGGGCAGCACGACGTCGACGTGGGTCTGTACCTGCTGCGTCAGCAATGCAGTGGTGGCCGCCCTGGCCGCCGCGGCACTGCAGGTGCCGGTGGTCCAGCCGGTGCGCAGCGGTCCGCGGCGGACCTTCGCCGTCCGCGGCAGGTCCGGCTCGCGCAGCTCGCGCCCGGTCATGCTCCCTTCAGCGCCTTGTCCCGGGCCCGCAGCTCGGTACGCGCCGCCGCGCTCTCGACCTTGCGGTGCTCGTGGAAGTGCCCCGGGTGGTAGAGGTGCGAGCGGGTACCACCGGCGGCCAGGGCCGGGCCGACCAGAACCATCGTGTGCTTGTAGAGCTTATGCTCCTTGACCTTCGCGGCCAGGTCGCCGAGCCGGCACTCGAAGACCAGCTCGTCCGGCCAGGTCGCGGCGTACGCCACCACGCACGGCGTGTCGCCGTCATACGTACCGGCCGCCAGCAGCTCGTCCTGCAGCTGCTTCGTACGCGCCGCCGACAGGAACAGCGCCATCGTCGTGCCGTGCTCGGCGAAGGCACGGACGCTCTCCCGCGAGGGCATCGGCGTCTTGCCGCCCTCGAGCCTGGTCAGCACGACCGACTGCGCGACCTCGGGGATCGTCAGCTCGCGCTGCACGATCGCGGCGACCGCAGTGAAGCTGCTGACGCCGGGCACCACCTCGGTCTCCAGGCCGAGCCGCGAGCACAGCTCGTGCTGCTCCTGGGTGGCGCCCCACAGCGCCGGGTCGCCGGAGTGGATGCGCGCCACCCGCAGCCCGTCCCGGGCGGCCCGCTCGTAGAGGTGGGTGATCCCCTCCACCGAATGCTCGGCGCTGTTGACGACTTCGGCGCCCTCGCGGACGTGCTGCAGGACGTCCTCGTGCACCAGCGAGGCCGCCCAGATGACGATGTCGGCCTCGGCGATGCGGGCCGCGGCCCGCAGGGTCAGCAGGTCGGCCGCGCCGGGGCCGGCGCCGACGAAGCTGACGTGCCCGGTCACAGTTTCGATCCTCTGCCCGTACGCCCCGCCGCCGGGACGATCACGGTCGACAGGTACGGCGTCTCGCCGGTCAGCTCGGCGGCCGGCCCGACCTGCTCGCTGGGCAGGCCGAGCGCGGAGCCGTACACCGCGCCGTCGAGCCGGCCGAGCCGCGCCAGCACCTCGAGCACCTGCGGCATCCGCCGGCCGCCCTTGTACGCCACGACCGTGTCGAAGTGCGTGAGCGCCTCCTCGAACGCCGGTACGCCGGCGGTCAGCGGCAGCAGCGCGAGCGACTCGGTGCCCTCGCAGAGCACCGTGCCGCTGCGGGCGGCGAGATCCTGCATGGCGGTGATGCCGGGCACCGTCTCGACGGTCACCTGCGGGAGCCGCTCGCGTACGGCGTCGGCGAGGTAGGTGAAGGTGGAGTAGACGTTCGGGTCGCCGATGGTGGCGAACGCGATGCTCTGGGCGCCGTCGCGGAAGGTCTGCGCGACGACGTCGGCCGCTGCCTCCCACGCCGACAGCCGCTCGGCCGTCGGACCGCCGCGGTCGTCCAGCGCGAACACCAGGCGCAGCGGCTCGCGGTCGGTGTGCGCACGTACGGTCGCCTCCGCCCGGCCCTGCTCGTCGGCATCCATCACCGGAACGACGACGACGTCGGCCTCGCGGAGCACGCGGACGCCCTTGACGGTCACCAGCTCGGGATCCCCCGGCCCGACGCCCACCCCGATGAGCCTCACCGCGCCACCCCGCCCGCGGGTGATCCAGGTCCACGGGCAGCTGCCGAGCCTTCGCTCGCGGCCACCACCGCGTCGACGAACCGCTCGGCGACGCCGTCCACGCCGGCCCAGTGCAGGTGGACGTACGACGCGTGCACGCCGCCCTGCACGAATCCTTCGGGGCCGTCGCCCAGCTCCCAGGCCGGCTGCCCGCCGGCGGCCGGCTCGACGACCGTGCGGTGGAACTCGTGGCCGACGACGGGGGCGTCGCCCAGCCACGACGACGTCGCCGCCTTCGTCTCGCGATAGCCCAGGACCAGCCGCTCCGTCATCCGCGCGCGCGCCGGCAGGACGCCGCACATCGGCAGATCGTCCAGGGACTCGCACAGGTACAGCAGCCCGGCGCACTCGGCGCTGACCGGCGCGCCGCTGCGGGCCAGCGCGGCAACGTCGGCGCGCAGCGTGGCGTTCGCCGACAGCTGGGCGGCGTGCACCTCGGGGAATCCCCCGCCGACGACGAGCCCGGCGGTACCTGCCGGCAGGTGCGCGTCGCGCAGCGGGTCCACGACGACGACGTCGGCACCGGCAGCGGTCAGCAGCTCCGCGGTCTCGGCGTAGGAGAACGTGAACGCGGGACCGCCGAGCACCGCGACCAGCGGCCGGGTCCGGCGCGACACGACCGCCGGGGCCCACGGCTGGTCAGCCAACGAGCCGGCCGTACGCGCGAGGGCCAGCAGCGCATCGACGTCGCACGACGCCTCGATGAGCGCGCCGAGTCGCTCGACGACGGCGACTGCCTCGGGGGCGCGCTCGGCCGCCGGCACCAGGCCCAGGTGACGGCTCGGCACCTCGATCCCGGCATCCCGTCGCAGGACGCCGAGCACCGGCGTACCCGCCAGCGCCTCGCGCAGCAGCGCCTCGTGCCGGTCGCTGCCGACCCGGTTCAGGACGACTCCGGCCAGGCGTACCCGCGGGTCGTACGTCACGAAGCCGTGCACCAGCGCGGCGACGGACCGGCTCTGCGACGAGGCGTCGACCACGAGCACCACCGGCGCGTCGAGCAGCCGGGCGACGTGGGCCGTGGAGCCTTGGTCGGTCGCGGCGCGCCCGTCGTACAGGCCCATGACGCCCTCGATGATCGCGACGTCGGCACCCCGCGCACCGTGCAGGAACAGCGGCGCGACGCGATGCTCGCCGACCATCACCGGGTCCAGGTTGCGGCCGGGCCGGCCGGTCGCGAGCGCGTGGTAGCCGGGGTCGATGTAGTCGGGGCCGACCTTGTGCGGTGACACCTGCAGCCCTCGCGCGCGCAGCGCGGCCATCAGTCCGGTCGCGGCGGTGGTCTTGCCGGCGCCGCTCGACGGCGCAGCCACCACCAGCCGCCCCACCTCCCCTTCGACAGGGCACTTCCCCTTCGGGAGTGCACTCGCGGAGGCCTCCGGAGTGCACTCCGAAAGGGGAGGCGCCGACAAGACGGGCGCGCTCACCACTCGATCCCCCGCTGGCCCTTCTGGCCGGCGTCCATCGGGTGCTTGACCTTCGTCATCTCCACGACGAGGTCGGCGGCCTCGACCAGCGCCGGATGCGCGCCGCGGCCGGTGATCACTACGTGCTGACCCTCGGGGCGCCCACGCAGCGTCTGTACGACGTCATCGACGTCCACCCAGCCCCACGTCATCGGGTAGGTGAACTCGTCCAGGACGTAGAAGCGGTACGTCGACGCCGCGAGGTCGCGCTTGACCTGCTGCCAGCCCTCGAGCGCGTTGGCGGCGTGGTCGTCGTCGCTGCCGCCCTTGCGGGTCCACGACCAGCCCTCGCCCATCTTGTGCCAGGTCACGGTGCCGCCCTGGCCGGTCCCGCCGAGGGTACGCAGCGCGTGCTCCTCGCCCACCTTCCACTTCGCGCTCTTGACGAACTGGAAGACGCCGATCGGCCAGCCCTGGTCCCAGGCGCGCAGCGCGAGGCCGAACGCCGCGGTGCTCTTGCCTTTCATCTCGCCGGTGTGGACGACGAGCAGCGCCCGGTTGCGTCGCTGCCGGGTCGTCAGCCCGTCGTCGGGGACGGCGGTCGGCACGCCCTGCGGGCTCATCCGCACTCCCGGCGCACGTCAGGCGGCCTTCACGATCGCCGTGAGGGCGCCGGCCGACAGCTCCTCGAGCCGCAGGGCCACGCCACCGAGGCGCGCCCCGAGCTCGCCGGCCAGCCCGAGCCGGACCGGCCCGCTCTCGCAGTCGACGACGACGCAGGCCGCGCCGGTACGCAGCAGGTGCGCGGCCGCGAGCTCCGGCGCCGGCCCGCTGGTGTGCCGGCCGTCGGTGACGACGACGACCAACGCCCGCCGCGACGGGTCCCGGATCGCCTCGACCCGCAGCACCTCGGCGGCCCGCAGCAGGCCCGCCGACAGCGGCGTACGGCCGCCGGTCGGCACCACCGCGAGCCGGGCGACGGCGGCCTCGACGCTGCCGGTCGGTGGCAGCGCCAGCTCCGCCGTCGCGCCGCGGAACGTCACGAGCGCGACCTTGTCACGCCGCTGGTAGGCGTCGGTCAGCAGGCTGAGCACCGCTGCCTTGACCGCCCCCATCCGCGCCCGAGCGGCCATCGACCCGGACGCGTCGACGACGAACAGCACCAGGTTGCCCTCGCGCCCCTCACGGGTCGCCTCGCGCAGGTCGGCTGCCCGCAGCACGACGCCGGGCCCGCTGCGACCACGGTGGCGCTGGTGCGGCGCGGCTGCCCGCAGGGTCGCCGCCACGTGCAGCGAGGCGAGCCGGCCCTGCGGCAGCCGGGCGCCGGTCAGACGTCCGTCGGCGCCAGCACTGCGCGAGCGTCGGCCGGCGGCGCCGGGACGACGGTTGACCCCGGGAACGCGCAGCGCCACCGGCGTGAAGGCCTCCCCCGCGCCGACGACCTGCTCGGGCCCCTGGGCTGCGGTCGCCGGCTCCCGGGCCGGAGCCAGTCCGTCCGCGGCAGCACCGCGCTCAGCCGCCCCACCGTCCGTAGCAGCCCCACCGTCCGTAGCAGCCCCACCGTCCTCGGCGGCCGGACCGTCCTGCGCCGGCGGGGCGCTGCCCGCCGGGCCGTGGTCGGGGGGGCCCGGGGGCTGCGGCTCGGGGGGCACGCTGTCGAGCGCGTCGTCCAGGCGCTGCTCGTCCAGGCCCGGTGCCTCGAACGGCGTGCGGCGCCGGCGGTGCGGCAGCGCCAGCCGGGCAGCGGTGCGCACGTCGTCGGTGGTCACCTCGTCCCGCCCGGCCCAGGCGGCCAACGCGACGGCGGCCTTGGCGGTGACCAGATCGGCGCGCAGGCCGTCGACGTCGAACGCCGCGCAGACGGTCGTGACCTCGCGCAGGGCGCGGTCACCGAGCACGACCCGGGGCAGTCGCTCGCGGGCAGCGGCGATGTGCGCCGCGAGGTCGGCGTCGGAGTCCGCGTACTGCGCGGCGAACGCGTCCGGGTCGGCCTCGTACGCCAGCCGCCGGCGTACGACATCCGCACGCTCGGCCGGGTCGCGGGTCGCCGCGACCTCGACGGTCAGCCCGAACCGGTCGAGCAGCTGCGGCCGCAGCTCGCCCTCCTCCGGGTTCATCGTGCCGACCAGCAGGAACCGGGCGGCGTGCCGCACCGAGACGCCCTCGCGCTCGACGTAGGACGTGCCGAGCGCGGCCGCGTCGAGCAGCAGGTCGACGAGGTGGTCGTGCAGCAGGTTGACCTCGTCGACGTACAGCACCCCTCGGTGCGCCGCAGCGAGCAGCCCCGGCTCGTACGCCGACACGCCGCTGGTCAAGGCGCGCTCGAGGTCGAGCGAACCGGTCAGCCGGTCCTCGGACGCGCCGACCGGCAGCTCGACGAGCCTCGCCGGGCGGGAGCCGGGCGGTCCGTGCGAGGCGAGGTCCGGGCAGCCGCGGTCGGGCGAGGCGGGGTCGCAGGAGAAGCGGCAACCGTCCAGCACGGCGACCGTGGGCAGCAGCGAGGCGAGCGCGCGTACGACGGTCGACTTCGCGGTGCCCTTCTCGCCGCGTACCAGGACCCCACCGACCGCCGGTGACACGGCGTTGACGATCAGGGCGAGGCGCAGGTCCGCCAGGCCGACGACGGCGGAGAACGGGTAGGGCGTGCTCACGACGGGCACCCGAGCAGGCTCATGCTGGCCTTCCTCGGGGTCCGCGCCCCGGGCTGGACGGAGCGACGGACCGAGTCTCTGGCTGCCCCGGGATCGGGGGTGACAGTGGCGGGACCGCGCCGGAGTTGCACCGGCTTCCTCGGAGGTCGTCGCAGAACACCCAGACCCTAGCCGCCGCCGGGTTCCCCGGCCGATACGGACCAGCCGCCGGTCGCCCGCCCGGCGCGCTCATCGCGGTTCGGCTTCGAGCCGTCCCTCGGCCCGGTGCACCAACCCGACGAGGACCACGGCGACCACCAGTGCGGCCAACCCGCCGACCAACGCAAAGGCGGGCAGCGCCAGCAGGGTGTCGGTGGCCGCCAGGGCAGCAGCGGCGAACGGCCAGCCGAGGCCGATGCGCCACCGCCGGGCCATCCCGGTGTTGGTCGCGCTGCCCGCCGCGAGGTAGAGCGCCACCCCGCCGGCGAGCAGCAGCCTGGTGCCGAACGGCACGTCGCCGCGAGCCGACTCGAGCACCGACAGCTGGATGCCGACGCCGATGCTCGCCAGCGCAAGGCACAGCGGCAGCTGACCGAACACGTACACGTCGAGGGAGACGGTGCTCCCACGGCCGTCGGTCCGGTCCAGCATCCGTCTTGCCGCCGCACCGGCCAGGTCGAACCAGCTCCACCACAGCGCCGCCGCCAGGACGAAGGCGGCCACCCCGACCGCCACGGCCTGGCCGGTCCAGTGCGCGTCGTGCACGCCGTGCGCGACCGCCGCCACCGACTCGCCGAGCACCAGGATGACGAACAGCGAAAACCGCTCGGGCAGGTGCTCCAGGTGAAGCGGGACCTCGTGCTCCTGAGCCGTTGCCAGGATCGGCACCGCGACCTCGACCAGCACCGCGAGGCCCCATAGCACAAACCGCAGGGGTACGGGGACGGCCAGCGAGGCCGCCCACAGGGCCGCACCGGCGCCGATCCCCAGCAGGTACAGGCGAACCGTCGGCCGGGCAGCCTCCACCGAGCGGTAGGCGCGGGCGTACTGCGCCAGCAGCACCAGCCGCAGCGCCACCTGGCAGCCGGCGAACAGCCCGGCGCGCGCACCCGTCGCCTCGGTCGCGGTCGCCGCCAGCCCGATGACGGCGAGCATCGCCGTGAGCTTGTACAGCCGGTAGACGACGTCGTCGTGGTCGAAGCGGTTGGCGTACAGCGTCGAGCTCACCCACGACCACCAGACAGCGGTGAACAGGCCGGCAAAGACCGCCACCCCGTGCGGCGTGACGTCGCCGCGCAGGGCGCCGGCGAGCTCGGCCACGACCAGCACGAAGGCCAGGTCGAAGAACAGCTCCAGCCACGAGGCCGACCGCTGCTCCCCGGTCTGCAGGCTCGGTGGGCGGACCAGCTCCTGCCCGACAAGGGCCTGGTGGACGCGGCGGTAGAGGATCGGCACGGGCCAGCCCTACCCAGGCCCGCGCGAGACGTACGGCAGGCTGGCCGTGGTCCGGACCACAGGAGGCGATGTGCTCGACAAGCGCGTGGGGTCGCTGGCCGAGGCCGTGCAGGGCGTCCGCGACGGTTCGACCGTGCTGGTCGGCGGGTTCGGCAGCTCCGGCATCCCCGTGGAGCTGACCCACGCTCTGCTCGAGCAGGGCGCCCGGGACCTGGTGCTGGTCACCAACAACGCCGGCAGCGGCGAGTCCGACGTCGCGGCGCTGCTGCGCGAGGGCCGCGTACGCAAGATCATCTGCTCGTATCCGCGGTCGAAGGGCTCGGTGTGGTTCGAGGAGCTCTACCGTGCCCGCAAGGTCGAGCTGGAGCTGGTGCCGCAGGGCACGCTGAGCGAGCGGATGCGGGCTGCCGGCGCGGGCCTCGGTGGCTTCTTCACGCCGACCGGCGCCGACTCGGTGCTCGCGGAGGGCAAGGAGGTACGCGTGCTCGGTGGCCGCCGGCAGGTCTTCGAGGAGCCGCTGCCCGGCGACGTCGCGCTGGTCAGGGCCGACCGCGCCGACCGCTGGGGCAACCTGGTGTACCACTCCGCCGCTCGCAACTTCGGCCCGACAATGTGCATGGCGGCGGCGCTGACCGTCGTACAGGTACGCGAGGTGGTGGCCCTCGGTGGGCTCGACCCGGAGGCCGTCGTCACGCCCGGCGTGTTCGTCGACCGCGTCGTGCAGGTCGACCCGTCGTGACCTGGCGCCGGCTCACCCGCGACGAGATGGCGCGCCGCGTCGCGCAGGACATCGCCGACGGCTCGTACGTAAACCTCGGCATCGGGCTGCCCACGCTGGTCGGCAACCACGTGCCCGAGGGCCGCGAGGTCGTCTACCACTCCGAGAACGGCGTCCTCGGCCTCGGTCCCGCGCCGCTGCCCGGCCAGGAGGACCCCGAGCTGATCAACGCCGGCAAGGAGCTCGTCACGCTGCTCCCCGGCGGCGCGTACGTCCACCACACCGACTCCTTCGTCATCATGCGCGGCGGCCACCTGGACGTGTCGGTGCTCGGCGCGTTCCAGGTCGCGGCCAACGGCGACCTGGCCAACTGGGCCACCGACGACGACGACTTCCCGCCCGCGGTGGGCGGCGCGATGGACCTCGCGGTCGGCGCCAAAAGGGTGCTGGTGCTCACCACCCACACCACCTCGGGCGGCGCGCCCAAGCTGCTGGAGCGGTGCACGTACCCGCTGACGGCCGGCGCCGTCGTCGACCGCGTCTACACCGACCTGGCGGTCCTGGACATCACCCCCGGTGGCTTCCTGGTCCGCGAGCTGGTCGGCGGGATGGCTCCCGAGGAGCTGCAGGCGGTGACCGGCGGGCAGCTGCGGTTCGCCGCCGATCTCGGGGTTCTCGCGTGATGCTTCCTACGATGGGGTCGTGGACTTTCCCGAGCCGACCGGTCCAGCTGTCGCGCGGGCGGAGGTCCTCCTCGGCTACCTGGACTACTTCCGCTCGGTGCTGGTCGAGAAGCTGCAGGGGCTTGCCGATGACGAGCTGCAGACCAGCCGGCTGCCGTCGGGATGGACGCCGCTGGCCCTGCTCACGCACCTGACGTACGTCGAGCGCCGCTGGCTCGTCTGGGGCTTCGAGGGTGAGCCGGTCGAGGAACCGTGGGGCGACTCCCGGGACGGCCGCTGGTACGTCCCCCCGCAGGAGGGCCTCGGCTCCGTCGTCGAGGCGCTGCTGGTGCAGGGCGAACGCACCCGCGCGGTCGTGCAGGCGCACGAGCTCTTCGATGTCGGTCGACCGGGACCGCGCTGGGACGGCGCGCCGCCCCCCACCCTCGAGCGCGTCCTGTTCCACCTGCTCCAGGAGTACGCCAGGCATGCGGGGCACCTGGACGTCGTCCGCGAGCTCATCGACGGTGCCGTCGGCGAGTAGCCGTGCGCGGACGAGCGCAGGGCTGGTTGTCCGCGGGTACCGGAGTGACGTCGACAGGCCCTCGTGGTCGCCGGCGGGACAAACACCTTGCACCTTTCATCATCATCGCCGCCGCTGAGCGTGGCCCGGCGGATGAGGTAGCAAGGTGCAAGTGGTTTGTCCCGCGGGCCCAACTCGACAGGCGCGCGGGTCGCGGTGGCGCAGGGCGACCAGGGACCGAGCAGCCAGCAGCCAGGCTGGCGGCAGCCAGGCTGGCGGGACGCCCTAGGGACCGCCAGGGTCGGTGCCGGGCGCGCCGGTCCGGCCCGCACCCCGCCGCACATCCCGGGCATCGGCGACCTCTGCCTGCCGATCATGCAGAAACAGTTGCCAGCTGAGCATGGCGGGCCACCAGATGTGCATGGTCGCGCCAGCCCAGCCCAGCCCAGCCCAGCCCGGACGCGCTCCCGGCGCGAGTGCAGGCCCAGCCCGGACGCGAGCCGTGCGGAGACGCGAGCCGTGCGGATCTGTCCCACGGCGGCCCGCCGCGCGAGCTCAGCTCGACAGCAACGCGGAGGTGCCCGGGCGCCGGGGGGACTGGGCAGCCAGCAGCCCCGCAATCATGCAGAAATGGTGGAGTGCTGAGCGTGGCAGGCGCCCAGCTCTGCAGGCCCGCCCGCCTGGGCCGCGCCGCAGGCGGGCGGCGGCGCCCAGGCCCGCCTCGCGAGGGGCGCCAACGACGACGGCTCAGCGACCCCGGCCCACCGGAAGACGACCGCCCACGGGAAGACCCCCGGCCCACCGGAAGACGACCGCCCACGGGAAACGACGGCTCAGGGGAAGACGACGGTGCGGTGGCCGTTGCGCAGCACCCGGTGGTCCAGGTGCCAGCCGACGGCGCGGGCGAGGGCGATGCACTCCAGGTCGCGGCCGACCTCGACGAGCCGGGCGGGGGTGGCCGCGTGGTCGACGCGGGCGACCTCCTGCTCGATGATCGGCCCCTCGTCGAGCTCGGCCGTCACGTAGTGGGCGGTCGCCCCGATCAGCTTGACGCCACGCTCGTGCGCCTGGTGGTAGGGCCGGGCTCCCTTGAAGCTCGGCAGGAAAGAGTGGTGGATGTTGATGGTGTCGGGCAGCCGGGCGCACAGGTCGTCCGACAGCACCTGCATGTAGCGGGCGAGCACCACGAGGTCGGCCCCCTCGGCGATCTGCAGCAGCCGGGCCTCCGCGACCGGCTTGTCGCCCGGCAGCACCGGTACGTGGTGGAAAGCCACCCCGTGCGCCTCGACCAGGCCGCGGAAGTCGGGGTGGTTGGACACGACCGCCACGAGGTCGGCGCGCAGCGCACCTGTGCTGTGCCGGTAGAGCAGGTCGTTGAGGCAGTGCCCGAGCTGCGACACCAGCACCACGACCCGGGCCCGCGCGGTCCGGTCGTGCAGCTGCCAGTCCATCGCGTACGACGAACCGATGGGTCCGAAGGCCTCGCGCAGCCCGGCAAGGTCGACGCCCTCGGCAGGCGTCGTCAGGTGCACCCTCATGAAGAACAGCCCGGTGCTCTCGTCGCCGAACTGCGAGCTGTCGACGATGTTGCACTCGTACCGGGCCAGCAGACCGGTCACGGCGTGCACGATCCCCACCCGGTCGGCGCACGACAGGGTCAGCACCGCGTGCGCCCCCGTCATGAGCGCCACGCTAGACGCGGACCGGTAGCGCGTCGTAGACCTCGAGATGCCGCTGCGCACTGGCCCACCAGCTGAACCGCCGGGCGACCTGCGCCCCGTGTGCCACCAGGCCGGCGCGGATCCGGGAGTCCAGCAGTGCCGTACGCAGCGCCGCCGCGAGGGCCGCCGGGTCGCCGACCGGGACGAGCAGCGCGTCCCGCCCGCCGACGAGGTACTCACGGAAGACCGGCAGGTCGCTGGTCACCACCGGTACGCCAGCGCTCATCGCCTCGAGGACGGCCAGGCCGAAGCCCTCCTTCACCGACGGGAACGCGAGCGCGTCGGCGGCGGCGTACCAGGCGGGGACGTCGTCGTCCGGCACGGTGCCGACCGCGACGACGTCGACACCGAACTGGAGCCCGAGGCCGGGCAGCTCGCCCAGGACGGCCTCGCGGTAGGCCCGGTGGTCCTGGAAGGAGTGGCCGCCGACGATCGCGAGCACCGGGCGCAGCCCCTCGCCGGCCAGCTGCGAGAGCGCCCGGACGAGGGTGTCGCTGCCCTTGCGCGGCTCGATGCCGCCGACCGACAGCAGCAGCGGCCGGTCGGTGGCGCCGACGGAAGCCCGCAGTTGCGCGGCGCGTACCGGTGAGGCGGAGCTGAACCGCTCGGCGTCGACGCCGTTGGGCACCACGCCGGCGCGTACGCCGTAGACCTGCTCGAGCGTGCGGCGCCACACCTCGGTGACGGCGAGCACGACGTCGGGCTCCAGGATCGCCTCGCGCTGGCAGTCCATCAGCACCTGGCTGGTGAAGTCGTCGACGTGGTGGACGGTGCGTACGACGGTGACGGGCGCGCCGGCGTCGCGGACCCGCGCCGCCGCCCGCGCGCTGATGCAGTCCTGGGCGTGCAGCACCCGGGCGCCCAGCGAGCCGAGCACCCGCTCGAGCGCGTCGATGCTGCCCGCGACCTTGTCCTCCAGCGAGCCTGTGCCGCTCGGGCCGGGCGCGATGGTGACCGGCGCGCGCACCGGCCGGAAGAAGCCCGCGGCCGGGTCACCGAGGGCGACGACGCGGACGTCCTGCCCGAGCTCGTGCAGCGCCTCGGCGACGGCGAGGGTGTGCACGACGCCACCGCGTGGCTTGGTGCTGTAGGTGATCAGCGCCAGCGTCACGGCGACACGTGCGCTCGCTCCGGAAGCGGGCGGCACGCCCGCTCCTGCCGCACGGGGCACCACCCGCAGCCTGCGCTCACAGGCCGCTGTCCACCAGGTCCGGTCGGCGCAGGGCCAGGGCAGCGGCGACGTGCGCGGCGCGGGCGTTGGTCTCCGGGACGATGCACCCGGCGGCCTCGAGCGCCCCCTTCTGCCGTGAGTAGACCTGCGGGTCGCCTTCGGTGCCGAGCACGTACGTCACGACCTGCGGGCCGCCGCCCGCCATCAGCTCTGCGCAGGCCGGGCCGAGCACGCCGGCCGGGTCCTCGTGGCTGCCGTGACCGAGCACCACGTCCAAGAGGACGACCGCAACAGCGGGGTCGTCGCGCAGCCTGCGCAGCAGGTCCAGGCGCGTGCTCAGGTCGATCATCGGGTGCGGGACCCCGCGGGTGTACTCCTCGGCGCCCAGGTCGAGCAGCACGTGCGCGCCGGCCGGCGCCGGCACGGTGTGCTCCTGGCGCAGCGGCTCGTTGGAGTGCACCGGGCCGAGGTGGGCCGCCAGCACGACCTGCGCCTCGTAGCAGAGCGTGCCGCCGGAGAACAGGCCCTGCACCGTCGTACGCCGTGGGTCGAGGCGCACACCCGATACCCGCTCGCGCAGCCCGTCCGCGAGCGCCGGCACCGTGCCGCCGGTGAGCTCGGCCGCGGCCCGCGCGCCGGCCTCGAGCGTCGGCGCCAGCTGGACACCGTCCGGTGCGGTGAGTTCGTCGAGCCCCAGGAAGACCGCGACACCGGGGGTGCCGGTGCACTCGCCAAGTACGGCCGCGGCCGATGACGGTGCCGGCGGCTTGGAGACGACCAGCACGGCGGCCGTGCCGGCGTCGGCGACCAGGGCCCGGACCGCGAGCTGGGCCATCGCCCCGCCGACGGCTTCGGACAGGTCGCGGCCGCCGACCCCGACGACCTGCGAGACGGCGACGCCCCAGCGGTCGAGCAGCGCCGACACCTCCTGCGCGCCGGTGCCGGCGGCGGCGACGATGCCGACCGCCGCGCCCCCCGTCGCCGAGAGCCCCGTCGCCGACAGGACCTCGGCCGACAGCACGTTGGCGAAGCCCAGTCCCGTACCGCCCAGGACGGCGGTGCCGGCGCCCGGGCCCATCACCAGCAGGCCCAGCCCGGCGGCACGCTGCTTGAGCTCGATCTCCTGCTCCAGCGGCACACCGTCGCTGAACAGCAGCACGTGCAGCCCGGCGGACAGCGCGTGGTGGGCCTCCAGGGCGGCGTACTCCCCCGGTACCGACACGATCGCCACGTTCGCGCCGTCCAGCCGACCGGCCGCTTCGGTGACGCTGCGCGGGGCGGCCTGCGGGCCACCAGCGGCCTGCGTGCGCTCCGCGAAGGCCGCCTCCCGGCCGGCGCCGAGCGCGGCGGCCACCACGTCGTCGCTGCCCCCGCGGACCGCCAGGACCAGGTCGTTGGCCCCGAGCCCGGCGAGCTCGGAGCCGCTGAAGCCCGCGGCCGCGAGGTCCTCGAGCCCCTTCGCCGAGGCCATCACGGCACCCGCCCAGTCGACGCCCTCGAGGCCGTCCATGCTGACGGTCGCGACCATCAGCAGCAGCGAGTCCAGGTAGGTGTCGGCGTGGACGTCCACGCCGGAGGCGCTCACGCGACCGCGGGCGTGACCCGGTCCGCCGCGACCTCGTCGGCCACCAGGACCGTCCCCACCCCGGGCACGCCGGCAGCCGCGTCGGCGAGCAGCTCCGGCGAGGTGATGATGGCGCGCCCGCCGCCGGCGGCCAGGAACTGCAGGGCGGCCGTGACCTTGGGACCCATGCTGCCCGCCGGGAACTGCCCGTCGGCGAGGTAACCGCGGGCCTCGGCGGCCGACAGCAGGTGCACCGGGCGCTGCCGCGGGGTGCCGAAGTCCAGCAGTACGTGGTCGATGCCGGTGAGCAGGTACAGGTCCCGGGCGCCGAGTGCGGTCGCGAGCCCGGCCGCCGCCAGGTCCTTGTCAATGACGGCGTCCACGCCCCGGAAGCGGCCGTCCGCCCCCGCGGTCACGGCGACGCCGCCGCCGCCCGCGGCCAGCACCACGTGTCCGGCGGCGAGCAGGGTGCGGATCGCGGGCAGCTCCAGCACGCCGGTCGGCTGTGGGGAGGCCACCACCCGGCGGTAGCCGCGGCCGGCGTCCTCGGCCACCTGCCAGCCGCGCTGGACGGCCAGCTGGGCCGCCCGCTCGGCGGTGAAGAACGGGCCGATCGGCTTGGTGGGGTGAAGCAGGGCCGGGTCAGCCGGGTCGACCGTCACGTGGGTGACCAGCGCGACGGCCGCGCCGGGCCCGCAGTGCGCGTCGACGGCCCTCACCAGCACGCTGCCGAGCTGGCCCTGGGTCATCGCGCACAGTGCGTGCAGGGGCTGGCCGGGCACCAGGCACAGGCCCTCGTCCTGCTGCAGCGACAGGTTGCCCACCTGCGGGCCGTTGCCATGCACGACCGCCACCGACCAGCCGTCGCCTGCCAGCTCGGCCAGGCAGGCCGCCATCTCGGCGGCGTTCGCCTCGATCTCGGCAGCGGTACCGCGCTGGTCGGGAGTGGTGAGGGCGTTGCCCCCCACGGCGACGACGGCGACGGGACTCACCTGCGCCCCCGG
The DNA here is from genome assembly GCA_046593925.1 of Mycobacteriales bacterium. Classification (GTDB taxonomy): domain Bacteria; phylum Actinomycetota; class Actinomycetes; order Mycobacteriales; family SCTD01; genus JAYVYM01. Next base: position 60,338 of record JBKJQN010000084.1, read on the forward strand.
GCGCACCGGATAGGAGACGGCATGTGCACCATAGTGAACCCCGGGGCGGCTCGATGGCAATCATCGGCTCGGCAGACGACGACAGGCAGGGAGACGACATGGGCGCGACAGCGGCCGGAGGCAACACCGCCGACGAGGTGCCGCTGCAGACCACGGCAGCGTGGCAGCAGGGCGAGGACCGGCTGTACCAGTCGGCGATGAGCCGCCCCGACATCTACCAGCGCTCCATGGAACTGGTACGCCGCACCGTGGAGCACCTGCGCGGTCTGGGCTCCAGCACCGGGGCGCTGCTGGCGGCGGGCGCGCAGGGCGGCGGGCTCGTGACCGCCGTCGTGCAGGAGCGGCCGATGAGCACCGCTGAGCTCGACCTCGGGCTGGTGTCGGATGCCGCTTTGGCCATGCGGCACCGCGAGGTAGCGGCCGAACAGGCTGCGCTGCGGCGGGTGCGGGCGATCTGGGCCGCCCGCAGCCGCGGCGAGAACTGGGTCGTCCTGGAGGTGTCCGGTGAAAGCGCCGGCGACCCGTTCCTGCCCTACCACCGCCTCGAGGTCGAGGTCGGCACCGGCCGCGCGCTGCTGGTCACCGCGACGCCCGACCCCGACTTCGTCCACTGCGCGCATGCCGTCGAGGCACTGCACGTCGACCTCGACAGCGGGGCGGTGTCCGAGCCGCGTGACACCTCCGTTGCGCCGACGTCACACCCGGGCGCCACCGCCCGGGAGGAACACGCCGCGGCCGTCCGCGAGCGGCTCTCGGCCTCCTGACCCGACCTTGCGCGCCGCCGTCTGTTCACTATGGTGAACGGCGAGGCGCCCACCGGATGGCGCCTGTTCCGGACGAAGGGCCCGCCCATGAGCCTCGCCGTGCCTCCCGCCCACCCCGCCGCCCCGACAGCACCACAGCCGTCCGCCCTCGAGGTGGCGCGCCTGCTGACCGCGCTGCAGAGCCAGGGCCTGCGGGTCGAGGTGCCGCTCGCGGCCCGCGCCGGCGGCGCCGGTCCCGCCGACGCCGGCATGCTCTACGTCGAGGGCGTGAAGACCACCGTCCCGACCGCGGCGGCGTACGTCGCGGACTCACCGTACGTACTGCGCGGCGACGACGACGGCAGCTGGGGGGTCTACTCGGCAGGGGTTCGGCTGGCGAGCGCGTCGCTCGCGCCGCGGCCGAAGTACTACGACCTGACGACCGCCGACGGCATCCCGTACTCCCAGATCGCGCTGCTGCACCTGGACTCGGTCGCCAGCACCGTCCTGCAGACCTGCGCGTACTGGGGCAACGCCGACCAGTGCACGTTCTGCGGCATCGGCGTCACGCTGGCCCAGGGCCGCACGATCGCGAGGAAGACGCCGGCGATGCTCGCCGAGGTGGCGCTGGCCGCGAAGGAACTCGACGGCGCGGTGGACGCGACGCTGACCACCGGCAGCACCGCCACGCCGGACCGGGGCGCGATGTACGTCGCCCGCTGCGGCGAGGCGGTCAAGCAGGCCGCCGGCCTGCCGGTGCAGGTGCAGTTCGAGCCGCCGGCCGACCTCGACGTCATCGATCGGGTCGCCGGGATGGGCATCGACTCCGTCGGCATCCACGTCGAGACCTTCGACCCGGCCGTGCTGGCCCGGGTCGCGCCGGGCAAGGCGCGCTGGGGCATCGAGGCGTACTTCTCGGCCTGGGAGCGGGCCGTCGCGGCCTTCGGGGCAGGCCAGGTGTCGACGTACGTCATCCTCGGGATGGGCGAGGACACCAAGGTCACGGTCGACGGCTGCAAGCGGGCCATCGACATGGGTGTCTACCCGTTCATCGTCCCGCTGCGACCGGTGCCGGGCAGCCTGATGGCCGACCTCCTGCCGCCGCCGAAGGAGGCCGTCGAGGCGGTGTACCGGCAGGTCGTGCCGTATCTCGCCCGCAAGGGGATGTCGAGCGCGAGCGTGGCGGCCGGCTGCGCGCGCTGCCAGGCGTGCTCCGGGATCGGCGCCTTCGAGCGCAGTGCCTTGGCAGACCTTGCACCGGCAGGGGGGCTCGGTGACGGACGTCCTTCCCTCCCCCTGTTCGTCGGCGCCTGAGGCCGCCTCGCTGCTGTGCCGCCCGGTCCGGGGGGCGGCCGAGCTGGCTGCGCACCACCGCATCCGGCGGGCGGTGTTCGTGACGGAGCAGGCCCTGTTCACCGACGACCGCGACGACCACGACGAGGACCCGGCGACGGTGCACCTGCTGGGGTTCGTCGACGGCCGGCCGGCCGGCACCGTCCGGCTCTACCCGCTGGGCCAAGACCCGCTGCCACACCGCACCTGGAAGGGCGACCGGCTGGCGGTGGTGCCCGCCCACCGGCGTTCGGGCATCGGCGGACCGCTGGTCCAGCTGGCCGTCAGCTCCGCCGGCAGGCTCGGCGGCTCGCAGATGCTCGCGTCGGTGCAGGCCGTCAACACCGCGTTCTTCGTCTCGCTCGGCTGGACCCCGGTCGGCGGACTGTTCGACCTGCTGGGCCTGCCGCACCAGCAGATGACGATTCCGCTGGTCCCATGACCGTCAGCCGTGCAGGTGCGTGACGCCCTCGACCGACAGGTCGAACACGGTCACGGCCTCGCCACCCCGGACCAGCCGGACCAGGCCGTCGCCGGTCAGCACCCCGAGCGGCTCGGCGGTGAGCCCCCGGTCGCGGAACCCGGCCAGGCAGTCATCGACCCGGTCCGGCGGGCAGGTCAGCAGAAAGGCGAAGCAGGGGAAGCAGGCCAGCCAGTCGGCCAGCGGCACGCCGGCCGGCACTGGCAGCGCCGCCAGGTCCACGTCGACGCCGAGCCGGCCGGGCTCCAGCAGCATCGCCAGCGAGCCGACCAGCCCGGCCATGCTGACGTCTTTCGCGGCCACGGCGGCGCCGCTCCCGGCGAGCTTCGCGAGCAGCCGTACGTCGCCGGCGAGCCGGTCGCCGCGCTCGGCGAAGGACGGGAAGAACAGGAAGTCCTCGCGCATCCGGCCCTGCAGGCAGCAGCCCAGCACCAGCACCTGACCGGGCGCGGCGTGCGTCGCCGACAGCACCCGCTGCGCGCGGCCGACGCCGAACGCCGACAGCGCAGGCGGCCCGTCGCTGCGCGTCAGGTGCCCGCCGACGACGGGCACGTCGTACAGCCGGGACGCCCAGTGCATGCCGCGCAGGACCTCCCGCGCGACGTCCGGCCGCCCGACGACGGTGTCGAGCAGGGCTACCGGCACCGCACCCATCGCGGCGAGGTCGTTGACATTGGCCAGCACCGCGGCGATCCCGGCGCCGTACGGGTCATGCTGGACGAACGCCGGCAGGATCGCCTCCCCCCCGACGACGACCGAGCCCTCGCCGGCCGGCAGCACGGCGCCGTCGTCGCCCGGACCGGCGTACCAGTCGCCGCCGCCGAAGACCTCGGCGACCAGCGCGATGTCGGCCTTCGCGCGCACCCCCGGCAGGTCGCGCAGGCCCGCCGCGAGCTCGTCCAGCTCGGTCATGACGGCCTGCCTGCCGCTGCGCGGGTCACGGCGCGGTGTCTACCATCGTGAACGTCGTGCCCACCTTCCTGTCCCTGCCGACCCGCACCGCCAAGCCGCGGCGGAGCGGGATCACGCACGTCCTGGACAGCGGGCTGCCGGTCGCCGAGGTGGCCCCGCTGCTCGGCGTCTGCGGGGCGTACGTCGACGTCTGGAAGCTGGGCTGGGGCACGGCCTACCTCGACCCGGGGCTGGCCGACAAGCTCGCCGTCCTCGACGCCCACGGCGTGCTGGCCTGCGCCGGCGGCACCCTGCTGGAGGTGGCCTGGCAACAGGACGCCGTCGAGCCCTACCTGGACTGGGCGGCCGCGGTCGGCTTCCCGTGCATCGAGGTCTCCCGTGGCGTCGCCGACATGCCGCTGGCCGACAAGCTGGCGGTCGTGGAGCGGGCCGCGGAGCGCTTCATCGTGCTGGCCGAGGTCGGCGCCAAGGACCCGCTCGCCGAGGTCGGCGCGCAGGCGTGGGCGCAGGAGGCCGCCGCGGACCTAGCCGCCGGCGCGACCTGGGTGGTGACCGAAGGGCGAGAGAGCGGCACGGTCGGGCTGTTCACCGCGGACGGCGAGGTGCGCGGCGACGTCGTCGACGCCGTCGTGGCTGCTGTCGGCGTGGGCAGCACGGTCTTCGAGGCGCCCAGGAAGGAGCAGCAGGCCTGGCTGATCCGCCGGTTCGGTCCCGACGTCAACCTGGCCAACATCGCGCCGCGCGAGGCGCTGGGCCTTGAGGCGTTGCGACTCGGCCTGCGCGCCGACACCTTCGACGCCGCCGTGCGGGCCAGCCGGTCGTGACCGTCCTGCCCGGGCGCTACCGCGAGGTCTCGGTCACCGACGTGGACGTGCCGCTTCTCGCCGGTCCGCTCCGCGAGCTGCTGAGCTCGCGGCCGGTGTACCGGCGCACCAGGTACATCGTCGTGCGGCACACCGGCCGGGCGGCGCTCGTCGAGGTCGACAAGCGGCCGTCGGACGAGCTGTTCTGGGACGTCACGGACGTCCGCCTGCTGGCCGGCCCCGACGAGACCGCCTGGGTCGTCCGCCCCGACCTCGACCCGGGGGTGCCGAGCGACCTGGCCCTGGCGGCCGACGGCGTGCCGGCCCGGTGTGTGGTGCTGGAGGGGCGCTACGGCCACATCAGCTTCGTCCTCGACAGCGCCCCGCTGCGGCTGCACGTCCTGGACGTCGCCCCGCCGCACCCCGCCAAGCTGCTCGACCAGGTCCGGCGTGTCCTGGCCACCGACGAGGACCTGCCGGGCGTGCTCCCCGTCCCGCAGGTCGTGGAGCTCAGCGGGCTGGTGCCACCGGGCGCGACCGGCGACTACCTGCTGCCGTGCCGCGGCGGTGGCATGGACGTGATCGGCACATCCGTGCACTACCTCGACGAGGTCCCGCCCCGGCAGGACTGGACGCTGCTCGGCTGCGCCCGCTCGCAGCAGATCCATACCGCGCTGTACGGCGAGCCGGTCCGGCAGGTCGACACCTGCCCGCGGGCGCTGGCCAGGTCGGTGCCGCTCGCCGCCGGCGAGGTGCTGCTCACCAAGTGCTGCCTGCTCGAGGAGCACGTCGAGGTCGACGGCTCGACCGTCGTCGTGCCGTGGGGGGCGTCCTTCGCGCACCTGCGCGAGGCGCTGTCCCTGGCCGTCGGCCGCCCGGCGTGACCGGTCCCGCCCGGATTGCCGACTCGGCGATGTACGCCCACCTGTGGGGCACGCCGGAGGCCCGGGCGGTGTTCGGCGAGCGGGCCAGGCTGCAGGGCTGGCTCGACGTGCTCGCCGCGCTGGCCAGGGCGCAGGCCGCGTACGGGCTGGTGCCGCAGACCGCCGCCGACAGCATCACCGCGCACGCCGATGCGGGCCTGCTCGACACCGGCGTCGTCGCTGCGCAGACCCGCGCCTCCGGGCACTCCACCCTCGGGCTGGTCCGCGCGCTGCGCGACGTGCTGCCGGCCGAGGTCCACCCGTACGTCCACCTCGGCGCGACCGTGCAGGACCTGACGGACACCTGGACCGGCACGGCGCTGCGGACGGTCACCGGCATGGTGCGCCGGGACCTGCTGCGGCTGGAGGACCTGCTGCTGGCACTGGCCGTACGCCACCGCGACACCCTGCAGGCCGGCCGTACGCACGGGCAGCCGGGCGCGCCGGTGACGTTCGGCTGGAAGGCCGCGTCGTGGGCCGACGAGCTGCGCCGCCACTCGGACCGGCTCGACGAGGGCTCCCGCCGGTGGCTGGTCGGCCAGCTCGGCGGCGGTGTCGGCACGCTGGCCGCCCTCGGGCCCGCCGGGCTCGACGTACGGGCGCGGTTCTGCGCCGAGCTGGGGCTCGCCGACCCGGGCACGTCCTGGCTGACCGCGCGCGACCGGATCGCCGAGGTGGGGTCGGTGCTGGCGATGGTGTGCGGCACGCTGGCCCGGATCGGGCTGGAGGTCTACGAGCTGCAGCGCCCGGAGATCGGCGAGCTGCGTGAGCCGTCCCGGCCCGACCTGGTGGGCAGCATCACGATGCCGCACAAGCGCAACCCGGAGCGGAGCGAGCACCTCGACACCCTTGCCCGGCTGGTCCGCGCACACGCCGGCGTGCTGCTCGAGGGGATGGTCGGGGCGTCCGAGCGCGACGGGCGCAGCTGGAAGGCCGAGTGGGTCGCGCTGCCCGAGGTCTGCCTGCTGACGACTGCCGCGACCTCGATCGCCGTCGAGCTGGTCGAGGGGCTCGAGGTCGACTCGGGCGCGATGGCCCGCAACCTGGTCGCCTGGACCGGCAGCGAGCAGGCCCTCGCGCTGCTCACCCCGCGCTTGGGCAGGCACGCCGCGCAGGCGGCCCTGCACGATGCGCTCCGCGACGGCCGGGAGGCGGGTCGCACGATGGCCGAGTCGCTGCAGTCGCTGCTTCCGGAGGTGGGCGCGCTCGTGCCCGACCCGGGGCTGGCCGGCGCGATGGTGGACCTGGTCGTCGCCCGGGCGCGGGCGGCCAGGGAGCGACCGTGAGGCTCGCCGTCCTGCCGACGCCGCTGGTGGAGGCCCCGCGGCTGGCCGAGGCCCTCGGGGTGCGCTCACTGCACGTCAAGCGAGACGACCTGACCGGCTTCGCGGTCGCCGGCAACAAGGCCCGCCAGCTCGAACAGCTGCTCGACGCGGCGCTGGCCAACGGCGCCGACACCCTGGTCACCGGCGGCACAGCGGGGTCGAACTTCGTCCAGGCCGCCAGCGCCGCCGCGGCCTGGGCGGGCCTGGGCTGCCACCTCGTGCTGGCCGGCCCGGCGCAGCCGGCCCGATCGCACCCGAACCTGGCCGCGGCGATCGCCTGGGGGGCCGAGCTGCACTGGACCGACGACCCCGACCGCAACAGCGTCGACGGTGCGCTCACCAGGGTGGCCGTCGGGCTGGTGAGCCGGGGCCTCGTTCCCTCCGTGATGCCCCGTGGCGGCGCCAACGCCGCGGGCGCGTCGGGCTTCCGGCTGGCCGCCGACGAGCTGCTCGCCCAGCTGCCCGTCGACGAGGAGCCACCCGTCGTGGTCGTGTCGACCGGCGCCGGGGGCACCCTGGCCGGGCTGGTGGCCGGCGCCGTCGCGCTCGACCGGCCCTTCCGGCTGGTCGGCGCGTCGGTCAGCCGGGCTCCGGATGACGTCGCTGTGCGGGTGCTCGCGCTGGCCCGCGAGGTGGCTGCGCAGCGCGGCGAGCCGCAGCCCACGCAGGCCGACGTGCAGGTCGTCGACGCCCGCGGGCCCGGGCACGCCCTCCCCAGCCACGAGGGCGACCTCGCCGCCGACCTCGCCCTGCGTACCGCCGGCCTGGTGCTCGACCCGGTCTACACGGCGAAGGCGCTCGCGGTGCTGCCGTCGGTCGTCGGCGACGCACCCGCCGTCTTCTGGCACACCGGCGGGCTGCTCGACGCCGTCGCCGCCTTCCTGCAGGAGCCCCGATGACCGGCCCCTTCCCGGCCGGCCACCGCCTCGGCGCGCCGCGTCACGGACCGGCCCCCGAGTTGGTGGCCTCCGGGTTCACGCTGGAGAACGCCGATGCCCCCCTGCTGCACAGCGGCCTCAACCTCGCCGACCTCGCGCACGTGCTCGACCTGCGGGCCCGCGGCATCGTCCCCGAGGCGTCGGCCCGCCGGCTGCTCGCGGTACTCCTGCAGGCCGACGCGACCGCCGCCGAGGACTTCCCGTACGACCCCGAGTTCGGCGAGCCGTACAACAGCCGTGAGCGGGCCTTCACCGAGGCGATCGGCGACGACGCCGGCTGGCTGCACGCCGGCCGGCCGCGCCGCGAGGCAGTGCGCATCGCGCTGCGCCTGCACCTTCGTACGCAGATCGCCGAGCTCATCCGGGACGCCGCAGCCCTCGCCGACACCCTCGCGACGACGTCGGCCGCGCACAGCCGCACCTGGATGCCCGACCAGACCTACCTGCAGCACGCCCAGCCCTCCACCTTCGGGCACTACCTGCTGTCCTTCGGCTACCCGGTGCTGCGCGACGCCCGCCGGCTCGTCGACGCGCTCGCCTGGACCAACACCAGCCCGGGCGGCGCCGGCTGCGTCAACGGCTCCCGGCTGCTGGACGACCGGGGTCCCGTCGCGAGGATGCTCGGTTTCGACGGGGTCATCGAGCACACCCGTGACGCGATGTGGCAGACCGACGGGCTGGTCGACGTGCTGGCGACCGCGGCCTCGCTGGTCGGCACGCAGAGCAAGCTCGCCGAGGACCTCGAGATCTGGGCGAGCAGCGAGTTCGACTACGTCACCGTCGCCGACGGCTACAGCCGCAGCAGCGTGCTGATGCCGCAGAAGCGCAACCCGTACGCCCTGTCGATCGTGCGCGGCGCCAGCGGCACCCTGATCGGCCGGCTGAGCGGCTTCCTCGCGGTGGTGAAGAGCCCGTCGGCACGCAGCGACAACCTGATCTACGCGTACGGCGAGGTACCCCGGGCGCTGGACATGGCGCTGCGCACCACCCGCCTCACCGACGGCGTCGTGCGCACCCTCGATGTCAACGGGCCACGGATGTGGGCGGCGCTGCAGGGCGGCTTCAGCCAGGCGACCGACCTGGCGGAGTACGTCATGCAGACCTGCGACCTGGACTACCGCACGGCCTACCAGGTGGTCGGGGTCGCGGTGCGCACCGCCAGCACGGCGGGGCTGCGCGGCATCGACCTGGACGGCGCGATGCTGGACGCTGCCGCAGGCGAGTACGTCGGCCGCAGCCTCGGGCTGACCGGTGCCGACCTGTCACAGGTTCTCGACCCGCGGCACATCGTCGCGACCCGGACTGCCACCGGGGGCGCCGCACCGCCCGTCGTGGAAGGCATGGCCGCCGACTGCGTCGGCGCCGCCCGCGATCTGCACGCGCTGGCGCTGGCCCGCCTCGCCGGCTTCGACACAGCTCGCCGCACGCTGCTCGACACCGCCGGGACGCTGGCCGCCGGTCCCCCGGCAGAGAGGTCACCCGCATGAGCACCACGCTCCAGCTGCCCGCCGAGGTCGCCGTCGTCAACGTCGGCCTCCCGCTGTTCGCCGCGGCCGTCGCCGCGCAGGGCCGGCCGTCGGTCCAGGTGGACTGGCGGGTACCAGCCGGTGGCGACCCGGTCGCCGTCGCCGCGCTGCGGCGGCTGTACGGCCCGTACACCGGCGCCGTCGACGCCGCCAACGCCGAGGTCCTGCGGCGGCTGGACACCGGAGTGCCGGTCCTTTCGGCCGTCCGGCAGGCCGGCGAGGTCGTCCCCACTCTCGGTGACCGGATGCTCCTGCACGCCGGGCCACGCCTCGACCTGCCTGACGCGTGCGACCCACTGCGCCGCTCGATGCGCGCCGCCGTCGTCGCCGAGGGCTGGGCCGACGACGTCGACATCGCTGACCGGCTGCTCAGCACGGGCCAGGTCACGCTCTCCCCGGCGAACGAGTCGGGCGTCGTGGTGCCGATGGCGACCGTGATGGGCCCGACAACGCCGGTATGGGTGGTCACGAACGAGGCGGGCGGCACCAGCGCCTGCGCCCCGCTCGGGCAGGGCTCCGGCGACGTCGCATGGTTCGGGAAGGACAGCCCCGGCGCGGTCGAGCGGCTGGTGTTCCTGCGCGAGGCCGTCCTGCCCGTGCTGTCCGGCGTGCTGGCCGACAGCGGCCCCGTCGACGTTTTCTCCATCGCCGCGCAGGCCGTGGCGATGGGCGACGACGTGCACGTCCGTACCCAGGCCGCGACCAACCTGTTGATCCGGCACCTGCTGCCGCAGCTGATGGCGAGCGAGCACCCCCGGCGGGTCGCGGTCGCGCGCTACCTGTCCGCCAACCACCTGCTGTTCCTCACCTTGGCGATGGCAGCGGCGCGCTCACTGACGGCCTGGGCCGGGCAGGTCGAGGGGTCCTCCGTCGTGACGACAATGGCCCGCAACGGCACGCAGTTCGGGACGCGCCTTTCGGGCGACGACACCTGGTTCCTCGCGCCGTCGCCGATGGTCGGCAACGCGCTCTACCACCCCGGCCGGGGGCCGGCCGACAGCGCGCCGGACATCGGCGACAGCGCTGTCCTGGAGCTGGTCGGCCTGGGCGGGGCGGCCGCCGCCGGCTCCCCTGCCGTCGGGCAGCTGGTCGGTGGCCTGGCTGCCGCCGCCGAGCTCACCGCCGAGCTCGAGCGGGTCTGCGTCGGCCGGTCCAGCCGCTTCACGCTGCCGACGTTCGGCGGGCGCGGCACCCCGCTCGCGGTCGACGTACGCAAGGTTGTCGAGCTCGGCATCACCCCGAAGGTGACGACCGGGATCCTGCACGGCAGCGACGGCAGCGGCCAGGTCGGTGCCGGCGTGGCCGAGGCCCCGCTGCCGTGCTTCCGCGAGGCGATGCTGGCGCTCGACGCGCGGCTCAGCGCGCAGTAGGTCGCACCCCCTCCGGTAGGGTCGGCGGCCATGGCGCAGCGAGGCGAGCGGTTCCGCTACGAGGGCTACGACTTCGGCGCCGGTCTGCTGCGCTGCACCTACTCCCTGGACGGCCGCAGCTTCACCGAGCGGATCACGTTCGACGGTCCAGGCGCCACCGGCCCCGCCGTCGACGCCGCCGCCCGGCTGGTGTTCCTGCTCGCCGGTATCAGCTACTACAAGACCGGCGCGCCGCCCGTCGTCGACCTCGGTGACCACGCCGTCACCGACGTCGAGCGGCACTTCCTGCGTACGTACTACGTACAGGGCCTCGGCGAGTTCGCTCACCGCAACGGCATCCTGCCCGAGCTGCAGAAGCTCGTCGTGGAGGGACCGTCGCGGTCGGCAGCGCCCGTGGACATGCCAGTGGCGGCCGGCGGCCGGCCGCTGGTGCCCTTCGGCGGCGGCATCGACTCGATCGTCGTGGTCGAACAGACCCGCCGCCGGCACCCCGACATCGCGCTGTTCGTCGTCAGCCGAACGGGCGCGCGCTTCGAGGCCATCGAGAAGGCCGCGGCGGTGACCGGGCTGCCGGTGCGGCGTGCCGACCGCGAGATCGACCCGCAGGTCCTGCGCTCAGCCGAGCTGGGCCTGCTCAACGGCCACATACCGGTCACCGGCATCCTGTCCACGATGGCCCTGACCGCCGCGCTGCGCGACGGTCGCGACGCGGTGATCATGTCCAACGAGTGGTCAGCCAGCTCCGGCACGGTCGTCGTCGACGGCATCGACGTCAACCACCAGTGGTCGAAGAGCGCCGAGTTCGAGGCGGGCCTGCGCGCGGTGCTCGCCGAGTCCGTCACCGGCATCGACTACTTCTCCGCGCTACGGCCCTACTCCGAGCTGTGGGTCGCCCGGCACTTCGCCGACCTGCCGCAGTACGCCCTGGCCTTCCGCAGCTGCAACCGCGCCTTCCACCTCGACCCGGCCAAGCGCCTGGACCGGTGGTGCGGCCGGTGCGACAAGTGCTGCTTCATCGACTTGATTCTCGCGCCGTTCCTCCCCCGTACCCGGCTGGAGCAGGTTTTCGACGGCCACGAACCGCTCGCCCAGCCCGACCTGGAGCCGCAGTTCCGGTCCCTGCTGGGCGATCCGGAGCTGACCAAGCCGTTCGAGTGCGTCGGCGACGAGGGTGAGTGCCGGGCAGCGGTCCTGCTTGCCGCAGACCGCCCCGACCGGACGGCGACGCCATTGCTGCAGCGGCTGGCGGATTCAATACGCACCGACGGGCGCCCGTCGCCTGACCCCGAGGCGCTGCTGCGCCCGCTCAGCGACTCCTTCATCCCCGACCCGCACGCCCTCGCTTGAACCCTCGGGCGCCGGCAACGTCCTGGGCGGACCTGCGCGGGCGCCGGGTCGGGCTGTGGGGGCTCGGCGTCGAGGGCCGGGCGAGCCTGCGCCGGTTGCGCGCTGACGGAGTCGAGCCGGTCCTGGTCGACCGTGCCGCGGGCGTCGCCGAGGACGGCACCCCCGTCCAGTGCCTCGCCGACGGCGGCCTCGACGCGCTGGCCGCGTGTGACGTCGTCGTCAAGAGCCCCGGCATCAGCCCGTACGGCCCGGACTGCCGGCACCTGGGCTCCCGCGGCGTCCACGTCCGCGGTGGGCTCGGGCTGTGGCTCGCCGGCGCCGACCGCTCCCGCGTCGCGTGCATCACCGGCACCAAGGGCAAGAGCACGACAGCCTCGATGGCCGGCGCGCTGCTGACCGGGCTGGGTGAGCGGCACCTGCTCGGCGGCAACATCGGGGTACCGCCGTGGGACCCCGAGGTCGACAGTGACGTCGACTGGTGGGTCGTCGAGACCTCCAGCTACCAGGCCGTCGACATCGAGGTCGGCCCGCAGGTCGTGGCCGTGACCTCGCTCAGCGAGGACCACGTGCCGTGGCACGACGGCTCGGTCCAGACGTACTACCGCGACAAGCTGTCGCTGTGCACCCGGCCGGGCGTGCGCACGGTGGTCGCCGATGGCGGTGACCGCCTGCTGCGGGCCCGCACCGACGACCTCGGCCCGTCGGTGCGCTGGGTCGGCGAGGCCGGGCCCTGGGTGCAGGCCGGGCCGGTGCACGGCGCCCACAACCGCCGCAACGCCGAGATCGCCCGGCAGACCCTGCTGGCGCTCAACGTGCCGGGCACGGATGACACTGCTGCCCTGGCGGCGGCCTTCGCCTGCTTTCAGCCGCTTCCCGGGCGTCTCGCGGTGGTGGCGCAGGCCGGTGGCACCACCTTCGTCGACGACTCGATCAGCACCAACGTGCTGTCGACCACGGCGGCCCTGGCGAGCTTCCCTGGCCGCCGGATCGGGCTGCTCGTCGGTGGCCTCGAGCGCGACATCGACTACCGCCCGCTCGCCGCGTCGGTTCGCGAGGGCGTCCGGATCTTCACGATGCCCACCAACGGCCCGGCGATCGGCGCAGTCCTGCGCGCCGAAGGGGTCGACGCTGTTTCTGATGCTGCCTCCCTCGCGGACGCGGTCGCGGCGGCGTACGCCTGGGCGCTCCCGGACGGCGTGGTGCTGCTGTCACCCGCCGCGGCGAGCTTCGACCTGTTCACCGACCACCGCGCCCGGGGCGCCGCGTTCACCGCCCTCGCGCAGGCGCTGGCCGGCTGACCCCTGCACCCTGCTCGCCCGGCCCTCGCGGAGGACGCCGGCCGATCGACGCTGCGTCAGGGGACCTCGTCGCTGTCGACGTGGAGGAAGAGTGCGGCCAACTGCCCGCGCCGCGGACCTCCGCGCCGCGCTGCCGACGCATGACGATGCGCCGCCTCTCGTGGTTCACCGGTCGGGCTGACAGCGCCGCCGCAGAGGACTCGGAACGACTGACGAGTGGCCGGCAGGGTCCTTCACGTCGACGAGCGGAGCAGGGATCAAGTTGATCATGTTTCGCACGTGGTACCTGTGCGGGATTGCCAACCGGACAGGGCGGTTGGCCTTGTGGAGCGGCAACCCGCCTGAACTTCGGCGCTCCCGATAGACCTTCGTCAACCGGACGACGTGCTTACGGAACGGTTCCCGTGTCCGCAGGCCCGTCCGCGATAGCCGAGTAGCGGGTCACCAGCCGCCGGCCCAATGCGGCCAGCTCTTCACGCACCTGCGGCGGGGAACAGACTTCGACGCTGTCGGCGAAGCCGACCAGCTCGGCGGCGGCCCGGGGTGCGCTGTCCATGCGGGCCCGTACCCGCCGCCGGCCGTCGACCTGGACGCCGAGGTCCGTCAGGTCCCACCACCTGCCGAGCCCACCGGACAGGCGGCGCCACGCTTGCGGCTCGACGCAGAACTCGACAGTCACGTCGGCCGCGGGAGTCCTTGCCGCGAGGTCTTGCTGCAACGCCTCCCAGGTGGCTCGCAGGCTGAAGCCCTCGGGCTGCGGGGCCGGCTCGTCGGTCGGCTCGACCGCCTCGACCCGCGACACCCGGTAGGTCCGCAGCCCGGACGGCCCGGTCGCGACCAGGTACCAGGTGCCCCGCTTGACCACCAAGCCGTGTGGATGCACCCGCCGCCACGACGACCCTGCCCCGGGCCGGGCGTAGGACAGATCCACCTGCACGCCGCGGTCAAGCGACTGGCGTAGCCGCCCGAGGCTGACCCCGGCTCCCCTGTCCTCGTCCTCGGTGCGCCCGAGACCAGGGCGGGGGCTCCAGCCGGAGCCGTCGACGTGGATCGACTCGCGGGCTGCGGTCACCTGGTCGCGCACCGGTGCGGGCAGGGCGGCCAGCACCTTGCGCAACGCGGCGGCCACCCCTTCCTGCCCGGGAGCACCGTCAGCGGCCAGCACCAGCGAACGCGCCTCGCCGGCGGTCAGCCCGGACAGGTCGATCCGGTGACCGCTGAGCAACGCCCATCCGCCACCGCGCCCTCTTTGGGCATAGACGGGCACGCCTACGCCAGAAAGGGCGTCCAGATCCCGGCGGATCGTCCGCTCCGACGCTTCCAGGACCTCGGCCAGCTGGCCGGCGGTGCGCTGCCCGTGCACCTGCAGCAACAACACGATCGCTACCAGCCGGTCGGCGCGCACCACCCCACGGTAGCTAACAAACAGGACAGCAGGTGACCACTTTACGGGCGCACGATCAGACCATGACCCACACCGCAGCATCCGCACCCGCCACTGACCGCCGGCCCGCCCTCGTCGCCGCCTACAACCACGCCGCCCAGGTGGCCATCGGCGTCCGGCCCGACCAGCTGACCGGGCCGACCCCCTGCCCCGACTACGACGTCGCCACCTTGATCGATCACCTCATCGGCGCCGGATGGCGCGCCGTGGAGCTCGGCCGAGGCCACACCCCGACCGGGGCGGAGTTCCCCCACCTCGAGCTGAATGATGCCCCCGAGCAGCTCCGCAAGGCGGGCGGCGAGACCGCCGCGGCGTGGACCGGCGACCGGCTCGCCCCAACCACCAAGATGCCCTGGGGGGAGACCTACACCGGCGTCACCCTCATCGATATGTACCTCAGCGAGCTGATGGCTCATTCCTGGGACCTGGCCGTGGCGACAGCCCAAAGCCCCAACTGCGACCAGGACCTGGCCACCGCCGCCCTGACCGCCGCCCACGCCATGCTCCGGCCCGAGTACCGGGACATGATGGGCGTCGGCAACCCGTTCGGTGCCGAGCAACCCGCGCCAGACCGCGCCAGCACCCTCGAGCGCTTCGCCGCCTTCATGGGACGACCCCTCGACTGGCGGCCCTGAGCAATCCGCTTCCGGGCACGCGCGGCGGTCGCGGGCAACGACGCATGCCAGGTCATGGTCGCTCACGGGGACGGCCCGGCTGGGCGGCTGGGCACGTATGTGGGACGACGGCGTCGGCGAGCTCATCCGACGCCGTCAGGCCTGGCTGATCCACAACCGTGGCCGCTTCTTGGCCGCACTCCGCCACTGACGAGGCTCGTCAGCGCGTCCGCTGGACCTTCGTCTGCCGGTGCCGCTCAGTCCTGGGCGAGTTTGGCCAGAACCCTCCAGTCGATGTCGTGAGGGCCCCCTGGAGGAAGTCGACGAGCAGTGCATTGACCACGCCGGGGCTCTCGATCGGTTGTGCGTGCGTGCCGGGCAGGACGGCGAGTCGGGCTCCAGGGATAGCGGCGGCGACCGCGGCGCCTTGCCCGAGACGCACCTCGTCACGGTCGCCCTGGAGCACCAGCGTCGGAGCACCAATCGCGGCCAGCTCGGTCAACGCGATCCGCGGCTCCGTGCTGATCATCGCGACGGTCTTGGCGTACACCTCGGCGAAGTGCCCCGGACCGTCCGGTGACACCTGGTCGTAGCTGCCACGCAGGAACGCCGGCGGGTCATCACGCAAGGCGATCAGGGGCCCCGTCAACCCGTCGGACACTGCTCCCTCGAGGTTGTAGTACTGCCCGATCAGCACGACCCGGTCCACCAGCCCCGGAGAGTTCATCGCGACCAGCGCTGCCACCACGGCGCCATCGCTCCAGCCGACCAAGTTGCAGCGCCGGCCCACCCTCGTCTGCAGGAACGCCGCGGTCTCCAGCGCCGTCGAGCGGTAGCTGAACGGCTCGGGCGGGTGAGGCGTGTGCCCGTGCCCGCGACGCTCGGGCAGCCAGACAGAGAAGCCGGCAGAGACCAGCCCCGGGACCTGCAGCGACCAGCCGTCGGCGCCGGACAACGCGCCGTGCAGCATCACCACCGGATCGCCCCGACCGCTCACCTCGTAGTACGTGCTGACCCCCGCCACGTCGACGTACGTCACCCGCCACGCCTCCTCCAGCCGTCACCGCTCCTCCTGGCGGAGGACGAGCAGCAGCCCGATGCCAAGGGATCAACAGACCCGTACCGCTTGACCTTCGGCAACCGGTACGTGAGGTCTTGCGGTTGGGGCTTCGCTCGGACGCCCCGGCTTGGAACAGAGCCACGTCCCACGGTCGGCGTGTCCTTCCGGTGTCAGTCGCATCTGGCACGGTGACGCCATGGCAACGGAATCGCGACACATGAGCGTTTGGGTTGAACGGTCCGCGGACGTGGTTTACGACTACGCCTTGGCGCCGGCCAACTTGCCGGAGTGGGCTCTCGGGCTTGGAAGCTCGGTCGAGGAGATCGACGGGCGGTGGGTGGCCGCGTCGCCAATGGGACGGGTCATCTTCGCGTTCGTGCCGCGCAACGAGCACGGAGTCCTCGATCACCACGTGACGCTGCCCGCCGGCGAGATCGTGTACAACCCGATGCGGGTGATCGCCGACGCAGACCACTGCGAGGTGGTGTTCACGTTGCGTCGGCGACCCGCGATGAGCGACGAGGATTTCGAGCGCGACGCGGAGGCGGTAGCCACCGACCTCGCTGCGCTCAAGCGGGTGCTCGAACGCCCGTAGTCGGTTCCGCTGCCCGATCCGCCTCCGGACGGGGCTGTTCAAAGCTTGACCTTGCCGCTGCGTCAACTCCTACCGTCGATGGTGGCCGGCACCGAGCCGGCCCGGAGCACGGAGGCTGGCATGGCGTGGTCGATCGCCGAGGTGGCGCGGATGTCGAAGGTGACGTCGCGGACGTTGCGGCACTACGACGACGTCGGTCTGTTGGCACCGGCGTACGTCGGCCGCAACGGCTACCGCTACGACGAGCAGGAGCAGCTGCTGCGTCTGCAGCAGGTCCTGCTGCTGCGCGGGCTCGGTCTGGGGCTCGGCGCGATCACCGAGGTCCAGGCCGGTGATCGTGACCAGGTCGCGGTGCTGCGTCAGCACGAGCGGTGGCTGCACAGCGAACGCGGCCGGCTCGGCCAGCTCGCCGACACCGTCTCCCGCACGATCCGACAACTGCAAGGAGAAGATCAGATGACCGCACCAGAGCTGTTCGAGGGCTTCGCCGACCGGCAGGCCCAGCTCGAGGACGACCTGGTCACCGAGCACGGCGAAGGGGTGCGCGAGCACTTCCGCAGCGCCCTCGAGGACGACCAAGGACTGGACGCAGCAGGACTACCTCGACGCCCAGCGCCGGGCCGGGGAGCTCGACGACAAGGTCCTCGCGGTGATGCGGTCCGGAGCCGCCCCAGACTCGGCCACCGCGCTGGAGGGCTCGACTCGCCGAACCCCACGATCACGCGTCGCCCGGCAGCAGAGCCCGACTCAGCGCGCGCCGCGCCCTGGACTGAACCTGGAGGGCGCCTCCATCGTGCTGCCACACCGCCCGGGGAACAGCGGCCGCAGGTCAGTCCCGGTGGGACGTCCAGTTTGGGTCGCGACCGAGGAAACTGATGAGCTGCGTCTGAGGGTCGGCGTCGGCCGGCGCGACCACGCGCGGCCCGTACTGCCCCGAGTCGCGCAGCATCTGCTCGATCGGCGTCATGCCGGCGAGCAGCTCGGCGCAGGCGTCGGGGTCGAGCGTGTCGTCCTGATCGGTCGCTCGGGCCAGGTCCCAGGTGTGCATGAAGACGTCGGTCGTGTAGATGCGGTCGATTGCCGTCGCGAGCGGCATCTCGCCGATGTGGGGGTTGCTCAGGACGCGTTCGGGCGTCGCCGGGTCCTCGAGAATGGCCTGTACCTGTGCGACGTGCGCATGCCAGGCCTGCACGGGATCTGCAGGCACCGGGTCCATCGTGACCCCCGCGCCCTGGAGGAAGGCGGGCAGCCAGGTCGTCAGATGACCAACGACGTCGCGCGCCGTCCAGCCCGATACGGGCGCCACCGCATCCCAGTCGGTCGCGCCGTCGACCACCTGCGAGAACCGGGCTGCGGTCTCCTGGTGCCGCTGCGCCTCAGACATCTCCGGCCGCCAGCAGGGAGTCGAGCTTGCCGTAGCCGTCGTTTATGCCGCCCTCCATCCCACTCGCGAGCCAGGCGTTGCGGCTCTCGAAGCTGTCGACCAGCATGTGCGCATGCAGGCGGGTTCGCCCGTCGCAGAGATCCTCGAACGTGATCGTCTCGAGCACTACGCCGTCGGGGTCGCCGAGGTAGGTGAAGGTCTGAACGAGCCGGTCCGGCCGCACCTCGTGGAAGCAGCCCCGGAAGCTGTGCCGCTCCCCGGCGCGCAGATTGCTCAAGGCCCAGCTGCCGCCGGAGCGGGCGTCCCAATGTTCGATCTCGGTCGTCATGTCGGCCGGCCCGACCCAGCGGGCGTACAGGGCCGGGTCGATGTGCGCGCGCTGGAGCTGCGCCGGCGTCGCGTGAAAGTCCCTGGTGATACGGATGATCGGCAACTGGGGATCCGCAGTAATGCTGACCCGGGTGCTGGTGCTGCTGCTCGTGCTCATGGTGCAGTCCTTTCATCGAGGGCAGTGCCGTCGCGGTCGTTGAGCACGGCGTCCAGGCGCCGGTAGCTCTCCTCCGCTTGCAGCCTGTAGCGGTCGATCCACGAGGTCATCAGGTCCAGGACCTCTGCGTTCAGGTGGACCGGCCGGCGTTGCGCGTCCTTGCTTCGGCTGACCAGCCCGGCTGCCTCGAGCACCTTCAGGTGCTTGGAGACGGCCTGCAGGCTCACCGAGTACGGCGCCGCCAGCTCCCCGACCGTCGCATCCCCGATCGTGAGCCGGGCGACGAGGTCGCGGCGGGTCGGGTCGGCGAGCGCGGCGAAGACCTGGCTGAGCCGGGCGTCGCTGACAACCACACGGTTGAGCATGCTGCGTGCGCTCGCCGTTGTCAACCAGCTGGTTGTCTAAAGCGGTGAGCCGGCACGATGACTGCCACGTCCGGTCAAGCCCTCCACGGTCTCCCGGCGATTGTCCACGTTCGCAACCGCATACCGGGACCCGGTCAGTCGCCGGGGAGAGCGGCGAAGACCCGCTTGGCGTCGCGGTACCAACCCATCGACTGCTTGGGGTGCCGCCACCGGCTCTTCATGGCATCGCGGGCCTCCTGGTGGGTCGCGTCGCCGGCGTTCTCCGCCTCCTTGAGATGGCGGTCCTGGGCCTTGATGACGTCGTCGGCACGCTCGCCCTGGTGCTCGAGTTCGCAGGGCCCTCCGAGGGCCCGGCAGGTCATGGTCTTCATGTTCGTCTCCTGTTGGTCTGGTTTCCTAATGTGCTGACGGTCGGACACGCGAGGGTGTGACCGGTCAGCCGCGCGGCCCACCGCCTGCGCGGCGCACGACTCGTGAGAGCACTCCGGGCGCGGCGCGGAAGGCGACGGCGTACACGAGGCCGTCGTTGACGGTGAAGTCGAAGGCGACCTTGGCCGCCCCGAGGTGGAACCAGGCGCTACCGGGCCGGTGGCCAACGAAGACCGGGAGCGCTGCTGTTGCACTGCCGTTGAAGAACATCGCCACCTCTTCGCGGCCGTCGATCTGCCGTGGTGTGCCCACAAGGACCGCGGCGTCGTCAGCGGTCACGGCGGCGTCGGGTGCGAGCAAGCGCAGCAACCGGTTGAAGTCGCCGTTCTTAGCTGCAGCCATGAACGCATCGACCACCTCCCAGTCGGCGAGGCCCTCCTCAGGATGGGACTGGCTGACCTTGGCCCGTGCTCGCGAGGCCAGTTTGCGGGCGGCCGCAGGCGTGGAGCCGAGGATCGACGCGATCCTCAGGAACTCGAAGCCAAAGCTGTCATGAAGCACGAAGGCGATCCGCTCGCGCGGGGAGAGCCGGTCGAGCACGACGTGCAGGGCGAGGCCGACGGTGTCGGCGAGCACGACGTCGTCGGCCGGATCGCTGACGGTCTGGCCGAGCTCGATCTCGTGTACGGGTACGGGGGTACGTGAGCGCAGCCGGTCAAGGCACAGCCGGGTGGTGACGGTCGTCAGCCATGCCGCTGAGTTGGCGATCTCGACGTCGGTCCTGTGAAGCCGCAGCCACGCCTGCTGCACGATGTCTTGGGCCTCGGCGTGGTCGCCGAGCACCCGGCTCGCGATCCCCACCAGGCGCGGTCGTTCCGCTTCGAACATGTCCGTCTGGTCCACGGACTCCACCCTTCCACCCGCCCTGGTCACCCCCTTGACGCGCAAGAGCAGGCTGAGGGTGACCACGTTCGACGAACGCGCCGCGAACGACCGCTCATCAGCGCGTGCACCGGTCTCAACGTCCGCGGAGGGCGCGTTCTGGGCCGACTGAGGGCACCTGATTTCTGCTCCCGACCACCAGGCAGTGGGAGCTCCTCGCCAATGGGCGTCCTCGTCTCGCAGCTGCGCGCGTTACTCGTCCGCCGGTCCGTCCTCCGGCGGGAAGTGCTTGTCGAACTCCTCGCCGGCCTTCTGAGCCACGTCCTCGGCCAGCCCAGCCGCGCCCGTGATGGTTCCGACGATCGGCGGCGCCGCCACGGCGATCGCGACCAGGGCGGCGGTCCGGATCAGCCACACCCCCACGACGGCGACCTGACGGGCGCTCGGCTGGGTCGGCGGTCCGCTCGTGGCGGGGCCCTTGGCGGCCGGTGACTACGTGCCCGGTGTGAGCGACGTCGACCTGGTCGCACTCGTGCATGGACCTGTCGACGCCAACCAGCTCTCGACCCTGGCAGCGCTGCACCGGCAGCTTGACGACTCAGCAGCAGCTACTGGGCACGGGCGGCACGGCGGCCGTGGATGTGGCTCGACACGGTGCTCACGGACCTGGGGCTGAAATCCATGGCGCGAGGCCGCCACTGTCTTGCGACCGGGGAGCGGCTGACCAAGACCGGGGCCGTGGAGCAGGCCGACGCGCCTGCCCGCTTGCGGGACGAGCTGCGAGCCAGGCGCCGAGGGGACGAGGGGACGTCACCTCGGCTCCGCACCGCCGTGACCGCCGGGCGCGACGCACGACGGACGGTTGCGCTCGCGCGCGGAGAGCTCGGCTAGGCCCTGTGCGCCCTGGCTCAGGTGCTCAGGCGGTCGAGCAGCCGTTGCCGAGCACAGCGCTCCAGCAGCTCTCCGCGAGCGCCGGCCGGCGACCCGGCAAGATCCCGGTCCGCTGCCCGCACCACATCGCTGACCACCGACAGCGCCAGCCGGCCCTCGGACTCGGCCATCAGCCGCTCCGTGACGTCCGCGACCAGTTCGCTCATGCTCCGAACAGTAGGCGGCTCACCAGTGGCGCCTCGACCCTTCCTGCCCCGCATCGCCCTGGACCTGGCGGACCGCGCATCCGGCTCAGATGTACGTACTGGCGCAGCCGGCTGGAGTCGTGGACATGGGGCGCAACGGCGCCACCCGCTCTCGCGTCGCCCGGCGGCCGCGGCAGGATCTTCCTGCGGGAGGCTGTGCTGGCTCCGACCGGGGTCAAGGGACGTGAGGAGTCTCGCGATGAACGACGACGGGCTGCGTACCGCGACCAGGCTGCTGCGGGCCGGTCGCGACCAGTTGGGTCAGGGCGAGCCGCTGCTGAGTGGTCCGGTGTTCGCTGGCACCTACCGCCACCTGGGCGACCCGGCCAGCGCGCCATACACCTACGGGAGGTACTCCAACCCGACCTGGTCGGCGTACGAGGCGGCGCTGACTGAGCTTGAAGGCGGCCCGGCGGTGGTGTTCGCCTCCGGGATGGCAGCGATTGCCGCGGTGCTCTGCTCCGTCCTGCGGCCCGGCGACATCGTCGTATTGCCGGTGGACGGCTACTACACCGTCCGGCAGTTCGCGGAGGGCTACCTGACCGCGATGGGCGCGCAGGTGCGGCGGGCGCCGAGCGGGCCGGCGCAGCAGGACGTCCTGGAGGGCGCCCGGTTGCTGTGGCTGGAGTCCCCGACCAACCCTGGGCTTGACGTGTGCGACCTGCGGAGCCTGGCCCAAGCCGCGCGCTCCGCGGGGGCGCTGGTGGTGGTGGACAACACCACCGCCACCGTCCTGGCGCAGCAGCCGCTGGCACTTGGTGCCGACTTCTCCGTCAGCAGCGACACCAAGGCCATGACCGGACACTGCGACCTGCTGCTCGGACACGTCGCCGTCCGCGACCCCGGGCTGCTGCCGTCGCTTCTCACCTGGCGCACCCAGGTCGGCGCGATCGCTGGTCCGATGGAGACCTGGCTGGCGCACCGTTCCCTGGCCACCCTGGACGTCCGGCTCCGCAGGCAGAGCGCGACGGCGCTGACCATCGCCACCGCGCTCGCTGGCCAGCCGGCAATTGTGGCCTGCCGCTACCCCGGCCTCCCGCTGGACCCCGCGCACGCTCTCGCCAGCGCACAGATGTCACTGTTCGGCCCCGTCCTCAGCTTTACCCTGACCGATCAGGCCGCAGCCGACGCCCTGCTTGACGCCTTGCGTGTGGTGACACCGGCCACCAGTTTCGGCGGCGTGCACAGCACCGCCGAGCGCCGCGCCCGCTGGGGCGGCGACGAGGTCCACCCCGGCTTCGTCAGGCTCAGCATTGGACTCGAAGACCCCGCTGATCTGCTTGAGGACCTGACCCGGACCATGAACCACTGACCGACTGCCGCAGCCCGATGGCCCTACGGGACCGTCGGCCCTCATCACGGGGTAGTGACCACCTTCTCGTCGGTGGCGCTGGTGCCTCCAGTCAGGCACCTCGTTGAGGCTGTGGCCCGCACAAGCGGCTGGGCGTTGCTGTTGCAGCTGTTCGAGGGCGGCGACTACGCCTTTGCCTTCCGCGGGGAGGTCGACCTGCACCTGGCGACCGTGGAACGAGTGCAGCCCGACGAGTCGACCGTGGCGGTGTTCTTGTACGTCGGCGACGCCCACGCCTCGCATCACGACTGGATGGATGTTGTCGTCGACGGTCGTCTCGTCCCCCCGGTCGACACCAATGACGGGCTCGTCGAGGGGGCGTATGTCGACCCCGGACGGCAACCTCCTCAGATTCGGGTCGCCGCTACCGGACCCGTCTCATGAGCCGAACGACCACCGGGCAAGTGGAGTCGTCGGTAGTTGCCGACCGCGTCAACCAGGAGCCTCAAGGCCCCGACGTTCGACGTCGCCCCAAGCTCAGCGCCCCAGTCCCGGTGCGGTTCCCTGAGGACGCGTTGCGGCAGCTGCGCGACCGCGCGGCCGACGACGACCGCTCCGTCTCCCAGTGGATACGCCGGGCTGTCGAGCGAGAGCTCGCCCGCGCCGACGGCTGACCGCAGAGGATCGACGACCGGACGGGCCGGACCGTCCACACTGCGATGGTGACCGATGAGATCCGTACCGCCCGCCTGCTCCTGCGCGGCTGGCGTGAGGACGACCGGGAGCTGTTCGCCGCGATGAACGCCGACCCGGAGGTCATGCGCTTCTTTCCGGCGCCGCTGACCCGGGAGCAGAGCGACGCGCTGGTCGCCCGTATCGAGGCGCACGTCGAGGAGCACGGGTTCGGCTTCTGGGCGCTCGAGGCCGATGGCCGATTCGCCGGGTTCACCGGCATCCAGTGGACTGTCCTGGACGGCCCCGACTCCGAGTTGGAGGTGGGCTGGCGGCTCGCCCGCTGGGCCTGGGGACACGGCTGGGCGACGGAGGCTGGCGCTGCTGCCCTGCGACGTGGCCTGCAGGAGGTCGAGCGGGTCGTCAGCGTCACCGCGGTGCTCAACCGGGCGTCATGGCAGGTCATGCGACGCCTGGGCATGACGTTCGAGCGCGAGTTCGACCACCCCCGGGTGCCGGAGGGCAGCCCGCTCCGGCGGCACGTGCGCTACGTCGCGAGCCGCTCCTAGAATGAACATCCGGACACCGCGGCGACTCGGCCTGCTCCGAGAGCGGCAAGCACGAGCTCCTCGATGGAGGGCTGTCTGAGCCCGCCATCCGCAAGCGGGACACGTCAGGCCAGGACGAGGCGCTCGACCGGCTGCCCCGTGACTTCGGCGATCACGTCGAAGTCCTTGTCGACGTGGACGACAGTCAGGCCGACTAGTTCAGCGGTGGCTGCGACGATCAGGTCTGCGATCGAAGGGGCCCGGTGGTGCCCGAGGTCGGCCAGGCGCAGCTGCACTTCGATGGCTCGGTCCGCGATAGCCGGCGTCTGGTACTCGAGGGGCATCGACGCCAGAGGCGGTCTACGCGTCGCGACGCGCAGGTCTTGACCTGATCGCGCTGAGTAGCCGATCTCCAGCCGGGTCACGGCACTGATCCGGACGAGTCCCCGCTCGATGCGCTCGGCCCAGGTGGCAGCGTCGGGGCTGAGGGCCAAGCGAGCGACGGCCGAGGTATCGATGAGCCACGACCTCACTCCCACGCACCCGCCATGACCTCCGGCTCGTTGAGGTCGGAGAAAGTCTCGGCGAAGGCGGTGAGATCCTGGGCGGTCACGGGGTGCGGACCGGCTGCCGCCTCCTGCGCCAGACGACGGCGCAAGAACTCACTGCGGGACAAGCCCAGTCGAGAGGCGCGGGCGTCGATCGCGGTGATCACGTCGTCGGGAACGTCACGTACGAGGATATCCGTCATGCCGGTCACCTCCCGGTGATATCCCATGCTAGCGCACGTGCCGCCGGCGGTTGCAGTGCGCGCCTTGCTGCGTACGGACGTCGCCACGCCCCGCTCGACGATGGGCTGCCGGCCGCCCGACGCGGACATGGTGCGAGGCCGCGATTTTCTTTCACCGCCCATCGGCCAGCGGGATGTGCAGCGTGACGATCCAGCAGGCGCACGGGGTGCGGCCCGACGAACACCGAGTCCCACGGGCGCCCCGAAGTGTCAGCTCTCCGGCCCACGCGTCTCTCGAGTCACGATGAACGGCACCCGGGCGATGCCGTAGCGCGAGAAACATGTCCTGCTCGGTCAGGAGCCGATCAACGACCAGCCACCCACAGCGAGAAAGGCCGGCCCGAACCACGCCGGTACGCATGGACCTCCGTCCGACTCCTGTCGCTGATCCCGCAATCTTGGGGGCCGGCCTCGACTCGAGCCGCAGTGCCCACCTCCGGAGTTCCCATCGGCCGGACGGCAGCGAGTCCTCGCTCGGCCGGCCCTCCCCCTCCCCGGGCATCCGCCAACGACGTATGGCGACCGGACGGCAGCACTACGAAGGGGCTGCTCAGGGCCGCCCCCCCGGGCCGGGCCACCCTGAGACGTAGTGCGCCAGGTCTGGTCGCGCCAGGACCGACTGGACGTCCCCGACAGGCCCGTCCGACCGCCAGACGGCCACCACGGCCAGCATCTCAGCTGAGGAAGTCAGCGTCAGCCGGACCGACGCGGACAGGCACACCGGCACACGGCCCCAGCCCCGACCGCTAGACGCGATCGACGACCGGACGAGATCACTGCTGACGAGCCGGGCGCGGCGGCCCGCCGCCTGACGCAGCGGCCCGCTCGACGAGCGCCTCCCCGCGGCGCTCCGGGAGCCCGCGCACGGCGACGGCACCGAGCAGCAGCACGCCGGCGAAGACGGCGAACACCAGAGTGCTGCCGCCGAGGGCGAGCAGCGGCGGCACCACCAGCGGCGCGAGGATCGAGCCGAAGCGTCCGAAGCCCGCGGCCCAGCCGGCACCCGTGGCGCGCAGCAGCGTGGGGTAGACCTCGGGCGTCAGTGCGTACAGCGCGCCCCACGCGCCGAGGTTGAAGAACGACAGCAGGCAGCCGTACAGGACGACTTGCGTGGCGCTGCCCGCCGTCGCCAACATCGCCGCGCTCCCCGCCGAGGCTGCCAGGAACAGCGCCAAGGTCGGCCGACGCCCCCACGCCTCCACCAGCACCGCGGCCGCGGCGTACCCGGGTAGCTGCGCCAGGGTGATCACCAGCGTGTACGTGAACGAGCGGACCAGCGAGAAGCCGTCGCCGACCAGCAGCGCCGGCAGCCAGATGAACACGCCGTAATACGCGGCGTTGGTGGCGAACCAGACGGCCCACAGGGCAGCGGTGCGCCCACGCGTGCCGGCCGCGAACAGCGACGCCGGACCGGGCGCGGCCACGGCCACGGCTGGGGGTGACGGGACGGCCTCCACGCCGGCGGCGTCCTCGAAGCGGCGGACGGTCGCCTCGGCGTCGTCGGTCCGCCCCCGGAGCTCGAGGAAGCGCACCGACTCGGGCAGGGAGCGGCGTACCACCGCCGCGTACAAGGCTGGCACGGCCCCGAGGGCGAACGCCCACCGCCACGCTCCGTCCCCGCGCGCCACGACGAAGTAGCCGATCAGCGCGGCGAGCAACCAGCCGACGGCCCAGAAGGCCTCCAGGGAGACCACGAGCCGGGCGCGCACGCGGGCCGGCGCGAACTCGCTGACGAGGGTGGAGGCCACCGGCAGCTCCGCGCCCAGCCCGAGCCCGATGAGGAAGCGGAAGGCCAACAGGGACACTACCGACCAGGACAGGGCGGCGGCCCCGGTCGCCAGGCCGTACACGACAAGCGTGGCGGCGAAGACCTGCCGGCGACCGATCCGGTCCGCGAGCGAGCCGCCTGCGGCGGCGCCCACGGCCATGCCGAGGAAGCCGATCGACGCGATCCAGGACAGCGTCGTCGGCGACAGCCCCCACTCGCGGGCGAGGGCGACCATCACGAACGAGATCAGGCCGACGTCCATGGCGTCCAGCGCCCAGCCCGCACCCGACCCGGCGACCAGTCGACGGTGCTCGCGGGTCACCGGCAGCCGGTCCAGACGCTGCGCCCGCGTCAGGCCACCTGCGTCGACGGGGAATGACGACGATCCCGGGAGGGACGCGGTCCCGCTCAGCGTGCTCTCGGCCACGACCGCTCCTCTGTCAGGTTATCGTCCGTGCGACGATAACTTGGCGACGCTAGCACCGGCCCACCCGGACGGCGACCCAGGCCGTTCCGCCCTGGGTCAGAGCGAGCAGCAGCGGCCCTCCTGTCTGCCCTGTTGTCGGACCCCATGGGAACGGGCCAGTTCTCCTTGCATTGCAGGGCGCGCCGTCGATGGTTGCTGATCACCCTGACGCCGCCGACGTTGTCGACCCGGTCACGGGGCGAGGTCTCAGAACCGGTACGGCCGAGCAACCCCCGTGGCAGCGGCCGCCCGAGCTGTTCACGGCCGACGACCCAACAAGCGAGATCTAGGCGGCAGCCGCCGGCAAGGAACTGCTGCTCCAGCTCCTCGCGCGCTCCCAGCAAACAGCGGACCACCAGTCATCCACCCGCGCCGGGATGTGGCGCCGGCGTCTCGGCGGGGGCTGCCCGGCCCGCGGCCCTGCATGAAGGTCGAGCCGAGCTGGTGCACCTGGGCCGGGGTCAGCCAGGCCGACTGGGAGGTGAGACAGGCCAGCAGCTGCTCGGCCTTCAGCAGGACCCCCTGCTGGTGGTGCACTGCCCTGTCAACCCGACATCCTCCACGAACGCCAGCACCCCCAGGACGGGTGCGTCGGACCCGGCGGTGGCTGTGGCGTGGCGCACGATGTCGGCGTCGACCTTGGCGTGGCAAGTTCGTCGTCGCGACAGTAGCGGCCGATCGCCATCCCGCGGTCGCCGTAGCGCAGCCGCCCACCTGTCCAGTTCTTGCTGTCGATCACGAACACGCCCGACGGTCCCACGGCGGCGTGTCCAGATTCGCCGGTGACATTTGACTATTGCATCGGTCGTGACGCATCACGACTCCGCCCCTGAGGAGCCTGGCCAGCGTCCGGTGGTCGTTCGGCACCTGGGACGGGGTCGTCGAGCCGGGCAACGGGTCTCGGCGTGGTGGTCGAGCTGCTCCCGGATGGACTGTTGCTTGTGCCCTTCGACATCCAGGCTGCCTGCGAAGCCCTGAACCCCGACGACGCGGACTACCGCTTCTACGCTGACCTCGCGGGTCGTCGGTCAACCCGGCGGGCCGTCGACCTCGGTTGCGGAACGGGAACGCTCGCTCTGCTTCTCGCGCGGCGGGCGTCAGGGGATCGACATCGACCCGGACCCCGAGATGCTCCGGTCACGCGCCAGCGCGAAGGCGACGAGCTGGTGACGTGGCAGCCGGGGTACGCCCGATGCGATGCCGGCTGCCTGGGCAGACCTCGTCACCCTGTCCGGGCATGTCTCGCAGGCCCTCGTCACGGACGACCAGTGGCGGGCGCGGGTCGTGGGCACGGACCAGGGATCAGTCGACCTAGGGCACGAGACCACGCGCGTCGACCTCCCACTGGTCACCTCCGCAACTACTACCTCCAGCACTCCACCTCCCGAGATGAGACCAGCCTGCGCACAAGCCTGACCGGCACAGGCTTTGGTGGCGACGAGAGGTACGGGGATTGGCACCAAGGTCGCGTCAGGCCGGCCGGCCCGGAATTGATCGTGGTCGCCCGGGAGGTGTGCCAAGGCTCCAAACGGAGGCGCTTCCGGCTTGCCCATGGCCAATGGGTGCCTGGCAGACAGCACGGCAGCAGCGGCGACGTGCCGCCTGCCCGGCACCCGTGAGGCGTCCCGCCGGCCGATGCTTGTCGTCCGCGGAGACGGGGCGCAGTCTGCTCGCATGCAGCCCCATGACCCTGAGGTCCTCGACTGCGAGCCTAGGTCGACGCAGGTGAGCCTGGAGTGGCAGCACGACGGAGAGGCCCTGACCGGCTGTGTAGACGTGATCAACACCAACATGAGGCCCTGCCGGGTGACAGGGAAACCGGTCATCACGCCACTCGGGCAGGCCGGAGTCCGCTGGAGGTCACGCACATCGTCACCCTGGAGATGCGACTGCCCGGCTTCGTCGTGCTGCGGCCGGGCCAGCGCGCTCGTGCCGGCATCAGCTGGGCCCGGTGGGACGGTCCTGCAGTCGGGCGCAACGTCCTGGTGCGGATCGGCCACTTCGAGACCAAGGTCGCTGCGAGCGGCCCCACGCAGCCTCGAGGAGTCCGAGGGCCGACGAACACCTCCTCCACGTGGTTCGAGCTCACGACCTGACGTCATTGAGTGGCGTCAGCGGCACTGAAGCCACAGGGAGTCCGTCACAGAGTCGGTGACCGGATGCCAGCGGCAGCGGCAGCGGCAGCGGCTCAGCGCAGCAGCGGAGCCACCTCACCAGCAAAGGCCATGAACGCGGCCGGGTCCGGGTCGTCGTCGGTCGGCTGTAGCGCGATGGCGTCGGCGCCAGCCTGGGCCCAGCCGCGCAAGGATTGCGCTACCTGCTCGGCGTCGCCGGCCGCACCCCAGCCCTCGCCTTCAAAGCCCCATCGGGCCTGGCAGCCGTCCAACCGCTCTTGCGCGCCCGGACCGGTGGCGACCGGGACGAAGACTGTGATGTCGTGATGGTCCGTACGCCCGGACTGCTCCCGCCCCATATCGATCTGCTCACGGGCCCGGCGCAACCGGTCCACCGTGGTGCCACCCGGCAGAAGGGTGCCGTCGGCCAACGCACCGGAGAGCTGCAACGACTTCGGCCCCTCGGCCCCGGCCAGCACCGGTACGCGCTGTCGCGGCGGCCAGTCCAGGGCGACATCGTCGAGGTGGACGTAGCGACCCTGCGTGCTGACCCGCTGTCCGTCCAGCAGCGCGCGCAGCGCGGTGAGCTGCTCACGCAGCAGCGTCAGCGGCGAGGCCGCCCGCACACCAGCCTGCTCCATCCACGACTGCACGCCGTGGCCAATTCCTGGCCGGAAGCGGCCAGGAAACATCCGCTCCAGGGTGGCGACCTCCATGGCGGTCAGGGCCACGTTGCGCAGCGGGGTGGGCATCAGACCAATGCCAATCGCTATCCGCGCGGTCGCCGCAAGGCATGCGCTGGCCGCCGCCACCCCGGACTGCTTGAAGCAGTCCTCCCACAGCCACAGCTCATCCACCCCTGC
Organism: Mycobacteriales bacterium; assembly: GCA_046593925.1. Classification (GTDB taxonomy): domain Bacteria; phylum Actinomycetota; class Actinomycetes; order Mycobacteriales; family SCTD01; genus JAYVYM01. Next base: position 90,184 of record JBKJQN010000084.1, read on the forward strand.
CTCGTCGGCGGCGTGGGCCAGCGGGAGCAGGGCCTCAGGAGCCCAGTTCGGCAAGAAGATCGCTCCGATGCGCGTCACAGCACTGACGATAAACCCGGGGCGAGTTCCCCATCACTGCCACGGCAGACCCCAAGTCACACCGCCCCGATAGGCAGTTCGGCCGTCGGGACGGCCCTGGTCGCCATGGAGAGGTGCGCGAACGGAACAGCGCATGTCGCCACGGCTCCCGTCGGGGCGCGGCGCGAGACGCGTCGGAGTCACTCCAGGCCGGGCGGGGTCCTGGTGACGCCGGTCGGGGCCCCACCCCCCGGGGATGGGTCTGGCGCCGCGGACGGCAGCGGGGCTGTCGTTTTGCGCGTGACTGGCAGCCCCTGACGGGCGGACGACTTCCGTCCCCAACGGGGCTGGCGGCATCAATCCCGGGACGGTGCAGCCCCGGTACCGTTGAGACGCGAGCGGGTGCAGGCTCGCTGCCCTACCTGGAGCGGCGGTGCGGGAGATGACATCCGAACTTCGTGACCGCGAGCTTCGCAGGTGTTGTGATGCGCTCGATCAGGTCGCCGCGGACGCTCCCACGCTGTGCGAGGGATGGGCGGCACACGACCTCGCGGTCCACGTGTGGACGCTCAAGCGCGATCCGCTCGGGTGGCCCGGAATTGTTGTCCCCGCGCTGGCCGCCATGGGATCGCGACGCGCCGATCACCTCAAACGCCGTTGGCCGTATGCGCAACTCGTCGCACGGCTGCGCGCGGAGCGAGGTGGGATCGCTTGCATGCCGCTTGACCGGTTCGAGGGCCACCGACACGCACTTGGCGAGTACTTCGTGCACACCCAAGATGTTGTGCGCGCGAACGGACTCGATGCGGACCGGCCAGACCATGAGCTTGAGGCCGCGCTGTGGTTGCGAGTCCAGGTCGCCGCCCGGCAACTGCATCGTCGGCTCACACCAGGCCTCGTGCTGCAATGCCCGGACGGGCGCTCCGCGCAAGTGACCGGCCGAGCCCCTCTGACGGTCGTCACGGGCGCCCCGTCCGAGCTCATGTGCTGGGTGTTCGGGCGCCAGGCCGTCGCTGATGTGACCGTTCGGCGTTGACGGCCGGGATTCAGGGCAAGCGGGCATCTCGGTGGAGCGTCGTGACGTGCCGACCAGGGATGGGCCTGCCGAGGCAAGCCAGCCGACCTACAACTTGTCCTTGAGCTCATTGCGGTGGGTGCCGTCGTCGTCGACGTCGAGCTGCAAAGTGCCCGGGACTCCGTCCAGCCCACCGGTACCAGAGCCCGGCACGACCTCGTAGTGCAACATCTGCGATCCATCGCGAAGCCTTGGTCGTCAGGCCGCCCCGGGAACGGCCAATCGCATGATCAACAGGCTCGACCGGTTGTCTCCTGTCGTTCGACAGGTCCCCCTGTGTGACTCGGGAGCGCCACAGCGACCTCCCGCGACAGGTTCTAGCCGTGCTGGTGGACCCGGCTGACGGTCGAGTCGATCGACAGCTGCCAGTCGACCTGGCCCTGCGCATCGGCCTGGGTCACCGGCGCCGCCAAGATCCGGTCCCAGGAGCCGTCCTTGCTGAACCGGGCATGGCGCTTCCACAGCGTCTTCCACGGCCCGAACCGCTCCGGGACGTCCCGCCACGGACAACCCGTGCGGTACCGATGCACGATCCCCTCCATCACCTCGTGGTGATCCCGAGGAGGCCTGCCGCGCCTGCCGTCAGGACTGGGCAGCAGCGGCTCGATCAGCCCCCACTGAGCATCGGTCAGAACCTGACCACGTGACACGGCCAGAAGATCCCCCAGAACCACGCCCAGACTTGGGCGACTCGCCCTAGGCCGTAGCGGCGAGGTGCTGCGCCAGCAGGGCATTGACGACCGTTGGCTGCTCGAGCGACACCGAATGCCCGGCTCGTGGCACGACAGCTAGATGCCCGTCCTTGACCGCCTCAACGACGGCCCGGGAGTTGGCGATCGAGTAGGCGTGGTCCTGCTCGCCCGCGACGGCCAGCAGCGGGACGGGGCAGCCCGCCATCTCGTCCAGCACGGGGCGGCGGTGCACGACCTGGTGAGCGCAGTCGCCGATGGTCGCGTCCAGCCCGAGCATCCACTCCCGCCACCGGGCGTTCTGCTTCGCAGCGCCCGCCGAGGCGAGCGTCTCGTCGCCAAACATGATCCACATGAGCGTGTCGATGACCGGGGCGGCGCCGTGCTCGCTCATGGCGGCCACGAGCGGGTCGAACTCGGCGACCTTGCCCTCGGCCTCGGCGGAGCTGCCGAGCACGGTCACCGACCGCAGCAGCTCGGGGCGCCGTGCCGCGAGCCGCAGTGCGACGAAGCCGCCCAGCGAGTTGCCCGCCACGTGTACCGGCCCTGCGTCGAGGTGCTCGATCAGCGCGGCAGCGTCCTCACTGAGGGTGTCCATGTCGAGCTGCTCGCGCGGGGCCCGGTCGCTATCACCTTGCCCGCGGTGGTCGTAGCGCACGACGCGGTAGCGGTCTGCGAGCCCGGCGACCTGGTGGTCAAACATCGCCCTGTTGAAGAACAGCGAGTGGCTCAGCAGCAGCACCGGCGCATCACGCGGGCCGTCGTCGGAGTAGGCCAGGCGGGTTCCGTTGACCATGGCGTCGGGCACGGGGCGGCTCCGGTGTCGGGTTGGTGATGTGATTCACATGCTATCCCCATGCGGTGCCCTCGGCGGGGGGTCAGATGTTGCGCGCGGTGGCCCTGCGCAGCAAGCGAGGGACAGTGGGTCCTTGCAAGGTCGCCCTGCATGGCAGTAATCTCATTTCAAGGGACAACCGTCTGCGACACAAGATCAGGCTGGGGCCGCGAGGTCCGCACGGCGTCCGCTATTCGTCGCCTACTAGGACAGTCCCTCGTGCCGGATAGGCGGCGTTAGCCTTGCTGGCGTGGAGTCTTTCGTGGCTGGGGAGCGAGTCATGCTCGAAAGCATGCTCGACGTCCAGCGGTCAGAGGTGGGGCGGCTGCTCTCCGAGGTGGATGACAGCCAAGCCCGTGCGCGGCTTGTCCCGTCGCTTACAACGTTGCTGGGACTGGTCAAGCACGCCACTTTTGTGGAGCAGGTCTGGTTCCACTCTCGCGTAGCGGGCGTACCCCGTGCGGACCTGGGCCTGCCGGACACGGTGGAGGAGAGCTTCACCCTCGCTCAGGGGGACACCCTGGACATGATGGGCGGGTCCTTTCTTAGCAGCCTGCGAGCGTTCCCGTCAGGTGGCCAGGGAACATGATCTCAACGCAGCGTTCCCCTGGCATGAGGGTGCGGTGAGCCTGCGGTTCGTCTACCTGCGCATGATCGCCGAGCTGGCCCGTCGCGCAGGCCACGGCGACGTCCTTGTCGAGGAACTTGACGCTCTCACGGGGGGTGCTGGGTAAGCGGCGGGCGACTGGCGGGTCCGCGTCGCGGGCATGGACGCGTCCAGAGGCAAACCCCAAACTACGTGGGCAACGAGCTGACAGCGACAGGTCCGCTTCCAAACGACGGGCGGGTGCAGAGAACCGCGGGCAGGCAGCGTCCACTCGGTTAAGGATCCGGCACACCACCCTTGACGGGTGCCGGTGAGCAAAGATCCGGCACTACCCTTGCTCGGGTTCCGGCGAGCAAAGAACCGGCATTACTGCTGGGGGTGCGACCCGACGCGCCTCGCACAAAGAGGTCGCAGGGCGATGTCAAGCCATGCGAGTCTCGGGCGATGACAAGCAGCGAGGTCTGGGACCAAGCGACAGCAGCAACGTACGACGATGATCTCGCGGACGAGTTCGCTCCAGACGTTGTCGAACCGGCAGTGGACTACTTGCACACCCTGGCCGAGGGCGGGCGTGCCTTGGAGTTCGCGGTCGGAACGGGCCGGATCGGCATCCCGCTCACACAGCGGGGCGTGCCCGTCACGGGTGTGGAGTTGTCCGAGCCGATGGTCGCAAAGTTGCGGCAGAAGGTTGACGACCGGACCCTGCCGGTCGTTGTCGGGGACATGGCCACCACATCGGTGCTTGGCGACTTCGCGCTGGTGTTCCTCGTGTTCAACAGCATCTCGAACCTGCGAACGCAGCAGGAACAGGTGGAGTGCTTCCGCAACGCTGCCCGTCACCTGCGCCCCGGTGGTCGGTTCGTCATTGAACTCTGGGTCCCCGACATTCAGAACATCGCGCCGGGTACGCAGGAAGTTGCGCGGAGCGTACGAGATGGCCATGCCTCCTTCGATACCTACGATCTGGCATCCCAGGAGTGCACGTCGCAGACGTTTACTCGTGACGCCGACGGCAGCATCCGGCACGACATTGGACACTTCCGGTACGTATGGCCCAGCGAGTGCGATCTCATGGCGCTTCTCGCGGGCATGGTCCTGGAGACCCGGATGGCGGACTGGCACGGTGGACACTTTGTCTCAACAAGCACCAAGCACATCTCGGTTTGGCAAAAGCCGCTGACGTAGGTCCCGGTAGGCACCCCTGGGAAGTGGCGTTACTTGCGGTACGAGGGCCGTCTCGTCAGGCGAACTCCTGTGGGTGGGGACGGTCGTCTCTGGTCCGTGAGGTGGGGCCGGCTGCTCAGAACGCGTACGGTGGGCCGTCGACCGCCGCGGCGTACGGGGAGGCCGCGCAGCCAGCGACCTGGTCGTACCACCGTCGTGCGGCACCAGCCCCGTAGGTCGCCCGTGGCGTGCTGCGTCACGTAGAAGGCGGCGAAGGACACCAGCGCAGCCACAAACTCGGCGTCCACCACGAACGGAAGCATGAACGAGAACGCCATGACCGACCCGAAGAACATGGTGAAGAACGGCAACCCGACGAGCCGCAGCGCAGTAATGCGCCAGCCATGCCTGCCCAGGTTGGAGCGCAGGAGACGGACCGGCAGTGCCGCGTACTCGCCAAGGTTGCGGAGCAACCCGATCATGTGTCAAACGTTACGCCTGGCACCGAGGCGACGGTTGCTGCACTGCGTGGGACGCGCGTCCAGACCAGGTGATCACTTGCTGCCACCGAGGCGCGGCTTCGTGGCGGTCTCGTCCCACAGCACTCTCCCGGGCGCTGAGGAAGCGCCGTCACCCGAGCCGCTATCGGACGAGATCGCCGTGCCGGCGTCGGCCACACAGCGCTGCGAGAACCGCGCCCCTCACCGGTGCAAGTCACAGGGGAGGTGGTCGCGCTCAGGTGGGTTTCCGGCAAGGCGTCCGACAGCGGCCAGGCGCGTGGGTTGCACGCAGCCGAGTTCTCTACGGTCTGCGGTGTGGAGTTGGAATACACCCAGCCGGACGTGAAAGTCACCGGCACAGCGCTTTAGTCTGCTTGCCCACCAGCTACTCAGGCCCCCCAGCTGTCCGCGGGTTCGTCAGAAGAGTCCGTATGGAGGTTGAGGACCTGTACCTTCCCTCTCGGCCCGCCTGCCGGTGGCGGATCAGGTGGAGGAGTCACTGTGAAGACCGCCCGGTTGCGTCGTCTTGCTGTTGGTGTGACCGTCGGCGTTGCCGCCGCGTTGGCCGGCCCGGGTGCCGGCGCGGCGCGGGCCGATGCCTCGGGCACACCAGTGGGCACGTTGGCGGGGAGCGTGACCTTCTCGCAGGAGTGCGGCGGCTTCGACATCGGCGTCGGCATCACCTACGACGGCGCGAACCTGTGGTATTCGTGCTACGACACGCCCACGGATCTGTACCGGGCTGACCCTCGCACCGGGCAGGTCACGGCCTCCTTCAGCATCCAGGGAGGTCTGGGGGCGTTGGCGTACGACGCCACCCGCAACGCCATCTGGGCCGGCTGGGCAGGGCCGCACCGGGGCGACGTCCGGCTGATCCAGCTCGATGGCCAGCAGAACGTGACCGGCAGCACGCTGGCGTTCAACACCTGCAGCAGCACCTGCTCGGACGACATCGACGACGGACTTGCCTATGACGGCGGCAGCGACAGCCTGTACTTCAGCCCGGACACCAGCAAGGTCATCCACCACTACAGCAGCAAGGGGACTGTGCTCGCAGACGGCCCCGGCGGCAGCACGGCGACGCCCTGGGCCGGCGGCGATAACTGCTACAACAGCGGCCTGGCGATCGGCGATCAGTATCTGTTCCAGGGCGCCGCCGGCTGCAATCACGTCTTCGTGGTCGACAAGACCAATCCGCAGAACGTCCTGTACGACTTCAGCACCGCCACCCCCGGCGACCCGAACTTTCGCGACGAGGGCCTCGCCTGCGACCCGAAGACGTTCAGCGGCGCCGGGCAGCAGGTGATGTGGTCCAAAGAGGCCTACTCCCCGATGCGGGCGCACGCGTTCACCATCCCGGACAACTCGTGCGGCGTCGGTGGCCTGCCCGTCGGTGGCGGCCCGCCGAGCCCGACCGGTTTCCATGGCCCGCTGCCGCTGATCGCCGCGCACGGCATCACCGGCCAGCCGCAGGATGTCCTCGGGCTGCTGCGCTACGGCCAGAACACCGTGCCGGGACTCAACGACAGCAGCAACGGCGGCCGGGTCGCGACCGCCAACACCGGTCCGATCAGCAGCGTCTGGGACAACGGTGCGCAGATAGCGAGGGACGTCGACAGCATGATCGCCCACACCGGGGCGCCAGCGGTCAACGTCATCGCGCACAGCAAGGGCGGCCTGGACACCCGCGAAGCCATCTCGATCGACCCCGCCGCCGTCGCCAGCCTCGGTATGCTGGCTACTCCGAACGCCGGTAGCAAGTTGGCCGACAAGCTCTGCTTCCTGCGGCGTCTCGGGATCACCGGGGTGTTCAGCAACCAGGGCGCCTGCGACAACGACAGCAACGGCCTGTACGACCTGCAGACCGGCTACGTCACCAAGGTCTTCAACCAGGTCGTGCGGGACGACCCGTCCACGGCTTACTACGTGGCAGCCGGCAACTGCAGCACCAAGGCGACGGACTACCTGTGCAACGCCACGGCAAACCTGGGGCTGGACTGCCACCTCCACGGCGGGGACACGGTGGTCTGCGTCGACAGCGCGTTCGCCCTTGCGCCGAACTACAGCAACTACAGCGGAAGTGGGCTTCAGGATGCCCTGCCGCCGGTCTTCCAGGGATACGACCACAGCAGCATGAAGGACAAGGCCTGCCCGGTCACCCGGGTCTTAGCCACCCTGTACCCCGATGACAGTCAGGGCAATACCTGGATCGACGGGGCCGGCACCGGCTGCGAAAGCAGTGGAGCCGCTCCAGCAGCAGCACCCGCTGTCGGCGGCGCACACGCCTTCGCGCAACCAGCCTCGAGCAGCACGACGAGCACCGCGACGGCCAGCCCGACCGCGACCGACCCCACTGCAGCAAGTGCTGAGCAGGCCGTGACGACCGGCTCGTACACCGCCGGCGGCCCGGCGTACAGCACCGTCCTCGACCCGGAGGGCGGCAACGCGGTCGCTGCCTACGTTTTCACCAACCCCGGCGTTGTTCCCACCATCACCGTGATCGACAGCCACGGCAACCCAGACAGCAGCGCGGTCGTGACCCCCCTGACCGGCGAGAACAGTTTCGGGGCCACCGTCAGCGCCGTCGCCATCGACGGACTGAACGGCTCCACCCGCACCCTGCGCGTGACGGCGCCCTCCAACACGGGGGTGATTGTCGACAGCCTCGTGCAGCCCGGCGGCAAGACCCTGACCGCGACGCTGACCAGCACCGGCGCCCCGGCCAACAGCGCCGCGCCCTTCACGATCCAGGCGGCGCTAAACGGCGTCGCGCCGGGACAGGCCAAGAAGGAGACGCTGGTCGCGGCCTACCTAGACAGCAGCAACACCCGCCGCACCGTCCCGCTGGTTTACGACCAGGCCAGCGGTACGTTCACCGCCAACCTGACGCTGCCCGCCGGCCCGTACACCCCCGTCGACGTGACCGCGACCGGACCCCTGGCGCGCATCACCACCACCGACGAGGTCGTCCCCGACGGCACCGGCACGCTGGCGCAGGTCACCGGCGCGGCCCTGGTGCGCGGCCCGAGCGGCGCGCGGGACACCCTGCGACTGCCCGTCCCCGTGACCGTCGCGACGCCGGGCACCTACCAGGTCAGCGTGGACCTGCGGGCCGGCGCTGCGCTCGCCGCGTCCGGCCAGGGCAGTGCTGTGCTGCCCGCAGGCCCGAGCACCGTCACCGTCGACGTCCCGGTGGGCCGGCTCTACGCCAGCGGCGCGGACGGTCCGCTGCGCATCACCAACGCCCTGCTCACCCGCGGCACCTCCGGGCGGACCGAGGTAGCCCGCGCCGCAGACCTCGGCAGCACCGACGCCTACCACCTCACCACGCTCAGCAGCAGCAAGCCGCTGCTGAGCCGGTTCATCGGCAGCGGACAGGACACCAACGGCGACGGGATGCTTGACACCCTCACCTACAGCGGGCAGGCCTACGCCCCGACCAGCGGACAGTACGTCCTGACCGGGCAGCTGTACGGACCCACCGGGCAGCCGCTGCAGCACGTGCAGCAAACCCAGCTGCTGCAGGCCGGCAGTCAACCACTGCCGGTACACCTCGACGGCACACTCGTTGGCCTGAACGGCTCTGGCACCTACCGACTCAGCGGACTCACCCTGACCCTGCTCAGCGACCAGAGCCAGCAGGCACACACCGCCGATGCCCTGGCCGGCCCATTCGACGCCACCAACTGGATCGGTACCGGCGCCGACCCCCGCAGCCTCCAGCAGCTGTGGGACACGACCGACCAGGCCGGGCACATCCACCAACGCGGGCTGTACGTCAGCGAACGCAACCGCCTGAGCCGCGTCACCGCAGCAGGCAACACCGACACCGGCACCGCCAAGCGCGAGCTCGACACCTTCATCACCGACATCACCAACGAGCAAGCAGTTGACGAGCCCTACCGGGACCAGGTCGTCGCCTACGCACGACGGGTGCGGTCCACCTTCGGCCCGTGACCCGAACGGGCGTGGCGGTAGCGGCGGCCCTCGCCCTTGTCGGGGTATGCGCCGGCTGCGGGGGACCCGCTGACGGATCCAGCGCGACCCTGCGCCGGTTGCGGGCCTACGACGTCACTCAGCCGCCGCCAGGAGGGACGCAAGTGGCTGCCAAGACCGACGCCGGCAGCAACTCCTCGGTCACCGGCAAGCAGCCGACTCTGCAGCTGGTGTTCAGCACGACCGAGAGCCCCCAGCAGCTCCGCGACCACTACACGGCGAACTTCCAGGCCTACCGGTTCATCATCCAGCCAGGACCCGGAACGGCGACGACGCTCAGTGGAGGCATCGGCTTGGACAGCGTCCTGGTCACGATCAACCGCGGAGCCGCCATCACGCAGCCTCGGCCGGCGATCACAGTGCAGCCCTCTGCCAGCGCGACCTACGTCAGTGTCTTCGTGATCGCGGGCGGCTGAGTACACCGTAATAATTTCTTTCCCTGCATGGTTGCCGGGCTGCGTTGTCACGCAGAGCTCGACGCCAGTCGTGGGGTCGCATGGCCCCCGAGTCCAGCCGCCCTCGTGCCGCGGTGACACGGATCTCGGACGCAGTGAAACCGCGGTGACACCGAACCTGGAAAGGGACGCCCGCCGCCGGGTCTCACCACCACCAGACCGACGCGCCGGCGCGGCCGGCTCACCCCGCATCAGCCGAAGACGCCACCGGCGCGGCCGTTGCGGTCGGCGAGCAGCCCGGCCACCGTCGAGATCGCGATCTCCGGCGGCGTCTTCGACCCGATGTCCAGGCCGATCGGCCGGTGCACGCGGTCGATCTGCTCCTGAGCGACGCCGCGCTCCTGCAGCGCCGCGACGTGCGGCGCCGTGTGCCGCGGGCTGCCCATCACGCCGATCCAGCGGGTCGGCCCCGCCAGCGCGGCAGCCAGCACGTCGCCGAGCTCCGGTCGCTCGTGGTCGCAGACGACCACGTCGCAGCTGCCGTCGAGCCGGGCGTCGGCGACCGTGCTGACCGTGCGCGCGTACGGGATGGGGTCGGCGTCCAGGCGCCTCGAGTCGGGGTCGAGGACCGTGATGGGCCAGCCGAGCCGGTCGGCGAGCGCCGCCATCTCCTGAGCCACCGGCGAGACGAACACCAGCACCAGCCGCCGGGGGTCCTTGGGCAACGTGATCTCGCCGTGCGCCGCGGCGCACGCGGGGTCGTGGACGTGCCCGGGGTGGCCGTGCGGGACGGGTGCGGTCATGGGACCAGTCTGCCGTGCACTCAACCCGCCGGCATGAGCGCCCGCAGGACTCGCCGCACCACGAGCCCGCCGAGACCGCGACCCCCGGCCAGCACCTCCAGCCCCCGCCAGCGCCGCCTCCCCTTCGAGAGTGCACCAACAGGCCCCCCGAGGGCGACGTCTCGAAGGGGAAGCGCCCTCTCGAAGGGGAGGTGATGGCGCCGAGCCGACCCCGGCAGGCGTCAGGCCAGCTCGACGCGGACGTCGGGGCAGTGGGCGAAGGTGTTGGAGACGTAGCAGGCGCGCTTCGCGGGCTCGAAGAGCTCCGCCAGCCGCTCCTCCGCCAGGCTGCTCTCCACGGTCAGCAGCAGCGAACCGAACTTGTTGCCCACGTACGAGCCAGTGGCCGTGACCTCGAGGTCCGGCAGCTCGTAGCCCTGCTTGCGGGCCGCCCACGCCAGCGCCAGCGCAAAACACGATGACAGCGATGCGAGCAGCAGGTCCGTCGGCATGGGCCCGGTGCCGGTGCCGCCGACGTCGGCCGGCTCGTCGACGACGAGCGAGAACCCGCCGGCCTCGACCTCGCAGCGCCAGCCGCCGGTCCACAGGGCCCGCGCCGTCCTGCTGCCACGGCGATCACCCGAGCCCGAGCCCGAGCCCGAGCCGATAGCGGAACCCACCGTCCCCGCCTCAGTGGTGGTGATCGTGGTCCCCGTGGTCGTGGTCGTGCCCGGCGGGTCGCGCGGCGTACGCCTCCTGCCGCGCGTCGACGTCAGCAACAGTCACCAGGGCCTGCGCGTCGAGTACCTGTTCGAGCGCCTGCAGCCAGCAGCGGTAGTACGACCGGTCCTCCCCCGCCGGCGCAACGGCCTCCCACGCGGCGATCCGCGCGATCAGGACGTCGCGGAAGATGTCGTACGACACCACCCCGCCGTCGACCAGTGCCATCACCAGGCCGAATGCCCGGCCCTCCCACGGCTCCGCGAACACCAGCTCGCCGTTGCTGCGCGGCGGCGCGCCGGGCCCGTCGAGGTCGAGCTCGGGCAGCACCGCCATCACGGGCCGCTCACCCGGGTCACGCCCACCATGTTGTCCCGCGTGACGAGCGCCGCGAGCTCCTCCTCCGACAGCGACCCGGTGCCGGCCGGGCGCTCGGGCAGCACGAAGTAGCGCACCTCCGAACTCGAGTCACGGACCCGTACGTCGACGTCGGCGCCGAGCTCGGTGCCCCACTCGGCCAGCACCGCGCGGGGCTCGCGCACCACCCGCGAGCGGTACGCGGAGTCCTTGTACCAGGATGGCGGCAGCCCCAGGACCGGCCACGGATAACACGAGCAGAGCGTGCAGACGACCACGTGGTGCACGGAGGGGGTGTTCTCCAGCACCACCATGTGCTCGCCCTGCGGGCCCTTGAAGCCCAGCTCGGCGATCGCGGCGGTGCCGTCGCTGAGCAGCTTCGCCTTGTACGCCGGGTCGGTCCAGGCCTTGGCGACGACCTTGGCGCCGTTCATCGGACCCACCTGGGTCTCGTAGATCCCGATGAAGGTCTCGATGGTCTTGGTGTCGGCCATGCCGCGCTCGAGCAGCAGCGACTCGAGCGCTTCGGTGCGGGTCGCCAGGTCGATCCCGGGCTCCATCGAGGTCATGCCTTCTCCAGGTAGCTCTCGTACAGGTCGATGGTCAGGGTGAACGCCTCGGCGCCGGGCCCCCACAGCTCGGTCGAGGCGAACTCGACGCTGTAGACGTGCTGCGGGTTCTCGCCGACGAAGTGGGCGGCCGTGTCGGGCAGCACCTGCGCCGGTCGCAGCGCGGTGACGACGCCAGTCCTGCCTCGAACGTAGCCGGTCAGCCGGGTGTGGCCGGTCCCGGCGTCGCCGCGCGGCACGACCCGGTCGCCGACCGCGTACACCGGCGCAGCCTCGACCGTGCGCAGGTTGCCGCCACCGGCGGTCTCCATGGTCGGCTTGTGCGGTTCGGGGTCGACCGGCTCGGTGACGTCCTCGCCGCGCAGCGTGCGGGCGCGGGCCTCGACGGCGCCTGGCGCAAGCAGCCCGCTGTCGACGAGCAGGATCTCGGCGCTGGCGAGCCACCGGCCGTAGTAGTCGGCCAGGTACTCCCGCTCCGGTACCCGTTCGAGGGCGTGCCGGAAGGCGTGCAGGTTGGATGACGTCGCCGCCCGGTTCGCCAGCAGCGTCACGGCGAACGCGCGACCCTCCCACGGCTCGTGGAAAGGCTTCTCAGCCGGGTCGAGGGTCTTCAGCGGGCCGAAGTGCTCGGTCCTGCCGCCCATGTCGTGCACGCCGTCCATCAGGGCCTCCGGTCGGTGGGGCAGGCCCCGGACGACGGCTCGAGCCGCCGTCCGGGGGTGGTGCGAGGGAGCTCAGACCGTCCAGGTGTTGAGCTGGAAGGACTTCTGACGCCACGCGGTGAGCGCGCTGTCGAGCACGTCGAGCGGGTTGAACGCCTTGACGCCCTCGATCAGGTCGTCCTCGCGCATGCCGTACAGCGCGCCCATCGCGAAACGGCAGGCGTAGATCTTGGCGCCCTCGTCCATCAGGACCTTGAGCTGCTTGTTCATCGACAGGTTGCCGGGGAAGCCCTCCTTGCCGACCGACGGGTAGCCGCGCGAACCCGAGCCGATCAGGACTGCCGGGCCGTAGAGAACGATGCTGACGTCGAAGCCCTTGCGCACCAGGCGGGTCGAGGTGAGCAGGTTGACCAGCGCGACGGAGCCCTCGAAGGGCACCGAGTGGATGAAGACGAACGCCTTCTGACCGGGCTCGGCCTGGATGTCGGGGAAGACCTTCTCGCTCGTGTCGTAGAGGACATCGCCCTCGACGGGCTTCGGGATGTCGACGGTCTTGGTGGTCATGCGGTGTGCCTCCTGGGCCGGGTGGGTGTGCTGACGAGACGGGTTGGTGCCGTGCCGTTCACGTGCCGTTCGGTCAGACCGCCGGGCCTTTCGCCTGGGCAGGCGGGTGCCAGGTCTGCTGGTGGCTGCCCGGAAGGGCGTTGGCGACCTTGGCCCGGAGCGGGTAGGGAAGCAGGTAGAAGGCCGGTGCGTAGACCTTCTGCCAGAAGATCTCGGCGCCCTTGGGGGTGGGTGCGGTGAGCCCGTTGGCGCGGGCGATCTTGGCTTGGGCCACGACGAGCAGGTGGTGTTCGGAGGTGCTCCGGAGCCACCGGGTGAACGACTGCCGCTGCCCGCTCACAGCTTGGTCAGCGCGTTCTGCGCGGCCAGCGCGATCGGCTCGTTGAGTGCCCCGATCGGCGGCGAGTAGACGTTCTCCATCGTGGCGAGGTCACGCAGCGTGATGCCGGTGCGCACCGCCATCGCGAGGAAGTCGGCCCGCTCCTTGATGCCTTCACCACCGACGAGCTGCGCGCCGATGAGTTTGAGGGTGCCCGGCTCGGCGAGCAGCTTGACCTTGACCGGCTTCATGTCGGGGTAGTAGCGGGCCCGCGAGATGCCTTGGGCCACCCCCATCACGAACGGGACCCCAAGCGCGGTCGCGAGCGTCTCGCTGAACGAGACCCCACCGATCATCCACTTGCCGGCGACCATGCCCCACGGCACGTAGACCGGTTGGTAGGCGCGGCTGCCCCCGGCAGCGTTGACGCCGGCGACCTTGCCCTGGCTGTAGGCGTGGCTGCCGGACAACCCCTGCACCGGCACGTTGGACACGCCGTGCGGCACCTCGATGCAATCGCCGGCGGCCCAGACGTGCTTGGCGGAGGTCTGCATCGTCTCGTCGACGATGAACCCGCCGGCGGTGCCGACCTTCAGCCCAGCGGCCTGACCGAGGGCGGTGTTCGGGACCTTGTGGGTGGCGACGACGAGCAGTTGACAGGCGATCTCGCCGTCGGACGTGCGGACGCCGCGCACGGCGCCGCCCGCGTCGCCGAGGATCTCCTCCAGCTTGGTGTTGAAGTGCAGCTTGACGCCCATCTCGACCCAGGAGTCCTCGACCGGCTTGGCGATGTCGGGGTCGGTGGCCATCGACAGGGCCCACGGGGTGGGATCGACCAGGTGCGTCTCGATCCCGCGGTGGGCCAGCGCCGTCACCATCTCGAGCCCAAGCGGACCGGCTTCGAGGACGACGGCACTGGTGACGGTGTCGAGGACCTTGTCCCACTCCATCGCCTCGCGGATGTTCTTCATGTAGTAGATGCCGGACAGCTCGTTGCCGGGGACCTCGGGCTTGCCGTAGTCCCACCCGCTGCCGATCACCAGCGCATCGAAGGGCACCTGCTGGCCACCGACCGACACGGTCTTGGCGGTCAGGTCGCACGAGTCGACCCGGGCCTCGTACCGGATGTCGATGCCCTGGTCGGCGTACTGCTGCTTGGTCCCGAGGAACAGCCGCTCGAAGTCCGGGATCTCCTTGCCATGCACGTAGGGGATGCCACAGGGGCTGTACGCCGCGTCCTGGTACTCGGTGTAGACGATGACCTCGGCCGTCGGGTCGGTGCCCTTGGCAGCGCCCGCAGCACCGATGCCGGCGGCCCCCCCGCCGACGACCACGATGCGCTTGGCCACGAAGGGCCTCCCTGAACGTTGAGGATGGGGGACGAGTCGTCCACTATGTTGGACAGACACCGCAACCACGTCAAGGCCCCCGCGCAGAAGTTGACGCGGACGAAACGTTTCAGCCGTTCGTTCGGCGGGAGAGGACCAGGGTGACCGAGGACCTCAGCCGGATCGTCGGAGGCATCGGGCCCAAGGTACGCGGGCTGCGCAAGCAGGCGGGGTTGTCCTTGCAGCAGCTCGCCGAGCAGGCCGACGTGTCCGCCGCAGCAATCCACAAGATCGAACAGAGCGGCATGGTGCCGACCATCACGACGCTGCTCAAGGTGGCCGGTGCGCTCGGTCGGCCGGTCGCGTGGTTCGTCGACGAACAGGTGCCGACCGACCCCACCGTCCACACCCCGGACGGTCAGCAGCGGCCGATCTACACCTCGCACAGCGGCATCGACCTGGCCGGGATCAGCGGCACCTACGGTCGCTTCAACATCGCCGGAGCCAGGGCGACCGTCGCTGCCGGCGCGAACAGCGGGACCAAACCGCTCGAGCATCCGGGCGAGGAGCTCATCTACGTGCTGGAGGGTCAGCTCGAGTTTGTGGTGAACGGCCAGGACTTCGTGCTCGGCCCGTGCGACGCCCTGCACTTCCGCACCGTCCAGCCGCACTCGTGGAGCAACCCAGGCACGAGCGACGCCATCGCGTTGTGGATGGCCCTTCGGCCGCAGTAGGCCTAGTCGCCTTCCAGATCGCCTTCCAGCTCGAGATAGGTCGCCTTCAGCCGGTCCAGGACCTGCGCCGACGGCTCCTCCCAGAGCCCCCGGTCGGCCGCCTCGAGCAGCCGCTCGGCAATCCCGCGCAGCGCCCACGGGTTGCTCTGCTTCATAAACGCCCGGTTGGTCTCGTCGAACACGTAGGCGCTCGCCAGCTTGTCGTACATCCAGTCGTCGACGACCCCCGCCGTCGCGTCGTAGCCGAACAGGTAGTCGACGGTGGCCGCCAGCTCGAAGGCGCCCTTGTAACCGTGCCGCTGCATCGCGGCGATCCACTTCGGGTTGACGACCCGGGCCCGGAAGACCCGGTGCGTCTCCTCCTGCAAGGTGCGGGTCCGGACCGTGTCCGGCACGGCGCTGTCCCCGACGTAGGCCTCCGGTGACGTCCCGGTGAGCGCACGCACCGCCGCCACCATGCCGCCGTGGTACTGGAAGTAGTCGTCGCTGTCGACGATGTCGTGCTCGCGGGTGTCCTGGTTCTTCGCCGCCACCCGGACCCTTGTGTAGACCCGCTCCATGTCCCGGCGGGCGTTGACCCCGTCGAGCCCAGCGCCGTACGCATAGCCACCCCAGACCGCCCAGACCTCGGCCAGGTCGGCGTCGGTCTTCCAGTCGCGCGAGTCGATCAGTGGCAGCAGCCCCGCGCCGTAGGCCCCGGGCTTGGAGCCGAAGATCCGGGCGGTGGCCCGCCGCTCATCGGTGCCGAGCGCGAGGTCGGCCTGCACGTGCTGATGCACGAAGTTGTCCGGCTCGGCGAGCGCCGCCACCATCCGGACCGCGTCGTCGAGCATCGTCACGACGTGCGGGAAGGCGTCGCGGAAGAACCCGCTGATCCGCAAGGTGACGTCGATGCGCGGTCGGCCGAGGACCTCGGCCGGGACGAGCTCGAGCCCGGTCACCCGACGCGACGCCTGGTCCCAGACGGGGCGCACGCCGAGCAGCCACAGCGCTTCGGCGATGTCGTCGCCGGCGGTGCGCATCGCACTGGTGCCCCAGACGACCAGGCCGACCGACGCCGGATAGTCGCCGTGGTCGGCGACGTAGCGGGCCAGCAGCGAGTCGCCGAGCGCTCGGCCGACTTCCCAGGCATTACGGCTCGGGATCGCCTTGGGGTCGACCGAGTAGAAGTTGCGGCCGGTGGGCAGCACCCCGACCAGTCCCCGGGTCGGTGAGCCGCTCGGCCCGGCCGGCACGAACCCGCCGGACAGCCCGTGCAGCAGGTTGTCGAGCTCGTCGGTCGTCCGGTCGAGCCGGGGGACGAGCTCGTCGCAGGCGAACGCCAGTACCCGCTCGACGTCGGGCAGCTCGCGGCCCAGCACGTCCTGGACGACCCCGGCCGCCACCCAGCCGCGCCGGTCGGTCTCCTCGACGAGCAGCCGGGCCATCCGCTCCAGCTCGTCGACCTGGTCCCGCTCGGACTCCAGCAGCCCGTACGCCGTACCGAGGGCGCGCCGCAACCCCGGCAGGGCGTCGCCGGTGCCACCCCAGGTCTGCTGGGCCCGCAGGATGCCAAGCACGAGGTCGACCCGCGGTGCCCCGGCGGGGGCCTGGCCGAGGATGTGCAGCCCGTCCCGGATCAGGACGTCCTTCACCTCACAGAGATATCCGTCGACGTGCAGCACGAAGTCGTCGAACTCCTGCTCGCTCGGGGTTTCCGAGACGTGCAGGTCGTGGTGCAGCTGCGCCTGCTCGACCAGGTCCCAGATCTGCTGGCGAAGTGTCGGCAGCTTGCCGGGGTCCATCGCCTGCACCTGGGCGTACTCATCCAGCAGGTGCTCCAATTGGGCCATCTCGTCGTAGGTCTCGGCCCGGGCCATCGGCGGCACGAGGTGGTCGACCACGGTGGCGTGCCCCCGCCGCTTGGCCTGCGTCCCCTCACCAGGGTCGTTGACGATGAACGGGTAGAACAGCGGCAGGTCGCCGAGCACCGCGTCGGGTGAACATGACGCAGACAGCCCGAGCCCCTTGCCCGGCAGCCATTCGAGGGTTCCGTGCTTGCCGAGGTGGACAACGGCGTCGGCCTCGAACTCCTGTGCCAACCACCGGTAGGCGGCGAGGTAGTGGTGACTCGGCGGCAGGTCCGGGTCGTGGTAGATGGCGATCGGGTTCTCCCCGAAACCGCGCGGCGGCTGGATCGCCAGGACGACGTTGCCGTAGCGCAGCGCCGCCAGCACGATGTCGCCGTCGTCGACATAGAGCCGGCCCGGCGGCGGCCCCCAGTGCTCGATCATCCGTTCCCTGAGATCACCTGGCAGCTCGGCAAACCACCGCTCGTACGTCGCGATCGGCACCCGTGCAGCGGCGGTCTGCAGCTGCTCCTCCGTCAGCCACTCGACGTCGTGCCCACCCGCTGCGATGAGCGTGTGGACAAGGGTGTCGCCGTCCTCCGGGAACGAGCCGACGTCGTAGCCGGCCGCCCGCATCGCCTTGAGCAGGAACACCGCACTCGCCGGGGTGTCCAGCCCGACCGCGTTGCCGACCCGCGCATGCTTGGTCGGGTAGGACGACAGGACGAGGGCGACCTTCTTCTGCGCATTCGGCACCGATCGCAGCCGGGCATGACGCACCGCGAGACCGGCGACCCGGGCCGCGCGTTCCGGGTCGGCGACGTAGACCGGGACGCCGTCCGGGCCGAGCTCCTTGAACGAGAACGGCGCGGTGACAAGCCGGCCGTCGAACTCCGGGATCGCGACCTGCATCGCCGCGTCGATCGGCGCAAGCCCGGCGTCCGAGGCCGCCCACTCGGCGCGGCTGCTGGTCACGCAGATCCCTTGCAGGACAGGCACATCCAGACTGACCAGGGCGCGCGCATCCCACGACTCGGTGTCAGCGGCATTCGAGCCGCCACCGGCCAGCACCGTCACGATCAGCGCATCCACCCGGCCGGCGAGCAGCTCCTCGACCACGGGCAGCCGCCCGTCCGCGTCGGGCCGGAGCGAGGCGACGAAGACCGGCAGCGCGTTCGCGCCGTGCGCCTCGATCGCCTCGCACAGGATCTCGACGAAGGCCGTGTTGCCGCTGACCTCGTGCGCCCGATAGAACACGACGCCCACCGTCGGCTGGACCGGGTCGACGACCCGCACCCCGTGCACGCCGTACGCCGGGACAGTGGTCGGCGCCGCAAAGCCGTGACCGGTCAGCAGCACGGTGTCGGACAGGAACGCCACGAGCTCGCGCAGGTTGTCGACCCCGCCCTCGCGCAGATAGCCCGCCGCGTCGGCGACCACCCCGGCCGGGACGGTCGACAGGGCGGTGAGCTCGGCGTCGACCGTGCCCTCGCCACCGAGCGCCACCAGCGGGATCCGCGCGGCAGCGCAGCCGGCCACGAGCGCATCCAGGCCGTCCCAGGCTCGGCGGCCGCCGAGCAACCGGACCACGACGATCGACACCTCGGCCAGGTCAACAGCGCCGGTCCGGGCGGGGTTGCCGAGGCGCAGCGGCAGCGCCGGGTCCGGGACGGCCCGCGCGGCGAGCAGGTCGGTGTCGGCGGTGGACAACAGCAGCAGGGTCACCCAGCCATTCTCACCGATCCTCCCGGCGGCACCCTGCGCAGCGGACACACGCCATGGCTCAGCATCGGTGGCCTCGACATCAGCTACCGCACGGGGCTGCGATCCGGCGCCCAGCGGTCCGGGACGTCGATGGTGGTGCCGACCCGCTGAGCCGGCGGCCTCGAACGGTCCGCGCCAGCGGGCTGGCCATGGGACGCTGTTAGCGCGGTGAGTTTCGAGCTTGTCCGACGAGGGGGGCGTTCGTGTTCGCGGACCTCGCCGAGCTCCAGCGACTGGCCGATCGTGCCGAGGGAGCCGCCACTGAGTTGTCCCGCCATCGGCAGCGCATCCGGTCGGGCGGGGCCGCGACGCATTGGGAATCCGCTGCGGCAGCAACGTTCACCGAACACGCACACAGCGCCGCGGAGCGGATCAGCGCTGATGGCCACCGGCTGCTGGAGTTGGCTGCCGCCCTGCGACGCCACGCGGTGCTCGTCCGGCAACGACTCGAGGAGCTTGCTGCGCTCGAACGTCGTGCCGAACAGCTCGCCAGGCAGGCCGCGGACGCCGTCGCGCAGGGCGTGCGAAACGCCGAGCATGGCGCGGAGCAGGCCGCCCGAGATGCGTTGCACAGCGCCGAGCAGCTCGGTGGCTGGGTCGGGGATCACGTCCCGTGGTGAGCGTCGTCAATCGGCGGCGGGTGGCCCGGCTGGTCCTCGATCCCGCCGAGCTCGCCGCGGTGCACGCCGCGCTGCCGGCGCCACTTCGTCGGCCCGAGGCACCCCCGACCGAGATCGATGATGCTGTGCTCGAGGAGCTGCAGGCCCGACGGGTCCTCGATGAACGCGGCCAGGTCCACCGGTCGGTGCTGGCGGGGTTCGTGCTGCTGGCCGACCCGGCCGCGCCCCGATTCTCGGTCGTGGCGGGATCGCCCGCGATGGCCCGGCGTACCACCCTTGCGTTGTCCGGCGCACTGCTGGCCGGGCTGACCGTCGAAGAGCCCTCCGGCCGCGCTGAGCAACTGCTGGCCGCCACCTCCGCCCTCGGCGGGGAGTTGGAACGACTGCTGCCGACGCTGCGGCTGGCCGACCGGCCGGACCGGCAGGCGTTGCGCGGCGCCGATCCGGCGCGGTTGCTGGCGGCGGTCGAGGCGATGCACAGCACCGGCCCGCTGCCGACCATGCTCGTCGAACAGGCCGAGCTCGGCGCCGGCCTCGAGGCGGCCGAGGCGCTGGCCGGGGGCCTGGGGGGATCGTTGCAGGTGACCCTGTCATTGCCGGCCGGGGCGGTCGCGGACGGCCCGGTCCTGGACCGCATGCTGTGGGTGGCCGCGGACCGGGGATGGTGGGCGCTGCGGCCGGGCGCTGACCGGACGGGCCGGCCCCGGCTGGATGTCGTACCCGTGCGACCGGCCGAGCTGGGCCGGGACCTGGCGCCGCTGGTCGCCGCCGCCGCGCTGGCCCTGGGGGCCAAGGATGGCTGAGGGTTGGCAGTCGCACGGCGGCGCCGGTGGGATCACCGCGCGGTACGACGACCTGGAATCGCTCGCCGGGGTGTACGGGCAGGGCGCGGCGGCCCTCGGCGAGGCTGCCCTGGAGGTCGGCCTGATCGGCGCTTCCGGGTCACTGACGGCCTCTGCGGTGTTCTCGCCCGGCAGCTACGCCCACGTCATGCTGCTGGTCGGCGAGCTCGAAGTGGGCCGCTCGGGGCTGGCCTCGAGCGGTGTTGAGCTGGCGGCGCTCTCGGTGCTGCTGGGGACCGCGGTCACGACGTATCGGGCGGCGGACGACGCGCTGGCCGCGTTGACGACCGGACTCGAGGACGGCGTGGACTTCGTCCTCGGCGCCGCGCTTCCGCTGGTGGCCGGTACCGCTGCCTTGGGCGTGCTCTCGGTCGAGGCTGCCTTCGAGTTACCGGGGTTGCTCGACGACGCCGTCCACGGCCGGGCCGACCTGTCGGACTTCCGGGACCGCGTCCTGAGCAACACCTCGACAGACGCGACAGACTTCGCGCTCGACCACCTCGGGCTGGTGCAGGCCCTGATTGGCGGGGCGCCGGGTCTGGAGACGGGGCTGGAGTTGTGGGCGCCGCTGCCACTGCGGCCGATCCTGCCGTTCGGCGGCGTCCCGCGGAACTACCACGAGGCGCTGCAGGGACTGGCCGGATTCTTCCGCGACGGCCAACCCTTCGTCGGCGCCGGTGGGACACCCCGGGCCGGCGACGCCATCGCTCCACAGTCGGTCGGTGACCTGCTCAATGGTGTGGACCGTAGGCAAGACCGCCGAAATGGCGCGCTCTCCGGCGAGATCGGCATCCAGACGCTGGTCGGCCTTGACGGCGTCACCCGCTACGTGGTGCAGCTGCCCGGCACCGAGAGCTGGGCGCTGACCCCCGGCCCGACTGCACGTGACCTCGCGACCAACCTGCACACCATGGCCGGCGGCACGACGGTGTATCTGCGCGGCGTCGAACAGGCCATGGCTCAGGCCGGTATCGCGCCGGACGCACCCGTCATGCTGGTCGGGCACAGCCAAGGAGGCATGACGGCCGCCGCGCTCGCCGCCGATCAGAGCTTCCGGAGCAGCTTTCATCACCTCGCCGTGGTGACCGCCGGCGCACCGATCGCCCGGTTCGACATCCCCCCGTCGGTGCAGGTGCTGGCCCTGGAGAACCGCCACGACCTCGTCCCGAACCTGGATGGGTTGGGCAACCCCGACCGGCCGAATGTGACCACGCTGACCTTCGACGCCAGCAAAGGCAGTGTCAGCGCGAACCACGACCTCGGCCTGACCTACGCCGTCGCAGCCGGGACGCTGCCGACCGGGGACCCGTCCTACGCCGCCTGGCTGGACACCGCGAAAGGCTTCTTCGACCCAGCCAGCACGGGCAGCACCCAGACCTACCAGATCACCCGGAAGGCCGGCCCATGAAACGACCCGTCGCGTTCGCTGTCTTGGTGATGCTCGTTGGTGCGCTGACAACCGGCTGTGGTGGGGGCCGGGGCGCTCGCGTCGAGGCGACGTACAAGCGGACCAAGGCCGACCTGTTTCGGCAGATCGGTGCGCTGCCCCCCTCGGCGTTGTATGGGGCGACCCTCAAGACCTATATCGAGAGCAGCCTGGACGGCGGCCAAGGCAACGTGAATATCAATGCTGCGATGCCGGCCACCGCCACCGTCGCCCAGAAAAATGCCCTCGCCGACACGCTCGAACGCACCGTCTGGCTCAGCCACCTGGACCCGCTCGGCAGAATCTCAATCGGCATCAGCCGAGATGGTCGACCACCCTTCCAGGTGGACCGGCTCTATCAGTCAAATCGGGACCCGCTGAGGATCAAGTACGGGCCACGCCCCGACGGCCTCCTCCAGTAGCAACGTCCCTGCCGCCCGCATGACCTCAACGCTCCCTTCGCCGGGTTTGACATGCCCCGTCGGTCCGTAAGCTGTCGCTCCTGCGCCCTCGAGGACCAGCGACCCGTCCTATGCCGCCTGGCGGGGCACCGTGCGGCGCTTCTTCGACCCGGCCAGCACGAGCAGCACCCAGACCTACCAGATCACTCGGAGGCCGGCCCATGAAACGACCTGGGGCATTCGCCGTCCTGGTCGCGCTCGTCGGTGCGCTGACAACCGGCTGTGGTGGAGGGCGGGCCGGTCGCGTCGACGCGACCTACCAGCGGACCAAGGCCGACCTGCTGCGGCAGCTGGGCGCGCTGCCCCCAGCATCGTTGTACGGCGCGAAAATCAAGGCGCATGTCACGAGCAGCCTCGACGGCGGACAGGGCAACGTGGGGGTGGACGCGAGGCTGCCAGCAACAGCGACATTTGCCCAGATGAACAGCGTTGCCGACACACTTGAACGCACCGTTTGGCTCAGCCACCTGGACCCGCTCGGCACAATCGGAATCGGCGTCAGCCGAGTTGGGCATCCTCCCTTCGAGGTGGAGAGACCCTTGCAGGACGACAAGGAGACGCTCCGAATCAAGTACGGGCCGCGCCCCGACGGCCTCCTTTAAATTGCGACGCCTATGCCGCCAGCAAGACCGCAACGCTGGACTGGACAGCCCCGATCGCGCTTCGACCTTCCCCAGCTGTGTAGGAGCCGACCGGGATTGACGTAGGCCGTCGCCGCCCGGGCCTGCCGTCCACCACCCGTCGCGCGCCATATCGGCACAGGTGCCTGCCGCACGGGTTAGCTCGTGGACTCATGATCTGTCATCAGCGCG
>JBKJQN010000041.1:0-12054 GCA_046593925.1 Mycobacteriales bacterium
GTCGGGGGTGGCGAGGTCGAGCAGGTCCGGTGCGGTGCTGGCGGCCCGGGCGACCTGCTGGTGCTGCTCGAGCTGGGGGCGCAGTTTGCTGGTGATCCGGGCGAGCTGGTCGCCGTCGATGGTGCCGTCGGCGAAGGCGTCGGCGGCGGTGTCCAGGCGTGCCCGGGTGGCGGCTGACTTCTCCAGCGCGGCGTTGGCGGCGCCGTCGTCGGGGTGGGCGAGCAGGTCGATGGCGTCCGGCCGGGCGAGGCGGCCGACCACCAGGGCGGTCACGTAGCCGTCCAGGTCGGCCTGTGGCCGCCGGACGTGGTAGCCCTGCTGGCAGACGTAGGACGAGCGTCGGGTGCCGGCGGCGGACAGCACCCGCATCGGGCCGCCGCAGACCGAGCAGCGGGCCAGGCCACTGAGCAGGTGCTTGATGGCGTTGCTGGGTGGGCTGGTCCGCCGCGCCGGGTTGGTGAGTAGCGCGACGAGCCGCGTGTGGGTGTCCTGGTCGTGGATCGGCTGCCAGTCGCCGTCGCCGATGACGCGGCCCTGGTGCACCCGCCTGCCGGCGTTGCGTTCGCGGAGCAGGATCAGCCGCAGCGTGGTGGTGGTCCACGCCTTGGCGTTCAGCGTGACCAGGCCGCGGGCGTTGAGGTCGGCGACGATGCCGCGCAGCGACTCGCCAGTGAGCACGGCGCGGCTGGCGTCGCGGATCACCTCGGCCTGTTCGGGGTGCAGCACGTCCCTCGAGCCGGTCCGGCGGCCCTGACTATCGTAAGTCTGCTCGCGGGTCCAGCCGTAGGCGATCCGGCCGTGCGGCTGCCCGGCCTCGGCGCGTTCGGCCATCTTGCGCCTGACCCGCCGGGCCAGCTGCTCACTTTCGTGCTTGCCCACCGAGCCCTTGATACGCGCGGTCAACCGGCCCTGCGGGGTCGACAGGTCGATCTCTCCGCCAACCGACGCTAGCGACACCCCGCGCTTCTCAGCCAGGTCGACCACGTCCTCCAACTCGCGCGGTGAGCGGGTCAGCCGGTCTACATCCCACACGACCAGCGCGGTCAGCCGGCCGGAGCCGAGCGCGGCCATCATCGCGTCGTAACGCGGCCGGGGCTTGCCGCTGGTCGCCGAGGTGTCGTCGTCGCGGAACACCTCGGCCACCGTCCAGCCACGACGCTCGGCCAGCGCCCGGCAGTCCTTGAGCTGACGATCAACCCCCAGCCCGGTCTCCTGCGGGTCGTGACTGATCCGGGCGTACAACGCAGCAGCGGTAGTCACCGCCGAATGGTATCACCGCCTGGAGTTGTGCTTGTCCAGGTCGGTGCGGCCGCAGTCGAGCCAGTGCCGGACGTGGTGGGCTTGGCACTGGCTGGGTCGGCGGTGGCAGCCCCGCACGACGCAGCGCCGGTCCCGGACGACCAGGGCTTTGAACTGGGCGCCGGACACGGTGCGGCTGGACCTGCCGGCGTAGAGAGGCTCGACCCGCGCGGCGGTGACACCACCGACCCCGCCGGCGGCTCTCCCGCCCGCGCCACCTCCTGCACCCACACCGGCTGCGGTGGTGCCGGCGGCGGCGGTGAGGTGCTGCTGGACGATCAGGCTGAAGGTGCTGTCGCAGGCCAGCCGGCGCAGCGCGGTGGGCAGCAGTGGCGCGCCGGTCGGCAGGACGGCCGGCTCGACGGGGGTGCGGCCGGTCAGGACCGCCAACGCCGCGGCGCCGGTCAGCCGTGCCTGATCGATGGCGCCGGGCTGGCCGAGCAGGTCGAGCTGGCTGTGTGCGTCGGCGCTCGCGAGGGCGGCGAGCTGCTCGCCGGTGCAGGTGATCAGCAGGTGGCTGCGCACGGTGTGGGCGTCCTGGGCGAGCGTGTCGCCGGCCCCGGACAGCTCCAGCGCGGCCCGGCGGGCCCACCCGACCAGCGCGTCGGCGCGCCGCGCCGGCAGGCCCCGCCGGCCGGTGGCAGCCAGGCCGGCGGCGTCCCGGTCGGCGTGCACGGCCAGGTCCAGGGCGTGCAGCAGCACGGCGCCGTCCTCGTCGTCCAACGCGCCGCCGAGCAGCACCCCGGCGCCGGCCAGCGGATCGGCGTAGAACCCGCGGCGGGCCTGCTGGCGGCGGGCCGCGTCCCGGCCGAGCGCCCCATCGACGGCCTGCGCCCGCTGGCGCAGCTCCAGGCGGACCGTATGCGGGGCGGCCGAGCCGACCAGCTCGACCAGCGCGCCGCAGGCCGCGGTGACCAGCTCGCTGTCCAGCCCGGCGGTCCCGGCCGCGACCGCCCGGACATGCTCCACCGTCGTGTGGCCCGCCAGCAGTGCCTGCCCGAGGCCGGCCAGCTCGGCGCGGAGCCGGCCGGCGAGCCGGACCGCCGCCCGGGCGCTGTCATCCCCGATCACCTGGGTCCGCCGCAACCAGGCCGCAGCGCTCACCGACCCGTCCGCGGCATACCCGCGGGACACCTCCAGCTCACCGAGCCCGAGCAGCCCCAGCCCGCGCAACCGCTCGGCCTGCGCCAGCAGCACCGCCAGGTCCACCGGACAGCCCGACACCGGACCCCCAGCCAGCACGTCGACCGCCGCGACCAGCCCCGCGACCTCCACAGACATCACCTGCACCCGATCAGCCGCCGGCGCAGGCACCCCCGGCACACACCACGCCGGGTCCGGCCAGACAGCCGCCACCGGAACGGCATCGGCCTGGGCTGCGTCGGACTGGGCTGCGTCGGACTGGGCTGCACCGGCCCGGGCTACGTCTGCCTGGGCTGCGTCGGACTGGGCTGCGTCGGACTGGGCTGCGTCTGCCTGGGCTGCGTCTGCCTGGGCTGCGTCGGACTGGGCTGCGTCGGACTGGGCTGCGTCGGCCTGGGCTGCATCTGTTGTCGGGGGACGCGCAGGCGCATCGGTCGCCCACGAGCCCGGGCATGCCGGAGAGCCACAACCCGGGGGTGTCGGCACAGCACCGCGGCCACTGCGAGCCCGAAGCCGCTCGACCGCCCCGGCGTCGGCCTGCTGACGCCATGCCCAGAGGTCCAGCGCGGCAAGACGCGAGTACGAACCCACCTGCTCCACCGCACCTTCCTGTCGCTCGAACGCTTGTGCGAAGCGTACTCGGCTGAAGCCCGTGCTGGCCAGGTTCCGGGCCGGTTGTGGACGGACTTGCGGCACCGCCGGGCAGCTCGAAGTGACCTGCGTTGTCGTCGGCCCCGTCCGGCTTCGACCCCCTTCGGCGCCTTGGCCCGGCCGCTGTCGCAGTTGCCGTAGCTGTCGCCGCCGCCCTCGAGGACCGCCGCCCTCGAGGACCGCCGCCCTCGAGACCCGCCGCCCTCGTCGCCACCTGCCACCGCACCGCGTGCCGTGCCGGTATCACCAGGCCGGCCCACGTCTCCGCCAGGCGGCGACACACACGCTCAGCGCAACAGGACGACCTCAGCGACGTCGCGCTCGGGACGGGGCGCGGGCGGGGCGCTCGGGTACCCCACCGCAACCGCGCCGAGCGGTTCCCACCCGCCAGGCAGCTCGAGCACCGAGCGCACGACGTCGGGGCAGAACATCGTGCTGCTCACCCAGGCGCTGCCCAGACCCTCCACCGCGAGCTGGACGAGCAGGTTCTGCACGCCGGCGCCGCCGGCGACCACGAACAGGCGCTCTTCAGCGGCCGTACGACGGGCGTCGGGGTAGGTGTGCGCGCCGTCGCGCACCAGGCACGGGACCACGAGGTACGGCGCCGCGCGCAGCACGTCGCCGCGTCGCAACCGGCGCGCGACGGACTCAGCAGCGAAGCCGTCGCCCACCAGGTCCGCCTCCCACTGCGCGCGCATGGCGTCGAGCAGGGCCTCGCGCCGCTCCTCCACGAACACGAACCGCCAGGGCAGCGTGTGGTGCGGTGCGGGGGCCGTCAGCGCCGCGGACACCGCCCGCCGAACGGCGGCAGGGTCGACGGGAGATGCCGCGAACGAACGTACGGTCCGGCGCAGCGCCAGCGTCTCAGCCTGGGCCTCGCGGGTCCCGAGCCGGAACCAGTCCTGATCCGCCGGCCGTACCAGCGCGACAGCGCCTCGCCCGTCGTCGGGCAGCGTGAGCCCGCGCACCAGCGCCACCGGTACGCCATCGGCCTTGCCCTTCACCAGCTCGGCCGCCGACGCCAGCTCGTCGGCGACCGCGATCTCGGTGACCTCCAAGCGGTACCCGTGGTTGTCGAGGGTGCCGCGGCTGTCACGTACCGGCGACAGGCCCGCCACGCCGATCGCCTGGTCGACCTGCCCGACCCGCCACGGCCGCCCGAGGGTGTCGCTGACGACGACCCCGACGGTGCGGCCGGTCAGCGCGAGCAGCCGGGCACGCAGCGCGACCGCCGATGCGTCGGGGTCCAGCGGCAGCAGCGCCACCTCGTCGCCGCGCACGTTGCTCGCGTCCACGCCGGCGGCGGCGAGCACCAGCCCGAGCCGGGTCTGCGCGATCGTGGTCGTCCCGCGCCGGGCGACGACCCGCACCGTCTCGTCGGCCACCGCCCGCTGCCGGACCTGCTCGCGGTCGGTCCCCGGCGGGACGGGCACGAGCCGGCCCGCCGCCTTGCTCAGCAGCTTGCTGGTGACGACCAGGACGTCGCCGTCGCGCAGGTCAGGAACGGCCGCTGCGACCAGGGCGGCGACGTCGTCGCCGGGGCGCACCTCCGGCAGCCCGGTCACGCCGGTCACCGTGTACGAGGCGCGCTCAGACACCCGCAAGGTCCAGGGCGGCGCGGGCCATCGCCGCCGTCGCGTCGAGATCGTTCATCAGCAGCGGCACGGCGCGCACCTGGACGCCCGGGACGGCTGAGCCCGCGTCGACCTCGTCGACGAGCCAGCCGTCCAGCAGTCCGCCGTCGGCCCGCGAGCCGTAGTGCCGCCCGACGGCCTCGGCGGTGGCGGCGACCCCGATCGCCGTCAGGCAGGCGTCGGCCATGCCCCGCACCGGCGTCCCGCCGACGATCGGGGACACCCCGACGACGGTCTTGGTAGCCAGGGCGGCGCGCACACCCGGCAGCTGCAGGACCGTGCCGATCGACACCACCGGGTTGCTGGGCGGGAGCAGGACGACGTCCGCCGCGCCGATCGCCTCGAGCACACCCGGCCCGGTACGCGCCGCCTCGGCACCGACGTAGACGAACGCCTCCGCGGGCAGCGCCGCCCGGTAGCGGACCCACCACTCCTGGAAGTGAATCGCCTTGCGGCGGCCGTCGACCTCGACAAGAACGTGCGTCTCGAAGCGGTCTTCGGTCATCGGCAGCAGCCGCGCACCGGGCTGCCACCGCGTACACAGCGCCTCGGTGACCTGGGCCAGGCCGTACCCCGCGGCCGTCATCTGCGCCCTCATCAGGTGCGTCGCCATGTCGCGGTCACCCAGGCCGAACCACGCCGCGGGCGCGTCGTAGGCCTGCAGCTCTTCCTTGAGGTGGAAGGTCTCGTCGCGCCGGCCCCAGCCGCGTTCCTCGTCGATGCCGTCGCCGAGCGTGTACATCACCGTGTCGAGGTCGGGGCAGATCCGCAGGCCGTACATGGTGATGTCGTCCCCGGTGTTGACCACCACCGTGAGCTCCGCGGCAGGGACCGCAGCCTGCACGCCACGCAGGAACCGGGCCCCGCCGATGCCGCCGGCGAGAGCCGTGATGCGCATGTCGGCAGTCTGTCAGCCAGCTCCGACAACGCGAGCCGGCAGACCCGCGAGCCGGTCGCAGGCCGCCGCGATGGCGTCCTGCAGCCCGACATCGCGCAACCGGCCCGGCACCGGCGCGGGCCGGCGGTCCTTCCAGTACGGCGCCAGCGCAAGGTCCGCGTCGGTGCAGCAGAACGCCAGCGTGTCGGCGCCGTCCTCCACCGCGCCCGGCGCCCCGGCGCTCGCGAGCTTGGTACGCACCCAGCCCGGGTCGACCGCAGCGCTCGCGATCCCGGGCAGCCGCCGCCCCCACGCCAGCGCGAGCGCGACGTCACAGGCCTTCGCGTCGGCGTACGCCTGACGGGGGTCGCGCTCGCCGCCGAGCGCCGTCGGCTTCGGCCGCCCGCTCCCGGCCGTCCCGGAGCCCAGCCACAGCAGCCGGCCCGTCAGCTGATCGGCGAGCAGAGCGGTGAGCAGGTGCGGAGCGAGGACGTTGACCGCGAAGGTCGTCTCGAAGCCGTCCACGGTGATCCGCGGCGTCTCCCCGCGCACCCAGACGCCGGCATTGTGGGCCAGCACGTCGATCCGGCCGCGCTCCGCGATCTGCCCGGCCAGCGCACGCACCTCGGCGAGCGAGGAGAGGTCACCGGTGACGAGCACCGGCTCACCGGTGCAGGACGGGTCGGCGGCCAGCGCGTCCAGAACCGGCCGGCCGCGCTGCTCGTTGCGGCCGTGCACGAGCACCCGGTGCCCGCCGGCGAGCAGGGTTCGGGCGGCGACGAGGCCGATCCCGTCGGTGGACCCGGTCAACGCGATGGTGGCCATGTCACCTGCCTACCCCCGAAGGCCCGGAGCGCCCTAGCAGAAGCGTCGCACTGGGCGCCATGGTCCTAACGGATGGTATGCGATCAGTCACACAACGCTTACTATTCGGGTACTCGGCGGACAAGCAGTTTGCCGCAACCCCTTTCCTGTGCGTACCGGACGAAGGACCCCCGTTGTACTCGAACCGTCGACACGGACGTGTCGCGCTCGCCTCGGTGGGCGCACTCGCGCTGCTGGCCGCGCCGCTCGCCAGTGGTACCGCCTCGGCCGCGGCCGGCTCCGGGACGCTCCGACTCACCCGCCCGCTGACGCCGGCTGCTTCGGTGACTGTCGCCAAGACCAGCCGACTCGCGCAGACCGATCCTGCGCTGCTCGCGCTGACCGGCAGCGCACTGACGCCGGTCATGGTGAAGCTGGACGTCGACTCGCTGGCGACCTACGGGGGCGACGGGTCGGGGGCGGGCGCCACCTCCCCGGGGGTGACCGGCCGCAAGATCGATGGGCGTCGGGCCGAGGTACGCGCGCAGAACTCCCGGATCGCGGGGGTCGAGGGCGCCTTCCGGCAGAGCCTGGCGAGGGCCGTGCCGACGGCGAGCCTCGGTCGCTCGTTCCGGGCCGTCTACGGAGGCGTCGCGGTCCGCGTACCGGCCGATCGGATCGCCGCGCTGGCCGCGCTGCCGGGCGTCGTCGCCGTCCAGGCCGACACGCTGAACCACCCGCTGGCCGTGAGCGACGAGGCGAACTTCATCGGTGCGCCGGCGGCGTACCGGGCGCTCGGCTCGGACCGCACCGCCGGCAAGGGCGTGCTGATCGCCGATCTCGACACCGGGGTCTGGCCGGAGCACCCGTCCTTCGCTGCCCGCCCCGACCTGCCGAAGGCGCTCACCCGCCCGGACGGCACGGCCCTGCCGTGCTCGTTCGGCGACAACCCGCTGACGCCGGCGAACGACCCCTTTGTCTGCAACAACAAGCTGGTGAGTGGTCAGGAGTTCCTGCAGACCTACACCGCCGCCACCGGCGACCAGCGCTACAAGGGCACGGCCCGTGACGACGAGGGCCACGGCACCCACACCACCAGCACGGCGGGCGGCAACCCGCTTGCCACGGCGGTCCTGCTCGGCGTCGACCGCGGCCCGGTCCAGGGCATCGCCCCCGGCGCCCAGCTCGCGCAGTACCGGGTGTGCGGCCCTGGCGGCTGTTTCACCTCCGACACCACGGCCGCCGCCGAGCAGGCAGTGCTCGACGGCGCCGACGTCATCAGCTTCTCGATCTCCGGGGGCTCCGCGCCGTTCGCCGATGCGACCGAGCTGGCGTTCCTCGACGCGTACGCCGCCGGCATCTTCGTCAGCGCCTCGGCGGGCAACTCCGGCCCCACCGCCGGCACCACCGACCACCTCGGGCCGTGGGTCACCACCGTGGCTGCGTCCACCCAGAGCCGGGCATTCGTGTCGACGCTGACGCTCAGGGACGGGGCCGCGACCGTGGCGGTACAGGGCGCTTCGATCATGGGCGGCACCGGCCCGCACCCGGTCGTCCGCGCAGAGTCGGCGGCCGGCTACGACCGGCTGTGCTCGACACCGGCCAAGCCCGGCTCCTTCACCGGCAGGATCGTGATCTGCGTCCGGGGCGGCATCGCCCGCATCGCCAAGGGCCAGAACGTGCTGGCCGGGGGCGCCGCGGCGATGATCCTGGAGAACCCTGCCGTCCAGGATGTCGAGACGGACAACCACTTCCTGCCCGCCGTACACGTCGACGCGCCGCAGGCCGCGACGGTCGACGCCTTCCTGGCGGCCCACTCGACAGCGCTGGCCAGCTTCACCGCCGGGATCCGCGAGTACGGCCACGGTGACGTCATGGCGGCGTTCTCCTCGCGCGGCCCGCGAGGCGCCTACCTCAAGCCCGACGTGACGTCGACCGGTGTGCAGGTGCTTGCCGGCAACACCCCCACCCCGGCGGCAGACATGGTGGCGGGGACCTACTTCCAGGCGATCGCCGGAACATCGATGGCGGCGCCCCACGTCAGCGGCTCCGCGGCCCTGCTCAAGGCGCTGCACCCGACGTGGAGCCCGGGCCAGATCAAGTCGGCCCTGGCCACCACGGCGGAGCAGTCGGTCGTGAAGGAGGACGGGACCACCCCCGCCGACGCCTTCGACGACGGCAGCGGCCGGGTCGACCTCACGCGGGCGGGCAACCCGGGCCTGACCTTCGACGCGACAGCCGCGCAGATGCTCGCCCTGGGGGCAAACCCCGCCCGCCAGATCGACCTCAACCTGCCTTCGCTGTACGACGCCGCCCTGCCGGGGCGGATCAGGACGACCCGCACCGCCAAGAACGTCACCGACAAGCCCCTGACGTTCGACGTACGGACTCGGGTCGGCTCGGGCGCGGCCATCACGGTGACGCCCAGCCGTTTCACCGTGGCGCCCGGGGCGACCCGGCAGCTGCAGGTCGTCGTCGACGCGTCAGCCGTACCCGTCGATACGACGGTCTTCGGGCAGATCGACCTGACGAGCGGGACGGCGTACCGGTTGCACCTGCCGGTCGCCTTCACCCGGGCGCCGGGCTCGCTGTCGGCCACCACGACCTGCGCGACGTCGTCCCTCGCCGAAGGTGCCAGCGCGACCTGCGCTGTCGACATCCAGAACACCTCTCTCGAGGACGCGAACGTCACCAGCCATACCCGCACGACCGGTCCGCTGACGATCACCGGTGCAGGCGTACCGGCGACGATCAGTGGCTCCCAGGCGACGGCCACGACGAAACTGGCCGGCCGGCAGCCCGACGCTCCGCACATCGCGGACGGGGCCGGCCCAGCCGGCTATCTCGACCTGGCCAGCTTCGGGATACCTGCCCAGCCCATCGGTGACGAGGCTGCCCAGAACTTCGACACGCCGGCTTTCGTCTTCCACGGCCAGTCGTACACCTCGATCGGGATCACCTCCAACGGCTACGCGGTCGTCGGCGGCGCCGCCGCCTCGGACGTGACCTTCCTGCCGCAGCAGATGCCCGACCCGGCGGCGCCGAACAACGTGCTGGCACCGTTCTGGTCCGACCTCGACGGCACCGGGGACGCCGGTGTCAGGGCCGGCCTGCTGTCGGCCGGACCCGGGCAGGACTACCTCATCCTGCAGGCCGACGAGCACGTCTACGGCACCGGCCACAAGGTCACGTACCAGGTCTGGATCGGGCTCAACGGCACGGAGGACATCTCCTTCGCCTACGACAGCACCCGTCCCATCGTGCCGGACGCGAGCGCGCCGTTCGTGGTCGGCGTCGAGAACGCCGAGGGCAGCGCGGGGCAGGTCTACCCGGGCCTACCCGCAGGTGACGTCGTCGTGAGGTCGACCCCGGGCGCCCCCGGCGGTGTCCTGCACTACACGGTCACCGTGCGGGCCACCGGGGCGGCGGGCAGCACCGGCGACGTGATCACCGGTGTACGTGCGCCAAGCATCGTCCGCGGTACCACCAGCGCGGTCGGCAGGATCATGGTCACCAGGTAGCGGCGCGGGCCCCCGCCGACGACCGCCGGCGGCGGGGGCCGTCGCGCGTCGGCAGCCGGACGTAGGGTCGGGCAGGTGGCGGTCATTGCGTACGGGATGGCCCGGGCGTTGGCCCGCGCGCGGGACGGCAAGGCCCTCGACGTCGCCGAGGCGGCCGTGCTGCTGCAGGCCCGCGGCGCGCACCTCGACGCGCTCTGCGCGACCGCCGCCAGGGTGCGCGACCAGGGGCTGGTGGACGCAGGCCGGCCGGGCGTCGTCACGTACAGCCGGAAGGTGTTCGTACCGCTGACCCGGCTGTGCCGCGACCGCTGCCACTACTGCACCTTCGCGACCGTGCCCGGGCGGCTGCCCGCGCCGTACCTGTCGATGGACGAGGTGCTCGACATCGCCCGGCAGGGCGCGGCGCTGGGCTGCAAGGAGGCGCTGTTCACCCTCGGCGACCGGCCGGAGGAGCGCTGGCCGCAGGCCAGGGCGTGGCTCGACGAGGCCGGCTACGACTCGACCCTGGCGTACGTCCGGGCCTGCGCGGTCGCGGTGCTGGAGCAGACCGGCCTGCTGCCGCATCTCAACCCTGGGGTCATGAGCTGGGCGGAGCTGCAGCGCCTCAAGCCGGTCGCGCCGTCGATGGGGATGATGCTGGAGACGACGGCCGACCTGCCGGCGCACCGGGGGAGCCCCGACAAGGACCCGGCAGTGCGGCTGCGGGTGTTGGAGGACGCCGGGCGGCACGCCGTGCCGTTCACCACCGGTCTGCTCGTGGGGATCGGTGAGTCCGTCCTGGAGCGGGCCGAGACCGTCTTCGCGATCCGGGCCGCGCACCGGCGGCACGGGCACGTGCAGGAGGTGATCGTCCAGAACTTCCGGGCCAAGGATGACACCGCCATGCGCGACACCCCCGATGTCGGGATCGAGGAGTTCCTGGCCGCGATCGCCGTCACCCGGCTCGTGATGGGGCCACGGATGCGTGTGCAGTCGCCGCCCAACCTCGTGGACCTTGCCGAGACCGGCCGGCTGCTGGCGGCGGGCATCGACGACTGGGGCGGCGTCAGCCCGCTGACCCCCGACCACGTCAACCCGGAGCGGCCGTGGCCGGCGGTCGAGGCGCTCGCCGCCGCCACCGCGGCCGCCGGGTTCGTGCTGCGCGAGCGGCTGACCGCGCATCCGCCGTACCTGGTCGAGCCCTGGCTGGACCCGCGGCTGCAGGGTCACGTCGGCGCACTGGCCGGCCCGGACGGCCTCGCCGCCGACGTGCTGGCGCAGCCGCGGCCCTGGCAGGAGCCGGACGGCGGGCTGGTGTCCAGCGGGCGCACCGACCTCTACGCGACCGTCGACACGACCGGCCGGACGGGCGACCGGCGGTCGGACTTCGACGACGTCTACGGCGACTGGTCGGCGCTCGTGGTGCCCGCGGCCCGGGCGCCCCTGGACCACGACGTGGCGGCGGCACTGCGGGCGGCCCGCGACGACCCTGCGGGCCTGTCCGACGCGCAGTACCTCGCCCTGCTGACCGCCGACGGAGCAGACCTCGAGGCCGTCTGCGCGCTCGCTGACGACGTCCGCCGCGACACCGTCGGCGACGAGGTCACCTTCGTGGTCAACCGCAATATCAACTTCACGAACGTCTGTTACACCGGCTGCCGGTTCTGCGCGTTCGCCCAGCGGCGCACCGACGCCGACGCCTACACGCTGTCGCTGGAGGAGGTCGCCGAGCGGGCCGGCCAGGCATGGGACGTCGGGGCGACCGAGGTCTGCATGCAGGGCGGCATCGACCCGCAGCTGCCCGGCACGGCCTACCTGGAGCTGGCCCGCGCCGTGAAGCGCGGGGCGCCGGGACTGCACCTGCACGCGTACAGCCCGATGGAGGTCGTCAACGGAGCGGCCCGGATGGGCGTGTCCATCGAGGAGTTCCTTCTCGAGGCGAAGGCCGCGGGCGTCGACAGCCTGCCCGGCACCGCCGCCGAGATCCTCGACGACGAGGTCCGCTGGGTGCTGACGAAAGGAAAACTGCCGACGGCTCAGTGGATTGAGGTCGTCACCACCGCCCACCGGGTGGGGCTACCGACCAGCAGCACGATGATGTACGGCCACGTCGACGCCCCGCACCACTGGCTCGGCCACCTGCGGC
>JBKJQN010000065.1:0-11820 GCA_046593925.1 Mycobacteriales bacterium
GCCGGCTCAGCCTACGAAGGTTCGAACCCTTCACCCGCCACGCGACGTCCTCGGCCCCTGACCGGCACGGTCAGGGGCCGCTGCCGGCCCGCTGGTCCAGCCCCGGGAGGTACCGGCCGGCCGTGTAGTCTCGCTGACGTCTCGCCGCCCCCTTAGCTCAGTCGGCAGAGCGTCTCCATGGTAAGGAGAAGGTCTACGGTTCGATTCCGTAAGGGGGCTCTGCCTGCGGGTCCCCAGGGACCCACGGCGGTGTAGCTCAGCTGGTAGAGCAAGCGGCTCATAATCGCTGTGTCACCGGTTCAAGTCCGGTCACCGCTACGCTTTTCCACCCCTCACGCGGCCCGCCGGGTACTCTCGGCGGGCCCACCCTCGCGCAGGCCCTCAGCAGGAAGAGCAGGCACACCCCGATGGCAGCCACCGACGTCCGACCGAAGATCACGATGGCCTGCCAGGTCTGCAAGCACCGCAACTACATCACCAAGAAGAACCGGCGGAACGACCCCGACCGGATGGACCTGAAGAAGTTCTGCCCGAACTGCCGCCAGCACACCGACCACCGCGAGACGCGCTGACCGCTGGGCTACGGTCGCTGCTGGCGACGGGCCCGATCAGGAGGTAGCAGCGTGGCGGTCAACCGCGGGTACGTCGGGCGCGAATATCCCGCCTCGAGCACGTACGAGGTCGGCCGGGAGCACATCCGGCGGTTCGCTGAGGCGATCGGTGACCCGCACCCCGCCTACCTGGACCCCGAGGCGGCCAGGGCGCTCGGTCACCCGGACGTGATCGCACCGCCCACGTTCCTGACCGTACTCACCTTCCGGTTTGCCAAGGACGGTCCGGTCGCCGACCCCGGGCTCGGCCTGGACTACTCGCTGGTCGTGCACGGCGAGCAGACCTTCGAGCTGCATCGCCCGGTGGTGGCCGGCGACGTGCTGACCAGCGTGCAGCGCATCGACGACATCCGGGACGCCGGGCGAAACGAGCTGATCACGACCGTCACCGAGGTGTCCGCAGCCGACGGGACGCCGGTGGCGACGTTGCGCGGCACGATCGTCAGCCGCGGCACCGCCGCGCCCAAGGGGACATGAACATGCTGTCGTACGACGACGTCGAGGTCGGCGCCGCACTGCCGGCCCAGACCTTTCTCCTGCAGCGACTGGACCTGGTGCGCTACGCCGGCGCCAGCGGCGACACCAACATCATCCACTGGAACCACCGCGTCGCCACGGCCGTCGGGCTGCCCGACGTCATCGCCCACGGCATGCTCACGATGGCCGTCGCCGGTCGGGTCGTCACCGACTGGACCGGCGACCCCGGGGCCATCGAATCCTACCGGGTCCGATTCAGCCGCCCTGTCGTCGTGCCTGACGACGACACCGGCGCCGAGCTGGTGGTGTCCGGGACGGTCGAGGACAAGCTCGGGGAGGGCCGGGTAGCCCTCTCGCTGACCGCAACCGTCGGCGACAGCAAGGTGCTGGCGGGTGCCCGCGCCGTCGTGCGCCTGGGCGGCCCCGGGCACCAGCGCTGACCGTGGCCACCCTCGGGCAGCGGGCCGAGCAGGTCCTGGAGCGGATCGGCGACGTCCCCAGCATCTTCTTCGAGGGCAGCTGGCACAGCTCTGGCGACCTCGCGTCGCGGGGCCGCCGCGCCGCTGCGGGCTTCCGGGCCCTGGGGGTCCGACCGGATGACCGCGTCGTGGTGATGATGGCCAACTGCCCGGAGGTCGGTGTCGCCTATGCCGCGCTGTGGCGGGCCGGTGCGGTGCCGACCCCCGTGCTGTTCCTGCTGTCCCTGGACGAGCTGCGGCACGTCGTCGACGACTCCGGCGCGGTTGCGGTTGTCACCACCCCGGAGTTCCTCGCCACCTGTCGGGCGGCCGCTCCCGGGCTGCCCCTCGTCGTCGTCGCCCCCGACCCCGCAGCCGATCCGGCTGGTGTGACGTCGTGGGCGCAGCTCGAGGCCGGCCCCGAGATGGGCCTGGTCGACCGCCACGACGATGACCTCGCGGCCCTGCTCTACACCGGCGGCACGACCGGCCGCTCCAAGGGCGTGGCCCTGACGCACGCTGGCCTGGACGCCGCCGGGGCTGCCGGCTACGCCGCGGGCCACCTGCCCGGGCGCACCCGCAGCCTGCTGCCGCTCCCGCTCGCCCATGCGTACGGCCTGCTGGTCGCCGTCACCGGCCTGCACGCGGTCGAGCCGTCCTCGAGCGTGCTGATGCGGTGGTTCGACCCGGCCGGGTTCCTGCGATTGGCGCAGGAGCACCGCGTGCAG
The DNA here is from genome assembly GCA_046593925.1 of Mycobacteriales bacterium. GTDB lineage: Bacteria > Actinomycetota > Actinomycetes > Mycobacteriales > SCTD01 > JAYVYM01. The sequence continues at coordinate 2,275 of JBKJQN010000065.1, forward strand.
ACCAGCGCCCTCGTCCCTTCGATGATCGGGATGCTGCTGACCCAGCCGCTTGAGGAGTTCGACCTGTCCAACCTGGCGCGGGTCAGCAGCGGTGGTGCGCCGCTGGCCGTCGACGTGGCCCGCGAGCTCGAGCGGCGGGTCCCGTCGGTGCAGGTCGCCGAAGGCTACGGCTGCACCGAGAGCAGCGCGCTGATCAGTGCGCAGCCACCCACCGAGCGCCGACTCGGCACCGTGGGCAGGCCGGTCACGGGCGTCGAGGTACGCATCGAGGGCCCCAACGGTGAGGTCCTCGCCCCAGGCGTTGACGGCGAGATCTGCGTACGCGGCCCGGTGCTGATGCGCGGCTACTGGAACAGCTCCGAGGCGACGGCAGAGACCGTGCGTGGGGGCTGGCTGCACACCGGCGACGTCGGGCATCTCGATGCCGACGGCTACCTCTCGGTCGTGGACCGGCTCAAGGACCTGATCATCCGCAACGGCTTCAACGTCTACCCGCGAGATGTCGAGGACGTGCTCCTCGCCCACCCCGACGTCAGCGCCGCCGCTGTCGTCGGCCGCCCGGACCCGCGGGTCGGCGAGGAGGTCGTGGCGTTCGTGTCGCTGCGTCCGGGCAGCACCTGCACCCCGGAGGCGCTCGTCGCCCACGCGCGCGAGCATCTGTCGGCCGCCAAGTACCCGCGCGAGGTGCGGATCGTCGACGCCGTACCGCTGACCAGCGTCCTCAAGACCGACCGCAAGGCGCTGCGCACCCTGCTCAGGGAGACGGTGTGAGCCGCCCGCCGGCGCAGGTGCTGGCACTGTCCGAGCAGCGTTCGCAGGCCCGGGCCGCGAAGGACTTCGCCGAGAGCGACCGACTGCGCGACGCCATCGCCGACGCCGGCTGGGTGGTCCGCGACGGCCCGGACGGCCCGGTGCTCGCCGAGCGACCGCCGTACGACGTGCTGGGCGCCGTGCGTGATCTGCCCGACCGCAGCGCCGAGCCCGATAGCCGTCGGTGCACCGTCGGCGTGCTCGTCGAGGGCTGGGCCGACGACCTGCGCACCTGCGTGGCGGCCCTGGTCCAGCACGCACCCGACGACGTCGTCGTGGTGCTGCTCGACAACGGCAGCGACGCGGGCCAGACCGTGCATGAGCTCGCCCAGGCGCACCCCGGTCGGGTCCAGGAGCTGCACGTCGAGCGGGCCGCCGGCTGGTCGGAGGCCAGGTCGGCGCTGCTGCTCGCCGACACCGCCACCGTGCACGTGCTCCTTGACCCCAGCACCGTCCTGGAGGGGGACGCGCTCGGGCCCGTGCTGTCCTGCTTCGACGACCCGGGGGTGGTGGGGGCGGGCTGGCGCGGCGTCGCCGTGCAGGACGGCTGGACGAGCTTCGCCGAGGCCGGCCCGGGCGAGGTCGAGGCTCTGCTGGGCTATCTGTTCGCGGTCCGCCGGGCCGCCGCGCTGCGCGTGCCGCTGCCACCGAAGGCCCGCTTCTACCGCAACGCCGACCTGGAGTGGTCGTTCCTGCTACGCGAGGCCGGCGGCCGCCTGGTGGTGCCCGAGGGCGAGCTGCCGGTACGCCAGGACCGCCACCGCGGTTACCACGACAGCGACCCGGCGTACCGGGAGAAGGAGTCCAAGAAGACCTACGACCGGTTCCTGCAGCGCTTCCGCGCCCGCGAGGACCTGCGGCTGCCACGCTGATAACGCGGCTCAGCGGGCCTCGGACAGCAGGTCGGCGAGCCGCTGGACGCCTTTCACGAGGTCGTCGTCGCCGAGCGCGTACGACAGTCGGAAGTAGCCCGGGGTGCCGAACGCCTCGCCGGGGACGACGGCGACCCCGACCTCGTCGAGCACCAGCTCGGCGAGCTCGGCGGAGGTCTGTGGAGTGCGCCCGCGGATCGTCCGGCCGAGCACCCCCTTGACCGACGGGTAGCAGTAAAAAGCCCCCTCGGGCGTCGGGCAGGCCACCCCGGGGATGGCGTCGAGCATGGCGACCATGGTCGTGCGGCGTCGGTCGAAGGCCGCGCGCATCTGCGCGACCGCCGAGAGGTCGCCGGTGAGCGCCTCGACGGCCGCGACCTGCGCCACGTTGCTGACGTTGCTGGTGGCGTGCGACTGCAGGTTGGTCGCGGCCTTGACGACGTCGACCGGGCCGATCAGCCAGCCGACCCGCCAGCCGGTCATCGCGTACGTCTTGGCGACCCCGTTGATCACGACGCAGGTGTCGGCGAGGCCGGGCACCACCACCGGCATCGAGACGTGCTCGGCGCCGCCGTAGACCAGGTGCTCGTAGATCTCGTCGGCGACCACCCAGATCCCGTGCTCGAGCGCCCACCCGCCGATGGCGCGGACCTCGTCGGGCGAGGCGACCGCGCCGGTCGGGTTGGAGGGGGAGCACCACAGCAGGACTTTCGTACGCGCGGTACGGGCCGCCTCGAGCTGGTCGACGCTGACCCGGTAGCCCTGGTCCTCGCTGGTCATGATTTCGACCGGGACCCCGCCGGCGAGCTTGACCGCCTCCGGGTACGTCGTCCAGTACGGGGCGGGCAGCAGCACCTCGTCACCGGGGTCGAGCAGCGTCGCGAACGCCTCGTAGACCGCCTGCTTGCCGCCGTTGGTGACCAGGACCTGCGCGGGCGTCACCTGGTAGCCACTGTCGCGTCGGGTCTTCGCCACGATCGCGGCCTTGAGCTCGGGTAGGCCGCCGGCCGGCGTGTAGTGGTGGTTGCGCGGGTCCCCGCAGGCCGCCGCCGCGGCCGCGACGATGCGCGCCGGTGTCGGAAAGTCGGGTTCCCCGGCGCCGAATCCCACGACGTCCTCACCGGCGGCCTTCTTCGCCTTGGCCTTCGCGTCGACGGCGAGGGTGGCCGACTCGGCGATGGCCGCGATGCGGGCGGATATCCGCGGTCCCGCGGGAGTGCGCCCCGGAGAGGTCGGCTGCGTCGAGGTCGTCATGACGCCATGCTCCCAGCCCCGCGGCCGGCCGTCACCAGGGGCAGGCGAGGTTGGCAACCGTCGGTCCGTGACCGTCGACCCGCCCACGCCGTACACTCCATGATCTGGGGGCCGACGCCTCTGCCCAGGCGCGCGCGCGCGCCGACGCAGTGGGCACCGGCCGGGCCCCTGGAGGGGTGTAGCTCAGTTGGCCAGAGCGCCGGTCTCCAAAACCGGATGTCGCAGGTTCGACTCCTGCCACCCCTGCACGGCGAAGGCACGACCAGGACGACCCGCTCCGGTTCCGGTGGCGGCAAGGCAGGTCCGGAGACCCCGGCTGACGGAGCGAGGGCACCAGTGAGCGACAGCGCGCAGGCCCCGTCGGCGGCCCGCGGGGAGGGCGGGCCAGGCGGCTCGTCCCGTGTCGGCCGGCGACGTGACGGCGGGCCGGGACGGATCCGCAGCATCGCGGTCTTCTACCGACAGGTGGTGGCCGAGCTCCGCAAGGTGATCTGGCCGTCCCGCCAGGAGCTGATCACCTACACGAGCGTCGTCCTCGTCTTCGTCGTGTTCATGGTGCTGCTGGTCAGTCTGTTCGATTTCGCGTTCTCGCAGGCCGTGCTGAAGGTCTTCGGCGGCGACCCGGCGTCGACCACCGGCTGACCACCCCGCGCCGCGCCCACCCACCCCCGCACCCAGATCAGAAGGACGTGTCCGTGTCCCAGCCGCCCAGCCCGTCCGACCCCGAGCCCGGCGACAGCCAGGTGTCCGGGCAGGGCCCCTCGTCGGAGCAGGCCGAGGCCGTCGACAGCACACCGGACGGTGTCGCCCCGGCCACCGGTGCCGGGACCGGCGCCGCCGACGAGGCCGAGCTCGGAGCGGGCGGCGTCGACGACGCCCCCAGCGGCTACCTCGACGACGCGTCGCCCGAAGGCGTCGGCACGGCAGCCTTCGACGCCGAGACCGACGCCGTGACCGACGCGGCGCAGGAGGCAGGCGTGGCGCCGGAGGTCGCAGAGGAGGATCTCGACCCGGCCGATGCGATGAAGTTGGTCCTGTCCGGTCTGCCTGGCGACTGGTACGTCGTGCACTCCTACGCCGGCTACGAGAACAAGGTGAAGGCCAACCTCGAGAGCCGGATCCAGAGCCTCAACATGGAGGACTTCATCTTTCAGATCGAGGTCCCGACCGAGGAGGTCATGGAGGTCAAGGGCGGTAAGCGCCAGGCCGTCGTACGAAAGAAGCTGCCCGGCTACCTGTTCGTCCGGATGGACCTCACCGACGAGTCCTGGTCGGCGGTCCGCAACACCCCGGGCGTCACCGGCTTTGTCGGCCAGACCTCGCGTCCGACGCCGCTGACCCTCGACGAGGTCGTCAAGCAGCTGGCCGAGCCCAAGCAGAAGACCGTGGTCGCCACGAAGGCCGTCGACTTCGAGGTCGGCGAGTCGATCACGGTCACCGACGGCCCGTTCGACACCCTCCCCGCGACCATCAACGAGATTAACCTCGACAGCCAGAAGCTCAAGGTGCTGGTGTCGATCTTCGGCCGCGAGACACCGGTCGAGCTGTCCTTCAACCAGGTCGCCAAGCTCTAGCTCCGGCCCCCTCGAACTCAAGAGAGAACAGACATGCCTCCCAAGAAGAAGCTCTCAGCCGTCATCAAGCTGCAGATCAAGGCCGGCGTGGCGACGCCGGCGCCGCCGGTCGGCCCCGCGCTCGGCCAGCACGGCGTCAACATCATGGAGTTCTGCAAGCAGTACAACGCCGCGACCGAGAGCCAGCGCGGGGACATCGTCCCGGTCGAGATCTCGGTGTTCGAGGACCGCTCCTTCACCTTCATCACCAAGACCCCGCCCGCCGCACGGCTGATTCTGAAGGCCGCCGGTGTGGACAAGGGCTCCCCGACGCCGCACACCAAGAAGGTCGCGACGATTTCCCGGGCGCAGGTCCGCGAGATCGCCACGACGAAGCTGTCGGACCTCAACGCCAACGATGTCGACGCCGCCGCCAACATCATTGCCGGTACGGCCCGCTCGATGGGTATCACCGTCTCCGACTGAGCTGGCGCCGACGGCATCACCGGCGGGACCGCACCATCCAAAAGACCCGCACCGCCCGTGGGAGGGCCCGGACCGTCCGGACCCGCCGACCACCACCTGCCGCTCCGGCAGAGAGGACGAGATCGTGAAGCGCAGCAAGGCCTGGACCGCGGCAGCGGCCAAGATCGACGCCGATAAGGCGTACTCCCCGCTCGAGGCCGTCCGCCTCGCGAAGCAGACCAGCACCGTGAAGTACGACGCGACTGTCGAGGTGGCCATGCGTCTGGGCGTCGACCCCCGCAAGGCCGACCAGATGGTCCGCGGCACGGTCAACCTGCCGCATGGCACCGGCAAGGTCTCCCGCGTCATCGTCTTTGCCGCCGGCGAGAAGGCCGCCGAAGCCATCGCCGCGGGCGCCGACGAGGTCGGCGGCGACGACCTGATCGAGAGGATCCAGAAGGGCTTTCTCGACTTCGATGCCGCGGTGGCGACCCCGGACCAGATGGGGAAGGTCGGTAAGATCGCCCGCATCCTCGGGCCGCGCGGCCTGATGCCCAACCCCAAGACCGGCACCGTGACGACCGACGTCACCAAGGCCGTGCAGGACATCAAGGGCGGCAAGGTCAACTTCCGGGTCGACAAGCAGGCCAACCTGCATCTGGTCATCGGCAAGGCGTCTTTCGACGAGAAGCTGCTGGTCGAGAACTACGGCGCGGCACTCGATGAGGTCGGCCGGGCCAAGCCGTCGGCCGCCAAGGGCAAGTTCCTGAAGAAGATCACCGTCAGCACGACAATGGGTCCGGGCATCCCGGTGGACCCGAACCGCACCCGCAACCTGCTCGAGGACGGCTCCGACACCCGCCCGGAGTAGCTGCGGTGGCTTTCCAGGGGTGAATCAGGGCTGGCAGGGCGCCCGCCGCCGCCGGCCGGCGGACCACCTGGCTGGACTGCTAGTCTTTCGACCGACCGTCACCCGAGACCGCTGGTCGCTCCCTCCGGGGAGCGGAAGGCCCTGCATCGCGCAGGCGACCCGCGCAGGCGACACGGCCAGACTCCGAGCCCTCTCGGTCGCCTCTGACGCCCCGTGCGCTGTGCGCCGGGGCGTTCGCGCGTGCGGGCCCCCGACAGGGACCCGGCCCGATCCCCGAGAGCAGGCCCATGGCCACCGACACCGCGCAGTCAGCTCCCGAGCAGCCGCCGGCCGAGCACCGGCGGGCCACCGTGCGGCCAGACAAGGCCGCTGCGGTCGCTGAGCTCACCGAGGCTTTTCGCACGTCTACCGCGGCTGTGCTGACGGAGTACCGCGGCCTGTCCGTCAAGCAGGTCACTGCGCTGCGGGTGGCCCTCGGTAGCGACACCTCGTACATCATCGTCAAAAATACGCTGACCCGGCTGGCGGCCACCGAGGCCGGGCTGGACGGCCTGCTCGGACTGCTCTCCGGCCCGACTGCCGTGGCGTTCGTCAAGGGCGAGCCGGTCGAGGCCGCCAGGGCCTTGCGCGACTACGCCCGGGCCAACCCGGCGCTCATCGTCAAGGGCGGTGTCCTCGACGGCGAGCCGCTCTCGGTCGATGAGATCCGCAAGCTTGCCGATCTTGAGTCCCGTGAGGTGCTGCTGGCAAAGATGGCGGGCGCTCTGAAGGCCTCGCTGTCGAACGCCGTGTATCTGCTCAACGCACCGCTTGCCCAGGTCGCCCGCCTCGCAGCTGCCCTGCAGGCCAAGGCCGAGCAGGACCCGTCGATCATCGGCGGTGCCGGTACGCCGACAGCCGTCGAAGCCCCCGACAACGAGCCGGCGGCCGAGACCCTCACGGTCGACGCCCCCGCGGAAGATGCCGCGGCGGCCAGCGCCGAGGCAGCCCCCGAGACCGACGACACGCCGCAGACCACCTGAGGCTCGGACCGTACGGCACCAGCCCCACCCCCCACCCACTCCGGAGTCCGGCACCACACCGCGACCCGCACAGCAACGAGGAGCCACGCATGGCCAAGCTCAGCACCGACGAGCTGCTCGACCAGTTCAAGGAGATGACGCTGATCGAGCTCTCCGGTTTCGTGAAGCAGTTCGAGGAGACCTTCGGCGTTACGGCGGCCGCTCCGGTCGCCGCCGCGGCGCCAGCTGCCGGTGGCGCGGCTGCCGAGGAGGTCGCCGAGCAGGACGAGTTCGACGTCATCCTCGAGGCTGCCGGCGAGAAGAAGATCCAGGTCATCAAGGAGGTGCGCACCATCACGAGCCTCGGGCTCAAGGAGGCCAAGGACCTCGTGGACGGCGCCCCGAAGGCCGTGCTGGAGAAGGCCACCAAGGAGGCTGCCGAGAAGGCCAAGACGGCTCTCCAGGCCGCCGGCGCCACGGTGACCGTCAAGTAGCAGTCTGCCGCGTCGCGCACAGGGCGGTCCGCCAGCGGCGGGCCGCCCTGTGCCGTACCCGGCCTGGTCCGCGCAGCCTCGCCCCCCGTCGAGAGTGCAGCTGCGCGGCCCTGCCGGCTGGCCTGACGCAGGGGAAGTGACCTGGTGAAGGGGAGGCGCGGGAGGGCATGGGCCACTGCCATCGGGCCGGGCCCGGGTCTGCGTCGCGGTGGGTCAGCTGGACGTCCGCCGTCCCCAGCCACCCGTCTGGTCCTTGACGTCGGAGGCGTCGCTGGGCACGCTGTGGCCAGCAGTGGGTGCGGCGTGCACGACCCTAGACAGGCAGGTAGCTATGGGCTACGCTGCCACATTGCGCTGCATCCCGTCATATGACCGCCCGGGCCAGATGCCCCGGCAGGTGGGTCGGAGGAGCGGGCGCTCCGTCTGAGGTTCGTGGCAGGTCAGGGCAGCACCACGCCCGCTGCCGTCGGAAGGAACCCCCTGTTGGCTGCTCGTCGTACCACCCCGCGCCTGTCCTTCGCCAAGATCCGGGAGCCTCTTGAGGTTCCCAACCTGCTGCATCTTCAGACCACGTCGTTCGACTGGCTGGTCGGCAACGCCCCGTGGACCGTGCGGGTCCAGGAGGCCCTCGACACCGGCCGCGCGGACACTTCCACGTCCTCCGGCCTCGAGGAGATCTTCGAGGAGATCTCGCCGATCGAGGACTTCTCCGGGTCCATGTCCCTGAGCTTCCGCGACCATCGCTTCGAGCCCACCAAGTACTCCGTCGAGGAGTGCAAGGACAAGGACATGACGTACGCGGCGCCGCTGTTCGTCACCGCTGAATTCACCAACAACACCACGGGCGAGATCAAGTCCCAGACGGTTTTCATGGGGGACTTCCCGGTGATGACCGACAAGGGCACGTTCGTCATCAACGGCACCGAGCGCGTCGTGGTGTCACAGCTGGTGCGCTCGCCGGGCGTCTACTTCGACAAGCAGATCGACAAGACGACCGACAAGGACACCTACTCCTGCAAGATCATCCCGAGCCGGGGTGCCTGGCTGGAGTTCGAGATCGACAAGCGCGATTCGGTGGGCGTGCGTATCGACCGGAAGCGCAAGCAGCCCGTCACCGTGCTCCTCAAGGCCCTGGGCTGGGACGACGCCCGCATCCTGGAGCGTTACGGCGACTTCGAGTCGATGCGGATGACGCTGGAGAAGGACCACACCACTGGGCAGGACGACGCCCTGATCGACATCTACCGCAAGCTCCGCCCGGGTGAGCCGCCGACCCGCGAGTCCGCGCAGACGCTGCTGGACAACCTGTTCTTCAACCCCAAGCGCTACGACCTGGCCAAGGTCGGTCGCTACAAGGCCAACAAGAAGCTCCAGCTCGCGCTGCCCGTCGACCAGGGGGTGCTCACCGAGGACGACATCCTGGCGACGATCGACTACGTCGTACGGCTGCATGCCGGTGAGCAGGGCTATGAGACCGATGACATCGACCACCTGGGCAACCGCCGCCTGCGTACGGTCGGCGAGCTGATCCAGAACCAGATCCGGCTGGGCCTGGCCCGGATGGAGCGCGTCGTGCGTGAGCGCATGACGACCCAGGACGTCGAGGCGATCACGCCGCAGACGCTGATCAACATCCGGCCAGTCGTCGCCTCCATCAAGGAGTTCTTCGGCACCAGCCAGCTCAGCCAGTTCATGGACCAGGTCAACCCCTTGTCCGGCCTGACCCACCGCCGTCGCCTGTCCGCGCTCGGCCCGGGCGGTCTGTCCCGTGAGCGAGCCGGCTTCGAGGTCCGCGACGTCCACTTCAGCCACTACGGCCGCATGTGCCCGATCGAGACTCCGGAAGGCCCGAACATCGGCCTCATCGGCGCCCTGGCCACGTTCGCCCGCGTCAACGAGTTCGGGTTCATCGAGTCGCCGTACCGCAAGGTGGTCAACGGCAAGGTCACCAAGGACATCGTCTACCTGCCGGCCGACGAGGAAGAGGAGTACGTGGTCGCGCAGGCGGACGCACCCCTCAACCCCGACGGCACGTTCAAGGCCGACAAGGTGCTGGTGCGTCGTTCGCCGCAGGCCCGTTCGCTGAGCGACCTCAAGCTCCAGCTCGAGCGCGACGTGTTCCTCGGCGCCACCACCGAGATCAGCGCTGTTGCGCCCGAGGAGGTCCAGCTCATGGACGTCTCGCCGCAGCAGATCGTCTCGGTCGCCACGGCGCTCATCCCGTTC
>JBKJQN010000042.1:0-34669 GCA_046593925.1 Mycobacteriales bacterium
CCCGGCTACGGCCCGCCACCCGGCTACGGCCCGCCGCCCGGCTACGGCCCGCCACCTGGCTACGGGAGTCCGCCCAACTACGGGGGTCCGCCCGGCTACGGGGGTCTGCCCGGCAACGTTCCGGTCTTCGGTCGGGGCGGCTTGCCCGAGCTCGCGAGCTGGGGGCAGCGCGTCGGGGCCTCGTTGTTGGACGGCCTCGTTGTCTTCGGGATCATCCTCGGGGCCGTCCTGCTCGGGCTGCTGCTCAGGTCGGTCTCGGCCCCGCTCGGCACCCTGGTCATCGTGCTCGGCTACCTGGCCGGGATCGGCGTGTTCGTCTGGCAGCTGATCGTCCAGGGCCGAACCGGGCAGACGATCGGCAAGCGGGCGGTCGGACTGCGGCTGCTGCGCGAACAAGACGGCCAGGTTGTCGGCGCGGGCCTGTCGGTCGCCCGCTACTTCGTGCACGCGCTCGACTCCTACTCCATCGTCGGCTACCTGTGGCCGATCTGGGACGCCAAGAAGCAGACCTTCGCCGACAAGATCCTCAAGACGGTCGTCGTGCGCACATGACGGGGTACATCCGGCGTCCCACGATGAAAGGGCGACCATGACCGAGCAGCCGCCGCAGGGCTAGGACCCACCCGAGGGCGCTGGCCAGCCGCCGGGCTACGGGCCACCGCCCCAGGGTTACGGCCAGCAGCAGGGTTACGGCCAGCATCCCGTCGGCTCCGGACCGCCGCCGCAGGGCACCAATGGCCTCGCCATCGGTGCCCTCGTCTGCGCCTTCCTGTTCCCGCTGGTGGGGCTGATCCTTGGCATCGTCGCGAAGGGACAGATCAAGAAGACCGGCCAGGCCGGCGGCGGGTTGGCTACGGCCGCCATCGTCATCGCGTCGATCTTCCTCGTCCTGGCTGTCGTACTCGGCGCCGATCTCCTGCTGGCAGGGTCCACCGGCGGCCCCGGCGGCCCCGGCGGCTGAGCCCGGAACGCCTCCTGCGTGACCAGCAACGCCCTAGCGTGGGCGGGTGAGCCCAGCCGACGACCCGTACGCGTCCCCGCCGCGCGACGGCGAAGCCGGCGCACCGGCCGCCCCGACCGCTCCGTGGGTGCCGCCCCCGTACGGCTCCACGCCGTACGGCGAGCCGAGCCGGCCTCCTGCCTGGGGGTCGCCCTCGGGTGGCCCCCGAAGCGGCCCGCCGCGACCGACCGGTGCCGGCGGGATCGGGGTTGCGGCCCTGACGGTCGGGGTTCTGTCGGTACTGCTCGGGGTCAGCATCATCGGCGGGGTGCTGCTGGGCGCCCTCGCCATCTCACTGGGTGCGCGCGGCCTCGCGCGCAGCCGCGGCACCGGCGGCCGCGCCGGGACGGCGGTTGCCGGAATACTGCTCGGCGTCCTCGGACTGGTGATCGCCGGGGGCACCTGGCTGTACGTCCGCGACGACGTCCGGGACTACAACGGGTGCCGACGCGGCTCCGTCAGCCCCGCGCAGGACGCCGCCTGCAAGGAGCAGCTGCGGCGCGGTATCGAGGGCCGCTGACCGGCTCTGCTCGCCCGGGGACCGGCTCCTGCTCGCCCGCCGAGCGGCCGCTGACCGCCCACCGCCACGACTCACGTTGGTGAGCGATCATGCAGATGTGGGCGCCCACCGAGCGCACGGAAAGACCATTTCTGCATGATCGCGCTGGTGGTCCGCCCCGTGCCGGACGTCCGCGCAGTGCCCCGCGGGGCGGGCCCGGCTAGCCCTGTTCCGGAGCCTCAGGCGGCTGGCTGGTGTGCACCCGGGGGTGGCTCTGCCGGCGACGACGCAGGCGCTGGGCGCCGACCCACGACGCGGCGCCGACGCTCACCTCCACGGCTACGGCAAGCCCGACCCGCCACCCGGACGGGCCGACCTGGCTGACATGGCCGCCGCCGAGCGGGCCCCCCGACACCACCGCGAGCAGCGCCAGTGCAGTACCGGCGAGAGGACCGGCGAGCAGCGCCTCGGACAGCCGACCGTTGCGTCGTTGGGTGATCCGGCCCGCCAGCACGCCGGCCAGCAGCGGGATGGCGAGCACGAGCACCGCGAGCCCGGCAGGCAGCGTGCCAGCGGGTAGGGCAGCGAGCAGCGGCACCGCGGGGAGTGGTCCGGTCGTCACACCGAACGGCCCGAACGCGGTGCCGACGCCGACGGCGAGGCCGGGCCCGGCCAGGTAGCAGGCGCCCCAGACGGCGGCGGTAGGCACCAGCAGCAGGCCGAGCAGCAAGAGCCCGAAGCCGCCGACGACGCCCGGTGAAGAGGCCGCCGCCAGGTCCGCGGCCCGGCCGAGGTGAGCCACCAGAGAGCCTCCAGCGAGCAGCGCGCCCGCTCCCAGCAGCGCGAGCGAGGCGGCGGCGGCCGGTGCGAGCGCGCCGCGTACCCGGGTGGGTACGGCGGCGCGAAGCACCGGCCCGAGCTGGGCGCCGCGCAGCACGCCCGTACCCGCGCCGATCAGCGCAAGGACGCTCGCGCCGATGAGGGCCTGCGCCGCCGCGGGCTGGACGTGTGCACTGCGGGCCAGCCCGGCCACCACGGTGACGGCGAGGGCGTACGGGCCAGCCACCCCCGCGGCGAGCCGGGCGGCATCAGGGATCGTCGTGACCTCGTGCTGGGTGGCGGCGTGGCGGGCAGCCCGTTCGAGCAGCAGCAGCGGCAGCGCGAACAGGCCCAGCGGCACCAGCCCGACGGTTCCCCCGGTCATGGCGAGCCCGGTCCCGTGAGCCAGCAGCCAGATCTGGGCGACCATCCGCAGCGCGGCGCCCGCACCGGCACCGGAGCGGCTGTCGGCAGCCCAGACCAGCAGGACGGGTACGGCCACGGCGACCAGCCCGGCGCCGAGCGCCCAGCCGGCCGCTGGCAGGCCCGCCCGGAGCAGGCCCGGACGGGACCCGCGCCGGCTCCGGGACGGTGGACGAGCAGGCAGCGCGGGGCGCGACACGGTATCGGTCATCGCCGGTCAGTGTTCCAGCCTGCGCCGCCCCCACCCGCGCGGCTCGCCGAGCGGGCCGCTCCCCGTCAGGAGGCTGCGCCGTTACATCGCCTGCATGATCTGGCGCATCAGCTCGGCGGTGGCCGACGGCGTCTTGCCGACCTTGACGCCGGCGGCCTCCAGGGCCTCCTGCTTTGCCTGGGCGGTGCCCGACGAGCCCGAGACGATGGCGCCGGCATGACCCATCGTCTTGCCTTCGGGTGCGGTGAAGCCGGCGACGTAGCCCACGACCGGCTTGCTGACGGAGGCCTCGATGAAGTCGGCGGCCCGCTCCTCGGCGTCGCCGCCGATCTCACCGATCATCACGATGGCATCGGTCTCGGGGTCTGCCTCGAACGCCTCGAGCGCGTCGATGTGCGTCGTGCCGATGACCGGGTCACCACCGATGCCGATCGCGGTCGAGAAGCCGAAGTCGCGCAGTTCGTACATCATCTGGTAGGTCAGCGTGCCGCTCTTGCTGACCAGCCCGATCCGGCCGGGGTTCGGCGCGATCGTCGCCGGGATGATTCCCGCGTTGCTCTTGCCGGGGCTGATCAGGCCAGGGCAGTTCGGGCCGACGATGCGGGTGCTCCGGCCCTGGCTGTACTGCCAGAACCACGCGGAGTCCTGCACCGGGATGCCCTCGGTGATGACGACGGCCAGCCCGATGCCTGCGTCGACCGCCTCGACGACGGCGGCCCTGGCGAAGGCCGGCGGTACGAAGACCACGCTGACGTCGGCGCCGGTCGTCGCCATGGCCTCGGCGACGGTCGCGAAGACCGGGATGCCGTCAACGTCGGAACCTGCCTTGCGCGGGTTGACGCCGCCGACGACGTTCGTGCCCGAGGCCACCATCCGGCGGGTGTGCTTGGTGCCCTCGGACCCGGTGATCCCCTGGACGATGACCTTGCTGCCCTCATGCAGGAAGATGGCCATCTCAGCTGCCGCCGTTCGCCAGCTCGGCGGCCTTGTCGGCCGCGCCGTCCATGGTGTCGACGACCGTGACCAGTGGATGCGCGGCCTCGGCGAGGATGCGGTGACCCTCCTCGACGTTGTTGCCGTCCAGGCGTACGACCAGCGGCTTGGTCTCCTTGTCGCCGAGCATCGCCAACGCCTGGACGATGCCGGCCGCGACCGCATCGCAGGACGTGATGCCGCCGAAGACGTTGACGAACACCGACCGGACGTCCGGGTCGGACAAGATGATCTCCAGACCGTCGGCCATCACCTGAGCCGACGCACCACCGCCGATGTCGAGGAAGTTGGCCGGCTTGACGCCGCCGTGCGCCTCGCCGGCGTAGGCGACCACGTCGAGCGTCGACATGACCAGGCCCGCCCCGTTGCCGATGATGCCGACCTGGCCGTCGAGCTTGACGTAGTTGAGGCCCTTGGCCTTGGCTCGGCCCTCCAGGTCGTCAGCGGCCACCGGGTCGGCGTACGCCGTGAAGACGTCGGCGTGCCGGAACTCGGCGTTGCCGTCGAGGGTGACCTTGCCGTCCAGCGCGACGATCCGGCCGTCGGGGGTCTTCACCAGCGGGTTGACCTCGACCAGGGTGGCCTCCTCGCCGGTGAAGACCTGCCACAGGCTGACCAGGACCGCGGCGACGTCGTCGGCGACGTCGGCGGGGAAGCCGGCAGCCGCGACGATCTCGCGGGCCTTTGCCTCGTCGCAGCCCGTGACCGCGTCGACGGCGACCCTCGCGAGCGCCTCGGGACGTTCGACCGCGAGCTGCTCGATCTCCATGCCGCCCTCGACACTGGCCATCGCCAGGTAGCTGCGGTTGGCCCGGTCCAGCAGGAAGGACACGTAGTACTCGGCGTCGATGTCGCTGGCTTCGGTGACCAGGACCTTGTGGACGAGGTGCCCCTTGATGTCCAGGCCGAGGATCCCCCGGGCCTTGTCCACGGCCTCGTCAGGCGTCTCGGCGAGCTTGACTCCGCCGGCCTTCCCGCGACCACCGGTCTTCACCTGGGCCTTGACGACGACGGCCTTGCCGATGCGTTCGGCGACCCCGCGCGCGGCGTCGGCGGTGTCGACCGTCTCACCCGGTAGCACGGGCACGCCGTGCTTGGCGAAGAGCTCCTTCGCCTGGTACTCCATCAGGTCCACAGGGGTTCCAGTCCGTTCGACGACAGTGTCGCCGCAGGCTAACGACCCCCCGGCTGCAGGCGCGGGTCGGGTGCCCCAGCGCTGCCTCAGCCTTGCGCGGGTGCCGACTCGCCCACGTTGGCGCGTACCCACTCCACGATCGACTGGGTCGTCGCGCCCGGGGTGAACACCTTCGCGACGCCGATCCTGGCCAACTCGGGGATGTCGTCCTCGGGAATGATGCCGCCGCCGAACACCACGACGTCGTCGGCGCCGCGCTCACGAAGCAGCGCCATCACGCGGGTGAACAGCGTCATGTGCGCGCCGGACAGCACCGACAGCCCGACGCAGTCGGCGTCCTCCTGGATGGTGGTCTCGACGATCTGCTCGGGCGTCTGGTGCAGGCCGGTGTAGATGACCTCCATGCCCGCATCACGCAGCGCCCTGGCCACGACCTTGGCCCCCCGGTCGTGGCCGTCCAGGCCGGGCTTGGCAACGACGACGCGGATCCGGCCCTGGGCCGGGGCGACGGTGCTCACGGGGCCTCCTCGAGGGGGACGTGCTGGCGCTCGGACAGTACGCGGCCCCGCGTGCCACCGACAGGGTGGCACGCTCGGAGACCGACAGATCGCTACGCTGAGTGGCCGCAGACCGAGCCCGGGGGTGCCGACACAGGCGTGTCTGACGACCGCGGCGTGGCCCGGGCGATGCGGTCGCTGGCCACCTCGCCGGAAGGGCGATGACCGCTACCGGCAACCTGGTGACCGACCGCATCACCCAGAGCCAGCCACACTGACCGCGCTCCTAGAGCTTCTGGATCGGGGCGTACCGCAGCAGCAGCCACTTGCGGCCGGTGCCCGTGCCGAAGTCGACCTCGGCCTGCGCGCTGTCGCCCCCGCCCCGGGTCGCGGTGACCGTGCCGAGGCCGAACGCATCGTGGTTGACCCGGTCGCCGACGTCGAGGGAGGGCACGGCGCGCAGGCCGGGGCCCGCGCTCACCGCCCGGGCGCTGCCGGTCATCCGGGTGGCCAGGCCGCTCAGCGCCGGCGTGCTCGTCACGGTGCTCTCGGCGCGCCGCCATTCCACCGCCGCGTCCGGCACCTCGTCCAGGAAACGGGACGGCGGGTTGTACGACGTCTGCCCCCAGGCACTGCGTACCGCGGCCCGTGACAGGTAGAGCCGCTCGCGGGCCCGGGTGATCCCGACGTAGGCCAGCCGGCGCTCCTCCTGCAGCTCCTTCGCGTCGCCGAGGGTGCGCAGGTGCGGGAAGACGCCGTCCTCGAGGCCGGTGAGGAACACGACTGGGTACTCGAGGCCCTTGGCGGCGTGCAGGGTCATCAGCGTGACCACGCCGCCAGTCCCATCGGCGTCGGGGATCTGGTCGGCGTCGGCCACCAGGGACACCTGCTCGAGGAGCTCGGCGACCCCGCCGTCGGGCACCCGCTCGTTGAACTCGCGGGCCACCCCGACCAGCTCGGAGAGGTTCTCGACCCGGCTCTCGTCCTGCGGGTCGGGGCTGGCCGCCAGCTCGGCGAGGTAGCCGGTGCGGTCCAGCACCGCCTCCAGCACCTCCGCCGGGGGCATGCCGCCCAGCACCAGGGTGCGCAGCTCGTCCATCAGGTCGGCGAACTCGCGGATGCTCTTCACCGACCGGGGCGCCAGCGTCGGGACCTCGTCACACCGCCGTACGGCGTCGGCGAAGCCGATCCGCTCGCGCTCGGCGAACGACGTCAGGCACTCCTGGGCCTTGTCGCCGATGCCGCGGCGCGGCGTGTTGAGGATGCGGCGCAGGCTGACCAGGTCGGCGGGGTTGGCCAGCACCCGCAGGTACGCGAGCGCGTCGCGGACCTCCCGGCGCTCGTAGAACCGCACGCCCCCGACCACCCGGTAGGGCAGGCCGACCCGGATGAACACCTCCTCGAACACCCGCGACTGCGCGTTGGTCCGGTAGAACACCGCAACGTCGTGGGGCTGGACGCCATGCTCGTCGCTGAGCCGGTCGACCTCCTGAGCCACGAATGCTGCCTCGTCGTGCTCGTTGTCAGCGACGTAGCCGACGACCTGCTCCCCGTTGCCGGCGTCGGTCCAGAGCCGCTTGTCCTTGCGGCCCTCGTTCTGGGCGATGACCGCGTTGGCGGCCGTCAGGATGGTCTGCGTGGAGCGGTAGTTCTGCTCGAGCAGGACGACCTTGGCGTCGGGGAAGTCCTCCTCGAACGCCAGGATGTTGCGGATGTCGGCGCCGCGGAAGGCGTAGATCGACTGGTCGGCGTCGCCGACGACGCACAGCTCACCGGTCGCGGCCGACGTGCTGACCCCGCCCTTCTCGCGACCGACGCCGGCGCCGACCAGCTCGCGCACGAGCGTGTACTGCGCGTGGTTGGTGTCCTGGTACTCATCCACCAGCACGTGCCGGAAACGCCGCCGGTAGTGCTCGGCGACATCCGGGAAGGCCTGCAGCAGGTCCACGGTGGTCATGATGAGGTCGTCGAAGTCGAAGGCGTTGGCCTGCCGCAGCCGGAGCTGGTAGCGCTGGTAGACCTCGGCGACCTGCAGCTCGGCGCCGTTGACGGCCCGGTCACGGGCGGACTCCCAGTCCAGGAGCTCGTTCTTCAGGTCGCTGATCTGGTTGCTCATCGCCCGCGGCGGGACCCGCTTGGGATCGAGGTCGAGCTCCCGGCAGACCAGCGCCATCAGCCGCTGCGCGTCTGCCTGGTCGTAGATCGAGAAGCTGCTGGTGAAGCCCAGCTGCTTGGCGTTGGCGCGCAGGATGCGTACGCAGGCGGAGTGGAAGGTGCTGACCCACATCGCCCGCGCGCGCGGCCCGACCAGCGCGGCGACCCGCTCCTTCATCTCCCCGGCGGCCTTGTTGGTGAAGGTGATCGCCAGGACCTCGCCCGGCTGCACCCCGCGGGCCGCCAGCAGGTACGCGATGCGCGTCGTGAGCGCCTTGGTCTTGCCCGACCCGGCCCCCGCCACGATCAGCAGCGGGCTCCCGGTGTGCACGACCGCCTCGCGCTGCTGCGGGTTGAGGCCCTCGAGCAGGCGCTCCACCGACGGCGCGCGGGGCGCCAGCACGGCGGGGGCATGGTCGTCGTACAGCACCTCGCTCACCCGTTCGAGGCTACCGGCACGAGCCGTCGGGCACGTCTCCCCCGCCGGCCGGCTGTGGACGGCATCGTGGACGGCATCAGGGCGACAGGCGCTGCGCCAGGTAGGCCAGCGACAGCGGGTAGCGGTAGTCGATGCCACCGTGACCGGCGTCGTAGGTCTCATGGTGGACGTCGGTCACGCCGATCCCGGCCAGCGCGTCGACCACCGCCTGCGCGCCGAGGTCGAGGTACCACTCGTCGCGGGTGCCGGCGTCGATCCAGACGGCCCGTTGCGAGCGCAGCGCGTCGGCGTACCGCGGCACCATCCGGACCGGGTCCCAGTCGAGCCAGCGCTGCCAGACATCCTCGCGGAGCCGGCCGCTGTGCGGGTCGAACGGCAGTACCACCGTGCCGTCGGGCTCAGCCGAGAACGCCGCCGAGCAGCCCAGCGTCATGAGCAGGCCGTCGTCGGCAGGCTTCGTCAGCCCCGGCCGGGTCTGCAGGTCCGCCCACCAGGTCCAGATGTCGCCGCCGTACTCGCGCAGGGCCCGCGTCGACTTGGCGAACTCGTCGAGGTAGCAGTACTCGTACAGCGAGTCGCCGGCGTGCGAGGCGAGCCCGCCGAACCGGTCCGGGCGCAGCATCGGGGTGATGAACGCGCCGAAGCCGCCGCTGGACTTGCCCATGACGCCGCGGTGCGAGGGGCTGTCCAGCGTCCGGTAGTGCGCGTCGACCCACGGCACGACCTCGTCGCAGAGGTAGGAGTGGTAGCGCCCGGTACCGGGCGAGTCGACGAACTGCGACCCGCCGTACCGCGTCCAGGCGTCGACGTAGACCACGACGACGGGCGGGGCTGTGCCGTCCGCGAAGATGTGGTCGGCGGCTTCCGGGAAGGTCAGCCGGTACGGCTGGCGGTTGTCCCACATCGCCAGGTGCCCGGTGTAGCCCTGCAGCACGTACACCGACGGGTAGCTCCGGTCCGGCTCGTCGTCGTAGCCGGGCGGCAGGTAGACGTTCAGCGGCCGCTCGACGGGATCGCCCAGTGGGTTCCCGCGCAACGTGTCGAAGGCGACGACGTGCCGGTCCAGCCGGCCGGCGAGCTCATACGACCAGGGCAGCGGCACGGGCACCTCCACGGGTAGGGACACCCACCCTGCCAGGCCGTCAGCGACGCAGGTAGAGCCGGGCCAGCGCAGCGGCGCCGAGGGCGGCCACCGCGAAGAACAGCACCGCCAGGCCGGGCTCGCCTCGGTGCAGCCCGGTGACGCCGGCGACCAGGCCCAGCACCAGCGCGACCAGGGCCTGGGCGGACCCCGGCGGGAAGCCGCGGGTGCCCCGGCCCCCGCGCACGTCCGGTCGCCCGCCCACCCGGCGCATGATGTCCTATGGCGCAGCATCGACCTCAAGGAGCAGCAGTGGCGCAGGAGCAGGTCGAGCGGGCCCTCGTGGTCGTCGCCCACCCGGACGACGTCGACTTCGGGTCGGCCGGCACCGTCGCCAGCTGGACCGACAGCGGGATCAAGGTGACGTACTGCATCTGCACCGACGGTGACGCGGGCGGCTTCGACCCGGCCGTGCCGCGCGGCGAGATCGGTGGCATCCGGCAGACCGAGCAGCGTGCGGCGGCCAAGGAGGTCGGCGTCGACGATCTGGTGTTCCTGGGCTACCCGGACGGCCGGCTGACGGCGAGCTTCGACCTGCGGCGGGACATCAGCCGGGTGATCCGGCAGGTACGTCCGCAGCGACTGCTCATGCAGTCGCCGGAGATCAACTGGGAGCGGATCGGGACATCGCACCCCGACCACCGGGCCGCCGGCGAAGCGGCGCTGTGCGCGGTCTATCCGGACGCCCGCAACCCGTTCACCCACCTGGAGCTGGCGGCGGAGGGGCTCGAGGCCTGGTCGGTATCGGAGACCTGGGTGATGACGGCCGGCAGCGGGTCCGACACCTGGGTCGACATCACCGACCAGTTCGACCGCAAGGTGGCGGCGCTGCGTCAGCATGTGTCGCAGACATCGCACATGGACGACCTCGAGGGGTTGCTGCGCGGTTGGCTCGCGCGCAACGCGCATCTCGCCGGGCTGCCGGAGGGGCGCCTCGCCGAGGGCTTCCGGGTCATCGACACCCGGTAGCCCGTCGCTCCCGGCAGTCGGTGGCTACTCGTGCCGGCCGCGGATGCCGGCCACCCGCCCGCCGCCGGTGCCGAGCAGCAGCAGCGCAAGCGGAGCGGCCCAGGTCGCGGCCGCGGCCAAGGCCGCTACCGGCAGCCCGAGACCGTGCCGGGCGGCGACGGCCGCGGCGCCCAGGCCGACCGCGCTGCTGACCGCGCTGGCCAGGCCCCAGCGGGCCGACCCGCAGGACCGCCGCTCGGCGAGGCCCACTGCCACGACGAAGGGGACGAGGGTCATCACGCCGAGACCGGCGAGCACGACCGCCGTGAGCAGCAGCGCGGCGCCGGTCGAGAGCAGCGCGTCCGTCACAGGGGCAGCCCCGTGCCGAGCACGGCGGCGACCGCGAGCCCGCCGACGAGCGCTGCGCCGGCCCGCGTGACGTGCACGAAGCACACGGCGGCGAACCACAGCGGCCAGACCGGGAAGCCCTCCGGCGGCTGCTCCGGCCGGCCCGCGCGGAAGGCCGCCAGGACCTGGACCAGCGTCGGCAGCGCGAGGCCGACCAGCAGCACCGGCCACGGCAGCGCGCCGATGAGCACCGCGAGCACGGTGGTCACGTAGAAGGAGATCAGCAGGCCCTGGGTGAACCCCCGGGCTCGCGGCTCGCCGAGCAGGACCGGCAGCGTGCGGGTGCCGGTCGGCTCGTCGTACGGGATCTTGTCGATGTGTTTGCCCATCAGCACGGTCGTGCAGAGCAGGCCGTACGGCACGCTGGCCACCCAGACCTGCCACGGCAGCTGCCCGACCGCCGAGAAGTAGGTACCCGCGATCATCAGCGGGCCCCAGGTGAGCAGCACGTCGGGCTCGCCGAGGCCGCGCTTCTTCAGCCGCAGCGGCGGGGCGGTGTAGGCGTACGACAGGAACAGCCCGACCAGCGCGAAGGCGATCACCGGCCAGCCGCGCTGGACGTACAGCACGAGCATGATGACCAGGTCGGCGAGGTTGATCGCCAGCAGCGCGCCGAGCAGCTGTCGGCGCGTGACGAGCCCGGACAGGAACGGGTGCGGG
Source organism: Mycobacteriales bacterium (assembly GCA_046593925.1). Lineage (GTDB taxonomy): Bacteria > Actinomycetota > Actinomycetes > Mycobacteriales > SCTD01 > JAYVYM01. The sequence goes on from JBKJQN010000042.1 coordinate 11,328, forward strand.
GCGTACAGCGCCCGCGGGTAGCTCTCGGTGTCCAGGCCCACGTCGGTGTCCGCCAGGTCGTTGAGCAGGTTGTTGCTGGTGTGCGCCAGCACGATGCCCAGCGTCGCGAGCGCCCAGAGGCCGGCCGAGAAGCCGTCGGCGCGCACTGCGAGCAGCCCCGCGACCAGGCCGCCGAACAGCGTCATCGGCAGCACCGCCGCGCGGGTCACGACCAGCCAGCGGGTCACCACGTCGAGCTCGGCGATCGGGCGGTCGGGCGGCGGGTTCGTCGTACGCAGGGCGTACAGCCAGGCCCCGTGGCGGCCGGGGCGCGGCGGCGCGAGCAGGCGGTGGACCTTCGGTGCGGGGGCGGTCACACGGCGACGGTAGGCGCTGACCTGTTGCTGCTGCCTGACAGGCTCACGGGCATGGCCGCCTCCCGCCCCGCCGCGGGGGGCGGTCGGTGGGTCGAGGTGCCACCGGAGCGGTTGGCGCGCTGGCTCGACGGGTTCGCGTCCAGGCACGGCTCCCCCACGGTGGCCGGTACGACGTACACCGGCCCGGACGGCGCGGTCGCCGAGGTCGAGGTGACCTGGCCGCCGCTGGTCGGCGACCTGGTGGCGCACTGCCTGCGAGAACGCCGGCTCGGCCTGCTGCTGGTGCGCCTCGGCGGCCACGCCGTCGGGGTCGCCGAGGGCAGCCGGCTGGTCGTGAGCAAGGTCGGCAGCCGGCAGGTGCACGGTCGCTCGGCCGCCGGCGGCTGGTCGCAGCAACGGTTCGCCCGGCGGCGGGAGGGCCAGGTCCGCGTGGCGCACGACGCGGCCGCGCAGACCGCCGTCGATGTGCTGCTCCCGCTTGTCGGTGGCCTGGACGGACTCGTCGCCGGCGGCGAGCGCACCGCGGTCGCAGCGGTGCTTTCCGACCGGCGCCTCGGCCCGCTCGCCGGGCTCGCGCGTGGCCGGTTCCTCGACGTCCCGGACCCGCGGCTGGCGGTCCTGCAGACGGCCCCTGCGCTGGCCCGGGCGGTCCGCATCCGGCTGCTCGACCCGTCGTAGGGTCGCCGGCATGACCGACCTCGCTGCCGCCCTCGACGACGTCCTGCCCAGTGCCCGCGCCCATCTCGAGGCGCTCGTCCGGATCCCGTCGCTGTCCGCCGACCCGGGCCGCGCCGCGGACGTCCGGCGCGCCGCCGACGAGGTCGCCGCGCACGCCCGGGCTGCGGGCGGGCGGGACGTCACGGTCGTCGACGCCGGCGGCGCACCTGCGGTCCTGGCGAGCTGGCCGGCGCCCGAGGGCGCGCCCACCGTCCTGCTGTACGCCCACCTCGACGTGCAGCCGACCGGCCCGCTCGCCGAGTGGACCAGCCCGCCCTTCGAGCCGACCGAGCGCAACGGCCGGCTGTACGGCCGGGGCGCCGCGGACGACAAGGCCGGCGTGCTCATGCACCTGGCGGTGCTGCGGGCCTTCGGCGGCAAGCCCCCGGTGGGTGTCGTGCTGTTCGTCGAGGGCGAGGAGGAGATCGGCAGCCCGACGCTGACCGCCCTGCTGGCCGAGCACCGCGAGCGGCTGCGCGCCGACGTCATCGTCATCGCCGATGCGGCCAACGCCGCCGTCGACGTCCCGTCGTTCACCACCAGCCTGCGTGGCCTGGTCGACCTGCGGGTCGAGCTGCGACTGCTGGCTCAGCCGGTGCACTCCGGGGTGTACGGCGGCCCGGTCGGCGACGCGCTGACCGGGCTCTGCCGGCTGCTGGCGACCCTGCACGACGAGCTCGGTGACGTCGCCGTGAAGGGCCTGCACGTCGGCACCTCGGCCGCGCCGGACACCACGACCGAGATCTACACGGCCGAGGTCGGCCTGCTCCCTGGCGCGTCCCTGATCGGCTCGGGCACCATCAACGAGCGGCTGTGGCACCGCCCGGCCGTCGCGGTCATCGGGCTGGATGCGCCCAGCGTGGAACAGGCCAGCAACGTCCTGCTGCCCCGTGCCCGCGCGACGATCAGTCTGCGGATCGCCCCCGGCGACGACGGGCAGCGGGCGATGGCTGCCCTCACCGCGCACCTGCACGAAAACGCACCGTGGGGCGCCGAGGTCGTCGTCACACCGGGCGCGGTCGCCGAGCCGTACGCGCTCGAGACCACCGGCGACGTCTACGACCTGGCCCGGGCGGCGTTCGCCGAGGCGTACGGCAACACCGCGGTCGAGGCCGGCATCGGCGGGTCGATCCCGTTCATCGCCGCGTTCGCCCGTAGCTTCCCGGGTGCGACGGTGCTGGTCACCGGCGTCGGCGACCCGGCGTCGCGCTGGCACGGCATCGACGAGAGCCTGGACCTGGCGATGTGGCGGCGGGCCTGCCTGGCCGAAGCGCTGCTGCTCCAGCGGCTGGCGCAGCTCTAGACGAGCCGCTGGCCGACCGCCCAGCGGGCCAGCTCCCGGCGGTTGCTCAGCTGCAGCTTGCGCAGCACCGACGACACGTGTGTCTCGACCGTCTTGATGGAGATGAACAGCTCCTTCGCCACCTCCTTGTACGCATACCCGCGGGCGATCAGCCGCAGCACGTCACGCTCCCGGGCGGTGAGCATGTCGAGCTCGCCGGCCGCCGCCGGAACGTCGGGCGAGGCGAACGCGTCCAGTACGAACCCCGCGAGCCGGGGGCTGAACACCGCGTCGCCGGCAGCCACCCGGCGTACCGCATCGGCCAGCTCGTCTCCGGAGACGTTCTTGGTGACGTAGCCCCGGGCCCCCGCGCGGACCACCGCGATCACATCCTCGGCGGCGTCGGACACCGAAAGCGCGAGGAAGCGCGTCGCCGGCAGGTCCTGGCCGATGCCGACCAGCACCGCGAGGCCGCCGCCGTCGGGCATGTGCACGTCGAGCAGCACGACGTCGGGCAGCGTCCGCCGGATCACCTCGACGGCCTCGCCGACGGTTTCCGCCTCCCCCACGACGTCAACCGCGGATGCCAGCTCGGCCCGTACCCCGGCGCGAAACAGCCGGTGGTCGTCGACGAGCACGACCCGCACCTGCGCGAAGGCGCTGGGGACGTCAGGCTGCTCAGCCACGGGGCACCTGCAGCCGGATCTCGGTGCCCTCGCCGGGCGCACTGCGTACGCGGGCCTCGCCGCCGGCCCGCTCGACCCGGCCGACCACCGACTCGGCCAGCCCGAACCGGTCCGCCGGCACCGCGACGACATCGAAGCCGCAGCCCCGGTCGCGGACGTACACCGTGACGTGGTCCGGCTCGACCTCGGCGTACACCTGCACCAGCGGCGCACCGGCGTGCTTGCTGGCGTTGACGACGGCCTCGCGCACGGCACTGGTCAGCGCGCTGAGCCGTTCGTCGCGCGGGGCGTCGCCGACCACGACGACCTCGACGGGTACGCCGTGCGCCTCCTCGACCTCGGCCGCCGCCCGCTCGAGCGCGGCGGCGAAGGTCAGCGCCGCGGTCGCTGGCCGGTACAGCCACCCGCGCAGCTCGCGCTCCTGGCTGCGGGCCAGCCGGCCGACCTCACGTGGGTCGTCGGCGGCCTTCTGGATGAGCGCGAGGGTCTGCAGCACAGAGTCGTGCACCTGCGCGGCGAGCTCGGCGCGCTCGTGGGACCGGATCCGCTCGCGCCGCTCCCCGCGCAGGTCGGTGGTGGTGCGCACCACCCACGGCAGGCCCAGCAGCACCAGCCCGCCGACCACCACGACCGTCGAGAGCAGCCCGTCGCGGGCGGCCCGGAGCTCACCGCGCGACGCCAGGAAGCCGGCCAGCCCGGCCGCGAGCAGCGCGGTCCCGACCACGACCGGCCAGCGCCGGCCAGGGGCCCCGGTCGCGCTGGCCCGCCACCGCGCGCGCTGCACGTCGTCGGACTGCCGCCACACCAGCGCCACCCCGACCCCGGCGGCCACCAGCGGCAGGACCGCGGGGCTGTCCAGCCCCAGGTCGTGCAGCACCAGCAGCGCCACGGCGCCGACCGCGGAGAACGCCACGACCTGCCAGCGGCTGGTGGCCTCGGGCGGCGCACCCTGCTCGGCGTCGACCTGTGGCAGCACCACCCAGAACGCCGCGTACGCCACCGCCCCGGAGCCACCCGCCAGCGTCAGGACGACGAACAGGACCCGCACCCACAGCACCGGTACGCCGAGGTGCGAGGCGAGTCCCGTGGCGACGCCGGCAACGAGGCGGCCGGGACGACGGCGCTGCAGCCGCCGGTACGCGGGGAGCACCGGCCCGGCTGCCGTGTTCGCCACCAACGTGCCCGAGGTCGCGTTCTCTCTCGCCGTCATGGTCGGGGCGGCTGTCCCCGTCCTGGTCGTGGCCGGTGTCGTCGTGGTCCCCACCTCCCATGCCGAGGGTCGCACGCTGGTGCCGGCCGGCGCACGGGTGCCGAGCCCCGTTTGCTCTCGGGGACGGGCCGGGGTCAACCCCCGATACGGGAGGGGCGGCTGCGGCGGGAGTCTGCCGTCATGACCGCAATCCCGGCACCACCTCTGGTCCGCCGCACGGACGACCGTGTCCTGCGCGGCGTCTGTGCGGCGGTCGGCCGCACGACCGGCACCGACCCCGTGCTCTGGCGGGTGGTTCTCGTGGTGCTGGCGATCTTCGGCGGCAGTGGCCTGCTGCTCTATGTCGCGGGCTGGCTGCTGATCCCCGAGGAGGGCGTCGAAGGCTCCATCGCCGAGCGCCACCTGCGTAGCCGCGGACTGTCGCGCACCGCCGTCATCGCCCTGACGGTCGTCGGCGCCGGCGTGCTCGCGGTCACCACCGGCGGCGGCAACGCGGCCCCGGTGCTTGCCGCCGGACTGCTGGCGTACGTCGTGCTGCGCGGGGTGCCGACCGGCCAGGTCGTGCTCGGCCAGCCCGCCGGCACGTCCTACGCCAGCGGCGGGTCCGACCAGAGCGGCCGGTCCGACCCGAGCGGCCGGTCCGACCCGAGCGGTGGCCCCGACGCCAGCGGCCGGTACGTAGCGAGCGGTGACCCCGGCAGCGTCCCGGTCACGGCAGCCACCCCGCCCGGGGCCCGCTGGTCACCGCCAGCGCCCCGACCGCGCTCGGCCCTCGGCCTGCTGACCGTCAGTGCTGCTCTCCTGGTCGTCGGTGTCCAGCTCGGTCTGCAGGCAGCGAACCAGATCGACCTGACGCTCGGCGCCGTCCTTGGCGCCGCCCTCGCGTGCGTCGGTGTCGGCCTGCTCGTCGGATCGCGCTGGGGCCGGTCCCGCGGCCTCGTCCTGCTCGCCGCGCTGCTCGCCGCCGCGCTCGGCATCACGGCGGCCGCCCACGTGCCGGTCGACCTCTCGGCCGGCCAGCGGACCTGGCTGGTGCCGGGCAGCGACGCTCGCAGCCTCGGCCTCGGCGACGCCGTCCTGGACCTGCGTCCACTCGGCTCGGCGCCGCCCCTCGCCACCAACGTGACAGCGCAGGTCGGCGCCGGCAACCTCCGGCTGGTCCTGCCCGCCGGGCTGCACGTCGAGGTCACCGCCCGGGTCAGCGCCGGCCAGATCGTGCTGCCCGGCGAGCCGATCCAGGTCCAGGGCACCGAGCTGCGCGTCGTGCGTACGTACGGCCCCGATGACGCCCCCCTCGTCCACGTCGACGCCCGCCTGGGCGCCGGAGAGCTGGAGGTCCGCCGTGACGCACCCTGACACCACCCGCCCCGGGTCGGCGGCTGTCGCTGCCCATCCGCCCCAGCCCGACGCACGCCATGCGCTCGACGTCGTCTCGCTCGTGGCGGGCCTGCTCGCCGTGGTGGTGGCCGGGCTGTACCTCGTCGGAGAAGTCACCGACCTGACGGTCCGGGCCGCGCTGGTCGGTGCCGTGGTCGTGGGCGCCCTCGGTGCCGGCGCACTGAGGGCCGGCCTGCGGCGCCTTCGCCGCCGCTAGGCCGGACCGGTCGCCGGGCCACCCGGCCCCCGTAACTCAGGCCCCCGGGACTCTCGCCCCCGGGGACGGCGGGCGCCCTGGGCCCATACCCCGTGACTACCGGACGCGGTGCGCCACCGGTGGTGGCGTGCCCAGCTGATGCCTCGCCACCACCACGGCCAGGGCACTCGTCCGTAGGCAACGCCCATGGGGATCGTCGCGCCAAGCAGCGTGACCGCGGCTACCAGTCCGAGCGTGATCCCCGCCGCCAGCGGACGCTCGGCGGAAGGGTCTACCGCCCGCTGGCCGACCGTCGCCAGCAGCCAGCGCCCGGCGAGTGCCCAGTAGAGACCGAACCCCGCATGCACCGCACCAGCCAGCCCGGCGGTCCGTACCAGCGCCAGGCTCACTGCGAGCCTCCTGCTTGGCGTCACTCAGCTCAGGCCAGGGCTTGTCGGAGCGTCTCCTCGTGCCGCGGACGATCCCCAACCGGTCGGGGGTTCGCTCGTTACCGGGCGACGACCACGGCACCGACGAGCCCTACGGGTAACCCGGCCATGCGTGCGGACGTGGAGTGTCGAGCGCGTGCAGGACCAGCGGCGCACGACGCCTGGGATCGTGCGACGCGGTGACGAGGAGACAGCTGGTCGGGCGACCGGTCGATCCGGATCGCAGTGAGCCGCCGCCCGTCCGGTGCCGACCTCGGCGCTTTCGCTGCACGGCCTCGTACGCCACCTGGCAGACGTGGAACGCGGCTGGTTCACCCGGACGCTGCTGCGCGGCTGCTCAACCGGACCGGCGGGACGCACGCGGACAGCCACGCCGGCAGCGTGTCTCAACCCCGACCGCCTGACGATCCACAGCTAGGGCCGGCAGCTAGACGGCGAGGGCGCCGACGGGGTCGACGTGGAAGGCGGACTCGGTGACGTTGAAGGCTTGCCTGACGGTGCTGGACGGCGTCCCGGGTGCCGAGGCGGTCACCTGCGTGCGCTAGCACTGTTATCTGCGGGTACCCGCGGGCGGTTGAGGCGCCCTGCCAGCCGCTACGTCGCCCGCTTCATGGCGTCCTAGGCGTTATACCGGTAGCCGATCGACGACCGGGCAGGACGGCCAGCCGCCTGGCGGTGTCGATGCCGAGCAGTGCGCGGCGCGGACGCGCGCCCAGGTACCGCTGCGGATGGCGGGCGGGTCGCAGCGCACCAGCCGGGTTCGGCCGGCCGCACTGGACGCGTAGACCGGTCGCAGCGCTCCGACGGTCATGATGCAGGTCCGCTGACAGCAAGAGGAGGACCGCATGCACGCCGTCCGAATCATGGCCAACCTTCGAGTACCTGACGTCGACGCAGCCAAGAGCTTCTACACCGACTATCTCGGCTTGAGTACCGAGGAGTTCAACCTGGGATGGGTGGCCCGCTTCACCTCTCCCGCCACGGGGGCCAACGTCCAACTCGTGACGCGGGACGCGACCGCACGCGAAGTTCCGTCGATTTCCGTCCAGACGGACGACGTCGACGGTGCTTACGAAGAAGCTTTAGAACTTGGCTACGAGATCGTGCACCCGATCACGACAGAACCTTGGGGCGTGCGGCGGTTCCTCGTCCGCGCACCAGACGGCAGCGTCATCAACGTCGTGCGCCATCGAGACTGAGAGCGCGCAGGGTGCGTGTCGCACGCCGATCGGCCAGCGGGACACTCGAGGTCCTTGACCTGGCGGGTGGTCCAGGTCCTATCGTCGGGACGATGGTGGATCAGGCCGCGGCAGCGGAGGTGTCGGTGCGTGCGGTGATGAGCCTGACCGGCCGGTCAGTGGCCATGTTGCGGTACGACGAGCGGCAGGGCCTGGTTCCATCGGTGGCCCGCACCCCTTCCACCGACGCATCCTGCGCGTCAGCGAGGAGCCCTGATCATGCCCGGGACCGATGCCACTGCCACCCAGAGCGCCGCGACTGACGACTTCGCTCTGCTCCCGATCCACCACGTTCAGCTGGCCATTCCTCGCGGCGGGGAGGAGCAGTGCCGGGCGTTCTGGGCGGGCGTGCTCGGCATGCACGAACTCGACAAGCCGCCCGTGCTGGCCGCCCGTGGCGGCTGCTGGTTCCGAGGGGGCGACCTCGAGGTGCACCTCGGAGTCGAGGAGCCGTTCGTCCCCGCCCGGAAGGCGCACCCCGGGCTGCTCGTCGGAGGTCTGCACCACCTCGCGAAGCGGCTGGAGCAGAGCGGCTGTGCCGTCACCTGGGACGACGAGTTCCCGGGTCACGACCGCTGCTACTGCGCTGACCCCTTCGGCAACAGGCTCGAATTCCTCCAGCGGCAGACCGGTTGACGATCGGCTACCTGCCTACCTATTGAGATCAGCGGCCCGGTGTCGCCCAGGTGGCGCTGCCAGAACCGCACGAACTACCGCGGCACGTCACGTCGATGGGGCGGCACCACTCCCTGGATCACCGACGGCCCGTGTCCGCACGCACCCACGGCTCTCGGCGGCAGAGGCCCGGGCGGGCGTGACCCGAAGCGGGCCGCAGTCACGGGCACAGGGCACCTGTCGACGCTCAGCCTGTTGGCGGCTCGTCCTTGCCGGCCTCCTCCGCGGCGTCGGCTTCTTCCTTGGTCCTGTGCACCGCACCGTCGGCGTGGTCGGCGGGTCCGTAGACCGTGTAGAGCACGAGCGGGTTGGGGCCGTCGTTGAGGAAGTTGTGCTTGACACCGGCCGGTACGACGACCACGTCTCCACCCTGGACCTTCTTGGTCGTGCCCTCGATGACGGCTCTGCCCAGGCCGCTCACGAACGACAGGACCTGGTCGTTGGCGTCGTGGATCTCCTCACCGATCTCGCCGCCGGGCGGGATGGTCATGATGACCAGCTGGGTGTGTTCCCCGGTCCACAGGACCCGGCGGAAGTCTGCGGACTTCTCGGCGACGGCGGCGATCTCGAAGTGCTCCATGCCGGCTGCCTGCCCGACGTCGGGAGGACTCAACCAAGCTCGTCCTCGAGACCGGCCGTCACCATCCCGGACCAGGTGCCCTCGACCAGGTGCGCGAGGACGACCAGGTCGTGCAGGCCGCCGGCGCGGTCGCGTACGTGGTCGCGCAGCAGCGCCTCGGGCTCGAAGCCGAGCGCCTCGAACATCGCGATCGCGGGGAGCGCGTCGACCACGACCTCGACGACGACCTTGCCGAGCTGCAGGTCCAGCGAGGTCAGCAGGCCGTGCCGGGCCAGCTGCCGGCCGACGCCGCGACCCCTACTGGCGGGGTCCACGACGACCCGCAGGCTGCCGACGTGCGACGACCAGCCGATCAGCGGCAGCACCGCGACGTAGCCGACGACCTGGCCACCCTCGTCCACGGCAACCGAGCGGCGGCCACGCGGGTCGCCCAGCCACGCGCGTACGGCGCCGGGCGCCAACACGTCCTCCGCGAAGCTGTTGTGGTCGGACTCCGGGACGCGGGCGAAGAACGCCTCCACGTCGGCGACCAGGTCCTCATCGAGCGGCCGGACATCCATCAGTCCTCCCCCAGGTCGGTGTGCGCGCGCAGCCAGCCGAACAACTCCGGCAGCGTCGTCGTCGCGGCCGCCCGGCCCATCACCAGGCCGACGTGGCCGGACGGGAGCTGCAGCGTGCGGACCTCCGTGCCGCCGACCAGGTCGGCGACCGGGAGGGCGGCCGCGCACGGCACGATGTGGTCCTTGCCGGCGACGATGTTGAGCAGCGGCCAGGTCAGGTCGCGCAGCGACAGCTGCCGGTCCCCCAGCCGGACGGTGTCGGCCATCAGCGCACCGTCGCGCATCAGCTGGACGGTCTCCCGGAACGCCTGACCCGGGAACGGGATGTGCTCGCGGGTCCACTGGCCCATCCGCTGGAACGCCGCCATCTGCCGGTCGTCCCAGAGCTTCTCCCACAGCATCGCGTACTGGGTGAGGTCGGCGGTCGGCTTGAGCACGCGGAAGGCGTTGCGGATGACATCGGCCGGCACGTTGCCGGTCTCGTCGACCACGTCGTCCGGCCCGAGCCTGCCCTGGTCGAACATCCGGCCGAACATGCCCATCTCGGTGAAGTCGACAGGAGTCGCCATCGTCACCAGGGAGGCGACCGGCAGCTCGGGGTGGGCAGCGCCCAGCAGCAGGGACAGCAGTCCCCCGTAGCAGTAGCCGATCACGTTGACGGCCTCGGCCTCGGACAGCTCGACGACCTTGTCGACGGCCGCCGGCAGCAGCTCGTCGACGTACGTCGTCAGGCCGTTGCCCGCGTCCCGCTCGTCCGGGACGCCCCAGTCGAGCATGTACACGTCGAAACCTGCGTCGCGCAGCGCGGCCACGAAGCTCGCACCCTCGGCCAGGTCGAGCACATAGCTGCGGCTGACCAGGCTCATCACGATCAGTACCGGGACGCCCCCGGTGACGGCGTCGCTGCGGTAACGCCACAGCTCGGCCCGGTCACGTCGCCAGACGGTGTCCTTCGGCGTCGTCCCGACCTGCGGCCGGTCGATCCCCGCCACGTACTTCGCCCCGTTGCGCGCGCGGAGCAGGCTGCGCCCGACGTCGCGGCGCACGCGGGACACCAGGTCGGCCGGGTCCGTCGTCGTCGCCATGCGTCGATCCTCCTCCATCGGGGCCGGCCGCCAGCCGGGCGGCGGGCCGGGATCCGGTCCGGGCTTCGGCAAGGGCAAGGGTCCGCGCGTCGGTCAGGGCGTCCTCGAGCCGGCGCACCGTGCGGTGCAGGTCGGCGACCTGCTCGCGCAGCCGCAACACGTCACTGGCGGCCGGCAGGTTGACCCGGTGCAGCGCGTGCCGGGTGCTGCGCTCGATGCGCCGCTCGACCCCCGCCCTGGCCCGCAGCAGCAGCCCTACGACATCGGCGAACGCGTCGGTCTGCACCGCCGTCTCGAGCCGGCTGCCCACCGGGCGCTCCACCGCGTCGTACGCCCGACGCCACAGCGCCCTGCCTGCCATCGACCGCCTCTTCCCACGTGTGACCCGGCGCCCACTGTGGCACGTTCCCGGAGGCAACAGCCCCATCGGAAGGAGCCCTGTGGACGCGGACGAGGTACGCCGCCAGCTCACCACCCCGCTCGGCGCCCCCGCCTACCCGGCCGGCGGGGCGTACCGGTTCACCGACCGCGAGTACCTCAACATCACCTACCGGACCGACGCCCAGGCGATGCGGGCGGTCGTCCCGGAGCCGCTCACCGTCGGCGACCCGTTGGTGACCTTCGAGGTGATGAAGATGCCGGACGTCACCGGCCTCGGGGCGTTCACCGAGTCCGGGCAGGTGCTCACCGTCGAGTACGAGGGCGAGCCGGCCGCATACCTGCACGCGATGTACGTCGACAACCTCGGCTCGATCGCCAGCGGCCGGGAGATCAGCGCGTTCCCCAAGAAGTTCGGCAACGCCCGGCTGTACCTCGACGTCGACACCCTGGTCGGCACGCTGGACTACCGCTCGCTGCGGGTCGCGACCGCGACGATGGGCTATAAGCACGCACCGCTGGAGCTCGAGGTCGCCCGGGCCGAGATCACCCGCCCGACGTACGCGCTGAAGCTGCTACCCGGCTATGACCGCCGGCCGCGGATCTGCGAACTGGTACGCAGCCAGATCACCGACCTCAGCATCAAGGGGGCGTGGACCGGACCGGCCCGGCTGCAGCTGCTGGCCCATGCGCTGGCGCCGCTCGCCGATCTGCCGGTGCGCGAGATCGTCTCGGCGAGCCACATCCTGTGCGACCTGACGCTCGGCCGCCCCGCCGTCGTGCACGACTACCTGCAGGAGAGCCCATGAGCGTGCGGTACGACGTCGACGGACGGGTCGCGACCTTCACCCTGGACCGGCCCGACCAGCGCAATGCGGTGGACCCCGACCTGACGGCGGCCCTCGGCGCGGCCGTCGCGCGGTTCGAGGCCGACCCTGAGGTCTGGGTCGGGATCCTCACCGGCGCCGGCCCGAACTTCTGCGCGGGCGCCGACCTCAAAGCCATCGCGGCGGGGCGCGGCGCCGAGCTGAGCACCGCCGACGGCGGCTTCGCCGGGTGGGTCCGCTATCCGCGTACCAAGCCGGTGATCGCTGCGGTGCGCGGCTTCGCACTCGCCGGCGGCACCGAGCTGGTGCTCGCCTGCGACCTCGTGGTCGCCGCGACCGACACCTCGTTCGGGCTGCCGGAGGTCACCCGCGGCATCGTGGCGGCCGGTGGCGGGCTGTTCCGGCTGCCGCGTGCGATCCCGGCAGCGCGGGCCCGCGAGCTGGTGCTCACCGGCGACCGGCTGCCCGCCGAGGAGGCGCTGCGCCTCGGGATGGTCAACCGGGTCGTCGATCCCGACGACGTCCTGCCGGCGGCCCGCGAGCTGGCCGAGCGGATCTGCCGCAACGCCCCGGTCGCGGTGCGCGAGAGCCTGGCCGTCGTCCGCGACGCCGCGACGCTGACCGACGAGCAGGGCTGGCAGCGCTCCGCCGAGGCGATGCAGCACGCGCGCGAGAGCGAGGACGCCCAGGAGGGCCCGCGGGCGTTCGCCGAGAAGCGCGCCCCCCGCTGGGCCGGTCGGTGACCGCCCCGCTGGGTCCGCTGGACGGCATCCGGGTCGTCGAGCTCGCCGGCTGGATGGCAGCCCCTGGCGCCGCCGCGGTCTTCGCCGACATGGGCGCCGACGTGGTCAAGGTCGAGCCGCTGCGCGGCGACCCGGTGCGGGGTGCGATCCGCAAGCCCGAGCAGCCCGCGGGCGACGTGCCGATCGACGCGGGCTACCAGATGGACAACCGCGGCAAGCGCGGTATCGCGGTGGCCGTCAACACCGAGGCGGGCCAGCAGCTGGTGCGCTCACTGGTCACCCGAGCCGACGTGTTCCTGTGCAACCTGCTGGTCGGCAGGCAGCAGAAGTACGGCCTGGACGCCGATTCGCTGCTTGCGGTGAACCCGCGGCTGGTGCACACGACCCTGACCGGCTACGGCCTCACCGGCCCGGACGCCTGGCGGCCGGGCTTCGACATCACCGCGTTCTTCGGTCGTGGCGGGATCACGCACTCCATCACCGAGCCGGGCGGCCAGGCGCCCCGGGCCCGGCCGGCGCAGGGCGACCACGCGGCGGCGCTCGCGCTGACCACCGCGGTGCTCGCCGCCCTGCGGCTGGTCGAGCGCACCGGGCAGGGCCAGGTGGTCGACGTCAGCCTGCTCGGCACGGCGGCCTGGACGATGTCGACCGACCTGTCGTCCACGCTGGTCGACGGCAAGGACGCCCGCACCCTGGGCCGTCGGCTGCGGGTGCACGCCCTGCAGGAGAGCTTCCGTACGGCCGATGACCGGTGGGTGCTGCTGTTCATGCCCGAGCCGCACTGGTGGCCGACGTTCTGCGCGGCCGTCGGGCGGGAGGAGTGGGTGAGCGATCCGCGGTTCGAGACCTTCACGCTGCGGGGCGAGCACATGCCCGAGCTGACCGACCTGATGGATGCGCTGTTCGCCGCTCGCACGCTCGCGCAGTGGGGCGAGCTGTTCGACACCGAGCGCTTCACCTGGGCGCCGGCGGCGACCGTCCGAGAGCTCGCCGCCGACCCGCACGCCGCGGCGCTCGGACTGTTCCCGGAGGTCACCTCGCCGACCGCCGGAACCTTCCGCACGGTCGCGGCACCGATGACCGTACGAGGTGCGCGGATCGGTCCGCGCGGCCCGGCGCCCGATCTCGGCCAGCACACCGCGGTGGTGTTGGCCGAGCTCGGCCTGACGCCCGAGCAGGTGGCAGGGCTCGTCGCGGACGGCGTGGTCGGGGTCTAGCGTCCTTGCCGTGCAGTTGCCCGAGGGGCTCGTCGCCGTCGTCAAGCGTGACTGCCCGACGTGCCTGCTCGTCGAGCCGGTGCTGCAGCGGCTCGCGGCGACCACCGAGCTGACCGTCTGGAGCCAGGACGACCCCAGCTTCCCCGCCGGCACGACGGTCGTCGACGACTCCGAGCTCGAGCGCAGCTGGCGGCTCGGCATCGACACCGTGCCGACGCTGCTGCGGGTGCGGGACGGCGTGGAGGTCGAGCGCCTGCAGGGTTGGCTGCGCGCGGACTGGGAGCGGCTGTCGGGCGTGCCCGGCCTCGGCGAGGGGCTGCCCGACCACCGGCCGGGCTGCGGGTCACGCAGCGTCGAGTCGGGTCTGGAGGAGGAGCTCGACAGGCGGTACGGCGGCCGCGTCCTGGCCTCCCGCAGGGTCGAGCTCGCCGACCTCGAGGACGAGAGCGAAGCGCTGTACGCCCGGGGTTGGACAGACGGGCTCCCGGTCGTCGCGCCGACCGAACAGCGCGTCCTGCGGATGCTGACGGGCACCTCGCGCAGTCCGGACGAGCTCGTCGCGGTCGTGCCACCGGACCTCGCGCCGTGCACGGTGGAGAAGGTCGCGGTCAACGCGGTGCTCGCGGGCTGCCTGCCCGAGCACCTGCCGGTCGTGCTGGCCGCGGTCGCGGGCGCCTGCGGCGACGCGTTCAACATGCACGGCCTGCTGGCGACCACCTACCCCGCCGGGCCGGTGCTCGTCGTCAACGGACCGGTCGCGGCGCGCGTCGGCATGAACAGCGGCGGCAACGCCCTCGGCCAGGGCAACCGGGCGAACGCCACGATCGGCCGGGCCCTGCAGCTGGTGGTCCGCAACGTCGGTGGCGGCCGGCCCGGCGAGGTCGACCGCGCCGCGCTGGGCAACCCCGGCAAGTACAGCTTCTGCTTCGCCGAGGCCGAGGCAGGCTCCCCGTTCACCCCGCTCGCGGCGTCCCGCGGCGTGCCCGGCTCGGCGGTCACCCTGTTCGCCGGAGCGGGCGCGTCCCCGGTCGTCGACCAGATCAGTCGTACGCCCTCCTCGTTGGTCCGCACCTTCGCGCTCGCGCTGCGGGCGGTCGCGCACCCGAAGCTCGCCGTCGCGTTCGACGCGCTGCTGGTCGTCTGCCCGGAGCACGGCCGGGTCTTCCACTCGGCCGGCTGGGACCGCGCGAGGCTGCTGGCCGAGCTCGAGCCGCTCCTGCAACTCGCCCCGGAAGAGCTGCGGCGCGGCAGCGGTGGCATCGAGGAGGGCATGCCGCCCGGGCTCGACTCCGCGCCGCTGCCGAAGTTCCGGCCCGGCGGGCTGCTTGTCGCGCACGCCGGCGGTACGGCAGGGATGTTCTCGGCTGTCATCGGTGGCTGGGTGAGCGGGGCGACCGGCAGCGAGCCGGTGACCGTGGCGATCGAGGAGACGTAGATGGCGCGCACCGTCCTGGACCCGACCTCCGAGCGCAGCCCGGCCGCCCGGCAGGTCAACCCGCGGCCCGCGTCGCTGGCCGGGCTGACCGTCGGCCTGCTCGACATCAGCAAGGCCCGTGGCGACGTGTTCCTGGACCGGCTCGACGTCCTGCTGCGCGCCGACGGCGTTCGGACCCTGCGCTACCGCAAGCCGACTTTCGCGAAGCCGGCGCCGGTGGACCTGCGGCACGAGATCGCGACGCACTGCGAGGTGGTCATCGAAGCGCTCGCCGATTGAGGCTCGTGCACGTCGTGCAGTGTGCACGACATCGCCGGTCTCGAGTCCCGCGGCCTGGTCGGGGTTTTCCTCGCCTCGAGCGAGTTCGCGCAGGCCGCCGAGGCGCAGTCCGCGGCGCTCGGCTTCCCCGCCCCGTACGTCCTGGTACCGCACCCTGTGCAGGACCGCACCGACGACGAGCTGCGGGCGCTCGCCGATGCGGCGTACGCCCGGGTCGTCGCTGCTGTCAGCGCGCCGTCCTCCCCGGGGTGACCAGCTTGTCGACGTCCTGGCGGCGGGCAGTCGGTCGGTCGATGCAGGCCCGTGCAGTGCGCGACAGAGACCGCGTACGCAGCCCTGCGCGCACGCGGATGGGGGCGTCCGACGGTCCAGCTGGCAGACGTGAGCTCGCGGGCTTGCGCCGGCTCGTCGTCATCGCCCCGGCGAGGGCGCACCGGCGAGTCGACACTCTCTCGGGCTGGCAACACCTGCTGGCATCAGGTGATGGCACGAACGATCACGCTGCGGCTGTCCGACAGCGTACGAGGCCGTGAACCGCTGTGCCCAAGCGGACCAGCAATCGATCAACTCATGGATCGAGGGCCTGCTCGACGCCGAGGACATGCGACGTCGCTGTGCAGCGCACGACCGATGGCTGGTGGCCCACCCAGCCGCGGTGCCTTCACGCAGGCGTGGGCTGATCGTCCTCTCGATGAGCTGACGGGGCGTTGAGCATCTCCCCACGGAGGGGGGGCGATCTCTGGGGGACTGACGACGGCATCAGCGTGCTTGTCATCTCCTCCACGGTGTACAACGAGATTCGCAGCGAGCCGACCGTCATGATGGTTCCCGTTTTCGACACCGAGCCGGACACCGGATTTGGTGTTGATCTTGGCGACGGCTGGGCGGCTCCAGGTCTCGTCGCCAGCCTGCGCAAGGCCCGGTTGGAGGAGCGTCGTCGGCGGATTGACATGCAAGCACTTACCGACGTCAACAACATGCTCTTCAAGATCCTCGCGACGCCGGACCGGCAGCACAGTCATCGCTCCAGTGGAACGAGGCGGCGAACATCGCGGCACGGGCGCCGGGCGGCACCAGCCCGGGAAGCCGGCTCGAGTCGCCCGTCAACCAGGTGATGTTCGTCAGGCCCGCCGCTCGTGCGGCCTGCCGACCGTGCACGAGCATGCCGCTGACGGGATCAATCGCGATGACCGTCCGGGCGTGCCGGGCGAGGTGGAGGGTCAGCTGACCGGAGCCGCAGCCGATGTCGACCACCCGCCGGGTGGCGTCGAGACCGATCTTG
The DNA here is from genome assembly GCA_046593925.1 of Mycobacteriales bacterium. Lineage (GTDB taxonomy): Bacteria > Actinomycetota > Actinomycetes > Mycobacteriales > SCTD01 > JAYVYM01. Next base: position 27,900 of record JBKJQN010000042.1, read on the forward strand.
GCGGCGAGCTTGTCGACCTCGTGGCGTGGATACCCGGACCGGTGCAGGACGTAGTGCGGCACTGCGGACTCGAATCGGCACAGCGGAGTCGTCACACGCCACCTCACCACGCATCGGCACCAGGTACCGCAGCGATCCGAGACGTCCGTACGGTGGGGTCAGCCACCATTTCTCGATGATCGCCGCCAGAGCGGCGTCGACAGCAGCTGGCCGGTCCTTCAGCCAGCGGCCGCCGGCGCCGTGAAGACTCCAGTGACCGCCCCGGCCCGGAGGAGATTGCGTGAGCACGATCGAGGACCTGGTCCAGCAGCTCATCACCGTCGGCCGCAAAGCTGTCGCCGCCGGGCTGGTGATCGGCTCCGGGGGCAACCTGTCGGCCCGGCTGCCGGGCGCCGACGAGTGCGTCGTCACCCGCAGCGGCTCGTGGCTCGACGAGCTGCAACCGGCGGACTTCTCAGTCGTCGCGATCGATGTCGGAACGGTCCGCGGCGGACATCCGGCGCCCTCCAGCGAGGTTCTGCTGCACCTGGCGACCTACCGGGTCCGGCCCGACATCAACGCGCTCGTGCACCTGCACCCGCAGGCGAGCGTGCTGCTGGACGCCCTCGGTCACCGGATCCGACTGCTGACGACCGACCAGGCCTACTACGTACGCGAGGTGCGCTCGACGCCGTTCCTGCAGACCGGGTCGCGGGAGCTGGCAGACGCGGGCGCGGAGGCGACCCGCGACGGGTGCAACTGCGTGGTCCTCGGCCACCACGGCTGCTCCGCCCTCGGCGCGACGGTGGAGCTGGCCCACAAGCGCGCGGCCAACCTGGAGGAGGCGGCCCGGGCGACCCTGCTGATGCTGCAGCTCGGCGACACCACGACCGAGTGCCCGCCGCAGTACCTGCAGACGATCCGGGCCAGGGAAGCTGCGGCCCGGGACGGGCACTGAGGTGCGGGTCGCAGGACTCGACGTCACCTGACTGCCTCCCCTTCGGCAGCTCACCTCCCCTTCGGCGGTGCACTCACCAGGGCCCTTAGGGTGACGTCACGCAGGGGAAGTGACGTCGCGAAGGGGAGGCGTCAGCGCTGGTACGGGGCGCGGGCGGCGAGCACGGCCAGCTGGGCCCGGTCGCGGGCCCGCACACGCTCGTCGTACGTCCGGCCGGCGAAGCGCTCCTCCGTGGCGGTGCTGAGCTGGTCGACGACATCGTCGGTCAGTTCGGGCTGCCCGAGGTCCTTCCACCGCCGCGCCATCCCCGGACCGAGGTGCTCCAGCAGGTGCCGCAGGCCGCCCGGCCCGCCGCCGAGCGAGTAGCTCTCGAACGGCCCGGCCGTCGCCCACCGCACCCCGACCGACTCGGTGACGACCCGGTCGAGCTCCTCGGCGGTCACGACCCCGGACAGCACCAGGTGCACGCTCTCCCGGAACAGCGCCGACTGCAGCCGGTTCGCGACGAAGCCGCCGATCTCGCGGTGCAGCGCGACGGGCGCCTTGCCCAGCGCCCGGTAGAACGCCACCGCCGCCTCGACCTGCTCCGGCGTCGTCGCGGCGCCGGGCACGACCTCCACCAGCGGTACGACGTGCGGCGGGTTGAACGGATGACCGACGAGCAGCCGGCCCGGTTCGGCCATCCCCGTCGACATCTCCGACGGCATCAGCCCGGACGTCGACGACAGCAACAACGCGTGCGAAGGGGCCACCCGCTCGACGTCGGCCCACAGCGACTGCTTGAGCTCCAGTCGCTCCGGACCGTTCTCCTGTACGACGTCCGCGCCGTCGACCGCCTCGTCCTGGCCGGTGACGGTGACGGACGCCAGCAGCTCGCCCGGGTCGCGCGGCCCGCCCGGCAGGGTCTCGGCGAACTGGCGGACCGCCTGCTCCACGACCTCCTGCGCGTCCTGACGCGGGTCGCTGACCCGCACCTGCATCCCGTACGCGGCGAACAACGTCGCCCAGGAGACACCGATCGTGCCGGCACCGATGACCGCGGCCGTCCGCCCTGCAAGCTCGTCCATGCCGGCATTCTGCTCCCATTAGGGTCGACGCATGCCGCTGTACAGCTTCGAGGGCAAAACGCCGCGGGTGCACCCGGACGCCTGGATCGCGCCCACCGCGACCCTGGTCGGCGACGTCACCGTCGAGGCGAACGCCTCGGTCTGGTACGGGGCCGTGCTGCGCGCGGACTTCGGGCCGATCGTCGTACGGGAGGGCGCGAACGTGCAGGACGGGTCGGTGCTGCACGGCGGGCCCGACCCGGTGACCGAGATCGGGGCCGGCGCGACCGTGGGTCACCTGTGCGTCGTGCACGGCGCCGTCGTCGGCGAGCAGGCGCTGATCGGCAACGGCGCGGTCGTCCAGGACGGCGCGCGGGTCGGTGCCCGCGCGCTGGTCGCCGCCGGCAGCACCGTGACGCCCGGCACCGTCATCCCGCCCGAGGTCGTCGCGACCGGCACCCCCGCCAAGGTCCGCGGCCCGCTCCAGGGCTCGGCGCAGTGGTGGGTCGACAACAACCCGGCGGCCTACCAGGAGCTGGCCCGCCGGCACGCGGTCGGCACCCGGCCGGTCTAGGGCTCCCGCCCGGTTTGGCCGCCCGACGTCAGGCTGCCGGGTAGACCCGCGCCGGGCCGTTGACGCGCAGGTGCACCCGCTCACCGGCGGCCGGGACGTCCGGACCGTCGACCCGGGCGAGCACCTGCTCGCCACCGGCCAGCCGAAGCCGCACCGTCGCGTCGTGGCCGTAGTAGCTGACCTCCACGACCTGCGCCGCCGTGCCCGCCGGCCCGAGCTCGAGCTGCTCGGGTCGTACGAGGACCCGCACCGGCCCCTGCGCGCACCCTGCGGGCACGGCCAGGTCGCCGAGCGCGCACGACGCCGCCGCGCCGACCACGACGGCCGGCAGCACGACGGCCGCGCCGACGAACTCGGCGACGGCGGGGTCGACCGGCGCGCCGTACAGCGTCTCGGGGCGGCCCACCTGCACCAGCCGGCCGTCGCGCATGACCGCCACCTGGTCGGCGAGCGAGAGCGCCTCGCCCTGGTCGTGCGTGACCAGCACCGCGGTCGCCCCGGCCGTATAGAGCGCCGCGGCGACGGCGCGGCCGGTCTCCTCGCGGAGCCCGGCGTCGAGCGAGGCGAACGGTTCATCGAGCAGGACGACGGACGGCCGAGGGGCGAGCGCGCGGGCCAGCGCGACCCGCTGCTGCTGCCCGCCCGACAGCTGGTGCGGCGGCCGGTCGCCCATAGCCGGGTCCAAGCCGACCAGCTCGAGCAGCTCGGCGACCCGCCCCCCCGCCCGGCGCTCACGCCTCGGCAGCCCGAAGGTGATGTTCGCTGTGACGTCGAGATGCGGGAACAGCGCACCCTCCTGCGGCACGTACCCGACCCGCCGACGCTGGGCCGGCACGGCCCGCCCCGAGCCAGCGACGACCTGGTTGCCGAACGCGATCGTGCCGCTGTCGGGGGCGTCGAAGCCGGCGACCAGTCGCAGCAGCGTCGTCTTGCCGCAGCCGGACGGCCCCAGTACCGCCGTGAGGCTGCGCTCCGGCACCTCCAGGTCGACGCCGCGCAGCACCTGCACGGGCCCGAACGCCTTGGTCAGACCGCGCACCGACAGCGCGGTCACCTGACCGGCGGTCGGGTCACCGCGTCGCTGCCCGGGTGAGCAGGTACGTGGCGGGTCCGGAGATGGCGACCATCAGAGCAGCGTACGGGGCGGCGGCGCCGTACTCGATGCTGCTCGAGCCGCGCCAGAACTCCGTCGCGAGGGTGTGCGTACCGATCGGCGACAGCAGCAACGTGGAGGTCAGCTCGGTCACGACGGCGAGGAAGACCAGTGCCGCGCCGGCGCCGACGCCGGGCGCCAGCAGCGGCAGCGTGACGCGGCGCAGCGTCGCGAGCGGCCCGGCGCCGAGTGCATGCGCCACGTCGTCGAGCAGTGGCGGGGCCTGCGCGGCGGCAGCCCGCTGCGAGACCACGGCGCGCGGCAGGAACAGCACGGCGTACGCCACCAGCAGCAGCCCGGTCGTCTGGTACGCGGGCTGGGCGAAGCGCAGCGTGACCGTGACGAGGGCCAGGGCCACCACGATGCCGGGCAGCGCGCCGCCGAAGTAGGTGCAGCGCTCGACGACGGTGCTGGCCCGGCCGCGGTGGCGCACGCTGAGCCAGGCGACGGGCAGCGCGAGCACCGAGGTCAGCGCCGCCGCCGCGACCGCCAGGCCGATGGTGGTGCCTGCGGCAGCCGCGAGCCGACCCACCGGGAAGGTTGCCGAGCTCCCCTCGACCAGCCAGCGCAGCAGGCTCGCCAGCGGTACGCCGATGGCCAGCACGACGACGAGACCGAGCCCGAGCAGCGTCGGTACGGTCGCGCGGCGCAGCGGTACGGGGACCGCGGCCCGCGCCGCGCCCGCGCCGATCCGGCTGTATCGGGACCGGCCGCGCAGCCGCAGCTCGACGACCAGCAGCAGCAGACAGCACAGCACCAGCACGCCGGCGAGCGCGTTCGCGGCCGGCCCGTTGAACGTCGACCGGTACTGGTCGTAGATCGCGGTGGTGAAGGTCGGGAAGCGCAGCAGCTGCAGGGCGCCGAACTCCGAGAGCAGGTGCAGCCCGACGAGCAGCCCCCCGCCGAGCAGCGCCGGCCGCAGCTGCGGCAGCACGACCCGACTGAAGCTGCGCCACGGCCCGTGCCCGAGCGCCTGCGCGGTCTCCTCCAGCGCCGGGTCCAGGCCGCGCAGGGTCGCGGCGACCGGCAGGTAGACGAACGGGTAGTACGACAGCGTCACGACGAGCAGCGCGCCGCCGTAGTTCTCGACCCGCGGGGTCAGCGACACCCAGCCGAAGCTGTTGACGAACGCCGGCACGGCCAGCGGTGCGACCAGCAGCGCATTCCAGGCGCGCCGGCCCGGCAGGTCGGTGCGCTCCACCAGCCAGGCCGTCGCGGTGCCGAGCACCGCCGAGATCAGCACGCAGGCGACGACCAGCCGGGCGGTGTTGGACAGCAGCTCGCCCGTACGCGGCCGTACGACAAGCCGCCAGGTACCGCCCGCACCCAGGCCGACCGCGGACGCGACGACGAACAGCAGCGGGACCAGGGCGAGCAGAGCCACCGCGGTCGCTGCGACGAGCAGCACGGGCGGGTACGCGCTGCGCCACCGCCGCGGCCCGGTCGCGGCCGAGAGCGCGAGGACGCTCAGAGCAGGCCGGCCGTCTGCATCATCTCGATGACGCGCGGGCCGTTGAGGTCAGCGATCTGCACAGCCGGGGCGCCGAGCGAGGCGAGCGGCGGCAGCACCGGGTTGGCGGGGACGCCGCTGGCCACGCTGTACTCCAGCGCGGTGCTGCCCGACAGCGCCTCCTGGCCGGCCTTGCTGGTCATGTAGCGGACCAGCTGCTGCGCCTCGGGCTTCTGATCGCTGGAGGCGAGCACGCCAGCTCCCGAGACGCTGGTGAACGCGCCGGGGTCACCCGCCGGGAAGGAGTACAGCTCGACATTCTTGCTGTTGGCACCGGACTCTGCCCGGTCCTTGTACCAGTAGTAGTGGTAAATGATGCCAGTCGCGATCTCGCCGTTGTTGACGGCCTGCATCACCGCGCTGTTGCCCTGGTACACCTTGCCGTTGTCCTTGAGTCCCTTGAGCCAGGCGGCTGCCTTCTGGTCGCCGACGGTGGCGACGACAGCGCTGACGATGGCCTGGAAGTCGGCGCCGGAGGGCGAGATGCCGATCTTGCCCTTCCACTGCGGCTGCGCCAGGTCCAGGATCGACGCCGGCAGCCGGTCCTTCGTCAGCGTGCTGTTATACGCCAGCACCGTGGCGCGCGCGGCGAAGCCGGTCCAGGTGCCGGTGCTCGGCTGGTAGCGGGCAGGCACCTGGTCCAGGGTCACCTGGTCGAGCTTGGCGAAGTCGCCCTTGCTGTCGACCAGCGTCATCGCCGGGGAGTTCTCCGTGACGAAGACGTCCGCGGGCGAAGCCTTGCCCTCCTGGACGATCTGGTTGGCCATCTCCGGGTCCTCGCCGTTGCGTACCTCGACAGCGATCCCGGTCTGCTTGGTGAACCCGTCCAGCACGGCCTTCATCAGGTCCTCGTGCTGGGCGTTGTAGACCGTGAGCTTGCCGCTGCCGGCGGCCGACGACGCGCCGGAGCCACCGCAGGCGGTCAGGCTCACCGACAGCGCGGTGAGGCCGGTCACCAGCAGGGTCAGGCGTCGCATGTGCTCTCCTCGAGATCCGGGCTGCTTAGGGCAGCCTAACCATAGTCCGGTGGCGCTGTTCGAGCCACGCTTGCCCGTGACGGGCCGACCGGTCGATGCTCGCCAGGGGGCCGCTGGCGATCCTGAGCGCCCCGGACGTCGTGCTGGTGGGCGGCCCCGACGGCGGCTCTGACTACTCCCACTCGATGGTGCCCGGCGGCTTGCTCGTGACGTCCAGCACGACCCGGTTGACGCCGGGCACCTCGTTGGTGATCCGCGTCGAGATCGTGGCGAGCACGTCGTACGGCACCCGGGTCCAGTCAGCGGTCATCGCGTCCTGCGAGCTGACCGGGCGCAGGACCACCGGGTGGCCGTACGTCCGGCCGTCGCCCTGCACGCCCACGCTGCGGACGTCCGCGAGAAGCACCACGGGGCACTGCCAGACCTCGCGGTCCAGGCCGGCCCGGGTGAGCTCCTCGCGGGCGATCGCGTCGGCTTCGCGCAGCAGGTCGAGGCGCTCTGCCGTCACCTCGCCGATGATCCGGATGCCGAGCCCGGGGCCCGGGAAGGGCTGGCGGTGGACGATCTCGGCCG
>JBKJQN010000113.1:0-26202 GCA_046593925.1 Mycobacteriales bacterium
CCGGATGCCGGCCTGCTTGGCCAGGGTGCGGACCTCGCCCGCCTGGTCGGGGGTGGCGATGGTCACCACGGTGCCGCCGGCGCCGGCGCGGGCGGTACGGCCCGACCGGTGCAGGTAGGCCTTGTGCTCGGTCGGCGGGTCGACGTGAACGACGAGTGCGACGTCGTCCACGTGAATGCCGCGGGCCGCGATGTCGGTCGCCACCAGGACGCGGGTGCTGCCGTCGGTGAAGGCCGACAGGTTGCGCTCGCGGACGCCCTGGCTCAGGTTGCCGTGCAGCTCGACGGCCGGCACGCCCGCGGCGGTGAGCTGCTTGGCCAGCTTCTTGGCGGTGTGCTTGGTGCGCATGAACAGCAGGCTTCGGTCCTGCCCGCTCGCCAGCTCGCGGACGACGGCGGCCTTGTCGACGGCGCTGACAGCAAACACGTGGTGGGTCATCGTCGACACCGGGGCGACCGCTGGGTCGACCGAGTGCGTCGTCGGCTCGTGCAGGTAGCGCTTGACGAGCACGTCGACGCCGTTGTCGAGAGTCGCGGAGAACAGCATCCGCTGACCCTTCGCGGGGGTGCGGTCCAGCAGCCGCTTGACGCCGGGCAGGAAGCCCAGGTCGGCCATGTGGTCGGCCTCGTCGAGCACGGTGATCTCGATGCCGGACAGGTCGACGTAGCCCTGCCCGATCAGGTCCTCCAGACGGCCCGGGCAGGCGATCAGGATGTCGACGCCGGGCGCGAGGGCCCGCACCTGCGGATTCTGACCGACCCCGCCGAACATCACGGTGCTGGTCAGCCCGGCGACGCGGGCGAGCGGCGCGACGACCGCGAGCACCTGGTTGGCGAGCTCGCGGGTCGGCACCAGCACCAGCGCTCGCGCCTGCCGGGGCCGCCGTGCACCGCCGGTGAGGCGGGCGACGAGCGGCAGAGCGAAGGCCAGCGTCTTGCCGCTGCCGGTGCGCCCGCGGCCGAGCACGTCGCGGCCGGCCAGGGTGTCGGGGAGGGTCGCCGTCTGGATCGGGAACGGCGAGGTCAGGCCCTGCTCGTCCAGCGCCCTGACGAGCACCGCCGGTACGCCGAGCCCGGCGAAGCCGCCGGCGGAGCTGGTCTTCGGGGCCGTAACGACCGGGGTCACGACCGCAGCGGTGGCCGGGGTGTGAGCCGGTACGGGGGCGTGCCGGGGGGCCTCGGCGGGCCGGCCTGCACTGCGTCGGCGCGGGCGGCTGCCCGGCGAGCTGCCGGCGTTCGGGGTCGGCGTCGGGGTCGGGCTCGGGGTCGGGCGATTCGTCGTCGGGTGATGGGTCATGGGCTGGCTGGTGGGTGGTGCGGTGCTCTGGGGCACTGATGTCCTTGCGACAGGGGGTCGGCCGCCCGCGTGTGCGGGCGGCCGGGGTCATGCGGTGGGACGGCAGGCGGCCGGGGCCCTGGTGGGCTCAGCCGTCGACGTCGACCAGGGTTGCGGTGAGGGTGGCACCGGTGGCGGCGCGGTAGTTGAGCTCGTCGCCGCTGCGGGCTCCGAGCAGCGCCCGGCCGAGCGGGCTGGCCGGGGTGATGACCTCGACGGTCGCACCGGCCTCCTCCAGGACACCGACCAGGAACGGCTCGGCGTCGGGCTCGGCACCGAACCGGATCGTCACGCGGCTGCCGACCTGCACGGTGTCGCCCGCGGTGCGGGCAGCGATCGGCCCTGAAAGCTGCCCGCGCAGCGAGCCGATCCGGGCGTCGATGTCCTCCAGCCTGATGATGGCCTCGACATTGCCTGCCCGGTCGGCGGCATCGCCGGTCGCGCCGATGGACGTGCTCTCGGCGAAGACCTCCGCGCGCTGCACGAGCAGGCCGTCGAGCCGTGCCTGGAGGGCGACGCGGGCGGTGTCGGAGAGGGCGGGCGGCGAGACGGTCACAGCGTTCCTTCGTCAGGTGGGGCAGTCCTGTCCTCCCCAACGTCGGAGCGCGCCAGGTGTTCCTGTAGCGGGTCGGGGTCAGGCGAACAGGACGCCGGGGTTGAGCAGCCCCTGCGGGTCCAGGGCCCGCTTGATCGCCCGCATCGAGGCGATCTCGGGCTCCGAGCGGGTCAGGTGCAGCCAGTCCGCCTTGGCCCGGCCGACCCCGTGCTCCGAGCTGATGCTGCCGCCCAGCGCGGCGACCGACCGCAGCACGACCTCGGTGACCTGCTCGTGCTCCGCGCCGGCGTCCAGCACATTGACGTGCACGTTGCCTTCGTTGACGTGGCCGAACAGGATCGTGCGGGCCTGCGGGGCCACCCCGGCGACGGCGGCCGGCAGCGCATCGACGAGCCCCGGCAGGTCCGCGACCGGGACGGACACGTCAAGCTTGACGGGGACACCCTCGGCGTTGATGGACTCGGTGTGCGCCTCGCGGTAGGCCCACAACGCCCGCTGCGACGCGGCGTCGGACGCCACCCGCGCGTCGATCAGACCGTCGGCCTCGGCGACGACCGCGAGCAGGTCGTCGGTGGGGTCGGTCCGGTCCAGGCATTCCAGCAGCAGGTAGCCGGGGGCCGGTTCGGTGAACGGCGCCGGCAGGCCGGCGTGTTTGCGTACCAGCTCGAGGCCGCTGTCGTAGAACAGCTCGGCCGCGGCCAGGTGCGGCAGCCGCTCACGCAGGACCGGCAGCAGGTCGACGGCGGCCTGGGTGCTCTGCATCGCCAGCAACGCCACGCAGCCGGCCGGCAGCCGCGGTACGACGCGCAGCCGCAGCGCGGTGAGCACGCCAAGGGTGCCCTCGCTGCCGGCCAGCAGCGAGACGAGGTCGTAGCCGGTGCCGTCCTTCAGCAGGCCGCCCAGCCGGCTGAGGACCGAGCCGTCGGCCAGCACCGCTTCCGCGCCGAGGAGCTGGCTGCGCATGCTGCCGTGGCGCAGGACCCGGATGCCGCCCGCGTTGGTGGCGACCAGCCCACCGACGGTCGCGCTGTCGCGGGCCGCGAGGTCCACGCCAAAGTCCAGACCGGCGGCCCGGACGTGACGCTGGAGCTGGGCCAGCGTCACCCCGGCACCCACCGTGACCTGACCGGACCGGACGTCGACCGGGCCGAGCGTGCTCAGCCTTCGCAGGCTGAGCACGACCTCGCCGCCCGCGGGTACGCCGCCGCCGACCAGCCCCGTGTTGCCGCCCTGCGTCACCAGCGGCTGGCCCGCGGCGGCACACGCCCGGACGACCGCGACGACCTGAGCGGTGTCGGCGGGGCGCACCACGCACCGGGCAGCACCGCTGAACCGGCCCGTCCAGTCCCGCTCGTACGACGCCGTCAGGTCGGGGTCGACGAGCACGTGCGCCTCGCCGACGGCCTCGGTGAACGCCGCGAGCAGCCCCTTCTCGACATCGGCGGCGGTCACCGCAGCACCCGCAGCCGTACGGTCTCCGGCATCGACTGCAGGTGGGGCAGTACGCCACCCGCGTCGGCGACGTCGGTGACCACGTAGCCCAGTGGGCCGCGGGTGCCGAGCATCTGCGCCTCGACGTTGATGCCGTGGTCGGCGAGCACGCCGTTGACTGCCGCCAGGACCCCCGGGGTGTTGCGGTGCAGCAGCAGCACCCGCTGGGCGCCGGCGGTGGTCGGCAGTGCCACCGGCGGGAGGTTGACGCTCAGCGACGTGGTGCCGGCGCGCGAGTAGTCGCGCAGCTTGCCGGCCACGAACGCCCCGATGTCCTGCTGGGCTTCTTCCGTCGAGCCGCCGACGTGCGGCGTGAGGATGACGTTGTCGAGCCCGCAGAGCTCGGAGACGAACCGCTCGCCCTTGCTCTTGGGCTCGATGGGAAAGACGTCGACCGCCGCGCCGGCCAGGTGACCGCTGCGCACATGGGCAGCCAGCGCCGCGTGGTCGACCACGAACCCGCGCGAGAGGTTGAGAAAGATGCTCCCCGTACGCATCCGCGCGAACTGCTCCTCCCCGAACAGGTCGCTGTTGCCGGCCCGGCCGTCCACGTGCAGCGACACCACGTCGGACTCCGCGAGCAGCTCCTCGAGCGTCCCGCAGCGGCGGGCGTTGCCGAGCGCGAGCTTGTCCGCCGAGTCGTAGAACAGCACCGACATGCCGAGCGCCTCGGCCAGCACCGACAGCTGGCTGCCGATGTTGCCGTAGCCGACGATGCCGAGCCGCCTGCCGCGCACCTCGTGACTGCCGACGGCGGACTTGTCCCACACGCCGGCGTGCATGTCGGCGTTCTTGTCGGTCAGCCGCCGGGTCAGCGCGATGATCTCCGACAGGGCGAGCTCCACGACACTGCGGGTGTTGGAGAACGGCGCGTTGAACACGGCCACCCCGGCCGCCGAGCAGGCCGCCAGGTCGATCTGGTTCGTACCGATGCAGAAGGCTCCGACCGCCACCAGCGAGCCGGCAGCGTCCACTGCGCGGGCCGTCAGCTGGGTGTTGGAGCGCAGCCCCAGCACGCTCACCCCCGGCAGCGCCGCCACCAGGTCGTCCTCACCGAGCGCCCCGGCGACCCGCTCCACCTCGAAGCCGGCCTCCCGCAGTGTGAACGCCGCGTCGTCGTGGATGCTCTCGAGCAGCAGCGCACGCGGGCGCACCGCGGCGTCGGGGGTGGACATCGGGCTCCGTCATGTTGTTCAGCGAGGGGTCATGTAGTCCGGCGGGGCCTGCCCGACGCTACCGGGGGCGGCGCGAGGTTCCCCGCCATGGCAGGCGGCCGGCGGGGCGCAGGAAGCTGGCAGGGCGTGCTCGGCCGGCTCGCGCCGGCGGCGGTCCGCGAGGCGGCGCGGGTGCTGCGGCAGGTCCAGCGCGCCCGCCCCGCGACAACCACCAAAGCCTCCTCCGGAGCCACGACCTCGCCGGCCGGCCGGCACCTCGATGACGCCCCGCAGCCCGACGGCCGCGCCGACCGGGCGCAGCTGGGACCGCGAGGGCGCGGTCCGGCACCGACACCGGTTCGACCGCGCCGCCACGGCCCTGCCTACCGAATAGCGCTGGGCCTGACCCGGCCTGCTCAGACCCTGCCCGCTCAGATCCTGGCGTCCATCGGGCGCCGGGCCCGCAGCGGGAGCCAGACGGCGAGCCCCATCAGCGCCATCGCCAGCGGCACGTGCACCGCGGTGAGGGTGACCTTGCCGGCATCCCGGATGACGCCGCCGATGTAGGACTCGAGGACGAGGACCACGGTGAGCACCGCCGAACCGGCCCACAGGTCCGTCCGCGGGCGCAGCTTGGCGAAGGCCAGCACCGTGGCCGCGCCAGCCAGCAGGATCGCGAGGTCCGCGCCGCGGGCGTGCATCTCGATCCAACTGCTCGCGGCGGCGCGCTGGCCGTCGTGCTCCAGGAAAATGCCGGCCCACAGCCCCTGCAGCAGGATGAGCAGGCCGGTGACGCCCAGCAGCAGCCGGACGGCTCGCAGGGGCCCGCCGGAGGTGCGGGTGTCGACCGGCTCACGTCCTGGCCGGGTGGTCGTCGTGCTGGTCATGCGCTGCTCCCTGGTTGGCTCGGGGTGTGCCGGCTCGTCGATCGATACCGGACTTGCCCACCCTGTGCCCCGTTTCTCCTGAAGTACCTGAACAGGACCGGAACGCTCAGTGATCCGCCCAACTCGTAATCTCACGGACATACCACCGTCACGTTCAGATCACTGCTGTCAACCCTCCGTCAGACCATCAGGTGGCAGGCCGCGGCGCCGTCTTCGACCCCGCAGACAGCAGGCGCGATAGCGTGCACGCCACCCCGGACCCTTGAAGGAGCACCCCTTGCGTCGACCTGCGACCGGCCGCCTCCGGCTGATGGCCGCGCTGGCGGTCGCCGGCCTGGGCCTGGCCGCCTGCGGCTCCAGCAACAGCACGTCCAGCACCCAGCCGGCCGCCGGCGGCTCGGCCACCTCGGCGGCGCCCAAGAGCGACGTCAAGGTCGGTCTGGCGTACGACGTCGGCGGCCGAGGCGACCGGTCCTTCAACGACTCCGCCGCGGCGGGCCTGGACAAGGCCGTGTCGCAGCTGGGCGTCACCAAGCAGGAGCTCAGCCCCAACGCCTCCGGGAGCGACCGCGGGGACAACCTTCGCAAACTCGCCGAGGGCGGCTACAACCCGATCGTCGCGGTCGGCTTCTCCTACGCGCAGTCGCTGAAGGCGGTCGCCGCGGACTTCCCGCAGACCACCTTCTTCATCATCGACGACTCGTCGGTGACGCTGCCCAACGTGCGGTCGCTGGTGTTCGCCGAGGAGCAGGGCTCCTACCTGGTCGGCGCCGCGGCGGCGCTGAAGAGCACGGCCGGCAACGTGGGCTACATCGGCGGCGTCGAGACGCCGCTGCTGAAGAAGTTCGAGGCGGGCTTCAAGGCCGGTGCGCAGAAGGCCAAGCCGGGCATCAAGACCCAGGTCAAGTACCTCTCGCAGCCACCGGACTTCTCCGGCTTCGGCAGCCCCGACAAGGGTCGCGAGACCGCCAACGGCATGTACGACGCCGGCGCGGACGTCGTCTACGCGGCCGCCGGCGGATCCGGTATCGGGGTCTTCCAGGCCGCCAAGGCCAAGGGCAAGAAGGCGATCGGCGTCGACAGCGACCAGTACCTGTCGGTCGGTGACCCGTCCCTGCAGCCGGTGATCCTCACCTCGATGCTCAAGCGCGTCGACAACGCGGTCTTCAAGGCTCTGCAGGAGTTCACCTCCAAGCAGACGATCCCGGCGGTGTCGACGTTCGACCTGGCCAGCGACGGCGTCGGCTACGCGACCTCGGGCGGCTTCGTCGACGACATCAAGGGCCAGCTCGACGGCTACGCAACGCAGATCAAGAGCGGCGCCATCACCGTCCCGACCACGCCGTAGGTGCCGGTGGCCGACCGCGCTGCCGCCCCGGTCGTCGAGCTGGTCGGCATCACCAAGCGCTTCCCCGGCGTGGTCGCCAATCGTGACGTGTCGCTGCGGGTGGTCGCGGGCGAACTGCACGCGGTCGTCGGGGAGAACGGCGCCGGCAAGTCCACCCTGATGAAGATCATGTACGGGATGCAGCGCCCCGACGAGGGGACGATCAGCGTCGACGGCGCCCCGGTGCGTTTCGCCGGCCCCGCGGACGCCATCGCAGCGGGTATCGGCATGGTGCACCAGCACTTCATGCTCGCCGACAACCTGACGGTTCTGGAGAACGTCGTCCTCGGCGCCGAGCCGACCCGGCGCGGGCGCCTGGACCGGCCGGCCGCCCGCGCCCGCATCCGCGAGCTGTCCGGGCAGTACGGCCTGGGCGTCGACCCGGACGCGCTCGTCGAGCACCTCGGGGTCGGTGACCGGCAACGCGTCGAGATCCTCAAGGTGCTCTACCGGGGCGCCCGGGTGATCGTGCTCGACGAGCCCACCTCGGTGCTGGTGCCGCGGGAGGTCGATGCGCTGTTCGCCTCGCTCGCCGGCCTGCGCGCCCAAGGGGTAGCGGTCGTCTTCATCAGCCACAAGCTTGACGAGGTGCTGCGGGTCGCCGACACGGTCACCGTGCTGCGGGCGGGGACCACCGTTGGCACGGTCCCGGCGGCGGGCACCACGGCCAGGCAGCTGGCGCGGCTGATGGTCGGCCGCGACCTGCCGAGCCCCGAGACCCGTGACTCCACCGTCACCACGGTGGTCGAGCTGGCGGTCGAGCATCTGACCGTACGCAGTCCCGAGGGACGCCCGGTGGTCGACGACGTGAGCCTGCAGGTGCACCGCGGGGAGGTCGTCGGCATCGCCGGCGTGGAGGGCAATGGCCAGGTCGAGCTGGTCGAGGCACTGCTCGGCCTGCGGGCCGCGAGCGGCACCGTCCGGCTCGGCGAGCGCGACATCACCGGCTGGTCGACCCGCCGCCGGCGGGACGCCGGCATCGGCTACATCCCGGAGGACCGGCACCGCCAGGGCCTGCTGCTGTCGGCGTCGCTGTGGGAGAACCGGGTCCTCGGTCACCAGGGCCAGCGGCCCGCCCGGCGCGGCCCCTGGATCGACCGGCGCGCCTCGCGTACCGACACCGAGCGGATCGTGCGGGAGTACGGCGTGCAGACCCCGGGCGTGCTGGTGCCGGCGTTCGCGCTGTCGGGCGGCAACCAGCAGAAGCTCGTGGTGGGCCGCGAGATGAGCGGCGACCCGACGCTGCTCGTCGCCAGCCACCCGACCCGCGGCGTGGACGTCGGGGCGCAGGCCGCCGTCTGGGACCACCTGCGGACGGTTCGCGCCACGGGCCTCGCCGTCCTGCTGGTGTCGGCCGACCTCGAAGAGCTGATCGGCCTGTCCGACGTGCTGCTGGTGATGCTGCGCGGCCGTCTGGTGGCCCGGCTGGACCCCGCGCACGCCACCCCCGAGCTGCTCGGCGAGGCGATGACGGGCGCCGCCGCATGAGGGACCGGCGCCGCCGCATGACCACCGCCGCGTGAGCACCGCCCTGCATGCGCCCGCCGCACCGACCGCGGAGCCGTCCCCGCGGCCGCCCCGCCAGGTCGGCCGCCGCCTCGCGCTCGCCGTCGCGGCCCCCGTCGCCGCCGGCGTGGTCGCGCTGCTGGTCAGCTCCGCGGTGCTCGCGGCCAGCGGCAACGACCCGCTGCAGGTCTACCGGACCATGCTGGACTCGGGCACCCAGACCCGTTCCCTGCTGATCACCGTCAACAACGCGGTGCCGCTCTACCTGGCCGGGGTCGCGGTCGCCATCGGCTTCCGGACGGCGCTGTTCAACATCGGCGTCGAGGGCCAGTACCAGCTCGCGGCCCTGTTGGCGGCGGCAGCGGGGGCAGCCGTCGACCTCCCGCCGGTGCTGCACGTCGCCCTGGTACTGGTCGTTGCCGTCACGGTGGGCGCAACGTGGGCCGGGGTCGCCGGCGTCCTCAAGGTGACCCGCGGCGTCAGCGAGGTGATCTCCACGATCATGCTCAACGTCATCGCCGCCGGGCTCGCCGCGTACCTGCTCGCCGAGCACCTGCAGGAAAAGGTGGTCGGCAGCAACAACAGTGCGACCCCGCCGCTGCCCAGGAGCGCGCAGTTCCCGACGATGGACCCGCTGCTGAGGGCAGTCGGCATCCAGGTGCCACAGGGCACCAGCCTGGGCGGGTTCGTGGTGGTCGCGGTGCTGGTGGGCATCGGGTACTGGGTGCTGATCAGCCACAGCCGGTTCGGCTTCGAGCTGAAGGCGACCGGGCTCAACCCGGCGGCGGCGGTCGCGAGCGGCGTGGACGCCAAGCGCACGGTGTTGCTGACGATGCTCGTCTCCGGCGGGATCGCCGGGCTGGTCGGCATGCCGCAGCTGCTCGGGGGCTCGGCGCACGCGTACGGGCTGGACTTCACCGCCGGCCTCGGGCTGACCGGCATCGGGGTGGCGCTGCTGGGCCGCAACTCCCCCGTCGGCATCGCGTTCGCGGCCCTGCTGTTCGCTTTCCTGGAGCGTTCCTCGTCGTCCCTGCAGTTCATCAACGTGCCACGGCAGATCTACGTGATCATGCAGGGGTCGATCGTGCTGTCGGTGGTCGTGGCGTACGAGACCGTGCGACGGCTCGGCGTCGCCCAGGCCGAGCGGGCCGTCCGGCTCGCGGTCGAGCGGACACCCACGTGACCGCGCTGGAAGCCCCTGCCAGCAACGCGGGACGCCGGCGCGGATCCCTGCCCGCCGGGCCGCGCGGACTGCTGCTCGGCTTCGTGGGCCTGCTCGTGCTGCTGTCGATCGTGCGGGTCGTGTCGGGCGCCGACGACATCACCTCCAGCGGCACCGTGGGCGCGGCGCTGCGACTCGCCGTGCCGATCGGGCTGGCCGGGCTCGGTGGCCTGTGGGCCGAGCGCGCCGGCATCGTCAACATCGGGCTCGAGGGGATGCTGATCCTGGGCACCTGGTTCGGCGCGTACGCCGGTTACCAGTACGGGCCGTGGGCCGGCATCGCCGCCGCGGTGCTCGCCGGCGCGGCGGGCGGGCTGCTGCACGCCGTCGCGACCGTGACGTTCGGCGTCGACCACGTCGTGTCCGGGGTCGCGATCAACCTGCTCGGCGCCGGCGTCGCGCAGTACCTGTCGTCGGTCGCGTACGGCGACGGCTCGATCCCCGGCGCCGGTCCGACGCAGTCGGCGATCGTGCGGCCGGTGCCGTCGGTCAGCCTGCCGGTGCTGTCCGCCGGCCCAGACCTGCTGGGCCATCTCGAGCGCACCCACCTCCCCGTCCTGGGCGACCTGGCCGGCGTGCTGCGCGGGCTGACCGCGGGCGTCTCGCTGCTGACCCTGCTGGCCGTCCTGCTCGTGCCGCTCAGCGTCGCCGTCCTGTGGCGCACCGCCTTCGGGCTGCGGCTGCGCTCGGTGGGCGAGAACCCGATCGCCGCGGAGTCACTCGGTGTCCCGGTTTACCGGCTGAAGTACATCGCTGTCACCACCAGCGGAGCGCTCGCGGGCCTGGGCGGGGCGTCCCTGGTGATCGGCTCGATCTACCGCGAGGGGCAGACCGCCGGCCGTGGCTTCATCGGCCTGGCCGCCGTCATCTTCGGCAACTGGCGCCCCGGCGGGCTGGCGGCCGGCGCGAGCCTGTTCGGCTACGCCGACGCGCTGCAGCTGCGCGCCGGCAGCGCGGTCCGGGCGCTGCTACTGCTCGTGGCGCTGCTGCTCGTCGTGGTCGCGGTGCGCCAGGCGGTACGCCGGCGGCTACCCGCCGCGCTCGCCGGCCTGCTGCTCGGCGCCGCGTTCTTCCTGTGGTACCTCGTCGTCGACACCGTGCCCAACCAGCTGGTCGGCTTCACCCCGCACCTGGTCACGCTGCTGGTGCTGGCCGTCGCCTCCCAGCGGCTGCGGCCGCCCGCCGCCGACGGCCTGCCGTACCGCCGCGGGCAGCAGACATGAGCGTCCGGCCCGACTGGGATGAGCTGCGGTCAGCTGCGGTGGTTGCCGCAGGTTCGGCGTACGCGCCGTACAGCCGGCTGCAGGTCGGCGCCGCCGCGATCGTCGACAACGGCCGGCTGCTGAGCGCCTGCAACGTCGAGAACGCCTCGTACGGCCTGACGCTGTGCGCCGAGTGCGGGCTCGTCTCGGCGCTGCACGCGTCCGGGGGCGGTCGGCTGGTGGCGCTGGCCTGCCGGTCCGGCGCAGGCGACCTGCTGATGCCGTGCGGTCGCTGCCGGCAGCTGCTGTGGGAGCACGGCGGGGCGGAGCTGCTGGTCGACACCCCACGCGGGGTGCTGCCCATGACCGAGGTCCTGCCTGACGCGTTCGGCGCCGGCGACCTGGTGGGACGGGATCTCCCATGACCACCGCGGTCGAGGTGATCGCGGCCAAGCGCGACGGCGGCGAGCTGACCGGAGCCGACATCGCCTGGGTGCTGGCGGCGTACGTCCGCGGCGAGGTGGCGCCGGAGCAGATGAGCGCGCTGCTGATGGCCGTGGTGTGGCGCGGGCTGACGCCCCGCGAGCTCTCGGCCTGGACCACCGCGATGGTCGACAGCGGCGAGCGGATGGACCTGTCGGGCGCCGGCCGGCCGGTCGTTGACAAGCACTCCTCGGGGGGCGTCGGCGACAAGGTCAGCCTGGTCGTCGCGCCGCTGGTCGCTGCGCTCGGCGTCGCGGTACCCAAGCTGTCCGGACGGGGCCTGGGGCACACCGGCGGCACCCTGGACAAGCTCGAGAGCATCCCGGGCTGGCGCGGCGACCTGAGCACGCCGGAGTTCCTTGCGCAGCTCCGCGACGTCGGTGCGGTCATTGCCTCGGCCGGCGCGTCGCTGGCGCCCGTCGACAAGCAGCTGTACGCACTGCGCGACGTCACCGCGACGGTCGAGTCGATCCCGCTGATCGCCAGCAGCATCATGAGCAAGAAGATTGCCGGGGGCGCCGGCGCGGTGCTGCTGGACGTCAAGGTCGGACGCGGGGCGTTCATGAAGGAGCTCGGCCCGGCGCGCGAGCTGGCCCGCACGATGGTCCGGCTCGGCGCCGACGCCGGGGTACGTACGGTCTGCCTGCTCACCTCGATGCAGGTGCCGCTGGGCCGCGCGGTCGGCAACGCGCTCGAGGTCGCCGAGGCCGTGGACGTCCTGCGCGGTGGCGGGCCGGCCGACCTCGTCGAGGTGTGCCTGGCGGTCGCCACCGAGATGCTCGCCCTCGGCGGCGCGCCGCAGGACCCGGCCGCCGCGCTGCGCGACGGCCGGGCACTCGCCGTCTGGGAATCGATGGTGTCGGCTCAGGGCGGCGATGCCCGTGCCGCACTGCCGCAGGCTCCGCACACGGCTGTCCTCGAGGCGCGGCGCGACGGGTTCCTGGTAGATGTCGACGCGTTCGCGGTCGGCACCGCGGCCTGGCATCTGGGTGCCGGCCGTACCCGGAGGCAGGACGGCGTCGACCCGGGCGCAGGGGTCGTGCTCAGCGCGGGCCTGGGTGACCGGGTGTCGGCGGGCCAGCCGCTCGCGACGCTGCACGCTTCGACGGCCGAACGCCTTCGGGCCGGCCGGGCCGCGCTGGGGCAGGCGTTCGAGATCGCAGACGTACCGGTGGCGAGCACGCCGCTGGTCCTGGAGAAGGTGGACTGACATGACACAGCAGGTCTTGATCCGCGTACCCCCGGCGGGCTGAGGTGCTCACCACCGAGCAGCGCGCGGCGTACGACCGCGACGGCTTCCTGGTCCTGCCGGACCTGGTGCCCACGCCGGACTGCGCGGCTCTCGTCGTACGCGCGGCGCAGATCGCGGCGCAGGCGC
Source organism: Mycobacteriales bacterium (assembly GCA_046593925.1). Lineage (GTDB taxonomy): Bacteria > Actinomycetota > Actinomycetes > Mycobacteriales > SCTD01 > JAYVYM01. The sequence continues at coordinate 12,602 of JBKJQN010000113.1, forward strand.
CCGCCGAGAGGTCGGTGTTCACCACGACCGAGCAGGACCGGGTGTCGGACGAGCGGTTCCTCGCCAGCGGCCCGCGCATCACCTGTTTCACCGAGCCCGACGGCGTCACGCTGGCCAAGATCGGCCACGCGCTGCACGACCTGGACCCGTTGTTCGCCGAGCTGTCGCACCGCCCGGTACTCGCCGAGGTGCTCGCGGACGTGGGGCTGGCCGATCCGCTGCTGCTGCAGTCGATGTACCTGTGCAAGGCCGCGCTGTCGGGGGGTGAGGTCGGCAACCACCAGGACGCGACCTTCCTGTGGACCGATCCGGTCACCGTCACCGGGCTGTGGCTGGCACTCGAGGACGCCACCGTCGACAACGGCTGCCTGTGGGCGCTGCCCGGCGGCCACCGCACCGTCCCGCTGGCGCAGCGCTTCCGGCGGCTCGGCGGCGACGCCGACGGCACCGAGTTCGAGGACCTGGCGGGCGACCCTGTTCGGGTTACCTCCGAGGGATGGGTGCCACTCGAGGCGCGGGCCGGCACGGTCGTCGTGCTGCACGGGCTGCTGCCGCACCGCAGCAGCCCCAACACCAGTCCGCACTCGCGCAACGCGTACTCCCTGCACGTGGTCGAGGCGGCGGCGCGCTACCCGGCCGACAACTGGCTGCAGCGCCCGGCCGAGCTGCCGGCGCGGGGGTTCTGAGGTGCGACGACCCACCCCGGAGCAGGTGCGGCTCGCCCCGAAGGTGTTGTTGCACGACCACCTCGACGGTGGGCTGCGCGCAGCCAGCGTCGTCGAGCTGGCGGCCGACGCCGGCCACGGCCTGCCCACGAACGATGCCGAGGCGCTCGGCCGGTGGTTCCGGGAAAGCGCCGACTCCGGCTCGCTGCCGGCGTACCTGGAGACGTTCCGGCACACCGTCGGGGTGATGCAGACCCGTGAGGCGCTGGTACGCGTCGCTCGCGAGTGCGCCGAGGACCTCGCGGCAGACGGCGTCGTCTACGCCGAGGTGCGCTTCGCTCCCGAGCTGCACCTGGAGGGCGACCTCACGCTGCCCGAGGTGGTCGAGGCGGTGCAGGAGGGCTACCTGCAGGGCTGCGCGGGCCGGCCGATCCGGGTCGTCAGCCTGCTGACGGCGATGCGGCACGCCGCCCGGTCGTTGGAGATCGCCGAGCTCGCGGTGCGCTACCGGCACCGCGGGGTGGTCGGGTTCGACATCGCCGGCGCCGAGGCGGGCTTCCCGCCCTCGCGGCACCTTGCGGCGTTCCAGCACATGCAGCGGGCGAACGGGCACTTCACCATCCACGCCGGCGAGGGCTTCGGGCTGCCGAGCATCTGGGAGGCGCTGCAGGAGTGCCACGCCGACCGGCTCGGGCACGGCGTACGCATCGTTGACGACATCGCGGTCGACACCGACGGCCACGCGACCCTCGGGGCGCTGGCGCAGTACGTCCGCGACTGCCGGATCCCGCTCGAGCTGTGCCCGACCAGCAACGTGCAGACCGGCGCCGCGCCGTCGGTCGCCGAGCATCCAATCGGCCTGCTGCGGCGCCTGCAGTTCCGGGTCACGGTCAACACCGACAACCGGCTGATGAGCGGGGTCACGGTCAGCTCGGAGCTGTCCGCGCTCGTCGATGCCTTCGGCTACGGCTGGGACGACCTGCGCTGGTTGACGATCAACGCGATGAAGAGCGCCTTCCTGCCCTTCGACGAGCGGCTACGCCTGATCGACGAGGTCATCAAGCCCGGCTACGCCGCCCTGGCTGCCGTCTGACGAGCAGCCACAGCAGTACGCCTGTCCGCCGCCCGCCCCGAGCAGCACCACAGCCCCTCGACTCAGGCCAGCCCGTCGAGCACCGCCCGGGTGCCGGACAGGCCGAGTCGGCTCGCGCCCGCCGCCAGCATCGCCAGTGCCGCGGCCGTGTCACGGATGCCGCCGCTGGCCTTGACCCCGAGCCGGTCTCCGACGGTCTCGCGCATCGTCCGCACCGCCTCGACCGACGCGCCACCGGCGGGGTGGAAGCCGGTCGAGGTCTTGACGTACTGCGCCCCCCCGCGTTCGGCGGCCCCGCAGGCCTGCACGACCTGCTCGGACGTCAGCGCCGCACTCTCGATGATGACCTTGAGGAGGGCTGCGCCCCCCGCCAGGTCACCTCCCGCGACGCCGGCCGTGTCCCCAGCAGTGCGGCCCGCTCGAGCACAGGCAGCGCGCACGGCAGCGATGTCAGCCTCCACGCCCGCCCAGTCCCCGCCGACGGCACTCCCCAGGTCGATGACCATGTCGATCTCGACGGCGCCCCGCTCGATCGCGAGCGCGGCCTCGGCAGCCTTGACCTCGGGCGCGTGCGCCCCGGAGGGGAACCCGACGACGGCACACACGACCAGCCCGGCCGGCACCCGCAGCGGTAGCCGCGCCGGCGACACACACACCGAGAAGGCGCCGAGCTCGACGGCCTCCTCGACCAGCCCCGCGACCTGCACGTCCGTCGCTTCGGGCTTGAGCAGCGTGTGGTCGACGGTGCGGGCGAGGGTGACTCGGTCCATGTGGTGCAGGCTAGGCCCGGGTCCACGAACTGCGATTTTGACGGCCTGCCGGCAGCGCAAGAGCCCTCCGCCTGCGGCGATCCCCCTGTCGAGCGGTGAGAGTCCGCCGGGTGGAGGGGCACCTGCCGAGTACGAGCAAACCGTGGTCGATGCCGGCCGGTGGTGACAGCCTCGATGACACCACGGTCCTTCGGGCCGGCGCCGCCAGCTCGCTGTCAGACCGGCAGTTCCCGTACGACCACAGCCGGACACGGCCTGCCAGCCGATCAAGAACCGCAACAGCTCAAGTCGCGACTGGCTGCACGGCGGTGCATCCGAGCTGAGAAACGCAAGTGATGTCATGTCGCGTAGGCGGCCGGGAGTCCTCCCCTGGCGTGCAGCAGCTGCGTCAGCCGTTCGCCGCCCGGTACTGCTCAGCCGACGGCCCTTCACCGCTGCGACGCCGTTGGCCTCAGCCCGGCCGTCAGCCAGCGACTCCCGACGCGGCCGGGCGGACGCACGGCGCGGGCACCTCGCGCAGGTACCTCTCAGCCGGTGACGACGGGGTGCGTGCCCGGTTGGATGCCGCCGGTGTGACCGGCAACCGGCACGCCGAACAGCCAAAGCGGGATCGCTTGGGCCAGGAGGGTGTCGCCCGCTGCGTTCGGGTGGTAGCAGTCGTGCCGCAGGTCCGGGATCATCTCGGTGGGGTTGCTCGGGTTGCGCAGGACCGCGTCGAGGTCCACGACGGCGTCGAACGTGCCACGGCTGCGCAGCCACTGGTTGACCGCCAACCGGGTCTGCTCCTGCGAGCTGCCCGCCGACTCGCACATCGGCAGGATCGTGGCGCCGATGACCGGCAGGTGCTTCTCGTGCGCCCGGCTGACGATCCGGGTCATGGCGTCGATGACCTGCGAGGCGGACGCAGATGCGGCGTTGGTGCCACCGCCGATGTCGTTCGTGCCCTCGAGCAGGAAGACGGCGCTGACGCCGGGGACGGACAAGACGTCGCGCTGTAGGCGCTTGAGGGCAGGTGGGCCGCAGCACTGACCGGTCGGGTCGTACGGGTTCGGTTGGTTGCTGACGGTGTTGCCGGAGATGCCGGCGTTGGCTACGGCGAGCCGGTCTTGCGCCGCCACGGCGTCCAGCCGGTAGGCCAGCAGGTCCGTCCACCGCTGCCCTGGTGGCCCGTCGGCGTGGTACCCGTCGGTGATCGAGTCGCCGAGCGTGACCAGCGTCCCTCGCGCAGCCGGCCGGTCGGCGACCACCAGGTCCATCCACCAGGTCTGGCCGGGGTGGTAGCCGCTGGCCGTGCTGGGAGTGTCACCGCTGATCACTGGTGTGGTCGGAAAGCTGGCGTTGGAGGTGTCCGCCGCGGTGTCCCCGCCGGTGTTGATGTACGAGGCGGGCGGGTCGAACTGGAACGGCGGGAACGTGTGGTCGTTCACCGGGCTGTTCGGGGCGTACAGGCTCACCGCGACGTCCTGCTGCGCGGGGACCGTCATGGCGACAGCGTCGCTCAGCCGGGACTCCCCAGGCTGCAGCGTCAGCTGCCGGGCGCCACCGAACGTGAGCGCCAGGTTGCTGCCCGGTACGAGCTGTGCCAGTCCGGGCGCGATCGGCCTGCCGATCCAGGCGTCCCGGACAGCCAGCGGCGTGGCGCCGAACGGGTTGCCGAGCCGGACCCGGATCCTGGAGGAGTCGACCGACACCCGGGCGATCTCCCGCACGGTGACGTCAGGGGAGGTGCCGTGCACCCCTTCCAGGCTCGCCTCCCACACTGCAGCGGGCCCCGCCGCGGGAGACGCCGCCGGCGTCGAGGCCGAGGTGGCGACGGCCGGGACCAGGACGGCGAGCGAGACGGCCAGGGTGGCGCCGAGATGGCGGAGGCGAACCACGAGCAGCTCCAGTGCTGTCAGGCGTGACGTGACCGTCACGGCAGGAGAAAGGCGGATCAGCCACCGGTCGTGTGCAAAGGCGACGGGACGGTCGGAGAGATCGCTCCTGTTGCTAGCGCTGGAGCAGCGACAGGTCGACTGCGGCGCCCATCCGGGCGTAGCCCGCGTCGTTGGGGTGAAGGTGGTCGCCGCTGTCGTACTGCGGTGCCATCTGCCTGGGCTGCCCGGGGTCGGCGATCGCGGCGGCGAAGTCGACGACGCCGTCGTACGCGCCGCTCGTACGGATGAATGTGTTGACCGTCTCGCGCTTGACCTCTGCGGCTGGCGACCAGTAGGCGGCGCCCTTGAAGGGCGTGAGGGTGCCGCCCAGCACCTTGAGCCCGTTCAGGTGCGCCCGGCGGATCACCTGCTGGTAGCCGGCGATGATCTGCTCCGCCGAGACCGACGTGTTCGGGGCGGTGCAGCCGGTGTTCGGCGTCTGGCTGAACCCGATGTCGTTGATGCCCTCGAGCAGGATGACGGTCTTGGCGCCGTCCTGGGTCAGCACGTCCCGGTCGAGCCGGGACAGCAGGTTGGTGCCGAAGCACGGCGAGTTGTTCAGGACCCGGTTGCCGCTGATGCCCTCGTCGACGACGGCCAGCGCGTTGCCCGGCTGGGCCTGCAGCCGCTGCGACAGGTAGTTGGGCCAGCGGTTGTTGGCATTCGCCGTCGAGGCGTAGCCGTCGGTGATGGAGTCACCGAGGGCCACGACGCTCGCTCTCGTGGTGCCTGCCACGTCGACGCCGTCGAGGAAGTACCAGGAGTTGGTCGTCGACCCGCCCGACCAGTCGGTCTGCCAGACCTGGTTGCCGGCGCCGACGTAGTTGGTCTGCTCACCGAGGGAGTGGTGGGTCGCCGGTCCGGTCGCACCGCGAAGGTAGGTGCTGATGATCACGTCGCTCTCCGCGCCGACGGCCACCGGAACCGGGTCGCTGTAGAGCTCAGCGCCGCGTGGGATCGTCGCGCTGGGGCTGCCGCTGAAGGTCACCCGGCGCAGCGAGCCCGGGACCGCCCGGCCGCCGCCGGCCGGTAGGCCGACGCTGACCTGGCTGAGCCCCACCGGCCTGGTGCCGAACGCGTTGCTGAACCGCAGCAGCAGCGAGGTCCCGCCGCTGCTGGTGTGCACCACCTGGCGGACGGTCTGGTCGCTGAACCCGCGGGCGGAGAAGTCGGTCGGCGCCGCCAGGTTCGGCGGGGTCGGCGGCTGCGGGCTAGCCGCCCAGGTGCCGACGTACCCCGCGGTCGCCGACGGCGCGCTGACGCGCAGCGTGCCGTCCGGGTTCGCCGACGCTGCCGGCGCAAGCAGACCCGCGAGCACGAGCCCGAGCACGGAGGCGCCGACGGCGGTGCGGCAGGGCGTTTGGCGGAGCAGGACAGCACGCATGCAGACCTCCTGGAACGGGTGCGCTGAGCCGCGGCGGCTCGGTCCCCACCGCTTGCATGGGCTTTCTACGCTTCGTGACGCACCAGCGCAATGCCCCCGACACGTTTGATTCCAGTGCAAGTCATACGCAAGTACGCAAGGGGGCTCCTCGCGCCGACGAACCCGGGCCCACCGACGACGACCGTCGTCTGCGACCGAGCCCGGTCACGCGGGCGGTAGATCCGCAGGGTGAGTGTGGTCCTCGGCATGTGCGCCGACGAAGTGCCGGTGCGCACCTGTCCGTGCAGCGAGGGAGTTGCTGTGCTCGTTCGACGTCCGCGCACCCGGATCGGCGTGCTGGCCGTCGGGACGCTGGCCTGCTCGTCCGCTGTGACGGCCGGTCTGACCGGGCCCGCTCGACCTGGATCCACTACGCGACTTTGCTGGGACCGCGGGTCGTGCCGCACGAATGCCATGGTGAGCAGGGAGGGTGAATCCTGCCTGTTGGCGCCGGTCTGCTGCGGCACGGCGGGATGAGCCGATTGCTCGACGGCATCCGGGCACCATTCACCTTCGGGACGTTTCTGCGCACGTTCACCTTCGGCCATGTCCGGCAGCTCGACGCGGTCGCCGCCCGGTTCCTGTTCCGGCCCGCCCAGCACGCACCGTTGCTGGCCGGGGCGGACGTGCTGGCTTTCGTCGGCATCGACGACACGGTGAAGGCGACGGGCGGCCACCTTCCTTCAGGGTCGTTCGCCGCGAGCAGTGCCTGGCTGGTCCCGCAGTGCCGCTGCGGGAGAATCCTGCTGAAAAGTGTTGATGTCCTCGTCGAAGTGCCCCTGCACCGCAAGGGCCTCGAGCGCCAACTCGTTGTCGCGCCGCGTTGCCGGACAGGCGGCCCGTCGCAGCCCGTTACCCCTGCTGGAGCCCGACCGCCCGCTCGATGTCGCGCCAGCTGCGCGGATCGGCGGAGATCTCGCGGCCGTTGTCGAGGGCGTGCCAGGCAGCATCCACGACAGCGGCCAGCAGGTGGGTCCGGTCCGCAGCTGCCTCCGGCCGCACGTGCAACGAGCCGTCCGGGCACACCTCGACCAGGTCGACGGGTGCGTCGCCGAGCCGGAGCGCGGGGCGGAGCAGTCCGGTCACGTCCGCCGCCACGTATGTGGGCCGACAGCCCTTCGGCACGAACGCCGCGTCCTGCAGCGAGCAGACCCCGGACAGCACCAGCAGGGAGTCCAGACCGGCAGCGATCGCACCGGCGATATCGGTGTCGAGCCGGTCACCGCAGGCGAGCACGCCCGAGGGGGCTGCGCCCAGCCGTGCGCGCGCCAGGTCGTACAGCGCCGCGCCGGGCTTGCCGACCACGTGCGGGACGGCCCCGGTCGCCCGCCGCACGAGCTCGACGAGCGCGCCGTTGCCGGGCGCCAGGCCGCGGGCGGTCGGCAGCGTCATGTCGAGGTTCGTCGCCACCCACGGCAGACCCGTCTCGACGAGGTAGCCGACCTCGGCCAGCTCGGTCCAGGTCACCATGGCGCCGAGGCCCTGGACCACCGCCTCGACGCCGGTGACGCCAGGAGCGGCCAGGTCCTCGACGGTGACGGGGATCAGGCCGGCCTCGGCCAGCGCCGCGCCGACACCCGGGCCGCCGACGGCGAGGACCCGGCTGCCGAGCCGGAGCACCCCGGCCAGGTGCGCAGCCGCCGCCTGCGAGCTGGTCGCCACGGACCAGTGCCCCGCGCGGATGCCGAGCTCGGACAGGTGTCGGGCCACCTCCTCCGGTGTGCGGGACGCGTTGTTCGTCGCGAAGACGACACCGACGCCGTCCGCGCTCACCTGGTTGATCGTCTCGACGGCACCGGGCACGGCAGCCGGCCCGCGGTAGACGACGCCGTCCAGGTCGCAGACCAGACCCTGGTAGCTCGCGACGAGCGCGCTGCTGTCGATGGTGCCCCCCTCCTGAGGTCAGACAGCCTGTCAGGGTCGGATGTGCCTGGCCTCCCCCCGACAGGGGGGTCGCGGGGTGACTGCGCGGAGGCCGACGAGGTCACCCCCCGCGCCACCCTCCGGGTGGATGCCCCCCTGCCCGGCGCCTGGTGTGCTCCGCCTCTGGCCTGAGAGGAGGCGACCCCGTGCTGACCGGCCGCTCGACCCTGACGCAGTTCCTGATCGAGGAGCGCCGCCGCTACCCCGGCTCCTGCGGTGACCTCAACGCGCTCATCCTTGACGTGGCGCTCGCCTGCAAGGCGATTTCCCGCCGGACCGCCTCGGGCGCGCTCACCGGCATGCTGGGAAGGGCCGGCGCCGTCAACGTGCAGGGCGAGCAGCAGCAGAAACTCGACGTCGTCGCCAACGACATCTTCCTGCGCGCCACCGAGTGGGGCGGACAACTCGCGGGCATGGTTTCGGAGGAGCTGGAGGAGCACTACCCGATCCCGGAGCAGTACCCGTGCGGCAAGTACCTGCTGACTTTCGACCCCCTGGACGGGTCGTCCAACATCGACGTCAACGTCGCCGTCGGCAGCATCTTCTCCGTCCTGCGAGCGCCGACGCCCGGCGAGCCCGCCACCCCGGAGGACTTCCTCCAGCCGGGGAGAGAGCAGGTCGCCGCGGGCTACGCGATCTACGGGCCGTCGACCATGCTGGTGCTGACCGTCGGCACCGGCGTGCACGTGTTCACTCTGGACCCCGACCTGGGCGAGTTCATGCTCACCGGCCCCGCGGTGCAGCTTCCCGCGGCGACTGCCGAGTACGCCGTGAACACGTCCAACCGGCGCTTCTGGGAGCCGCCAGTCCTGCGTTACATCGACGAGTGCCTCCAGGGCGTGAACGGCCCGCGGGAGAAGGACTTCAACATGCGCTGGGTGGCCTCACTGGTCGCTGAGACCCATCGGATCCTCACCCGCGGTGGCGTCTTCCTCTACCCACGGGACACCAAGGACGCCGCCAAGGCCGGCCGGCTCCGGTTGCTCTACGAGGCCAACCCGATCGCCTTCATCATCGAGCAGGCAGGGGGCTTGGCCTCCACCGGCCGGGAGCGGGTGCTCGAGGTGGCTCCGGACGGCCTCCACCAGCGGATCGGCTTGATCTTCGGCTCCCGCGAGGAGGTCGAACGGATCGAGCGATATCACAGCGAGGCGGCCGACCAGGCCGACGAGGCCGTTGTTGACGCTCCTTTCTACGGCCCCCGCGGCCTGTTCCGCACCGCCCCCTAGGAGGAACCCATGACTGCCCAGCACCCCGTCGTCGCCGTCACCGGATCCTCCGGCGCGGGCACCACCTCCGTGATGCGCACCTTCGAGCAGATCTTCCGGCGGGAGAGCGTCAACGCCGCATACGTCGAGGGTGACAGCTTCCACCAGTACGACCGCACGGCCATGGCGACGCAGATGGCCCAGGCCGCTGCGGAAGGTGACCACACCTTCAGCCACTTCGGCCCCGAGTCGAACCTGTTCGAGGAGCTCGAGTCGCTGTTCCGGTCGTACGGCGAGACCGGCACCGGACGCATCCGGAAGTACCTGCACGACTCCGAGGAGGCAGCGCCGTACGGCCAGGAGCCAGGCACCTTCACGCCCTGGGCGGACGTGCCCGCCGGCACCGACCTGCTCTTCTACGAGGGCCTGCACGGAGCCGTGGCGACCGACAAGGTGGACATCGCGCAGCACGCCGACCTGCTGATCGGCGTCGTGCCCGTGATCAACCTCGAGTGGACCCAGAAGCTGCACCGCGACATGGGCAAGCGCGGCTACTCCACGGAGGCGGTCACCGAGACCATTCTGCGGCGCATGCACGACTACGTGCACTACATGTGCCCGCAGTTCTCCCGTACGCACGTGAACTTCCAGCGGGTGCCGATGGTCGACACGTCCAACCCGTTCATCGCACGGACGATCCCGACCCTGGCTGAGTCGATGTTGGTCATCCGGTTCCAGAACCCGCGCGGGATCGACTTCCCCTATCTGCTGTCGATGCTTCCGGGTTCGTTCATGTCCCGGGCGAACACGATCGTGTGCCCGGGCGGGACGATGGACCTGGCGATGCAGCTGATCTTCACACCCATGCTCTGGCGCCTCCTGGAGCGGCGCAGCAAGACCCGCTGAGCACCGGCGATCGGCGTTCGCCGGCGCACCGGTCAGGGGCGGCGCCCGGGCAACCGGTCCCGGAACCAGGCGACGAGCTCGGGGGTGTCCATGCCGCCGGTGACCAGCGTCGCGCCGGCCAGGTCGTCGGCCCGGGTGTAGTCGTTGTACGCCGCGACGCAGCGCAGCCCCGCGCCGACCGCTGCGCGTACCCCGTTGGCCGAGTCCTCGACGGCCACGGTGCGCTCAGCCGCGCAGCCGCTGAGCTCCAGCACCCGCAGGTACACCGCCGGGCTGGGCTTGAGATCCGTCACCTCTGTCCCCGTCACCACCGTCCGGAAGCGCGGACCGAAGACCCGGTCGAGCAGCGGCTCGACCCAGACGCGGGTGCCCGTGGTCGCCACGTGCATCGCGACGCCGGCCTCGTCGAGCTCGTCGAGGAGTCGGTGGACACCGGGCCGCGCGCAGATGCGGCCGCTTTCGACCAGGCCACGCATGATCTCGGTCTTGCGCCGGTGCAGGGGGATGGCGAGCTCCCGCGCCTGCTCCAGCGTCCTGCCCCGACCCTCGAACCAGTGCGTCAGTCGCCTGCCGCCACCCGTGACGCGCAGCAGCGCGCCGTAGGTCCCGACGTCCCAGCGGTCGGGCAGCCCCGCCTCCTCGAACGCCAGGTTAAAGGCCACGCGATGGCCGTCGCGCTCGCTGTCGACGAGCGTGCCGTCGACGTCGAACACGACGGCTCCGAGAGTGGTCACGTCACTCCCTGTCGCGCAGGTGCTCGTGGAGGCGCCTGAGCACCGCCGCCGCTGTCAACCCGTGGTGCGCCATGACCTGCTCGCCCGGACCGCAGCTGCCGATCACGGTCCGGACGCCGATGAAGCTCGGCCCGTGGTCGGCCTTGGCGCGGCGGATCGCCTCGTCGACCGCCTCGACGTCGTTACCGTCGAGGACAGCCTGCGTGTGCCAGCCGTAGGCCGCGAAGCGGGCCAGCTGGTCGTCGCTGCACGACCGGTCGAGCCCGCCGTCGATCGTGATGTCGTTGTCGTCCCAGAGCGCCACGAGACGGCCCAACCCCAGATGCCCGGCGAAGGAGGCCGCCTCGTGGCTCACGCCCTCCATGAGGCAGCCGTCGCCGACGATGACGTAGGTGAAGTGGTCGGTGAGCTCGGGGTAGCGGGCGTGGGACATGCGCTCGGCCAGAGCCATCCCGACGGCCATGGCGAACCTCTGCCCCAGCGGTCCGGCGGTGCACTCGACGCCGACCGTGTGGCCGACCTCGGGGTGGCCCGGCGTCCGAGAGCCGAGTTGACGGAACCGGCACAGCTCTGCCTCGGGCAGGTCGTAGCCGAAGACGTGCAGCAGTCCGTAGAGCAGCGCCGAGCCGTGCCCGGCGGACAGGACGAAGCGGTCGTGGTCGGCCCAGGCCGGCGCGGCCGGGTCGTGGCGCAGGTGCCGGCTCCATAGCGCCCAGGCCATCGGTGCCGAGCCCATCGCATCCCCGGATGGCCGGACTCGGCAGCCTGCACCATGTCGGCAGCGAGGAAGCGCAGAGTGTCGACGGCGGTCTGGTCGACCGGGACGGGCGGCGCCGCGGCAGCGCGCAGGGTGCCGGTCATCAGGCTGCCTGCCCGATGCTCGCGGCGGTGCGCAGCTGGTCCACGGCCGCCGCCTTGCCGCCCGGCTGGGCGTACATCCAGGAGCCGGAGATGAAGACGTCGGCGCCCGCAGCGGCGGCGCCGCCGATGGTGCGGTCGGTGATGCCGCCGTCCACCTCGAGCTCGATGGCCAGCCCGGACTCGTCGATCAGCCGGCGGAGGTGGGCGACCTTCGGCTCGACGGACGGGAGGTAGGCCTGGCCGCCGAAGCCCGGGTTGACCGTCATGGCCAGCACCAGGTCGGTCTCCGTCAGGACGTGCTCGACGACCTGGACCGGGGTGTGCGGGTTGAGGGCCACGCCGCTGCGCGCGCCGAGCTCGCGGATGCGGGCCAGGGTCCGGTGCAGGTGGGTGCACGTCTCGGCGTGCACGATGACCAGCTCACAACCGGCGTCGACGTACCGGGCGAGCAGCGCGTCGGGGTTCACCACCATCAGGTGCGCCTCGAACCCGACGGTGCTGTGCGGCCGTGCGGCGGCGATGACGTCCGGCCCGAAGGTCAGGTTCGGCACGAAGACGCCGTCCATGACGTCCCACTGGATGCGGTCGACGCCCGCGTCGCACAGGGCACGCACCTCCTCGCCGAGGTGGGCGAAGTCCGCAGGCAGCACGGAGGGCACGATGAGGGGCCTCCGGGATCGGACCTCGGTCATGGCGGTGGCCTCTCTGGTCGGAGCCGTCATCAGACCGCGGGCCGGCAGCAGGGCACTCCCCCGCGTGAGTGGCGGAGGGGGTGAGATCCCCGGAGGCTGCCGGTCGTGCCCCCGCTGCTCGTCAGTTCCCGGCGCCGGCTCGGCTTCCACGAGCACTACGCTCGCCGCATGCAGGTCCCGGTCGCGGCGCCCTTGCGCCTCGTTCTCGTCGACGACCACGAGATGGTCCTGCACGGGCTGCAGGCCATGCTCGGGCACTTCCCCGACCAGGTGGCCATCGTCGGACAGGCCACCGCCGCCGCCGCCGCGCTCGCGCTGGTTGCCGTGGAGCAGCCCGACGTACTGCTCTGCGACGTGCGGCTCGGCAAGGACAGCGGCCTGGACCTCTGTCGCCAGGTCACGACGCAGCATCCGGCGGTCAAGGTCGTGCTGCTCACGGTGTACGACGACGAGCACTACCTCTACCAGGCACTGCGCGTCGGTGCGTCCGGGTACGTCCTCAAACGCATCGGCGGCCAGGAGCTGGTCGCCCACCTGCTCCGGGTCGCGGACGGCGAGACGGTCGTCGACCACGGCCTCGCCGGGCGGGTGGCCCTGTCCGCCGCGCGCCTGAGCGCGGGGGAGTTCTGGCCCGGCGCGCACCTCGGGCTCACCCAACGCGAGTCAGAGGTACTCGAGCTGCTCGTCTCGGGCCATTCCAACAAGGGTGTCGCGAGCAAGCTGGTCGTCAGCGAGGACACCGTGAAGACCCACATCCGCGGGCTGTACCGCAAACTCGGCGTCTCGGACCGGAGCGGAGCGACCTCGGTCGCCTTGCGGGAGGGCCTGTTCCGGTGACCGGGGTCTCGACCGCCGTCCCTGACGCCGCTGATCTGGCAGCCCGCCTGGGCGCCGACGGCGCCATTCTGTACGCGGTCGAGGACCGGGGCCTGACCGTCGCGGACGTCTGGCCGGTGCACCCGGCAGCCGGTGCGCTCCGGCTGCAGATCGGCTTCGGGGTGACGGGACGTGTCGCGCGGACGGGAGAGCCGCTCCTGCTTGCTGAGGACTCGCCGCGCAACGAGCTGCACCGGCAGCTGATGGGCGTCGAGCCCGCCCAGACCGTCGCGCGCATGTGCGTCCCCCTGCCCGGCGCGGACGGCTTGCTCGCCTCCGGCGTCGTCGGCGTGCTCGCGGTCCACCGGCACCCGCGGCACCCGTTCGACGCCGAGGATCTGGAGCGTGCGCAGTCCTACGCCCCGCTGCTCGGCCTGCGCCTGCACGCCCAGCAGCTGTGGCTGGCGGTCACCCGCCACAGGTCCGAGCGCGACCGCCTGATCAAGCAGGCGATCGAGGCGCAGGAGGTCGAGCGGCGCCGTACGGCGAACGAGCTCCACGACGGCGTCACCACGGCGCTGGCGTCGATGTCGT
>JBKJQN010000068.1:0-13859 GCA_046593925.1 Mycobacteriales bacterium
ATCGCCAACACCCTGCTCTTCGGATATCTCAACCACGCCGTCTCGATGTACGAGGGCAAGTACGCCTCCCGCGAGGACATCGATGCGGCGATGCGGTTCGGCACGGGCCACCCGATGGGTCCGCTTGCCCTGCTCGACCTCATCGGCCTGGACTCGGCGTACGAGATCCTCGAGACGATGTACGCGCAGTCGCGCGACCACCGGCACGCTCCCGCGCCGCTGCTCAAGCAGTACGTCACCGCCGGGCTGCTGGGGCGCAAGTCCGGCCGCGGGATCTACACCTACGCCGGCCCCGGCTCGCCTGAGGTGGTGGCAGATGCCGACACCGCGGCCGCCGGCCCGGACGGCAACGCCCGGGTGGTGACCACGGTCGGCGTCATCGGCACCGGCACGATGGCCGGCGGCATCATCGAGGTCTGCGCGCGCAGCGGCTACGACGTCGTCTTCCGGGCCCGCGGGCAGGACAGGGTCGCGGCCGTGCACAGCAAGGTCGGGGCCTCGCTCGCCAAGGCCGTGCAGCGCGGCCGGCTCACCGAACAGGAGCGGACCCAGACCCTGGACCGCATCACCGGCACGACCGAGCTCGACGCCCTCGCCGGGTGTGACCTGGTCATCGAGGCGGTCGTGGAAGACCTCGCCGTCAAGCGCGCACTGTTCGGCGCCCTCGACGACGTGCTCAAGCCGGGCACCGTGATCGCGACCACGACGTCGTCGCTGCCGGTCATCGAGTGCGCGACCGCGACCTCGCGACCGCAGGACGTCGTCGGCATGCACTGGTTCAACCCGGCGACTGTCATGCGGCTCGTCGAGGTGGTCCCCACGGTCACCACCGCCCCCGACGTCGTGGCGACCGTGCTGGAGGTCTGCGCGACGGTGGGTAAGCACGCGGTGCTCTGCGGCGACCGCGCCGGGTTCATCGTCAACGCGCTGCTGTTCCCGTACCTCAACGACGCCGTCAAGATGCTCGAGGCGCACTACGCGAGCATCGACGACGTCGACCTGGCGATGACCAAGGGCTGCGGTCACCCGATGGGCCCGTTTGCGCTGATCGACGTGGTCGGCCTGGATGTGACCCTGGCCATCCAGCGCACCCTGTTCTCCGAGTTCCGCGAGCCCGGCGACGTCCCGGCCCCGATGCTGGAGCACCTGGTGCGGGCGGGTTACCTCGGCCGCAAGACCGGCCGCGGGTTCCGCGACTACGCCAAGCGGTAGTGGCCCGGGCAGGTAGGCGCTGATGGCGGGCGGCTCGCGGCGGGCAGCGATGCGTGCCGCGGCCCGTGACCGGCTGCGGTCGGGCCAGGACGAGGAGCGGCCGCAGGTCCCGGCCGGTGAGCGGGTCGAGGACGGCTACGTCGTGCGCTCGGTCCCGGGCGCGGCCGGCCGGGCCTACCGGTGCCCGGGCTGCGACCAGCTGCTCGCCAGCGGCTCACCGCACGTCGTCGCCTGGCCGCAGGGCCGGCCCGACGACCGTCGGCACTGGCACACCGCCTGCTGGTCGGCCAGGGGCCGACGCGGCGTCAAGGTCCACCGGAGCAAGAACGCCCCGCGCTACGGCTGAGTACGGGCCTCGCTAGGGTCGTTGGCGATGCCCACCACCCCCACCAGCACCCCGATCCGGGCCAACACCGTGCTGCCGGCCGAGCGGCGGCCGGTGACGCTGCACACCGCGGACGGCCTGCGCCTGGTCGGTGAGCTGGCGCTGCCGCTTTCCCGGCCACCGGTCGCCACCCTGGTCTGTCTGCACCCGCTGCCGACCGAGGGCGGGATGATGGACAGCCACCTGCTGCGCAAGGCCGCCTGGCGGCTGCCCGCACTGGCCGGCCTGGCCGTGCTGCGCTTCAACACGCGCGGGACGAGTAGCGAAGCGGGCACCAGCGAGGGCGAGTTCGACGCCGGGGAGTCCGAGCGGCTGGACGTCGCGGCCGCGCTCGACCTGGCGGAGGCCGAGGACCTGCCGCAGCTGTGGCTGCTCGGCTGGTCGTTCGGCACCGACCTCGCGCTGCGGTACGGCTGCGATCCGTCGGTGGAGGGGGCGCTGCTGATCAGCCCGCCGCTGCGCTTCTCGCAGCCGGCCGACCTCGCGGTGTGGGCCCGGTCCGGCAAGCCGCTGGTCGCGCTGGTGCCCGAGCTGGACGACTATCTGCGCCCCGCGCAGGCCCGCGAACGCTTCGCTGTGGTCCCGCAGGCCCGCGTGGTGGACTTCCCCGGCGCCAAGCACCTGTTCGTCGGTCACACCGAGGCACTGCTGGACGCCGTCGTGGCGCAGGTCGTACCCGGCAGCCCACCGCTGCCCCGGAGCTGGTCGGCGTGACTCAGGCGGCGTCCTGGCGGGGGGCCACGACCTCGCCCAGCACCAGCTGGACGGCTGCAGCGATCGGGATCGCCAGCAGGGCGCCGACCACGCCGAGCAGCGAGGCCCCGATCAGCACCGCGATGATGGTCGCCGCCGGCGACACGTCGACCGACCGCTTCATGATCCGCGGGTACAGCACGTAGTTCTCGACCTGCTGGTAGGCGAGGTAGTAGACGGCCGCGATGATGCCCACCTGGAGGCTGACCGAGAACGCGACCAGCGTGATGATCGCCGCGCCGATGGTGGCGCCGACCAGAGGGATCAGGTCGGTCAGCGCGACCAGCAGCGCGAGCGCCAGCGGGTTGGGAACACCGATGGCCAGCAGCAGGACGAACGTCGTGACCCCCGCGATCGCAGCGATGCCCAGTGCTCCCGCGACGTAGCCGCCGACCCGGGTGAGGATCTCGTCGGTGAGCAGGCCGACCCGGGCACGTCGGCTGCGTGGCACGAGGCGGTAGGCGTTCGTCTTCATCGCCGGCAGGTTCGACAGGAAGTACAGCGTGAGGATGAGCACGGTCAGGGCGCTGAAGAACGCGCTGAGCAGCAGTTTGCCGACGCCGATGACCCCCCCGAAGACCGTGCCGCCGATGCGCGCCGGATCGTTCAGGGCGTTCTGGACCTGTGCCAGGACGTGGTAGCGGGCGTCGAGCTGTGCGATCCGCTGGTTGTCCTGCAGGTTCTGCACGTAGTCCGGGACCGCGGCCACGAACTGCTGGCCCTGCACGATGATCGGCGGCACGACTGCTGCCGCGACACCGACGAAGAACAGCAGCACGGCGAGCAGCACCACCCCGACCGCGCGGCCCCGCGAGAGCCGGCGGCGCTCCAGCCACTGGACGGCCGGGTCCAGACCGATGGCGAGGAACCCGGACACCAGCAGCAGGATCAGCACGCTGCGCACGGCGTCCAGCGCCTGCACCAGCCCGTACGCCAGGGCGACGCCGAGCGCGGCCGTGAAGCCGATCCGGAACGGCGACCGCTGGCTCATCGGCTGCCCGATCCGGCCGTACGGGTTGTCGTCGTCGACCTGCGCCTCGAGCCTGCGGCCCGCAGTGTCGACCAACGGGTCGTCGGGGGCGACCACCGAGGCTGCCTCGACGGCGGCGGTCCCGGCCTGTACCGAGGCATCCCGGGCCGCCCCGGAGGCGGTGGCCGCGGCGGAGGCCTGCTGCGCCGCCCCCCGCGCAGCCGCGGCTGCGCCCTGTGACTCGAGGACGGCCTGCCCGACCGCCTGGTTCACGGCGCGGTCGACGGCCGGGTCCAGGCGGCCCTCGACCCGGTCGGCCACCTGCTCCTCGACGGTGCCCGGCGCGGGGGAGTCGGCGGGCCCGGTCAATTCACGGCCTAGCGGTCGTCGCCGAGCGGCACCGAGCCCGCACCCAGCGGCCCGGTCGCGGCGGTGAGCGTGTCGCGAAGGGTCTGCAGCTGCTGGGCGATCGTGTCGCGCTGCCGCGCGAGGTCGCGGACGTCGCGCTGGGCCTGCTCGGTGGTGCGGGAGGCGTTCTCGCGGGCCTCGTCGTGCATCCGGCGGACATCTTCGTCGGCATTCGAGAGCTGCACCTCGGCCTTGTGCTGCGCCTCGGTGAGCAGCGTGTGGGCCTGCTGCTCGGCGCCCTGCGCGGTGTCGTGGGCGTGCTGCTCGGCGCGCCCCACCGTCTCGTCGGCCTCGCGTCGGGCGCCATCCCGGACGACCTCGGCGTCACGCTGGGCCTCCAGTCGCAGCCGGTCGGCCTCGGCGGCCGAGCCCTCGATATCGCGCTCGCGCTGCTCGAGCGCGGCGGTCCGGTCGGCGTGCTCCGCGGCAGCGGTCGCCCGCGCGTCGGCCAGCAGCTGGTCGGCATGCTCACGCGCCTCCGCGCGCATCGCAGCCGACTCCTGCTCGGCCAGCGTGAGCATCGTCGCCAGCCGCTCGCCGACCAGGCTGGCCGGCTCCGGCCGGCCCTCCGCGCGCTGCTCGGCCTGCTCGAGCCTGCCGCGCACGGCCTGCAGCTCCCGGTCGGCGGCAGCGAGCCGGGTGCTGTCGTCGGCGTGCCGCGCCTCGTTCTCCGACAGCTCCAGCTCGACCCGGTCGAGGTAGTCGTTAACCTGCCGCGGGTCGTAGCCGCGCAGCACCTTGTCGAAGCCGGTCGGCTCGGCGTCGGCGTGCAGTGGGAGCAGGTCGTGCTCGTCCGTGGTCGCCATGGCCCCTGTCCTACCACCGCGGGGGCCCCTCGACGCGTAGGCGCGGCGGGCTCCCCGTCTCGCGGTCAGGCGCGGTCCTTCACACGTCAGTTCAGACGTCACGGAAGCGGTTGATGGCCTCGAGGTGCCGCGCGCGGAACTCCTCGGCCTCTGGGGCGACGCCCAGGCCTTCCTCCGGGGCGAGGCACAGCACCCCCACCTTGCCCTGGTGCTGGTTCTGCTGGACGTCGTACGCCGCCTGCCCGGTGTCGGCGAGCGGGTAGGTCCGGGACAGCGTCGGATGGATCAGGCCCTTGGAGATCAGCCGGTTGGCCTCCCAGCTCTCGCGGTGGTTGGCGAAGTGCGAGCCGATGATCCGCTTGAGGTTCATCCAGAAGTAGCGGTTGTCGTAGGAGTGCAGGTATCCGCTGGTGGAGGCGCAGGAGGTAATCGTCCCACCCTTCTTGGTGACGTAGACCGAGGCGCCGAAGGTCTCCCGACCCGGGTGCTCGAAGACGATGTCGATGTCCTCGCCGCCGGTGAGCGCGCGGATCCGCTTGCCGAACCGCTGCCACTCCTTGGGGTCCTGGTTGTGCTCGTCCTTCCAGAACCGGTAGCCCTCCGCACTCCGGTCGATGACCAGCTCGGCGCCCATCCGGCGCACGATCTCGGCCTTCTGCGGGCTGCTGACAACGCAGACCGGGATCGCGCCGCCGTTGAGGGCGTACTGGGTGGCGTAGGAGCCGAGGCCGCCGCTGGCGCCCCAGATCAGCACCGTGTCGCCCTGCTTCATGGCACCGCCGTTCTTGCTGACCAGCTGGCGGTACGCGGTGGCGTTGACCAGCCCGGGCGCGGCCGCCTCCTCCCAGGTCAGGTGGGCTGCCTTGGGCATCAGCTGGTTGGCCTTGACCAGGGCCAGCTCGGCGAGGCCTCCGAAGTTGGTCTCGAAGCCCCAGATGCGCTGCTGCGGATCCATCATCGCGTCGTCGTAGCCGGCCGCATCCTCCATCTCGACCGACAGGCAGTGCGCCACGACCCGGTCGCCGGCCTTCCACTTCGACACCCCCGGCCCGACGGCCAGCACGACGCCGGACAGGTCACTGCCGACGACGTGGTAGGGCAGGTCGTGGCGCTTGGTGAGCTCGCTCAGCCGGCCGTACCGCTCCAGGAAGCCGAACGTCGACACCGGCTCGAAGATCGAGGTCCAGACCGTGTTGAAGTTGATGCTCGACGCCATCACGGCGACGACCGCCTCGCCGGGCCCGAGCTCGGGGGTCGCCACCTCGTCGAGGTGCAGGCTGCGGCGGGGGTCCTTGTCGTTGGACGCGAGGCCCTCGAACATGTCGACCTCGTCCTTGCGGACGACCACGCCGCGGTAGGACTCCGGCACGGCCGTCCCGGCGAGGGCTGCCGGGTCGCCCGACAGCACGGCGTCGAGGATGTCCTTCACAGGGCGGCCTTTCCTGGGACAGCCGGCTCGACGAGCTCCACGAGCACCCCGCCGGCGCTCTTGGGATGGATGAAGTTGACCCGGCTGCCGGCCGTCCCGCTCTTCGGTTGGTCGTACAGCAGCCGCATGCCCTGCGCGCGCAGGTGGGCCGACACCTCGTCGACGTCGTCGACCCGGTAGGCCATCTGCTGGATGCCGGGGCCGCTGGCAGACAGGAAGCGGCCGATCGTCGAGTCCGGCGACAAGGGCGACAGCAGCTGGATGTAGGACCCGGAGTCGCCGACCTGCAGCATCGCCTCGCGGACGCCCTGCTCGGCGTTGACCTCGGTGTGCACGCACGTCATGCCGTACGCCGACTCGTACATGGCGATCGCCGCGTCGAGGTCGGCGACGGCGATGCCGACGTGGTCGATGTGCGTGATCTTCAAGGTGGGCTCCGGGTACGGGTCGGTCGGGTGCCGATATCCTCGCAGGACCGCCGTCCCGCTCCGGGGACGTCCCCGCCTGGAGGACCCCGTGGCCCGATACGACAACCCGTCCGTGATCGTCGCGGGCGCCCGCACCCCGATCGGCAAGCTGGCCGGGGCCCTCAAGAACTTCACCGCCATGGACCTCGGCGGGATCGCGATCGCCGCCGCGCTCGAGCGCTCGGGCGTGACCGGTGACCAGGTCGATTACGTGATCATGGGCCACGTGCTGCAGGCCGGGCAGGGCCAGATCACCGCCCGCCAGGCGGCCGTCAAGGGCGGCATCCCGATGGACGTCCCCGCGCTGACCATCAACAAGGTGTGTCTGTCCGGCCTGTCCGCCATCGCGCTGGCCGACCAGCTGATCCGCGCGGGGGAGGTGGAGATCGTCGTGGCCGGCGGGATGGAGTCGATGACCGGCGCGCCCTACCTGCTGCCCAAGGCCCGCCAGGGCTACCGGTACGGCAACGCCGAGCTCGTCGACGCGACCTTCCACGACGGGCTGTTCGACGCCTTCGACCGGGTGCCGATGGGGGAGGGCACCGAGCGCCACAACGCGCGCTACGCCATGACGCGCGAGGAGCAGGACGAGTTCGCGGCCCGCAGCCACGAGTTGGCCGCTGCCGCGATCAAGGACGGGCGCTTCGCCGACGAGATCGTGCCGGTCAGCATCCCGCAGCGCAAGGGCGACCCGATCGTGGTCAGCGAGGACGAGGGCGTGCGGCCCGGGACCACTCCCGAGTCCCTCGCGAAGCTCCGCCCGGCGTTCACCGTCGACGGCTCGATCAGCGCCGGGAACGCCTCGCAGATCTCCGACGGCGCAGCCGCGGTGGTGGTGATGAGCCGAGCCAAGGCACAGCAGCTCGGGTTGACCTGGCTGGCCGAGATCGGCGCGCACGGCATCGTCGCCGGGCCTGACAGCTCGCTGCAGGAGCAGCCGGCCAACGCGATCAGGAAGGCCCTCGAGAAAGAGGGCCTCGGCGTCGAGGACGTCGACCTGTTCGAGCTCAACGAGGCGTTTGCGGCGGTCGGCATTGCCTCGACCCGGGCCCTCGGCGTGGACCCGGCCAAGGTCAACCCGAACGGCGGCGCCATCGCCCTCGGGCACCCGATCGGCGCGTCCGGTGCCCGCCTCGTGCTGCACCTGGCCCACGAGCTCCGGCGGCGCGGCGGTGGCACCGGGGCGGCGGCGCTGTGCGGCGGCGGGGGCCAGGGCGACGCCCTGATCGTCCGGGTGCCCGCCGCCCCACCCACGGCGTGACACCGGCGGCTGCCGTGGCCGTCCCGCGACGCCGCAGCCTGGATGTCCCGGACCTGGTCGCCCGGCTCGAGCAGGGTGAGGCGCGGGCCGTGGCGCGGCTGATCAGCCTGGTCGAGGATGCCTCGCCTGCGCTGCGCGAGGTGATGGCGCTGCTCGCGCCAAGGGCGGGGCACGCCCGGGTCGTCGGCCTGACCGGCCCGCCGGGCGTCGGCAAGTCGACCTCGACCAACGCTCTGGTGGCCGCGTACCGGCGGCGCGGGATGAAGGTCGGCGTGCTCGCGGTGGACCCGAGTTCGCCGTTCTCCGGCGGGGCGCTGCTCGGCGACCGGATACGCATGCAGGACCACGCGACCGACGACGGCGTGTTCATCCGCTCGATGGCCAGCCGGGGCCACCTGGGCGGGCTGTCGTGGGCGACGCCGCAGGCCCTGCGGGTGCTGTCAGCGGCCGGCTGCGACGTGGTGCTGATCGAGACCGTCGGCGTCGGCCAGGCCGAGGTCGAGGTCGCCTCGCTAGCCGACACGACCCTGGTGCTGCTCGCGCCGGGCATGGGCGACGGCATCCAGGCCGCGAAGGCCGGCATCCTGGAGGTCGCCGACATCTTCGTGGTCAACAAGGCCGACCGGGACGGCGCCGACAGCGTCGTCCGCGACCTGCGCTACATGCTCTCGCTCGGCGACCGACGCACCGACGGCGGCTGGCGGGTGCCGATCCTCAAGACCGTGGCCGCCCGGGGCGAGGGAGCGGACGAGGTCGTCGAGGACATCGAGCGGCACGGCGCCTGGCTCGCGGGCAGCGGGCAGCTCGAGGTCCGCCGTCGCCGCCGCGCCGCCGACGAGGTGGAGGCCATCGCCCTCACCACGCTCCGCGAGCGGATCGGCGACCTGTCCGGGAGCGAGTCACTCGCCCTGCTGGCCGGACGGGTCGTGGCCGGGGAGCTCGACCCGTACAGCGCCGCCGACGAGCTGGTGAGCGGGCTCACGGCCTGACGCCCTGGGTCGCCTACCAGCCGATCGACCTGAAGATCGCCCGGGTGATCGGGCCCGGCGTCCGGATGCTCTCACCGTCGCCGATGGCCGGGGTCATCAGCGAGTTGGAGCTACCGGCCCGATAGGTCGCCTCGTCCAGGTGGGAGTAGCTGCTGCCCTGCCGCCAGGTGGATGGGGCGTAGAGCTGGGCCGACTTACCGGCGTTGGCGCTGCGCACCGCGGGACTGTCGAACAGGACCTTGCCGCTGGTCAGTTGGCCCGCCAGCGCGGACGAGGGGTCCGGGTAGCTGAGCAGAGCCCTTCCGGTGGCGTTCTCGGTGAAGCGGTCGTACGCGATCGGCAGGTTCGCCTGCCGCACGCTGCCCTGGCCGGAGCTGACGGTGCCCGCGCCGAGGAAGCCCAGGCCGTGGCCGAGCTCGTGCAGCACCACGCTCTGGAAGTCGTACTGGCCCTTGGGCGCCGGGGACGCCGCGAAGTTCCAGTTGCTGAAACTGCTACTGAAGTTGGCGATGATGTCGGCGCCCGGGTCGAGCTGCCTGCCGGCGCGCTTGTTGGCGATCGCGTCGACGTACCAGGTGCCGGCCTGTGGTGCGCCCGGGAAGTCGCGGAAGATGTTCTTTGGGCCGGCCGAGCCGAGGACGCCGGGCGGCAGCGCCGCGAAGGTGGCGTCGATCGTGATGGGCACCGGGGAGGCGACCTGGGTCGACCAGATGTCGACGGCCCGCTGGAAGGACGCCTGCGCCGCGGCGGTGAAGCCGTGGTAGCTGACGGAGAAGCTGGCGGTTCTGGCCGCGGTGAGCGCGGCGCCCGCGGGCGCGGGCTCGGTGACGAGTGAAACGGCCTGGGAGCTGGTGGCCAGCAGGGGGACCTGTGTGCCGGCCGCCCGCTGGGTCCCCGTGGCGGCTCCGGCGGGCGCTGCGGGCGCCAGGACGGCGAGCAGCGCCAGCGGGAGCGCTGCGAGACCGGCGGTACGAAGGCGTACGAAACTCAAAGTTCCCCCTGGATCGTGCCGGGTCGTCACCCGCAGGGCGGCTCCGCTGCGGCGCGGACATGTCCGGCGTGCCCGGGACCCTAGGGACACCCGGCAGGCGGGGTAAGCCCTTCGGCGCTCCGTCACCCGGTCGGGTCGGGTGTGGAGCTACCCGCCCAGATAGCTCATCTCGGGACGCGGCACGGTGGTCCCCGTCGTGTCGGTAGTGCTCCGCAGCTCGGAGTACCGGTCGTCGCGGACCCGCCAGATGCCCTGCACGTGGGCCAGCAGCTCCTGCTCGTTGGCGCCCTCGCGCAGCGGCGTACGCAGGTCGTGGCCGGCCGCCGAGAACAGGCAGGTGTGCAGCTCGCCGGTGGCAGTCAGCCGGGCGCGTACGCAGTCGCCGCAGAACGGTCGCGTCACGCTGGACACTAGGCCGAGCTCGCCGCGGCCGTCCAGATAGCGCCAGCGCTCGGCGACCTGACCGTCCCTCGGCTCGTCGACCGGCTCCAGTGGGTGGACGGCCTGCACGCGCTCCAGCACCTCGGCGGCGGTCACCACCTGGGCACCCTGCCAGCCGTTCGTGGTGCCGACGTCCATGTACTCGATGAAGCGCAGCGCGTGGCCGCCCTCGCGGGCGAAGTCGACCAGCTCGAGCAGCGCGTCGTCGTTGCGCCCCCGCTGCAGCACGGCGTTGAGCTTGACCGGGAGGCGGCCGGACGCCGACGCCGCGGCGATCCCGTCGAGCACCCGGCCCAGCGGGACCTTGGTGTCGGCGAGCTCGCCGAACACGACGGGGTCCAGGCTGTCCAGGCTGACCGTGACGCGGTGCAGACCGGCGGCGAACAGGCCCTCGGCCCGCCGGGCCAGCAGCGCGCCGTTCGTGGTCAGGGCGATGTCGTCGACGCCCGGCGTGGCGGCGATCTGCGCGACGAGCAGCTCGAGATCGGGGCGTAGCAGCGGCTCGCCGCCCGTCAGGCGAACCTTGCGCACGCCAAGCCGCACGAACACCCGGACCAGCAGCGCGATCTCGTCGATGGACAGGACCTGGTCCTGGGGCAGGAAGACGTGGTCGGGGCCGAACAGCTCGCGCGGCATGCAGTACGGGCAGCGGAAGTTGCAGCGGTCGGTCACCGAGATGCGCAGGTCGCGCAGGTTCCTGCCCCGGGTGTCGCGGACACCGGTGTCGACCACCCGGTGATTGTAGCGAGCGTCGGCACCCCGTCCGGATGGCCCGTTGTGAGTGGCGCGGACGGGGCGTTAGGTTCACCATCTGTGAACTGGCTCACGCGCCCGACACAGACAGCACGCCCCGCACCGGACCGCCGGTAACGGGACGGGCTGGGGCCTGGACCCGCCCGGAGCAGCTCAGCTGCCCGCGGCGCCTCGGCCTCTACCCCCGATCCGTCACCCACGCCCGGTGCACCCATGCACCGAGCCCGGGAGGGACGAGCAGATGGCACGAGTACGAATGAAGGTCGATGGGGTCACCTATGAAGACGAGGTTGAACCTCGCCTGCTGCTGGCCCACCACCTGCGCGACGGCCTGGGACGGGTCGGCACGACGATCGGGTGCGATACGTCGAACTGCGGGACCTGCACCCTGCAGCTCGACGGCGAGAGCGTGAAGAGTTGCTCGATCTTGGCGGTCCAGGCCGACGGCGCCGAGATCACCACGATCCAGGGCCTCGCCGGTGACGAGAGCGGTGCCGGCCAGTGGCACCCGGTCCAGAAGGCGTTCAAGGAGCACCACGGACTGCAGTGCGGCTACTGCACGCCGGGCATGATCATGGCCACGGTCGACCTGCTGAAGAACAACCCGAGGCCCACCGAGGACGAGGTGCGACACGGCCTGGAGGGCAACCTCTGTCGCTGCACCGGATACCAGAACATCGTCAAGGCCGTGCTCTCCGCCGCCAGCGAGATGCGCGGTGAGGGCGCCATCCCCGGGTCCTTCCAGGACGCCGCCGACAAGAGTGAGGTTTCCGCATGACCGATCAGCTGGATGCCGGCTTCGTGGCCGAGCAGGTGCTCGAGCACCCCGAGGCGATGTCGTCGCCGTACGCCGGTGGTGAGCTCGGGCGGGGGCGTCGCCGCAAGGAGGACGCCAAGCTCGTCACCGGACAGGCCAACTGGACCGACAACATCACCCTGCCGGGCCTGCTGCACATGACCGTGCTGCGCAGCCCGATGGCACACGCCAAGATCGTCTCGGTCGACGTGTCAGCCGCGCTGGACATGCCGGGAGTGATCGCCGCGTACAGCGGCAAGGACCTCGCCGACGTGATGGGCGCCTCCATGCCGTGTGCGTGGCCGGTCACCCCCGACATGGTCTCGCCGGTGCACACCCCCCTGGCGACCGACGAGGTGCGCTACGTCGGTGACGGTGTGGCCGTCATCATCGCCCGCGACCGCTACGCCGCGGCCGACGCCCTCGAGGCCATCGCGGTCGAGTACGACCAGCTGCCCGCGGTCGTGGACATGGAGGAGGCCCTCAAGGAGGGCGCGCCGCTGGTACACAGCGACAAGGGCACGAACAGGTGCTTCCTGTTCGACTTCCCCGGTGCCGGGGCGGACTTCGACGAGACCGTCGCGGCCGCCGGTGACGACGCGGTCGTGGTCAAGCGCAGGTTCCGTCAGCAGCGCCTGCTGCCGACGCCGATGGAGCCGCGCGCCGTCGTCGTGGCGCCGATCGCGGCGGCCGACGAGTTCACCCTGTACTCCGCCACCCAGATCCCGCACGTGCTGCGCGTGATGCTCGCGCTCACCACCGGCATCCCTGAGCACAAGCTCCGCGTGGTGGCCCCCGACGTGGGTGGCGGCTTCGGAGCCAAGCTCAACGTCTACGCCGAGGAGATCCTCGCGCTGGTCATCGCCCGCAAGCTCGGCCGGCCGATCAAGTGGACCGAGTCGCGCAGCGAGAACTACCAGGCGACGACGCACGGCCGCGACCAGATCCAGGACATCACGATCGCGTCGAAGAAGGATGGCACCCTGCTCGGGCTCAAGGTCGAGCTGCTCGCCGACATGGGCGCCTACCTGCAGCTCATCACCCCCGGTGTCCCTGTCCTCGGTGCCTTCATGTTCCCGGCGATCTACAAGATGGCGGCCTACCGGTTCATCTGCACCGGCGTGTTCACCACCAAGACGCCGACCGACGCCTACCGCGGAGCCGGCCGGCCCGAGGCGACGTACGCCATCGAGCGGATCATGGATGAGCTCGCGGCCGAGCTGGGCCGCGACCCGATGGAGCTGCGCCAGCAGAACTGGATCAAGCACGAGGAATTCCCCTACACGATGATCGCGGGGCTCACCTACGACTCGGGCAACTACGAGGCTGCGACCGAGAAGGCCGAGCAGATGTTCGACATGGCGGGGCTCAAGGCCGAGCGCCAGCGCCGCCGCGACAGCAAGGACCCGGTGCAGCTCGGCATCGGCATCTCGACGTTCACCGAGATGTGCGGCCTGGCGCCCTCCCGGGTGCTCGGCTCGCTGTCCTACGGCGCCGGCGGCTGGGAGTCGGCGTCGGTACGCATGCTGCCCACCGGCAAGGTCGAGGTCGTGTCCGGCGCCACGCCGCATGGCCAGGGCCACCACACCGCGTGGAGCCAGATCGTCGCCGACTCGTTGGGCGTGCCGTTCGACGACATCGAGCTGGTCGCCGGCGACACCAAGTCCAGCCCCAAGGGGATGGACACCTACGGCTCGCGATCGCTGGTCGTCGGCGGTGTCGCCATCCACAAGGCCACCGGCAAGGTCATCGAGAAGGCCAAGCGGATCGCCGCCCACCTGCTCGAGGCCGCCGAGGACGACATCGACTTCGGTGCCGGGAAGTTCTCGGTCAAGGGCTCGCCCGAGGCCAGCCTGACGATCCAGGAGGTGGCGCTCGCGACGTTCGCGGCGTTTACCGCGCACGACCTGCCCGAAGGTGTCGAACCGACCCTGCAGGCCAACTCCACGATCGACCCGGCCTCGTTCTCCTACCCGCACGGCACCCACTTGTGCGCCGTCGAGGTCGACACCGAGACGGGCATGACGAAGATCCGCAAGTTCGTTTGCGTCGACGACATCGGCAACGTCGTCAACCCGATGATCGTCGAGGGACAGGTGCACGGCGGCCTCGCCCAGGGCATCGCGCAGGCGCTCTACGAGGAGGCCATCTACGACGCCGAGGGCAACCTCGTCACCGGCACGATGGTCGACTACCTG
>JBKJQN010000073.1:0-16115 GCA_046593925.1 Mycobacteriales bacterium
CTCGTGCCGCCGCCGCCGCCGCCACCACCACCACTTGCTGTCGCCGGAGGCGGCAGCGGGATCACCGTCCCACCGGAGATGGACTCGCTAGCCGGGTTGTAGGAGTAACGAACAATCTGGTTGGAAGAAGAAGAAGAGTCCGCGACCCACAGCAGCTGGTGGACGCTGTCGTAGGCCGCCTGCCCGCCGGCCTTCACCGTGTTGTTGCACCCCACCGGGGTGACCGACACGCCACCGGAGTCGATGCGGCAGATACCCAGCAACCCATCCGGGGACCAGTAGTGCCCCGCGCTGCCAGCCGGTCCAGGTAGCCACACCCCCCCATATGGGGTAGTCAGCCCACTCGCAGCCATCGTGCCCACTGTCGCTGCCCACGACGCCGTCGCGGGTAGCAGAACCGCCGCGGCGCCCGCACCCACGGCCAGGGCCGCAGCGGCCACCGCTGCCTTGGAGCGCTGCCGTCCACGTCGTACTGCCATCTAGACCCCTCAGGTGCCAGGCGGCCGGACCGCTTCCGGGTCCGCCCTCGAGCGCAGTACACCCAGCCGACCTTTGGCGGACCTTGTCCCCGGACTCAGGTCGCAGAACTACATCAGCGGCAGGGAGTGTGACGGGAGAGGGCCGGCAGCGCGCGGGACACCGGTCCCACTCTGTCGGGGTGACAGCGGCCGCTCCACCGGCCTGCCCTCCTTGGCCCCGATCCACCACCGAACCTCGGGGTGGGGCGGGTCGCAACGACGGAATGCCCCTCTGCTGCGGGAGAATCGATCTTGTCCAGGGATCGGACCACCGCGCAGAGAAGGGCATCCGCTGCAAGCGAGTCTGTCTTGATGGCATGGCTGGCTTCGATGACCCGAAGTTGGTGTGGTGCGCTGGCGTGGCGCCGGTGCTGCGGCTGGCCGAGCGGGCCGGGCTGCAGCGCCTGGTCGGCAACCGTGTGTTCACCTGGGCGGGCCGGGCGGCGTCAACCCCCACCTGAAGGTCCCGAGCCTGGTCGCGGGGAGGGTCGCCGGCGTGGACTCAAGCGATGACATGGACCTGCTGCGGCACGGCGCGATGAAGCGGCTGGGCGCGTCCACGCTGGGGACGTTTCGGCGCTCGTTCACCTTCGGCCACGTCCGGCAACTCGACGCGGTCGCGTCCCCAGGTGTTGATCAACCCGGCTGGGCAGGCCCCGTGGCTGCCCGGCGCCGACGAGTTGGCCTGCGCCGACGTCGATGACGCGCTGCGGCGGACTGACGGTTACGCCAAGTCCGGCGCCGGCCTCGGCTACACCGGCGTGAAGGGCCTGAACGCGCTGCTCGCGATCGTGTCGACGCCCTCGTCGGCACCGGTGATCGCTGCTGCTCGGCTCCGCAAGGGCTCGGCCAACAGCGCCCGAGATGCCGGCCGGTTCGTCACCGACGCCCTCATCACCGCGAGGAAGGCCCGCGCGAGGGGGTGCCGGTGCTGCGGACCGACCCGGCCTACTACGGCCACGACGTGATCGCCGCCGCCACGCGGCAGGACGCCAGGTCCCGGCAGGACAAGTCCGTCCGCAAGGCCATCGCCACGATCGCCAACGACGCCTGGACGGCGATCAAGTACACCAACGCGGTCTTCGACGAGGATCAGCAGCGCTAGGTCTCCGGCGCCGAGGTCGCCGAGGTCAGCTGCACGGCGTCCACCTCACGGCCCGGGGCCACGCACAGCACCGCCCGGCTGATCGTGCGCCGCGCCGAAGACCAGCCCGGCCCGCCCGGCCATCCCGGCACGGCCACACACCACCCGGAACATGATCACCACAACATCGTGATCATCAGGCGCTCGATGGTGGATCCAGGCTGAGGGGCAGCAGCCCTACGAACAGAGTCGGGGACAAGGTCCGCCAAAGGTCGGCCGGGTGTGCTGCACAGGCAGGCAACCGAGGGGTCGCCGGCAGAAGGGGTGTCATGGCTTCGTGGTGGCGGGCAACTCGAGGCGGCGAGATGGCCGAGGCGGCGACGAGGACGGCCTCGGAGCCGCCCTCGCCGGGATGCCCCCGCCCGCAGCTGTCCCGCCGCGGCCTGCTGGCCGGAGCGGCGGGAATCGCCGCCCTGCCCGTGCTGACCCAGATGCGGCCCGCCGCTGCAGCAAGCACGGTGACACCGACGGGGAGCACCACGGCACCGACACTGACCGGCGGCATAGGGCACGGTGTCGGCGACCCCCGCGGGACCGACGTCGCCATCGCCATCAGACGCAGCACCCAGGGACGATTCGGGCTCATGTTCCCCAAGCTGCCGGCGTTCACCCCCAGCGATGACCTGCTCATCGCGCTCGCCGGACAGATGGTCGACCCCCGCCCACCGCTCGATGACGTCTCGCTCAGCGCCGACGGCTTTGACAACCCCGACATTCCCGCGGGCTACACCTACCTCGGTCAGTTCATCGACCACGACATGACCCGCGACACCACACCACTGCCGCAGCAGCAGGTCGACCCGCACGGGCTGACCAACTACGACACCCCGTTCTTCGATCTGGGTTCGGTCTACGGGCAGGGCCCCATCAGCGCCCCCCAACTGTACAATTCGGCCGATCCGACCCTGCTCGCCATCGGCGGCAGCTCGTCGCTGCTCGACCTGCCGCGAGACGCGACGACCGGCACGGCATTCGTCGGCGACCCACGAAACGACGAGAACCTCATCATCGCCCAGCTTCAGCTGGCCTTCTTGCGGCTCCACAACAGCTTCATCACTCGGGGCAACAGCTTCGCCGATGCCCAGCGGCTGACCCGCTGGCACTACCAGTGGGTCATCGTGAACGACTTCCTGCCCCATATCGTCGGCCAGGACCTGGTGAACCGGATGCTGCGGCCTGGCCGCGGCGGCACCATCGCCGTGGATAACCAGTTCTACAAGCCCGGCAACCCGGCGCGCCCGATGATGCCCATCGAGTACTCCGTCGCGGCCTACCGCTTCGGGCACAGCATGATCCGCGCCGAGTACGAGATGCACGAGAGCCGGACCCTGCCCGTCTTCGGGGCGCCCGGAGCCGACCTGCGAGGATCTCGCCCGCTGCCTTTCGACGCCGAGGCCGATTGGAACTACTTCTACGACATCCCCGGCTTCCAACCCCCCGATGACCGGAACATGACCCGTCTCATCGACACCAAGCTGTCGCTGCCACTGGCCAATCTGCCCTCGAGCGTCGTCGCCCACATCGACGGCGCCATCCTCGCGCTGGGAGAACGCAACCTGCTCCGGGGTAAGCGGCTCGGTCTCCCCGCCGGACAGGACGTCGCCAGGGCGATGGGAGTTACGCCGATTCCCAATGCCCGGCTTGGGCTGCCTGACGCCGGCTGGGGCGCCAAGGCCCCGCTGTGGTTCTACGTCCTGAAGGAAGCCGAACTCGGCGGCGGCCGCCGCCTTGGTGCGGTCGGCGGCCGGATCGTCGCCGAGGTCATCCTCGGGTTGCTGGCGTTGGACCCGAGCTCGTACTTCAACGCACCCACACCGTGGGCGCCGGCGACGACGCCGTTCACCATGGGCGCCCTGCTGCAGATGGCTGGAAGCGTGTAGCCAGACGGCCAACGGCGCTGGGTGGAGAGGGCAAGTAGCGACGGCATGTCGTCCACCACCGTGCATCGCCAGCAGGGGTGAGGCACCTGAACGGGGACGCAGGCGTGCAATCCGGCCCGCGCTTCCTGGCTGATCTCAGTTCCTGGCCCTCGTAGCCGACGCCCCCGGCGCACGGCCGGAGCCGAAGACTCGGCGAAGAACCTGCGGACTAGGACTGGGACTCGGACGGCCAGGCGCGCACATCCAGCCAACGCTCGTACGCTCTCGCTCCTGCGGGGCCTCCCGTAATGCCAGGACCACAGGCCCGGATTCAACCTGGCCGCAACCCACGATCACGCTTGCAAGAGGCGCTGGCCCCCACCGAAACCCAGGCACCTGTGCAGCGAGAGCCGGACGACGAGCAGGGTGCCCCGCCGGGTCCATGTCCTCGACGCAGTCGGCACCGCCGACTATCCCGGCGGCCAACGCCCGGATCTCCAGGTGCGCGTTGACGCCACCAGGCTTGCCGAGGCGGATGTGCTCTGCGCCGGGGCGCTGCAACCCGGCCCGCTCGGCCAGCTGCAGGACCGGCGCCAGGCCCCCGGGCGACACCAGGTTCGGGTCGTCAAGGACCGGCGTGAAGCTGTCACAGACAAGCATCCCACGGAGGTCCTTCTGTGCGGCGGCTTCAGACTTCACCTACACCCTCAACTGTGAAGAGCCGCATTCGTGCGTACCGAACCGCAGTCACAACCGGTGTCGCGCGGTAGTTCCAGGTTCGGGTAGACCCGGTCCAGGGACTCGATGCCGAGCGTCACATGCCCAGCCAAGACGTCGTTCACGCTGATCAAGCGAGAGCTCACAGTGCGCCTCCGCGGCCAGCTGGCGGTCGTGCGCCACACCCAACCCATCACCCAACCCATCACCCAGCCGATGTCGCCCCGCCAACCCGACCACCGGCCTCGGCGGTCCGAGGCGAAGCCGCACCAGTCCCAAGGTGGGAACGCCTCCGGCTGGTCAGCGCTTCAACAGGTTTCCTAAACCGGGTCCGAGCACTTTGCTTGGCAGAGCCGGCGCGAGTAACGCACGGTGACCCCGATGCAGGAGACTGCTATGAATCGATCTTCTTGGAAGGGCTGCGGCGACCACTGCCCGCCGTTGTCTCGCAACGAGCGCAGGACGAAGCGCCGCCGTGCGGCGCTCGCCGGTGTCGCTGTCGCCGGGACGGTTCTGGCACCGCTGGCGATGTTCGGGTCATCCGCCTCGGCAACGACGGCCGGCGTCGGGATCGCCAGCGGCCTCACCCGCCCGGCCGGTGGAGTCTGGCTGCAGCCCAACACTGGCGCCGGGCACTTCTATGTGGCGGACAACGTGCTGGGTCTGTGTCAGGTGACCACCACGGGTGGCACCACGGGGTGCCAGGGCAACGCCAAGGGCGGTGAGACGGCGTATGACCCGGCGACCCAGAAGGTCTACGTCGCCGACAACTCATCGAAGACCAACCAGGTCGCGCGCTACCGGTATGACCCGGTCGGGGACAAGGTCACCTTCGAGGTCATGGTCCAGATGGCGTTCCCGGCGGACACGACCGTCGCCGCGAGCCGCGCGCAGGGGGTGGCGCTGATGACCGCCCCCAGTGGCGTGCAGACGTTGTACGCGGGCTTCGTTAGGTCCGGGGCCATCCTGAGCGTGGACAACCCGGCGACAGCTGGCCAGACACCGACGGTGAAAAAGATCGGCGCCACCGCCGATGCTCGCGGGGGCGTCGCCGCGCTGGCCGGCTTCACCTACAACGACTCCGCTGGCGTCCGGCACGACAACCTCTACATCGGGGAGGCCGGCGGCAACGGGATGACCGCCATCACCGACATCGACGGCACCGGCGGCCGGCCCGCATGCACCAGCGCAACTCCCTGCACGCCGGCGATCGTGCACAACGCCGCCGGCGCCGTCGTGTCGTTCCTGGCCGGCGGCCTGGTGAGCAACGGCAAGGTGCTGTTCATCGGTGACGCTCCGCTCAGTGGCGCGGGCAAGGTGCTGGTCTTCAACCCCCTCACCAACCTGACGGACGTGCTGTCGACCACTGTCCCGGCCTACACGTCCACGTTCGACGGGCAGACCCGTTCCAGCTACTTCAATATCGGCGGCCTGGCCCTCGGTGCGAACGGTGACATCTTCGTCGGTGACGACCCGAGCCGGCCGCTCGCGACGCCGGTGACCGCCCAGGGGCACCTGTGGAAGGTGCCGGCGAACGCGTTCACGCCGGTCATCTCCTCGATGGCCCCGGCCTCCGGGTCGCCGGTCGGCGGTGACACCGTCGTCATCACTGGGACCAACCTGTCGGTGGCTGCCGGTTCCAGCACGGTCACCTTCGGCAGCCTGCCGGCCGCTGTCACGTCTTGTTCGGCGGACGGAACGAGCTGCACGGTTACCAGCCCCAAGGCCCCCGGCGCCGGACCGGTGGACGTTCGGGTGACCAATGGTGACGGTCAGACCAGCGCGATCAGTGCTCCGGCCGACCAGTTCAGCTACAACACGGTGACAGCGCCGGCGGGTTCCCCGGTTGTCAACGGCATGACACCCACCACCGGCGTCAGCACGGGTGGCACCACTGTCACCATGACCGGTTCGGGACTGACCAACGCCGACGGCACGGCGCCGACCGTCATCTTCGGCACCGTCGCCGCCACCTCGGTGACCTGCGTCGATGCCACCACCTGCACCGCCGTCAGCCCGCCCGGCAGTGACGGGCAGACCGTCAACGTCCAGGTCACCACCAACGTCGGCAACACCGTTGCCGGTGCGTTCACGTACCGCACTCCGGTGGCGGCCCTGTTCTCCTCGGGCATCACCGCCCCCAAGGGCGGCGACACCTGGATCCCCGACGCCACCCCGGCCGGTGGTCACTACTGGGTCTCCGACCACTCCAACGGCTTCTGCCGGATCGACCCGCTGCCCGCGGGAAGCATCGCCCCCGACGCCGTCAACGTCTCGTTCTGCGACCCCGGGTTCACGATCGGCTCGCCCGGCCAGGCGGTCTATGACCCCCGCCCGGACGCTGCTGGCAGCACGACGCACAACGTCTACGTCCCGGACAACGCGGTGAAGAGCCCCGGCGTCTGGAAGCTGACCTTCGACCCGGCCACCGCAACGGTGTCCAACCCGGTCGGCCTGGCTCCCGGAAGTGCGCTGGCCAACCAGAAGGCCAACGGACTCGCTCTGGATCCGGCCAAGGACGCGCTCTACGTTGGTGACCTGGTGGACGGCAACATCCGCCGGATCAACGGCGTCAACGGCGATCCCCGCCTGCAGACTGTCGACACCGTCGGGGTGACCCAGAACCAGCGGGCGGTCAGCACGACGCTCCCGCGGGGCATTAACGGCACGATGAGCCTGCTCGACGGCAAGCTCTACCTGCCGGAGAACACGGCGGCGACCTACATCGACACCACCCAGCCGTGCGCCGCGGTCGGCACGACGACCCCATGCGTGTCGCAGCCGATCAACCTCCTCAGCCCGCTCGCGGCCAAGGTGTTCGTGGCTGGCATGGGAACCGACCAGGTCCACCACCTGGTGTACGTCTCGGCCTCACCCGGTGGTGCCAACGCCACCATCTACCGGTGGGACCCGGCGACCATCACCGCGGCCAACCCTGGCGGTGGACAAGGGATCGTCTACGCCACCGGCGGTAAGGCACCCGCGAACCTGGGAGCCGCCCCCGCCAGGATCGAGTGCACGACCAGCTGCACCCGACCTGCCGACTCCACCTGGACCCCCGGCGGACCGACGAGCTTCAACTTCGCTCAAGGCCTGTACGTGGACCCGAACAACAGCTCGTTGAACATCACCGAGGACGCTACCGCGGGTGCGCGGGCCGGCCGAGGCAACGTCTGGTCGGTCCCCTTCATCCCCTGACCAGACCAGCACACAAGTCCTGTGGCCCGGGCACCCGCCCGGGCCACAGGACTGTGCTCATTGCCCGGCGAGCAAGAGCTCGGTACTGATCAAAGTTGTCAGTGGCCCTGTGAAAGTGCCCGGTGGTAGCCGTGGGTGTTCCCTGCTGGTGGCCGCGAAAGTCCCCGTTCCTTGGTCGTCCAGTCTGCCGGGAGTTGAGGCCTTGGGCGGTGACGGTGGCGGTGTCGAAGCCAGTCGCCGCACCGCCCAGGGGTGGCAGGGCTCCGGCAAAGTCGCGCCGTGGGGCGTGTCGCGGGGTGATACGCCGATGAGGGTGTGAAGGCGGACGAGCACGGCGCCCGCGAGTGATCTTGACGGTTCCTACACCTTCGTGACCATCAGGGCGGGTGCCGTGTCGGTGTTCTCATCGTCGCTGATCGGTGCCGCTGTTGACCAGAGCGGGCTGCCCGGTGGCCCCGACCAGGACGTGCCACCCGAGCGCTGCGGGACGTCCCGGACCCCAGGTCCCACCGCGGGGTGCGCCACGACGTGGTGGCGGTGCTGGCCGTCGCGGTCTGCGCGGTGCCGGCCGGGGCGAGGTCCTACCTGGCGATCGCCGAGCGGGCCAGCGGCCTGACGCCGACGGTCCGGTTGCGGCTCGGGGTGAGCCGACGGGCGCCGTGTGAGTCCACGATCCACCGGGTCCTGCACAGCGTGGACGCCGACCAGCTGGACCGGCTGGTGTCGGCGTGGCTGGCCGCCCGCACCGGCCGTCAACCGGCAGTTCCCACGGTGCGGCGGGTGATCAGCCTGGATGGCAAGAGCGTGCGCGGCGCCCGCCCGGGTAGCGGCGTGGACAAGGGCCGGGCAGTGCACCTGCTGTCGGCCTACGACACCACCACCGGCACCGTCCTGGGACAGTGCGTCGTGGCCGGAAAGACCAACGAGATCAGCGCTTCCGGGCCGCTGCTGGACCGCCTGGGACTGACCGGGTGCTGATCACCGCCGATGCGCTGCACACCCAACGTGGCCACGCCAGCTACCTGCATGGGCGCGGCGCGCACTGTCTGCTCACCGTCAAAGCCGATCGGCCCAGCCTGCTCCGGCAGCTCCGGGCGCTGCCTGGACCGACGTGCCGGTTGCCGACCAGACCACCGATAAGGCACACGTTGAACGGGATGCAGGCCGCCCAAACCAAGACCTACCTCGCCCACCACCTCAAGCTTGCCGGCCGCAGCGACCCGCTGTTCAGCGACGACGCCGCCGACCTCATCTACCAAATCAGCCGCGGACTACCCCGAGCGTTGAGCAAGCTCGCGATCCAAGCCCTGATCGCCGGGTTCGCGACCAGTAAGCGCATCGTCGACGAGGCCTCCGCACGAGCCGCCGTCACCGAGGTCACGACCGACTGACGACCAGCACGACAGCCCGACCACCAACCCATCCCTAACTGGCCGTCCTCAGCCAACCTGACGCCACTGTCCTCACCCAAGCCGACGGCCTACAACGCTGCCCAGGCCGCCGGCTCGGGGCGACCGGTACCGGCCGCTCCTTCACCGCAAGTCGGCGGGTGAGCTCAGCCGACCCCTGACGGCGGTGGCGGCGGCAACGGCCGGCGAGACCAGGTGCGTACGACTACCCCGCCCCTGCCGGCCCTCGAAGTTCCGGTTGGACGTCGAGGCGCTGCGCCGTCCGGGAGCGAGCACGTCGGAGTTCATGCCCAGGCACATCGAGCAGCCGGGGTCGCGCCACTGCACGCCGGCCGCGCGGAACACCGCGTCCAGGCCCTCGGCCTCGGCGGCCCGCTTCACCCCGGCCGAGCCAGGGACGACCAGCACGGTCACCCCCGCCGCGACCTGGCGGCCGCGCAGGACGTCCGCGGCGGCTCGCAGGTCTTCGAGGCGGCCGTTCGTGCAGGAGCCGACGAAGACGGTGTCAACCGTGACCGAGCGCAGCGGCGTACCGGGTCGCAGGTCCATGTACGCCAGCGCCCGCTCGGCTGCGTCCCGCTCGGCCGCCGGGAGCCCGGCCGGGTCCGGCACCACCGCGGACAGCGGCACCGTCTGCGCCGGGTTCGTCCCCCACGTCACCTGTGGCGCGACGGTTCCGGCGTCGAGCAGCACCTCGGCGTCCGGTTCTCCCTCGGAGCGCAGCCCGCTCCACGACCGCACCGCCTCGTCCCACGCCGCGCCCGACGGCGCGTACGGCCGGCCGTACAGGAACTCCAGCGTGCGTTCGTCCGGCGCGATCAGCCCGGCCCGGGCCCCCCACTCCACCGACATGTTGCACAACGTCATTCGACCGGTCATCGACAGCGCCCGGACGCCCTCGCCGCGGTACTCCGCCACACTGCCCTGCCCGCCCAACGTCCCGACCTGGGCGATGAGCGCCAGGGCGAGGTCCTTGGCGTCTGACCCGGCGGGCAGCCGGCCGCTCACGGTGACCGCGACTGTCCGCGGCCGCGACAGCGGCAGCGTCTGCGTGGCCAGCACATGCTCGACCTCGCTGGTGCCGATGCCCAACGCGAACGCCCCGAACGCCCCGTGCGTGCTGGTGTGCGAGTCACCGCAGACGATGGTCAGGCCCGGCTGGGTCAGGCCGAGCTCCGGTCCGATGACGTGCACGATCCCCTGGTCGGGGTCGCCGCCAGGCAGCAGCCGGACACCGAACTCGGCGCAGTTGGCCCGCAGCGCCTCGACTTGCCGCCGGCCGGCCGCGTCGCGCAGGCCCAGCCCGTCGGTCGGCACGTTGTGGTCCTCGGTTGCGAGCGTCAGGTTCGGCCGCCGGACCTTCCGTCCGGCCGCGCGCAGGCCGTCGAAGGCCTGCGGGCTCGACACCTCGTGGACCAGGTGCAGGTCGACGTAGAGCAGGTCCGGCTCGCCCGGCGCCCGGCGGACGACGTGGGCGTCCCACAGCCGCTCGGCGAGCGTCCCGGTCACCGGGCCCGTCCCTCGTACGTCGCGGCGGCGAGCGCGTGCGCGGTGAGCTCCGGCCGGGCCAGCGTGCGCACGACGAAGCCGTCCGCGACGACGTGCACGCGGGTGCACAGGTGGGCGAGGTCCTCGTACTCGACGCTGGAGATGATCACGACCGTGCCCGCGGCGGCCAGCCGGGCCAGATGCGCGAAGACGTCGCGCTTGGCCCCCACGTCAACGCCCTGGGTCGGCTCGTGCAGGACCAGCACGCGGGGAGCGGTCAGCACCCACTTGCCGAGAAGGACCTTCTGCTGGTTGCCGCCGCTGAGCATGCCGAGTGCGAGGTCGTCGCGCGCCGGCCGTATGTCGAAGCGGGCCAGCTCCCCGGCAACCGTGCGGCGCTCGCGGCCCGCCAGGAGCAGGACCTTGAGCGCGCTCAGCGCCCGGAGCGTCGGCAGCGTCATGTTCTCCCGGACCGTCACGCCGAGCGCGCCGCCCGCGCCCTTGCGGTCGGCCGGCAGCAGCGCCAGCCCCGCCTTCAGCGCCCGGGCAGGCGTGAGCCGGCCGGCCTCGACGGCGACCCCGTCGAGCACCACCCGGCCTCCGGTCGCGGGCCGGGCGCCCGCCAGCAGGTACGGCACCTCGTCGTAGCCCCCGCCCGGCAGCCCGACGAAGCCGAGCACCTCGCCGGGCGCGGCGACGAAGGACAGGTCCCGGGCGTACTCACCGAACAGCCCCTCGACGACCAGGCCCGGACCCTCACCGGCCCCCGCGACCTCGGGGTACATCTGCTCGGGAGGCCGTCCCAGCATCAGCTCGACGAGGTCGCGCTCGGTGCGCCCGGAGACGGGCTGGTCCGCGACGAGCGCCCCGCCGCGGAGCACGACCACCCGGTCGCAGTGCTCGAGCACCTCGTCCAGGCGGTGCGAGACGAACAGGACGCTGACGCCGGCGGCAGCGAGGTCGCGCACGACACCGAACAGCCGTTCGACCCCGTCCCGCGGCAAGTACGCCGTGGGCTCGTCCAGGACAAGTAGCCGCTCGCGGTCCGGGTCCGCGCCCTCGGCGATGTCCTCAAGGCCCCGGGCGATCGCCACGAGGGCGCGCTCGGTCACCGGTAGGTCGCCGACGCGCAGGTCGGGAGACGCGGTCATCCCGACCTGCGCGAGCGCCGCCCGGACCACGCCACGCTCGTGGCGCCACCGGATGCGTCGGCCCGCGCCGGTCGTGAAACGGCCGATCCGCAGGTTCTCCAGAATCGTCATCGACGGGACCAGGGCCAGGTCCTGGTGGATGAACGCCATGCCGGTCCTCGCCGGGCCAGCACCGAGCTCGGAGGTGACGTCACGCGGCCCCATCGCGACGCGCGCACCGGCGTCAGGGGTGTGGAAGCCGGACAGCAGCTTGATAAGCGTGGACTTGCCGCTGCCATTTTGACCGATCAGGCCGACGACCTCGCCTCGGCGGAGCCGCAGCGAGACGTCATCGAGCACCCGGACGCCGGCGAAGCTCTTCGCGAGCCCGAGGGCATCCAGCGTGGGAGCGGCCGATGCCGGGGCGGTCAGGAGCTGGTCCACAGTGCCGGGAACTTGGTCTTGTAATCCTCCGAGGCGTACCACGCAAACTCGTCCTTGCCCTGGATCAGCGCGGCATTGCTGCGGTCGAAGATCCGCAACCCGATGTGGTAGTCCGCCACCGGCGGGGCCCCGGCGAGGACCCGGAAGACCTGGTCCGCGGCGGCGTACGCCCACCACTCGTTCTGGCCGCCGATGTCGAGCTTGAGCGCGCTCCTGCCGTCCTGCAGCTGCTCGACGATGCCCGGGGTCGCGTTGAAGGCGCCGACGGTCACCTTCTCGCTCGCGCCGGACGTGCGCAGCGCGCCGAGCCCGGCGAGGGCCTGCCCGTCGTAGAGCGGGAGCAGGTACCCGCGGGTCGGGTCGCTGTTGACCGTGGTCTGGAACAACGTCGGGATCGAGGACTCCCACTGCGGGATCTGCACGTCCTGCGACTTCATGTTGCAGTCCGGGCAGAGCCGCTTGACCTCCGACAGGGTGCCCTGCGCCTGCGGCTGCGAGGCGGGCACGTCGTCGGAGGTGATGACCAGGCCCTTGCCCTTGCCTTTGGAGTCCGCGACCATCCAGTCGCCGATGAGCTTGCCGACCTGCACGTAGTCGAAGGTGACGCCGGCGTCGACACCGCCGGTCAGGTCGCCCGGGATCCCGGTGTTCGCCACGATGACCTTGATGCCGGCGGCCTTCGCCGCGGTGATCTGGGCGCCGAACAGCGCCGTCGGCAGGGCCTGGATAATGACGGCGTCGGCCCTGGTGGCGATCGCTTGCTGGAAGCCCTTGTTCGCGGTGTCGACGGAGCCCTTGGCGTCCACGATGCTCATGTTCACGCCGCCGTACTTCGACAGCAACCCGGAAAGGGTACTGGACCAGTACTTGAGCACGGGGATAGCGTCGTTGACGCTGATGTAGACGACCTTTTTGCCCTTGACCGGCCCGACGGCCACGGGCGCATCCGGGCCCTGCCAGGTCGGCGGCCGGCGGTACGTCGCGACGATGCTCTCCGCCTCCGCGGTACCGCCAGAGCCGCCCGCCCCGGTGGCCGCACCCGCGGCCGCGCTCGGCGTCGACGAGCCGCTCCCCCCGCAGGCGGCGAGACCGAGCGCGAGCGCAAGGGCGGCGGACGTGAGGGTCGCGGTGCGCTGTACCCGCGTGGTCAGGCTGGTCATCTGTGCTCCTGGGTTGGGTGGGCAGAGGGTCAGAGCAGGCCGGACAGCCGCCGGCGTCCGGCGAGGTGGCTGAGCGTGACGGCGATGACGAGCGAGCTGCCGTAGAAGACCTGCTCGGGCCATCCGGCGTAGCCGAGGTATTGCAGCCCGGTGATCCCGGTGACGAGGAAGTAGACGGCGACGAAGGCGCCCCACGCGTTGAACCGGCCGGGCACGATGGCGGTGGACCCGAGGAAGGCCGCGGCGAACGAGGGCAGCAGGTACGACGACCCGGCCTGCGGGTTGGCGGCGCTGTTGGTCCCAGCCAGCACGATCCCGGCGAGGCCGCCGAGGGTGGCCGTGGCGACGAGCGCGCCGGCCCGGATCGGCCTGACCCGAAGGCCGGCGAGCCGCGCCACCTCGCGGTTCTCGGCGACGAAGACCATCCGTCGCCCGAGCGGGGTGTGCTGCAGGACGAACCACAGCAGCGTGCAGAGCCCGACACCCGCATAGAACGGTGCGGGGATCCCGAGCAGCAGGGGGTCGGTCATGACGTTGACCACGCCGGTCGAGATGCCGGTCACGACCTTGGAGTCGGCGATCGCCAGGGTGACACCCGACAGCAGCGTCCCCGTGCCGAGCGTCACGATGATCGACTGCACGCCGACGTACACCGACAGGACGGCGTTGACGGCGCCGACGAGCAGGCAGACCAGCAGCGTCACCAGCACCGCCGACCAGGCCGACCAGCCGTGGACGCCGTTGAGGACGGCCATCAGGGTGCCGCCGAAGCCCACGACGGAGCCGATGGACAGGTCGTACTCCCCAACGGCCAGCGACACCATCAGGGCCAGCGTGGCCACGAGCACGACGGTCTGGGTGCTGAGGATGAGCTTGACGGTGGCGGAGGTCGCGAAGGTGTCCGGCTTGAGCACCGAGAAGACGACGACGACAAGGAGCCACGCGACGACGACCCCGAAACGCTCGCCCTCGCTGCGCAGCCGACTAGCCACGCCCGGCCGCGCGCGGACGGCCACGACGGGCGGCTCCTGCACCTGCGGCGCGGTCACCGGGCCAGGCCCTCCAGGTAGCCCAGCACCTCGGCTTCGCCGAGCACCTCCGCGTACTTGGCCTGCAGGTCGAACAGGTTCGCCTCGTGCGGCCGTGGGTCCCGGTCACCGACAGCGTCCCGGACGACCAGTGGTATAAAGCCGTGCTGGATGGCGTCCACGGCGGTGGCCCGGATGCAGCCGCTGGTGCTGACCCCGACCACGATCACCGTATCGACCCCCGCGGCGGTGAGCGTGGACGACAGCGAGGTGCCGAAGAACGCGCTCGCGTACTGCTTGACGAGCACTACCTCGCCGACCACCGGCGCGACCTCCGGCCGGATGGCGCCGAGCGGCCCGTCGCCGACGAACTGCTTGAGGGCGCCGACCTTGCGGAAGAACGCCCCCCCGTCCAGACCGCCCGCCGCGAAGCTGACCTTCGTGTGCACCACCGGGATGCCGGCGGCGCGGGCGCCCCGCAGGACCCGGGCGGCGGAGGCGAGGCAGTCGTCGGTGCCCATGTAGAGCTCGGCCCCGGGTGAGAAGTAGGCCTCGACGAGGTCGACGCAGACCAGCGCCGGGCGGCGCCCCGGGGCCAGGTGGTTGCCGAAGCCCGCGCCGTCGTAGTCAGCGGCGAGGTCGCGCCCAGTCACGGCCGCATCGGAGCGGGCAGGCCGGTCTCCTCGAGGGCGCGCTCGAGGATGGTGGCCAGTGGCGGCCCCATGTCGAAGGTTGGCAGCACGGCCGGCCGGCCGGCCCGCAGTCGCTCGCGCAGCGCGGCGGTCGCCGCGTCGTCGACGACGCCCTCCTCGTCGCAGACGACGCCGTAGCGGGTGGCGCCGTCCACCGTGACCAGGCCGCGGAGCACCTCGAGGCCGACCAGCGCCGGCTCGCGCACCAGCGGGTCCCCCCAGCCACCGCCGCCCCAGGTGACGAAGTGCAGCAGGTCGCCAGCGGCGACCGGCACGTCGATGACCTTGCTGCCGAGCACTTCGGTCGTGCCGTCGGCCCGGTCGACCCACTTTCTGCCGCGGGCCCCCGGTGTCCCGCCGTTGACCCCCCACGGGTAGGTGAGCCACCGGTCGTCGTGGATGGCGATCGTTCCCGGCTCGAGGAAGCGGTAGGACACCTCGACGCCGTTGCCGCCGCGGTGCACGCCGGCGCCTCCGGTGTCGGCGACCGTCGTCCACGTCTCGATGCGCAGGGGGTAGTAGGACTCGAGGTACTCGCACGGGACGTTCACGAAGGACGGCCACAGCGAGTGGCCGTCGGGGCCGTCACCGATCGGCCGGCCGGGGATGCCGCCGAACCCTATCGAGTAGAGCTGGAACCACTCGCCGGCGCGCTCGCCCGCCGAGTAGGTGCCGGAGTACATGAAGTGCGGCGAGGAGGAGAAGCCGGCGGCGTTGAGCAGGTCCGGGTTCTTCTGGCCGAGCAGGCCGCCGAACAGGTCGAACACGCGCCCGATCCCGTGGTTGCGCGCGTTGAGCGCGGCCGGGTAGCGCGGCTTCCAGAACGAGTCGTCCGGGATCTTGACGTCGATCAGCGGGTAGAAGCCGTCGTTCCACAGGATCTGCGGATCCGCCACGGTGACCATGTAGATGCCGAAGAACATCTTCACGAGGTTCTCGTTGATGTAGTAGTTGATCGGCCCCTTCGCCTGCGGCGCGCTGCCCTCGAAGTCCAGGGTGATCTTGTCGCCGGTGCGGGTCAGGCTCAGCACCAGCTCGTACGGGCCGAAGCCGACGCCGTCGTCACAGATGTAGTCCTTGAAGGTCAGCGTCTCGCCGTCCTCGAAGATCATCTCGAGCAGCGTCTTCATGGCCCGGTGGTTGCGCTCGAGCAGGGCGTCCAGCGCCGAGGCGTAGGTCTCGACGCCGAAGCGGTCGCACATCTCCTGCACCCGGCGGCCCGCGGTGCGGCAGGCCGCCACGATGCCGTTCAGGTCGGCGCGGCCTGCCGCACCGCGGGCCGCCGGGTGCAGGAGATGTGCGACCGCTTCGGCGTCGAGACCTACGCC
>JBKJQN010000025.1:0-9268 GCA_046593925.1 Mycobacteriales bacterium
CGCGCGTGTAGCCACTTCGCTCTTCACACGGATGCCATCGCTGGAGCGTAGCCCCGGAGGAAGCTGTCCGAGCGATCCTCCAACGCAAGGCATCCGTGTGAAGAGCGAAGTGGCTACACGCGCGAGATCGCCCGGTCTGACGAAAGCTTCGACTGCGAGCCTCGGTGACACATCCATCACACACGAAGCCCCCACCGAGGCGGTCCTGAAGCGCAGGTGGGGGCTTCGCGCGTTGACAGTTGTTGATATGCGTGAGCAGGTCAGAGGCTGTATACCGCGGTCAACACCGCAGTCGGAGCCCTGCCGACGACGCTCCCGATCAAATGTCGTAGTAGAGGTTGAACTCGTAGGGGTGCGGGCGGAGGCGGAGCTGGTCGATCTCGTTGGTCCGCTTGTAGTCGATCCAGGTGTCGATCAGGTCGGGGGTGAAGACGCCTCCCTCGAGCAGGAACTCGTGGTCGGCCTCCAGCGCGTCCATCACCTGGTCGAGCGAGCCGGGCACCTGCTGCACCGAGGCCATCTCGTCCCGCGGAAGCTCGTAGAGGTCCTTGTCGACCGGCTCCGGCGGCTCGATCTTGTTCTTGATGCCGTCGAGACCAGCCATGAGCATCGCCGAGAACGCGAGGTAGGGGTTGCTCGACGGGTCGGGGCAGCGGAACTCCAGCCGCTTCGCCTTCGGGTCCGCGCCGGTGATCGGGATGCGGATGCAGGCCGAGCGGTTGCGCTGGCTGTAGACCAGGTTGACCGGAGCCTCGAAGCCGGGCACCAGCCGGTGGTAGCTGTTGATCGTCGGGTTGGTGAATGCCAGCAGCGACGGCGCGTGGTGCAGCAGCCCGCCGATGTAGTAGCGGGCCGTGTCCGACAGCCCGGCGTAGCCGACCTCGTCGTAGAACAGCGGTGAGCCGTCCTGCCACAGCGACATGTGGCAGTGCATCCCGGAGCCGTTGTCGCCCATGATCGGCTTGGGCATGAAGGTGGCTGTCTTGCCGGCGGCGTGCGCCGTGTTCTTGATGATGTACTTGAAGAGCATCAGCTGGTCGGCGGCAGACAGCAACGAGTTGAACTTGTAGTTGATTTCAGCCTGGCCGGCCGAGCCGACCTCGTGGTGACCGCGCTCGACCTGCATGCCGGCCTGCTCGAGCTTGACGGCCATCTCGTCGCGCAGGTCGGCATAGTGGTCGTTGGGGGAGACCGGGAAGTAGCCGCCCTTCGTACGCGCCTTGTAGCCCTGGTTGCCGCCGATCTCCTCGCGGCCGGTGTTCCACGCCGC
The DNA here is from genome assembly GCA_046593925.1 of Mycobacteriales bacterium. Taxonomy (GTDB): domain Bacteria; phylum Actinomycetota; class Actinomycetes; order Mycobacteriales; family SCTD01; genus JAYVYM01. Next base: position 1,271 of record JBKJQN010000025.1, read on the forward strand.
CGACGCCGCGTCGACCTTGTAGAAGGTGCCCTGCGGGGTGGAGTCGAACTGCACCGAGTCGAAGATGTAGAACTCCGCCTCGGCGCCGAAGAACGCCGTGTCGGCGATGCCGGTGCCCTTGAGGTAGGCCTCGGCCTTCTTGGCGACGTTGCGCGGGTCGCGGGAGTACGCCTCACCCGTCAGCGGGTCATGGATGAAGAAGTTCAGGATCAGCGTCTTGCGGGTGCGGAACGGGTCGAGGCGACCCGACGTCGGGTCCGGCAGCAGCAGCATGTCGGACTCGTGGATCTGCTGGAAGCCGCGGATCGAGGAGCCGTCGAAGCCCAGCCCGTCGGTGAAGACGCTCTCGTCGAAGGACCCGGCCGGCACGGTGAAGTGCTGCATGACGCCGGGAAGGTCGCAGAACCGGACATCGACCATCTCGACGCCCTCCTTCTTGATGTAGCTCAGGACCTCGTTGGCGTCCTTGAACACGGGCATCTCCTGGAGTCAGGGCGGGGCGGGCTGCCTGTCACGGTAGTCATCGGCTGTGAAACGCCGGTGTCCCGAGTGTTTCGCGATGGTTACACCGCCGGGCGCAAGCGGTCAGCCGCGACTAATCTGGAGCCCATGGCGCGGTGGACCGGGACGTGGCTGGGCGGGGTCGGCGCGGCAGGTGTCCCGACCGGCCACCCGGACGAGCCGCGCGGCGTACGGCTCGGGCTCCCGGCCTATGGCCGCGGTGCGGTCGCGACGTTCGGCTCACGGGCCGCCGCCTTTGCCATCGACACGGTGCTCTCGGGCCTGGTCGCAAGGCTGTTCTTCCACGTGCAGTCGGACTCGTCGTCGACGTACGTCAGCCTCCCGCCGCTGATCGCGCTGGCCCTGCTGTACGTCGTCGGCCTCGCGCTCACCGGCCAGACGCCCGGGATGCGGCTGCTGCGGCTGCGGGTCGTCCCGGTCGCCGCCAGCACGGCCGCGGTCAGGCTCGTGCCGGCGGCGCTTCGTACGGCGCTGCTGATGCTGCTGGTCCCGGCGCTGGTCAGCGATCGCGACGGGCGGGGGCTGCACGACCTCGCCGCCGGCACGGTCGTCGTCCGCGCCTGACCTTCGACCCCGTCATTCGGGCGGGCTACAGCGGCAGGCGCCGAAACACCGGCCGGGGCACATGCCGCAGCACGCTCATCAGCACCCGCAGCTGTGCCGGCGCCCACACCACGGTCGCCGAGCCGCGCAGCCCCTTGACGACGGCGTCGGCCACCGCCTCCGGTGTCGTGCTCAACGGGGCGGCCTTGAGCCCGGTCGTCATCTTGCTGTCGACGAAGCCGGGGCGTACGACGAGCATCCGCGCGCCGCTGCCGACCAGCGCGTCGGCGAGCCCGGTCGCGAACCCGTCCAGCCCCGCCTTGCTTGCTCCGTAGACGTAGTTGCTGCGGCGTACCCGTTCGCCGGCGACGGAGGACAGCACGACCAGGGCGCCGTGTCCCTGCTCGCGCAGCCGGTTCCCCAGCACGGTCATCGCCGAGACGCCGCCGAGGAAGTTGGTGCGCGCCACCGCTACGGCCGAGGAAGGGTCGTGCTCGTCGACGGCCTGCGCGCCGAGGACCCCGAACGCGAGGACGGTGACGTCGAGGTCGCCGACCTGCTCGACGACGTCGTCCACGACGCCCTGATGGGAGTCCGGTTCGTCGGCGTCGAAGCGCACCGATCGCACGTCGGTGGCTCCTGCCGCACGTAAGGACCGCTCAGCCGCGGCGTAGTCCCGGGGGCGGCGGCCCGCCAGCACGACGGTACGGGCCCCGTCGCGCACCAGCCGGGTCGCGACCGCCTGACCGATGTCGGAACCGCCGCCCAGGACCAGCACGGTGTGGACGGCGCCGACCGCGTTGCGCATGTTGCTCCTAGACATGAGGGTCACGCCAGCTCGAGCCGGCGCGAGAGGTCCGAGCGCAGTGCCCGCTCGGGGTCGACCCGGTCGCGGACGGCTTGCCACGCGGACAGCTCGGGGTACATCGTGCGCAGCACCGCCGGCTGCATCCGGGAGTCCTTGCCCAGGTAGACGCGACCCCCGGCGGCGGCCACGACCTGGTCGTGCCGGTCCAGCAGCCCACCGAGCCCGGCCAGGCCGGCTGGGATGTCCAGCGCCAGGGTCCAGCCGGGCATCGGGAACGACAGCATCCCCTCGCCAGGGCCGAACCGTTTGAGCACGGCCAGGAACGACGGGCACCGGTGGTGCACCAGCTCCTCGACGATCCGGCGCAGCGCCACCTCCTCGCCGAACGGCACGACAAACTGGTACTGCACGAAGCCCGGGAGCCCGTACACGCGGTTCCAGTCGCGTACGCCGTCGAGCGGGTGGAAGAACGTCGCCAGCGACTCCTGGTGGCCGAGCCGCATGCGCGGCGCGGCGCGGAAGTACAACTCGTTGAACGCCCGCACGGTGAGCCGGTTCAGCAGTCCCGGTGGCACCCACGGCGGGGTGGCCACGCGCGGGGTCGGGTCGTAGTGCAGCGGACGCCCGGCGGACCGGCCGGTCAGCTCCGCGCGCGCAGTGTGGTCGCCGCGCATGAGCACCGACCGCCCGGTGGCGGCGCCGGAGGCGAGCAGGTCGATCCACGCGACGCTGTAGCGGTAGGCGTCATCCCGCTCGTGCATCCGGCTCATCACGTCATCGAGATCGCTCGCCCGCTCGGTATCGACGGTCATCGTGGCGCTCTCCACGCGCAGCAGCCGCAGGGTGGCCCGGACGACGACACCGGTGAGGCCCATCCCTCCACAGGTGGCCCGGAACAGCTCGGGGTCGGACTCACGGGTGACCGTGCGGACCTCACCGCCCGGCGTCACGAGGTCGAAGGACAGCACCGAGCGGCTGAAGCTCCCGTCGACGTGGTGGTTCTTGCCATGGATGTCGCAGGCGATGGCCCCACCGATGGTGACGTACCGCGTTCCTGGTGTGACCGGGACGAACAGGCCGCACGGCAGGACCAGCCGGATCAGCGCATCCAGCGACAGGCCCGCGTCGACGGTGACCGTCGCGGCGTCCACGTCGAGGGCGTGCAGGTCGGCCAGCCCGGTCATGTCCAGGACGTCGCCCCCGGCGTTCTGGGCGGCGTCGCCGTAACTGCGGCCGAGGCCGCGGGGCAGCACGCCGCGGCTGCTGCCCGAGCTCAGGGCCGCGCGCACGTCGTCCAGGCCGGCGGGGCGCTGCAGCCGGCTGCGGCTCGGTGCGGTCCGACCCCAGCCGGTGAGCAGGACGTCCCTGGTCGCGCTCATCGGTCAGCCAACGTAGACGCCCGTGGCGAACAGCAGGAGCCAGACCAGACCGCAGGCCTGCAGGTTGCGGTCGCCGAGGACGAGCTCCTCGGGCTCGCCGGCCTGACCGGCCTCGACGAGGTAGGCGTACCGGAGCAGCGCGACGACGAACGGCGCGACACTCAGCTCGTACCAGATCGGCTGGGCCAGGTCCTGGGAGAGCTGGAAGGCCCACAGGCTGTAACCGACCATCGTCACCGCGGAGGCGATCGACCAGACGTAGCGCAGGTAGGCGTCGCTGTACGCCGCCAGGGACGCCCGGGTCACCGCCCGGTCCTCGCCCATCTCCATGTACTCACCGTGCCGCTTCCCGGCCACCATGAACAGTGACCCGAAGGCCGCCACCAGCAGGAACAGCGGTGACAGCGGCACCTCGCCCGCGACGCCGCCGGCGACCGCCCGCTCCAGGAAGCCGGCGGACACCAGCACCAGGTCGATGACCGGGACCTGCTTCAGGCGCAGCGAGTAGGCGGTCGTACCGGCGACGTAGACCAGCAGCACGACCAGCAGCTGCCAGTCGACGAGCGCCCCGACGACCAGGCCAACGACCAGCAGCGCGACGCCGACAACGACGGCGGTACGCACGGGCACGATGCCCGCGGCGACCGGTCGGCACCGCTTGACCGGGTGCGCCCGGTCGGCCTCGACGTCGTTGACGTCGTTGAGGTAGTAGACGCCGCTCGCCGTCAGGGAGAAGGCCAGGATCGCAAGCAGGACCTGGACCATGACGTGACCGTCGAACAGCGCCCCCGCCGCACCGGGCGCCGCCAGGAGCAGGACGTTCTTCGTCCACTGCTTGGGACGCGCCTGCCGGACCAGGCCCCTGAACATGGAGCGACTCAGCACGGGTGGCGAAGCCGAGTCCGGGACGCTCGTGGGCGCTCGGTGCAGGACGCTCATGCGCTCGTTTCGAGGTCGGATCGGGATGGCTCCAGGTTACCCGGCAAGCCGCCCTAGCGAACCTTGCCGCGCGGCATCCTGCCGGTGCCCGGCATCGGGCCCTTGGGGATCGGCAGTGCCGGGGCCATCGCTTTGAGCTTGCGGTCGAGGATGTTGACGTCCTTGGGCTTGATGTTGTGCGGCAGCTTCACGAAGTGCTTCTCCAGGCCACGCAGCGTGACCTGCCCCTCGCCGTCACCGACGACGACGTCGTAGACCGGGGTCTCGCCGACGAAACGCGCAAGCCGGCGCTTCTCGTTGACGATCAGCGCTCGGGTGCGGGTCGGGGCTCCCTCCCCGACCAGCACGATGCCCGGCTTGCCGACCACGCGGTGGACGAGGTCCTGCTCGCGGGTGAAGCCGACGGCGGGCGTGACGCGCCAGTCGCCGCGCATGTTCTCGAGCACAGCGGCGGCAGCGCCGAGCTGACCCTCCACCTGGCGGAAAGCGCTGCTCTGCGCCCGCCGCCCGAACACCGCGGTCACCGCGATCAACCCGAGCAGCAGGCCGATCAGACCGAGCAGCACGGCGTGTCCGACGATCAGGCCGATGGCGAGCAGCAGCACGAACGGCACGATGAAGGCAATGACCAGCAGCGGCACCAACCGCGGGTCGGCCTTGCGGGTCAGCGTGAAGGCCGTGCGGACCTGCCCGAGCCGCTGCTTGCGGGCAGTCCAGCGCGCGGCGCGTGACGGCTTGCCCTTCCCGCCCTTGGCAGCCCCGCCCTTCGCCGCTCGAGCCGCCGGCGGTGACGTGCCCGCGCCCGTCACGCGCCGGCTCCCGCCCGCGCGCGGAGCCCGGCCCGCCTTCTCTTCCCTCACCATGGCCACAGCCTAGGTGCGAACGTCGGCCCGGTTGCGGGCGTCAGCCTGGACGTGCGGGTCGGCCGGCCGGCTCCGACGGGCATCAGCGCGCTTTGCGGGCCGACCGCTTCGCGTCTCGGGCGCGGGCCCGGTCGGCGGCCTCGGCCAGGCTCGGTGCGGTCCCGCCGAGCGACGCGGGCAGCCACCAGGTGTCCGCCGGCCCCCGGGGTCCGCCGGCGTAGCTGCGCCTTGCCTCGTCCAGCAGGGTCTGCATGCGGGCCTTGAGCTCCGCGGTCACGCCGACCGGGTCCGAACCCGCAGCCGGCGTGAAGGGCTCGCCGATGATGATGCGCAGCGGCGTACCGCGGGTGAGGTCACGTTTGCGGCCCTTGGTGTAGATCCGTTGGCTGCCCCAGAGCACCAGTGGCAGCAGCGGGACGCGGGCTTCCAGCGCCATCCGCGCGGCGCCGGTCTTGAACTCCTTGAGGTCGTAGCTCTCCGAGATCGTCGCCTCGGGGAACACGCCGACGATCTCACCGGCCTGCAGTGCCGTCACCGCGACGTGGTAGGAGTCGGCGGCCGCCCCGGTGCGGTCGACCGGGATGTGCCGCATCCCGCGCATCAGCGGTCCGGAGACCCGGTGGTCGAACACCTGCTTCTTGGCCATGAACCGCACCAGCCGGCCGGCCGGCCGCGCCGCGAGCCCGGCGAAGGTGAAGTCGAGGTAGCCGATGTGGTTGATCGCCATGACGGCACCACCGGACCGGGGCACGTGGTCCTGGCCGGAGATCGTGAAGCGGATGCCCAAGCCGCGGAAGACCAGCTTGGCGAACGCCACCACGCAGGTGTAGAGCGGCTCGGCCATGCCGGCACGCTAGAGCACCGGCAGGCTGGCGCACCGGCGGGCCGGAGCAGGTCAGCCGATGAGTGCGGCGCGGCTGTGCGAACGGGCGACCGCGAGCGCCACAGCTGCGTCAGCCTCCCGGCGGGCGCGGCCGCGTACGGCGTCGGCACCCTGGGCGGCCCAGGCGTTGCGGCGGGCGAGCCGCTGACCGCCGTGCGGGAGGGCGGCCAGCAGGGCTGCCTGACCCAGCACGAGCAGGTGGCCCGGGCGGGGCACTGTCCGTAAGGGCGATATCGGGGTGCGGGCGAGCGTCACGGGGACCTCCTCGAGTGGCGAGGTCCCAGCGTGGGCGCGCAGTGTGACGGTTGGGTGACGCCGGGGTGAAAGGGTCGCGTCAGACAGCGGTCACGGTGCGGCGCTCCAGCGCCTGGGCGTAGAGCCGGCCGGCCCGGTAGGACGACCGCACCAGCGGGCCGGACAGCACGCCGGCGAAGCCGATCTGTTCGGCCTCCGCACCCAGCTCGACGAACTCCTCCGGTTTGACCCAGCGGTCCACCGGGTGGTGGCGCGGCGACGGGCGCAGGTACTGCGTGATCGTCAGCAGCTCGCAGCCCGCGTCGTGCAGGTCACGCATCGCGGCGCTCACCTCGGCCCGCTCCTCGCCCATCCCCAGGATCAGGTTGCTCTTGGTGACCAGACCGGCCGCGCGGGCCCGGGTCAGCACGTCGAGCGAGCGCTCGTAGCGGAAGCCCGGGCGGATCCTGCGGAAGATCCGCGGCACTGTCTCGACATTGTGCGCGAGCACCTCGGGTCGGGCGGCGAACACCTCGGCCAGCTGCGCCGGGTCGGCGTCGAAGTCCGGGATCAGCAGCTCGACTCCGATCCCGGGGACGGCCTGATGGATCAACCGGACGGTCTCGGCGTACAGCCACGCCCCGCCGTCGGGCAGGTCGTCACGGGCAACCCCCGTGACCGTCGCGTACCTGAGGCCCATCGTCTGCACGGACTCCGCGACCCGGCGGGGCTCGTCGGTGTCATACGCGGCCGGCTTACCGGTGTCGATGTTGCAGAAGTCGCAACGCCGGGTGCACTGGTCGCCGCCGATCAGGAAGGTGGCCTCGCGGTCCTCCCAGCACTCGTAGATATTGGGGCAGCCGGCCACCTCGCAGACCGTGTGCAAACCCTCACGCTTCACCAGGGACTTCAGGGCCGTGTACTCCGGGCCCATGACCGCCCGCGTCTTGATCCAGGAGGGCTTGCGTTCGATCGGTGTCTCGGCGTTTCGCACCTCGAGGCGCAGCAGCCGCCGGCCACCGGGGTCCGTGGCGAGTGCGGGCTCGGGTCCGACGGCGGGTGTGGCTGTCACGTCTGTGGCCAACACCGGGCGGCCCCGCGGCCTTCCGGCCCGAGCACCGCCTCGAGCCCGTCACTGTCCGGAGCGCCGGCCCGGACGACCTTGGCCGGGTAGCTGCCGAGCACCTTGAGCGCCAGCGTCGCCCCCCGCAGCTCGGCAAGGACGGTCTGCGTACGCGGGTCGGCGACGTTGCCCTCGAAGTCCAGGAAGAACAGGTACTCGAACGGGCTGCCGGGGCGCGGCCGCGACTCGAGCTTGGTCATCGAGTGCCCGCTGTGCGACAGGATCTCCAGGCACCGCAGCAGGGCGCCCTCCTCGTGCGAGGTCACCAGCACCAGGCTGGTCTTGCTGGGCACCCGTTCGGGCACCCGGACCGGGCTGCGGGCCAGTAGCAGGAAGCGCGTCCAGTTCTCCGCGCGGTCGGCCAGCCCGCGGCGCAGCACGACGAGACCGTGCGCTTCGGCAGCCTCGGGGGAGCCGATGCCCGCCCACGTCGGGTCGGCCTGCTCGGCGACGGCGCGCATCGCCTCGGCGGTGTCGAAGACGGTGACCGGTACGGCCCCCGGCAGCGTGTGCAGGAAGCCGGCGCACTGCTCCAGGCCCTGAGGGTGGGAGAGCACCCGGGACAGGCTCGACAGCGGCACGTCGCCGATGGCCGCGAGGCAGTGGTCGACGCGCCAGGTCTCTTCGCCGACGACGTGCACGTCGGCGGCCTGCAGCAGGTCGTACACCTGGTTGATACTGCCGGCGGTGGTGTTCTCGATCGG
>JBKJQN010000058.1:0-29421 GCA_046593925.1 Mycobacteriales bacterium
TCGAGTCGGCCTCCTCGCGGGCCGCGGTCAGCGTCGAGTCGGCCTCCTCGCGGGCCGCGGTCAGCGTCGACGAGGACTCGGTACGGGCACCCTCCAGCATCGCCGCAGCCTCGGCGCGGGCCTCGCCAACCGCCTCGTCCGCGGTGCGTTGCGCCAACTGCAGGGTCCGCAGCGCAGCCCCCGGGCCGCCGCCGGCCACCAGTGGCGCAGCTGCGCCGGCCGGCGACGTGGAGCCGTTCCCGCTCTGCGGGTCGGCCGTGGCGCGGATCAGCCGGGTCAGCTCGGACTCGACCTCGTCGAGGAAGGCGTCGACCTCGTCGCGGTGGTAGCCGGGGAACGTCCGGTTGAACTGCTTGTTGGCGACGTCGGTGGGGGTCAGCGGCACAGCATCACTTCCGGAGGGGACGGCGGCGGGGTGTCAGCTGGCGGCGTTACCGGTGACAGAGCGCAAGATACTCACCAGGATGAACAGGACCAGGAAGGCCAGGTCGAGTGACACGCCCCCGATCCGCAGCGGCGGCAGCACCCTGCGCAACACCTTGAGCGGTGGGTCGGTGACGGTGTAGACGAGCTCGAGCAGCATGGCGACCAGGCCGGTCGGCCGGAAGCCCCTGGCCAGCAGGAAGACGTACTCGAAGATCAGGCGCAGGAACAGTAAGACCAGGAAGACGGTCAGGGCATAGAACAGGACGGCCGCAACGACCACGGGGAGCGCGCTCCTACGACTGGTTGAAGAAGCCGTTCTCGGCGATCCGCGCCTTGTCCTCAGCGGTCACCTCGACGTGCTCCGGGGACAGCAGGAAGACTTTGTTGGTGACCCGCTCGATCCGGCCACGCAGCCCGAACGAGAGCCCGGCAGCGAAGTCGACCAGCCGCTTCGCATCCGTGTCGTCCATCTCAGTCAGATTCATGATCACCGGCGTGCCATCCCGGAAGTGCTCACCGATGGTCCGCGCCTCGTTGTAGGTCCGGGGATGCAGCGTGGTGATGCGGTAGGTGTCCTCGGAAGGCGTCACCGGCACCACCCGCACCGGCTCCTCGAGCGCGACCGACCCGCCACGGCGGGATTCGCCACCGCGGCGCAGCGCCACCGCCTCGGTCCCGGGCTCGCGCAGCACCTGCTCGCGGGGGCGGCCGCGCGGAGCGGGCTCGGGCTCCCGGGCGCGGCCACGCGGGGCCGGCTCGTCGTCCTGGTAGCCGTCCGGACCATACCCATGCGCGTCATAGCGCTCCTCGTCGTCCTCGACCAGCCCCAAGTACAGGCCCAACTTGCGCATGGCGCCGGGCATGTCGGGCTCCTCGTGTCGTTGGGGTGTTACACCGCGACGCTACCGGAGGATGGCCGGTCGATGGCCGAGCAACGCCGTGCCGACACGCAGGTGCGTCGCGCCGGCGGCGACCGCCGCCTCGAGGTCGCCACTCATCCCGGCGCTGACGACCGTCGCAGCCGGGTGCTGCTCGCGCAGCCCCCGTGACACCAGGGCGAGGACGTCGAACGCCGCTCGCGCATCGCCGTCGAGCGGCGCCACAGCCATCACCCCGGCCAGCCGGAGCCCTTCGAGCCCGGCGGCGACGTCGGCGAGGGCGGCGACGCCGGCGGGCACGATGCCGCCGCGGCCCGGGTTGCCGTCCAGGCTCACCTGCACCAGCACGTCGACCACGCGGCCGGCCCGTCGGGCCCCGTCGCCGAGTGCGGTCGCCAGTCGCGCCCGGTCCAGGGAGTGCACCACCGAGGCGTACGACGCCACCGAGCGGGCCTTGTTGGTCTGCACCTGCCCCACGAAGTGCCAGCGCACCCCGGGCACCCCGGCGGCCTTGCCGGCCGCCTCGGTGTCCTTGTTCTCGCCCATGTCACACACGCCCAGGTCGCGAAGCAGGGCGACGTCGGTGGCCGGCCAGGTCTTGGTGACGGCGATCAGCGTCAGCCCCCCACGGTCGCGGCCCGCCGCCACGCACGCGGCCATGATCCGTTGCTCGAGCGCGGCCAGGCCGGTCTCGAGCTCGGCGCGGCGAGTCACGGCGGGCCCGCGTCCAAGGCGGGCAGCCGCACGACGCCGGCGTGCCGTCCGGTGACGCCGTCACGCCGAAAGCTGAAGAAGCGCTCTGGCTGCTCGACGGTGCAGCCACCTACCCGGGAGACGTCCGCGACGCCGGCCGCACAGAGGGCTTCCTCGGCGCCGGCCGAGAGGTCGACCGACGGCGTACCCCAGCGGGTCGTGCCGCGACTGCCCGGCACCAACCCCGCGACCTGGTCGGCGAGCCCGGCCGGCAGCTCGTAGCAGCCGCCGCAGATCGCCGGCCCGAGAACGGCGCTGATGCCCGCAGGGGTGGCGCCGAGCCCGACCATCACCGAGACCGCGGCCTGCAGCACCCCGACGACCAGCCCGAGCCGCCCGGCGTGCACCGCCGCCACGACGCCCGCCCGCGGGTCGGCGAGCAGCACCGGAAGGCAGTCGGCGGCCAGTACGACCAGGCACAGGCCTGGCGATGCTGTCACGAGGGCGTCGACGCCAGGCGCGCCGACATGGGCCGCGGGTGCCCGGTCCAACACCGCTACCCGGGCGCCGTGCACCTGCTCCGCGTACGCCAGCGGCGGGCCACCGAGGGCGCCGGCGAGCAGCCGCCGGTTGGCCAGGACGTCGGTGCCCGTGTCGCCCACGTGCACGGCAAGATTGAGGGACGCCCAATGGCCGGTGCTGACGCCGCCGGTACGGGTGGTGAAGCCGCCCCGGGCCGGGGCCGGCAGCCCCGCGTCGAGGAGCTGGAGCACGCCTACTTGAGGAAGTCGGGCACGTCGAGGTCGTCGTCGCCCGCGGACGACCGCTGCGGACGGGTAGCAGGCTGCGGCGTGCGGTAGCGCGGCTCGGCGGCAGGCACCGCGGCAGGCAGAGCGGCGGCCGTCGGAGAAGCCACCGACGCTGGCCGGCGCGCAGGCTCGGTACGTCGCATCGGCGAGGGCGCGCCGGCGTCGAAGCCGGCGGCGATGACGGTCACCCGCACCTCGTCCCCGAGCGCGTCGTCGATGATGGCGCCGAAGATGATGTTGGCGTCCTGGTGGGCCGCGTCGGCCACCAGCTGCGCGGCCTCGTTGATCTCGAACAAGCCCAGGTCGCTGCCACCGGAGATCGACAGCAGCACGCCGTGGGCGCCGTCCATGCTGGCCTCGAGCAGCGGGCTGGCGATGGCCGCCTCTGCGGCGAGCACCGCCCGGTCCTCACCGCGGGCGCTGCCGATGCCCATCAGCGCGCTGCCCGCGTTGCTCATGACGCTCTTGACGTCGGCGAAGTCCAGGTTGATCAGGCCCGGCGTGGTGATCAGGTCGGTGATGCCCTGTACGCCCGACAGCAGCACCTGGTCGGCGCTCTTGAACGCATCCATCACGCTGACCTGCTTGTCGCTGATCGACAACAGCCGGTCGTTGGGGATGACGATGAGCGTGTCGACCTCCTGGCGGAGCGCCTCGATGCCCTGCTCGGCTGAGGTCGCGCGGCGCCGGCCCTCGAAGGAGAACGGTCGGGTGACGACACCGATGGTGAGCGCGCCGATCGAGCGCGAGACGCTGGCGACGACGGGCGCGCCACCGGTGCCGGTGCCGCCACCCTCGCCGGCGGTGACGAACACCATGTCGGCGCCCTTGAGCACCTCCTCGATCTCGTCACGGTGGTCCTCGGCGGCTTGGCGACCGACCTCCGGGGCCGCGCCGGCGCCGAGCCCGCGGGTCAGCTCGCGACCGACGTCGAGCTTGACGTCCGCGTCGCTCATCAGCAGCGCCTGCGCATCGGTGTTGATGGCAATGAACTCGACGCCTTTGAGACCCACCTCGATCATGCGGTTGATAGCGTTGACGCCACCTCCGCCGATGCCTACCACCTTGATCACGGCCAGGTAGTTCTGCGGTGCTGCCACGGGATGAGCCTCTCGGTCGCGGTGTCGCCGGTCGGAAACGGCGCAGGTGGTGGGGCTGCACGCGAGCCGGGGAGGAGCTCGAGAACACTCTCGATCTCAGCTAGACTGTTGGAGTTCTGTCTACCTGTGACTGGGTCGGAACGCTACGTGGGACGCTCCTGACTGGTCAACAGGCGCCCGGCGTGTCGCGCTGCCGGCATTCCGGCTGAGCGTGCGAAGCCGGTCAGCTGTCGTCCCGAGGGGCGGCGGGACCGGGTCCGCGGTCGGCGTTCTTGGCGGCGTACATCGCCCGGTCGGCCTCGGCCAGCAGCCCTGCGACGTCCGCCTCTCCACCGGTGCTCACCGCCAGGCCAACACTCACCCCCACCTCGACCTCGAGGGTTCCGACGGGCACCGGCTCACGGACAGCCTGTCGCAGCCGCTGTACGAGCGGCTCCAGACCGGACTTGGTGGTGCCCTCGGCCAGCACCACGAACTCGTCGCCGCCGAGCCGGGCGACGGTGTCGGATGGACGTACGCAGGACGTCAGTCGTTGCGCGACCGTGCGCAGTACCGCGTCACCGACCGCGTGTCCGTGGGCATCGTTGACCGCCTTGAACCCGTCGAGGTCGAGGAACAGCACCCCCGTGGTGCCGCCGCTGCGCGCGTCGCGGGCGAGCGTCCGTCGCAGCCGTTCCTCGACCAGGGTGCGGTTGGCCAGACCGGTGAGCGGGTCGCGCACGGCGCGCTCGGCCAGCACCGCGGTGAGGTCCCGCAGCTCCTGCTCGACGCGGCGGCGCTCGGTGATGTCCTGCGCGCTGACGGCGAACCAGCCCGCCTCACCGTCCGCCCCGCGCACCAGGGAGACGCCGTGCAGAACCCACAGCTCCGCGCCGTCGCGGGTGACGTAGCGCTCCTCCGCGGAGGTCGTCTGCGCACCGCCACTCAGCAGCCGGGCGACCTGGGCGTCGCTGGCCTCACGGTCGTCCGGGTGAAGCACGTCGGTGAACGGCACCCCGACCAGGTCCTCCGGAGCCCGCCCGAGCAGCGAGGCGTAGGACATGTTGACGCGGATGTAGCGCGTGGTGAGGTCGGCGAGCGCCAGCCCGATGCGCACGCTGTCGAAGAACTCCTCCCACACGTCGGGCTCGGCGGACAGCGCATCGATCGTGCGACGGGCTGCCGACGCACGGTCGGGGCAGGGGCCGTTCGGGACGGCGGGCAGGGCGGCCTCCTGGTCGGCTCGCACGCACCCTTCCCTCCTACGCCCATGCCACCCCTCGGGCGGTCGCGGTTCACCCGTTCAGGGCGCTGTTCACCCGGTCGGGGTGTCACCCGGTCAGCGGACCACAGCCACGTCCGGGGTCGTGACGTCGATCGTCCTCCCAGGTCGAGGGAGCAGGGCCCCTACGACTGCGGCCTTGCGCGCTGACTGCCCCGGCGGCCCCCAGACCACCGAGCGCCCGTCGCGGAGCACCAGCACCACCGAGCTCGGTGCCGGCATCTGCACAGCGGCGACCTGGGTCAGCAGCCCCGGCGGGAGCTCGGCCAGCACCTGCAGCGGAGCCCGGGCGTCGGCGGCGTCCGGCAGCTGCAGCTGGGGCAGCCCCTCGGGCGCCGTGGGAGTCGGCGCAAACCGAACGCCGGTGCTGTCGACGGATGTCCAGCTGCCGTCACCCCGCTGCTGGGCGGCCACGGCGGTCCGCTCGGTCACCTGCAGCCGCAGCGTGCCGGGCCAGGCCCGCACCACGCGTACGCCAGCCACCGTGGTCAGCGTCAAAACTCGCGCCCGCACCGCTGCCGCGTCGACCCTGGCCAACGGCACACCGTCGCGGACGCCGGCAGCTGTCTGGACGGCCGCCGGCGTCACGCGGTCGGCGCCGGTGACCTCGACGGTGCGCACCGACAGCAGCGGCGAGGCGAGCAGCAGCCAGGCCAGCAGCAGGACGGGCGCGAGCGCGAGCGAACCGAGGGAGGCGCGACGGAACAACCGGCGCCGTCGCGCCAGCCGGTTGTCCGCTGCGCGGGCCCGCAGCCGTGGCCCTGCGGGCAGGGCGGGGCGCCGGGTGGCTGTTGTCACAGGTCCTCCATGGATCGGGCGGCGATCCCGGTGTCTGCCAGCAGGCGGAGCACCTCGGGTCCGACCTGGGTGATGTCGCCGGCGCCGAGGGTCAGGACCAGGTCGCCGGGCCGGGCCCGGCGGGCCAGCTCACCGGGCACCTCGGACCAGCTCGCCTCGAAGCGCACCCGGGCGGCCGGCAGCGGCACGTGCGCCGCCACGGTGGCGCCGGTCACGCCGGGCACCGGGTCCTCCCCTGCGGCGTAGACCTCCATCACGATGACCTCGTCAGCCAGGCCGAGGGCCCGCCCGAAGCCCTCGGCGAACGCCAGCGTGCGGCTGTAGCGGTGCGGCTGGAAGGCCACGACCAGCCGACCGGCGCCGACCACCTCGCGGGCGGCGAGCAGCTGCGCGGCCACCTCGGTCGGGTGGTGGGCGTAGTCGTCGTAGACCCGGACACCGGAAACCGTGCCCTTCAGCTCCATCCGGCGGCGCACCCCCGTGTAGCCGGCCAGGCCTTCCACGACCAGCGGTTCGGGGAGGCCGAGCCCGATGCCGGTGAGCAGCGCCGCCGCACTGTTCAGGGCCAGGTGCTGCCCCGGGACGGCGAGCGCGACCCGCGGCAGCCGGCGACCGCGAAGCACCGGCGTCCAGCTGCTCGTCGTACCGCTCAGCAGGAGGTCCTCCAGCCGGAGGTCGGCGTCGTCAGCGCTGCCGTACGTGCGTACGTCCAGGCCGCGCTGCCGGGCGACGACAGCCAGCCCGGCCGATCCCGGGTCGTCGGCGCAGGCGACCAGGAAGCCGCCGGGCTCGAGGGTGGTCACGAACTCCTCGAAAGCCTCGACGACGGCGGCGTCGTCGGCGTAGTGGTCCAGGTGGTCGGCCTCGACGTTGGTCACGACGGCGGCGTGCGGGCGGTAGGCGAGGAACGAGCCGTCGCTCTCGTCAGCCTCGACGATGAACAGGTCGCCGCTGCCGTGGTGGGCGTTGCTCCCGGCTTCGTTGAGGTCACCGCCGATCGCGAACGACGGGTCGACGCCGCAGTGGAAAGCCGCGACCGTGAGCATCGACGTCGTCGTGGTCTTGCCGTGCGTGCCCGCGACAGCGACCCGGCGACGCCCGGTCATCAGCAGCGCGAGCGCCTCGGCGCGCGGCAGCACCCGTAGACCTCGGGCCGTCGCCGCCACCAGCTCGGCGTTGGTGGCGCGGATCGCGCTGGACACCACGACGGTGTCGACCCCCACCAGGTGGTCGGCGCTGTGCCCGACGTACACGGTCGCGCCGAGGACCCGCAGCTCACCGACGGCTCGTGAGTCCTTGGCGTCGCTGCCCGAGACGGTGACCCCGCGGGCGAGCAGCACCCGGGCGATGCCACTCATTCCGGCGCCCCCGATCCCGACCAGGTGCACGTGACCGAACTCGGCACCGGTCACGGGGACATCACCCCCCGGGCGGCCGCCACCAGGACCAGGCGGGCGAGTGCGACGTCGGCGTCGCGATGCCCGAGCTGCGCGGCGGCCCGGCCCATCGCCGCCAGCCGCACCGGGTCGCGCAGCAGCGGCAGGGCATGGCTCTCGAGCCAGCCGGCGTCGAGCTCGGCGTCGGCCACCAGCACCCCGCCGCCGGCGTCGACCGTCGGCCGGGCGTTGAGCGCCTGCTCGCCGTTGCCGATCGGCAGCGGCACGTACACCGCCGCCAGGCCGACGGCGGCAAGCTCCGCGCAGGTCATCGCCCCGGCCCGGCACACCACCAGGTCGGCTGCGGCATAGGCGAGGTCCATCCGGTCGCAGTAGCCCAACACGTGATGACCGGCCAGGGCCCCGATCTGGTCGCGTACGGCAACGGCCTGAGCGTTGCCCGCGACATGCAGCACCTGCACACCGGCGGCGGAGAGCGCCGGCGCGGCTGCCGCGACCGCCTGGTTGACCCGTCGCGCGCCCTGCGACCCGCCGGTGACCAGGAGGACCGGGCCGGCGGTCAGACCGAAGTGCGCGCGGGCCAGCTCACGCGAGGCGACGCGGTCCAGGGTGGCGATCTGCTCCCGCAGCGGGATGCCGAGCACCTGGGCGCCGCGCAGCCCGCTCCCGGCGACGGCGGTCGCGACGTACGGCGTCAGCCGGGCGCCGATCCGGTTGGCCAGCCCCGCCCGGGCGTTGGCCTCGTGGACGACCAGCGGCGTGCCGCGGCGACGGCCCGCGAGGTAGGCGGGCAGCGCGACGTAGCCGCCGAAGCCGACCACGACGTCGGCACCGACCCGGTCCAGGTGCCGGCGGGTCACCCGGACGGCAGCCGCCAGACGCCCCGGCACCCGCAGCAGGTCCGGCGTCGGGCGCCGGGGAAGCGGCACCCTGGGAATCTCGGCCAGCGGGTATTTCCTGGCCGGCACCAGCCTGGCCTCCAGGCCGGTGGCGGTCCCGAGCGCGGTGACCTCGCAGGAGGGCTCGACCCGGCGCAGGGCGTCGGCGAGCGCGAGAGCCGGCTCCACGTGGCCGGCCGTGCCGCCGCCGGCAACGACGACGTGCACGCTCACCCGCGACGAGCCAGCGGCCCGCGCCGGCCGCCGGCCGGCGCCGGCCGTGACCGGCCACGGCCGAGCAGCCGCCGCCAGCTGCCGCGCCTGGCCGCGAGCGCCGCCGGGGCGCCGGGCTCGCCCCGGGCAAACGACAGCAGCATGCCGATCGCAGCGAGGGTGAGCAGCAGTGCCGAGCCGCCGTAGCTCACCAGTGGCAACGGGATGCCGGTGATCGGCAGCACGCCGACCACGGCGCCGATGTTGATGCAGGCCTGGATACCGAGCCAGGCCGTGACACCGGCGGCGGCCAGCCGGGCGAACGGGTCGGTCGTCCGCTTCGCGACCCGCACCCCGCCGTAGACCAGCGTCGCGAACAGCAGCAGGACGGTGAGACTGCCGAGCAGCCCCAGCTCCTCGCCGATGATGGCGAAGACGAAGTCGGTGTGCGCGTTGGGCAGGCCACCGGCCCACTTCTCCCGGCTGGCCCCGAGACCGAGCCCGAACAGGCCGCCGGAGCCCATCGCGAGCAGCCCCTGGCAGGCCTGGAAGCCGCCCTCGAGGCGGTGCTGGTCGCTGCACGGGTCCAGGAAGCTCACCAGGCGGGCCAACCGGTAGGGCTCCAGGACCGCTAGCAGGGTGGCCGCACCGACCAGCCCGCCGATCAGCGCGGCGAAGTACCGGGCCGGCGTGCCGACTACCCACAGCAGCGCGATGACGACGGTCGTGGTCGCCATCGTGGTGCCCATGTCGGGCTCGAGCATGACCAGCGCGAGCACCACACCCGCGACCGGCACGAGCGGGACGAACAGGTGCCGCCAGTCGCCGAGCAGCCGCTTCTTGCGCACCAGGAGGTCGGCGCCCCACAGCGCGAGGGAGAACTTCGCCAGCTCGCTGGGCTGCAGGTTGAACTGGCCGGGCAGCGCGATCCAGCGCACCGCCCCATCGACGTTGCGCCCGACCCCCGGCACCAGGACGAGCACCAGCAGCGCGACCGACGCCAGCAGCATCGGGTAGCCGGCCATCCGCCAGAACCGCACGGGCAGCCGGGAAGCGACGTACATGAGGGGCAGCCCGAGCCCGATGTAGATCGCCTGCTTCAGCGCGATGGCGTACGAGGACCCGGTGTCGGCGTAGGACTTGATGCTCGAGGCCGAGAACACCATCACCAGGCCGAGCCCGAGCAGCAGCAGCGTGCCGGCCAGCAACAGGTGGTAGCTGGCGAGCGGCCGCAGCAGCGCCGGGGTCCCGGCCGCGCGCTCGGCGGGCGGGGCGGGGTGGTCGGCGGGCGGGGCGGGGTGGCGGGGAACGGCGGGGCGGCGGGGGGCGGTGACGGCGTCGAGCACGACACCAGTGTCGAGGCGGTCGACCGTCACGACGGGGACCTGACGCGCGTGTCGCGAGAACGCCTGCGCCGGGTCACGCCAGCGGGCCGGAGGACAGGAACTCGGCGTAGAAGACCCCGAGGCCGAAGGCCACCGCGAGCCCGGCAACGATCCAGAAACGTACGATGACGGTGTTCTCGGCCCACCCGGCCAGCTCGAAGTGGTGGTGGATCGGCGCCATGTTGAACACCCGCCTTTTCGTTGCCTTGAAGAAGCCGATCTGCAGGATCACCGAGAGCGTCTCGACGACGAAGAGCCCACCGAGCACGACCAGCAGCAGCTCGGTACGGGTGACCACGGCGATCCCCGCGAGGGCTCCGCCGAGCGCCAGGCTGCCGGTGTCCCCCATGAAGATTTTCGCCGGGCTGGCGTTCCACCACAGGAAGCCGAAACAGGCGCCCATCACCGCGGCGGCGACCAGCGCGACGTCCAGCGGGTCGCGTGAGGAGTAGCAGCTCTGCGCGTACGCGGTACGCGCCGCCTGCGAAAGCTCCGGGGCCACCCGGCTGCAGGAGTTGCCGAACTGCCAGAACGCGATGACGACGTAGGAGGCAAACACCATCACGCTGGTGCCGCTGGCGAGCCCGTCCAGGCCGTCGGTGAGGTTGACCGCGTTGGACCAGCCGCTGACCAGGAAGTAGGCGAACAGCACGAAGCCGACGGTCCCGAACGTGATGCCGGTGTAGTCGCGGACGAACGACAGGCTGGTCGAGGCCGGCGTGAGGCCGGCGCTGTTGCGGAACTGCAGCGCCAGTACGGCGAAGCCGCCGCCGACGACCAGCTGGCCGGAGAACTTGGCGGCGGCCGTCAGACCCAGCGACCGCTGCTTGCGGATCTTGATGAAGTCGTCCAGGAAGCCCACCAGGCCGAGCCCGGTCATCAGCCCGAGCACCAGCAGGGCGCTGGCCGTCGGGCCACGACCAGGCTGGCGGGCCACCAGCAGGTGCGCCACGGCGTACCCGATGAGCGTCGCCGCGATGATGACCGTCCCACCCATCGTCGGGGTACCTCGCTTGGTGGCGTGGCTGGACGGCCCGTCCTCGCGGATCTCCTGGCCGTAGCCCCGCCGGCGGAACAGCTTGACGACCGCCGGCGTACCGAGCAGGGAGACGAGCAGCGCCGACATGGCGGCCACCAGGACCGACTTCACTGCTGCTCCAGCAGGGCGGCCGCCACCCGGTCGAGGCCAGCCGAGCGGGAGGCCTTGACCAGCACGACGTCGCCCGGCGCCAGCTCGGCGCGCAGCAGGGCGACCGCGGCGTCGATGTCGTCGACGTGCAACGACTCCGAGCCCCAGGACCCCTCGAGGACGGCGCCGGCGTGGATGCCTCCGGCGGCCGGCCCGACGACGACGAGCTGGCCGACGTCCAGGCGTACGACGAAGCGCCCGAGGTCCATGTGCGCCTCGCGGGAGTCGCCGCCGAGCTCCCCCATCGGCCCGAGGACCGCCACGGTGCGCCGCCTGCCGCCGGCGCCCATCACCTTGAGGGTCTTCAGGGCGGCCCGCATCGACTCGGGGTTGGCGTTGTACGTGTCGTTGACGACCGTCACCCCGTCGGCGCGCTCGGTGACCTCCATCCGCCACCGGCTGACCGGCCGGGCCGCCTCGAGCCGCACGACCACGGCCGGCAGGTCGGTGACCAGCAGCGCCGCGGCCACCGCCGACAGCGCGTTGGCGACCTGGTAGGCACCGACCAGGCCGAGGCGTACCGGTGCGTCGCCGCTGGGCGTACGAAGGACGAAGGACGCCCGGCCGCCGTCGTCGAGCTCGACGTCGTCGGCCCGCACCTCCGCGTCCGGCCCGCTGCCGGTGAGCACGACGCGGGCACCCGCCGGCGCCCGGTCGCGCATCGCCAGCACCCGCGGGTCGTCGGCGGACAGGACCACGACGGCCGGCTGCCCGCCGTACGGCACGACCGCCTCGACGAGCTCGCCCTTGGCCTGCGCGATCGCGTCCACCGACCCGAACTCGCCGAGGTGGGCGCTGCCGACGTTGAGCACGATGGCGACGTGCGGCCGGGCAAGCCCGGCGAGGAAAGCGATGTGCCCGACGCCGCGGGCGGAATACTCCAGCACCGCGGCGCGGGTCTGCGCCGTACGCCGCAGCAGCGTCAGCGGCAGCCCAAGCTCGTTGTTGTACGACCCGACCGGGGCGAGCACGTCGGCGCCGAGCAGCTGAGCGAGCAGGTCCTTGGTCGAGGTCTTGCCGCTGCTGCCGGTGATGCCGAAGGTGCGCGGCTGGTCCCGGCCGAAGACGTCGGCAGCCAGCGCCTGCAGCGCCGCGAGCGGGTCCGGCACGACGACGCACGGCTGACCGGGCAGTAAGCGGTCGGTGACAGCGACCACCGCACCGGCAGCCACGGCCGCGGCGGCGTGGTCGTGACCGTCGGTGTGCTCGCCCGGCAGAGCCACGAAGAGCCCACCGGCGGTGACCAGCCGGCTGTCCACCTCGACGGTCCCGTCGACCACGGCCCGCGGGTCGGCGCCGGCCAGCCGGCCGCCGGTGATGCTCGCGACCTCGCCGAGGGTGCGGCCGATCACGTCCGCACCCTCATGCCCGCACCGCGCCGAGCAGCTCCCGCAGGACCTCGCGGTCGTCGAACGGCAGGACGACGCCGCCGGCCTCCTGGCCGGTCTCGTGGCCCTTGCCGGCCACCACGACGGCGTCACCGGGTCGGGCGAGCGCCACCGCCTGCTCGATCGCGGCCCGGCGGTCGGCTTCGACGAGGGCCCCGGGGGCGGCCATCTCGGCCAGGATCGCCGCCGGGTCCTCGCTGCGCGGGTTGTCGCTGGTCAACACCGCCACGTCGGCGCCGCGGACCGCGGCCCGACCCATCAGCGGCCGCTTGGCCCGGTCGCGGTCGCCGCCGCAGCCGAGGACCACGATCACCCGGCCCGCAGTGACGGCCCGGACGGCCGCCAGCAGCGTCGTCACGGCGTCGGGGGTATGGGCGTAGTCGACGATGGCGAGGAAGCCCTGGCCGGCGTCGACGCGCTCCATCCGCCCCGGCACGCCGGCCAGCGTGGCGACGCCGTCGACGGCGGCCTCGGCAGGCACCCCGGCGGTGACCAGCGCTGCGAGCGCGGCGAGCGCGTTGGCAACGTTGAAGGCCCCTGGCAGCCGGACCCCCGCAGGGATGTCGACGTCCGGTCCGACCAGCCGGAAGGTGCTGCCGTCAGGGCGCAGCTCGACGTCTCGGGCCTGCCAGTCACCGCCCGCGCCGTACGTCGTGGTGGGCACGAGGACGGCGGCGGCGAGCCGACGGCCGGCCGCGTCACCCGAGTTGACCACTGCCCGGCGGGCGTGTCCGGGGGTGAACAGCCGGGCCTTGGCGGCCTCGTAGTCGGCCATGTCGGCGTGGAAGTCCAGGTGGTCCTGGGAGAGGTTGGTGAACACGGCGACGTCGACGACCAGCCCGTCGACCCTGCCCAGGGTGAGCGCGTGGCTGCTGACCTCCATCGACACCGCGGTGACCAGGCGCTCGCGCATGACCGCGAGCAGGCCCTGCAGGTCGGGCGCCTCCGGGGTCGTCCGGACACTGGGCACCACCTGGTCGCCGACCCTGGTGAGCACGGTGCCGAGCAGGCCCACCCGGTGCCCGGCGGCGCGCAGGCCGGCGTCGAGCAGGAACGCCGTCGTGGTCTTGCCGTTGGTCCCGGTGACCCCGAGCACCGTCATTGCACGCCCGGGGTGTCCGTGCAGCTCCGCTGCGGTGTCGCCCAGCACCCGCCGTGGGTCGTCGGCGAGGACGACCGGCAGCCCGCTGGCCAGCGCCCGCTGGGCGCCGGCGGGATCGGTCAGGACCGCAGCGGCGCCCCGGCCGACCGCGGCCGCGGCGAAGTCGGCGCCGTGCGCACGCGCGCCCGGCAGGGCTGCGTACAGGTCACCGCGCTGCACGGCGCGCGAGTCGAGGCAGCAGCCGGTGACCACCGTGCCGGTGGCGCCACCGAGCACCCGTAGCCCCGGCACGGCCGCTGCCAGCTCGCCGAGGGACCGCCGCGGCAGGTGGGACGGCCGGACCGGCAGGCCGGCCCCGGCCGGGGCAGCGGGCACTCTTGCAGGCTACTTGCGGCCGTCGGCGAAGACCTGGGGCGGCACGAACGGCACCCCGGACGGGGCGGTGCCGGTGCTGCGCAGCGCAAAGCCCATGATCAGCTTGAACACCGGGCCCGCGGTCGAGCCACCGAAGTAGTCCTTCTTGCCGGTTCCCTGCAGCACCACGACGGTCGCGAGCCGCGGCGCGTCGGCCGGTGCGAAGCCGACGAACGAAGAGGTGTAGCTGCCGTCGTAGCGGCCGTTGACCGCCCGGTCGGCGGTGCCGGTCTTGCCGGCGGTCCGGTAGCCCGGGATCGCGGCGAGTGGCGCGGTGCCCTCCTCGCTGACCACCCCCTCGAGCATCGGGTGCATCGCCTGCGCCGTCGCTGCTGAGATGACCCGGCGCTGCTCCGGCGCCGGCGTCGGGACCATCGTGCCGGAGCCGTCGGCCACCGCCTTGATGATCGTCGGGGCGATCCGGACGCCGTCGTTGGCGACCGTCTGCATCACCGAGGCCACCTGGATCGCAGTGACGGAGACGCCCTGACCGATCGGGATCGTGCCGAGGGACGAGCCCGACCAGTCGGCGGCGTTCGGCACCAGCCCCGCCTGCTCCCCGGGCAGCCCGATCCCGCTCTTGGCCCCGAAGCCGTACGCCCGCAGGTAGTCGGTCAGCCGCGCGGCGCCCAGCTTCTGCGCGATCTGCACGGTGCCCACGTTGCTGGACTGGATGAACACCCCGTTGACCGTGTACTGCTCGGTCGGGTGGCTGTGGGCGTCCTTGACGAGCTTGGCCGCGAACTGCTGTGCGTACGGCACCGTGAGCACGGTGTCGGGCGTGACCGTGCCGGTCTCGAGCGCCGCCGACAAAGTAATGATCTTGTTGACCGAACCTGGGTCGTACATCTCGGCCAGCGCCTTGATGCCCCGCGCGGTCTCCGGGGCCGCCCCCGGGTCGTCCGGGTTGAAGGTCGGCGCATCGGCGATCGCGAGGACCTGGCCGGTCTTGATGTCGATGACGACCGCCGAGCCGCTGACGGCCTCGGTCTCCTGGACCTTCTGGGCCAGCACCTGCTGCGCGTACCACTGCAGGTCCCGGTCGATCGTCAGCTGCACGCCGCGTCCGGGCACCGGCTGGGAGACCCGCTGGTCGCCGCTGGGGATGACCCGGCCCTTGCTGTCGAGCTGGGCCACCGACCGGCCGTCGGTGCCCCTCAAGGCACTGTCGTACGCCAGCTCGACACCGCCCGCACCGACGCCCTCGCGGTTGGTAAAACCCGCGATGTTGGCGGCGAGGTCACCGCCGGGGTGCACCCGCCGCGGCTCGGGGTCGACGCTGACGCCGACCAGCTTCAGGTCACGGACCCGGTTGCCGACCTCGAGATCGAGGTCGCGAGCCAGGTAGACGAAGCCGGTGTCACGCGAGAGCTTCTCGGTCAGGTCGGCGACCGGCAGCCCGAGCACCGGCGCCAGGGCGGCCGCAATCGTCGCAGGTGAGCAGGGCTTCTTGGCGTCGGGCGCGCAGGTGCCCGCCTTGATGACCCGTGGCTGGCCGGAGACGGCCCGGCCGTCGGCGGACTGTGCGATCGGCTGGCCGTTGCGGTCGGTGATCTCGCCGCGGGCCGCCGGCAGCGGGGTCGCTACGCGCCGCTGGTCGACCGCGGTCTCGGCGTACGCGGTGCCTGAGACGACCTGCAGCTGCACGAGCCGGCCGGCCAGCAGGGCGAGCACGACCAGCAGCACGCCGAGGCCGCCGCGCAGGCGAGCGCCCGGGCTACCGAGACTGCGCTGTGGGCGCCCGGAGAGCGGCCGCGAGCCGGCCGGCCGACCGGCAAGAGGTCGCGGGGCACCTGCCGAGGAGCCGCGGATGGCGATCCGGGCGTCAGTCGTCCGGCCGCGGCGGGCCGGCGGGCGCGGCGTCACGGGGTCGCCCGGGGCGACGGGGCGGCGGTCGGCTTCGGCACGGCTGCGGCGGTCGGCTTCGTGGCGGGAGCGGTCGTTGCTGCGGTCGCCTTCGCCCCTGGCGTGGGCGAAGACCCGGCCGTGGCATCGGCCCGCGGGACGTCCGCTACGGGTGGCTGGGTGGCGGCCGGAGCGGGTGCGGCGGGCACCGGGTCGCCGAGGACGACGCCGTCGGGCAGCCGCAGGAAGACCGGCGGGCCACCCGGCACCATGGCCTGGGCCTGGGCCTGGGCGGCCAGGGCAGCCGGCGCCTGCAGCGTGTCCACCTCGCCCCTCAGCAACTGCTCGCGGTCCGCCAGCTGCTTGCTCGACACCTGCAAGGCGTGCAGGCGAAACGAGTCCTGGGCCAGCGCGGTGTTGAGACCCAGCAGGCCGACCAGGCCGACGGCGAGGATCACCACGACTGCGGCAACGAACGGGGCCCGGGCGACCCGGCGGCGCACCTGCGGGACAAGCCGCAGCGGGGACGCCGTCCGGGCCGCTGCTCCGGTCCGGCCGGCGGCTCCGGTCCGGCCGGCCGCTCCGGTCCGGCCGGCCGCCCGGGCCAGCGGCCGGGCGGTCGCGGCCCGGGTGGTCGCGCTGCTCACGCGGCGATCCTGGTCATGCGGCGATCCTGGTCATGCGGCCCTGCGGCGCTCGGCGGCGCGCAGGCGTACCGACGCTGCCCGGGGGTTGGCCTCGACCTCGTCCACCGACGCCTGCTCGGCACCCCGCACCAGCAGGACCAGCTCGGGTGCGCTGCCCTCCGGGACAAACGGCAGGTCGACCGGCACGTCACTCGTGGCGCGCCGGACCAGCTCGGCCTTCACAACCCTGTCCTCCAGCGATTGGTAGCTCATCACGACAATCCGTCCACCCACGGCTAGAGCATCGACGGCGTTCGGGATCGCGCGGCGCAACACGCCGAGCTCGTCGTTCACTTCAATGCGCAAGGCCTGGAACGTGCGCTTGGCGGGGTGCCCGCCGGTCCGGCGCGTGGCGGCTGGGATCGCGGCGCGCACCAGCTCCGCGAGCCGGGCGGTCCCCTCGAACGGCGCCCCGGCCCGCTCGCGGACGATCGCGTCGGCGATCCGCGACGCGAACCGCTCCTCGCCGTACTCCCGCAGGACCCGCGCGAGGCTGCGCCCGTCGTAGCCGTTGACGACGTCGGCCGCGGTCGCGCCGCGGGTCGGGTCCATCCGCATGTCCAGCGGGGCGTCCTGGCTGTACGCGAACCCGCGGGCCGGCTGGTCGAGCTGCAGCGAACTGACGCCCAGGTCGAACAGGACGCCCTGCACGAGAGGGACCCCGAGCTCGGCGAGCACGTCGGGCAACTCGTCGTACACCGCGTGCACCAACGTGACCCGGCCCCCGTACGACGCCAGCCGGGTCGTGCTGCGCCGCAACGCGTCCGGATCGCGGTCCAGACCCACGAGCCGGGCGCCGGTCCGGGCCAGCAGCGCCTCGGCGTGGCCGCCCAACCCGAGGGTGCAGTCGACGACGACGGCGCCGGGGGCGGCCAGTGCGGGGGCCAGCAGCGCCAGGCAGCGTTCCAGCAGGACCGGCACGTGCGCGGGCGGCGGGCTCACCGGCCGCTCAGCCCAGTAGCAGGGCGGTGGAGGCGAGCAGCGCTACCAGGCCGATGACGACCAGGACCATGCCGAGCAGCAGGGCGCTCTCCCGGAGCTCCTTACCGAGCTCCGCCCCGAGCTCCGCGCCGACCTTGGTGCCCAGGTCCGACGCCAGTTCGGTGGCGCGGGCGCCCAGGTCCGGGCTGCGGACACCCGGGGCCGCGGCGCCGTCCATGCCCGTGACTGTGCCTGTGCCGGTGCTGTCCATCTCGACCCTGCTCTCGCTCGGCTCGTGCGTGCCCCGGCTCGCGGACCGGGTCTGCCTCGTGCGGCCAGGTCCCCGCCCGCTCCGCCGCCTGGCACCGGGGAAGGTGCGCCAGGAGGTGGAGCGGTCGGAGACCTCGTCCCGCGAGGCCCTGCTGCGACACGGATATGGACAGACATGGAGGTGAAGGCGCGCTCATGGGTCGGAACGAGGTCCGGGCTCAGCGCAGGACGCCGGACACCTCCTCGACCAGGTCGGCAAAGGCCTGCTCGTGCTCGGCCTCGTAGGCCGCCCAGGCGGTGGCGTCCCAGATCTCCAGACGGGTGTTCGCGCCGACGACCACGCAGTCTCGGTCGAGCCCGGCGTACGCCCTGAGCGTCGCGGGCACCGTGACGCGGCCCTGGCGGTCCGGGGTCTCGTCGGAGGCACCGCCGAAGAACTGACGCTCGTAGTCACGACCGGACCTCGCCGAACGCGGCGGGTCCCGCAGCGGCCTGGCCTGAGCCTCGAAGCCGGCCTTGGTGAAGACGGCGACACAACGTTCCTGACCTTTGGTGAGTACCACTCCGTCTGCCACCTCCTCGCGGTACTTGGCCGGCAGGAAGAGCCGGCCCTTCTCGTCCAGACGCGGGGAGTGGGTGCCGAGGAACACGCCCCCTCCTCCACGCAGGAGCACCCAACGTCCTCCAAGATGCCCCACGATACTCCACATCGCCCCACCGTCAACGACGTAAGTCGCCGTCCGGTCCGGGTCGGGGAACGGTGAGCTGGCGGGCCGGGTGTTGCCGGGAGCGTGCCAGCAGGGCGCCTCGATGAGAGACTCCGACACACCCTTGCGACAGCCGGCGCAGGCGCGCAGCAGCACAGGAGGACCGTCGTGACAGGCCGCACCACCGCACCCCTACCGGCCTCCAGCGCCGGGCTCGAGGCGCTGCGTGAGTCCGCCGGGCGGATCAGGGCCAACATCGAGCAGGTCGTGGAAGGCAAGCCCGAGGTCGTCCGGCTGGCGCTCGTGGTCTTGCTCGCCGAAGGTCACCTGCTCATCGAGGACGTCCCCGGTGTCGGCAAGACGATGCTCGCCAAGGCGCTCGCGCGATCGGTCGACTGCTCGGTGCGACGCATCCAGTTCACGCCCGACCTGCTGCCGAGCGACGTCACCGGTGTCTCGGTCTGGCACCAGGAGCGCCGGGAGTTCGAGTTCAAGCCTGGCGCGGTGTTCGCCAACATCGTGGTGGGTGACGAGATCAACCGGGCCTCGCCCAAGACTCAGTCGGCCTTGCTGGAGGCCATGGAGGAACGCCAGGTCACCGTCGACGGCACCACGTACGCCCTCGAGACGCCGTTCATGGTCGTGGCGACCCAGAACCCGATCGAGATGGAGGGCACCTACCCGTTGCCCGAGGCGCAGCGCGACCGGTTCACCGCCCGGGTGTCGATGGGGTACCCCTCCCCGACGGCCGAGATCGACATGCTGGAGACCCACGGCGGCGCCGATCCGCTCGACGACCTCGAGCCGGTCGCCGACGCGCTCGAGATTCGCAAGCTGATCGAGATCGTCCGCGGTGTGCACGTTGCCGACGCCGTCAAGCGCTACGTCGTCGACCTGGCCACCGCGACGCGGCGCTCCCCCGACCTGCGGCTCGGCGCCTCGCCACGCTCGACGCTGCAGCTGGTCCGGGCCGCCCGGGCGCAGGCCGCGCTCGAGGGTCGCGACTACGTCCTGCCCGACGACGTGCAGTCGCTCGCCGGGGCCGTGCTCGCCCACCGGCTGCTGCCGACGGCCGAGGCGCAGGTCAAGCGGCGCACCCCGGAGGCCGTCGTCGCAGACCTCCTGCACCGCGTCCCCGTCCCCGACGGGCGCGCGTGAACGACCTGCGTGCCGCGCTCTCCGGGCTCACCACCCGGGGCCGCTGCCTGCTCTCGGCGGGCACCGCCCTGGCGATCTGCGCGCTGCTGCTCGGTCAGCGCGACCTGCTCCGGGCCGCGGTGTTCCTGCTCGCGCTCCCGGTCGCCGCCGTCGCCGTCGTCGCGCGCACCCGCTACCGGCTGGCCTGCACCCGGAGCCTCTCGCCGGGCCGCATCGAGGTCGGTCGGACCACAGATGTGCGGCTGCGCCTGGACAATGTGAGTCGGCTGCCCAGCGGCGTGCTGCGGATGGAGGACGCCCTGCCGTACGCCCTGGGCAGCCGTCCGCGCTTCGTGCTCGACCGGGTCGAGCCGAAGGGGGTCCGCGACGTGACGTACGCCGTCGGCTCCGCCGTCCGTGGGCGCTTCCAGGTCGGTCCGCTTGCCGTCCGGATGGCCGACCCGTTCGGGCTGTGCGAGCTTGCGCGGTCCTTCGCCAGCAGCGACGAGCTCGTCGTCACACCCGTCGTCGTCCCGCTGCCCCCGGTGGCGCTCGGCGGTGACTGGGCGGGGGGCGGCGAGACCGCCAGCCGCGCGACCGCATCGTCGGGGACCGACGACGTCAGCACCCGGGAGTACCGCCACGGCGACGACCTGCGCAAGGTGCACTGGCGCTCGACCGCCCGGGTCGGCGAGCTGATGGTGCGCCGCGAGGAGCAGCCGTACCAGAGCCGGGCCACCCTGCTGCTCGACACCCGCGACCGGGCGCATCGAGGCGACGCCCCCGACTCGTCCTTCGAGTGGGCCGTCAGCGCCGTTGCCAGCATCGGAGTCTCGCTGCTGCGGGCGGGCTTCTCCGTGACGCTGGTCACCGACGACGACGCCGCGCTCGTCCCGCCCGGCGTACCGATGTCGGAGGGCCTGCTGCTCGACCTGCTCGCCGCCGTCGAGCTGGGCGGCGGCCGGGACCTCGAGCCTGCCGTCCAGCGGCTGCGACGGGGCGTCGACGGCGTGCTTGTCGCCGTGCTGGGGTCGTGCGACCCGAGCGTCGCCGAGCGGGTGGCCCGGCTGCGCTCGGGCTCGACCGGCTGCTCGGCGGTGCTGCTCGACACGGCGACCTGGGCTGCCGCCGGAGCGCCACGACGGGCTACAGGTGACGGCACCGCCGATGCCGGCGTGACCCTGCTGGGCAGTGGCTGGCGGGTGCTGCGCGCCGGACAGGGCACCGCCCTGGCAGCGCTGTGGAACGGCGCCGGCGGGCGCGGCTCGGCTCCCCCGGCCGGCGGCACGCCGGTCACCGAGCGTGCCGACGACCTGCTGTCCGCGCCCGGGCGGTCAACCGCCCCGGTCACCGCAGTGTCGGCATGAGCAACGGCAGTGTCGGCATGAGCATCCGCGACCGGCTGTCCGTCGCCTCTGCGGTCGCGGTGCTGCTCGCCGCCTCGGCGCTCGAGCCGGTCTTCGACGCCTTGACCTGGGTGCCGCGGACGGTCGGTGCGGTCCTGGTGGTCGCACTCGCGGCGGCCCTGGCCCGCCGGCTGCGGCTGCCCCGGGTCCTGCAGCCCGCGCTAACGACGGCGGCGCTGGCGGCGTACCTCGTCGTGGTGTTCGCGGCGTCGTCGCTGCACCACGTCATGCTTCCCGGCGCAGCCACCCTGGCGGCGTTCCGCAGCCTCCTCGACGCGGCGGGCACCGACCTGTCGCAGTACGGGCCACCGGCGCCGCCCACGCCGGGCCTGGTGCTGCTCGTCGTGGGCGGCGTCGGAATGGTCGCCGTCGCCGTGGACGCCATCGCGAGCCTGCTGCACCGCCCCGCGGCCGCCGGCCTGCCACTGCTCGCGCTGTTCGCGGTGCCGTCGGCGGTGCTGCCCGGCGGCCTGGGCTGGCTGCCGTTCGTCCTCGGTGCAGCCGGCTGGCTCACGCTGCTGCTCGTCGAGGGCCGCGACCGGGAGGTCCGCTGGGGCACTCCGCTGCAACTGGGCGGCGGCGACCCGGCCGGCCTGGGCAGGGTCGGCCGCCGGATCGGCGGGGCCGCGCTCGGCGTCGCCGTGCTCGTACCCGCGCTGATCCCCGGCCTCGATGCGCGGCTGCTCAGCGGCGGCGAGGGCGGCTCCGGCGCCGGCAACGGCTCTCGCAGCATCACGACGTACAACCCGATCACCCGGCTGCGCGGCGAGCTCAACCAGCTCGAGCCGGTCCCGGTGCTGCGGTACACGACCGACGACCCGGAGCCGGACTACCTGCGGATGACGACACTCGGCGTCTACGACGGCGGCGGCTGGCGGCAGGAGGTGTTGCGCGGCAACCTGCGGGACAACGGCGTGGGCAGCCCGGTGCCCACCCCCGTCGGCCGGTCCAGCGCCGCCCGTACCCGCCAGGTCACCGCCTCGGTCACCGTCGACACCCTCGACGCGCCCTGGCTGCCGGCCCCCGCGACCCCCAGGATCGTCGATGTCGCGGGCCCGTGGATGTGGGATCCGGGCAGCGAGAGCGTGTTCGCCACCCGCTCCAACACCGCCACCGTCGGCAGGTACACCGTCCGCGCCTCCCGGGTGCTGCCGGACCCGGCGCTGCTGACGTCCGGGGCGTCCGCGGTGCCCGGCGTGATCGCCCCGTACGACACGCCCGTGCAAGCCACCGACAAGACGAAGGCGCTCACCTCGCAGATCACCCGGGGGCAGACCACCGACTACGGCCGGGCGAGCGCGCTGCAGGCCTTTTTTCGGAGTCCCGCCAACAACTTCAGCTACACCACAGACACCACGACCGGCGGGTCCCCCGACGCTCTGCAGGACTTCCTGACCCAGCGCAAGGGCTTCTGCGAGCAGTACGCCTCCGCGATGGCCGCGATGCTGCGGCTGGCCGGCGTGCCCTCACGGGTGGCCGTCGGGTTCACCCCGGGCACCCGGCAGGACGACGGCAGCTACCTGGTGACGACCAAACAGGCGCACGCCTGGCCGGAGGCGTGGTTCGAGGGCGCCGGCTGGGTGCGCTTCGAACCGACCCCGTCACGTGGCGGTATCACGCCGCCGGCGTACGGGACCCTCACGGTGCCCGGGCAGCAGCAGCAGCCGAACGTCGGCCCGTCAACCGCCGCGCAGGACGGTGCCGTGGACCCGAACGAGACGCCGGCCGAGCGGGCGGCCCGCCTGCGGGGCGAGCGTGGCGCGCGCGCCGGGTCGGGCGCCCCCGCTGCGGTGGCGGCTCGGCGCACCGGAGCCGGGGGCGGGCCGCCGTGGCTCCCGATCGGCCTCGGCGTCGGCCTGCTGGCCTCGGCCGCACCGTCGCTGCTGCACGCCGCCCGGCGACGTCGGCGGTGGAACCAGCCCGGTGCGACCGTCGCGTGGGCGCAGCTGCGCGACGACGCGACGGACACCGGGCACGACTGGCGGCCGGCCGAGAGCCCCCGCAGCGCGGGGGTCAGGCTGGTCACTGAGACCGGCCTGACCGGTGCCGCCGCCGACGCGGTCGGACGCCTCACGACGGCCGTCGAACGGGCCAGGTATGCCCCCGCCGGCAGCGGTGACGCGGCCGGTGCGCCGGCCGGTGCACTGCGCGCCGACAGCCGCGAGGTCGGCCGCGCCCTGCGCCGCGGTGCTGCCCCCCGTCAGCGGGCCCGCGCGCTGCTGCTCCCGCCGTCGACGCTGCGCTGGGCGAGCTCACGGGCCGGCAGCCGTACCGCCGATCTGCTGGACGCGGTGGATTCGCTGGTCAGCCTCGTCGGCCGCCGGCTGCGTAGGCGCCCGGCCTCGCCCTTGGCCTGGCCCGGCGGTTCGGAGCCCGCCATGTCGTCCCCCGTGGGTACCGTTCAGGGGTGATCTCGACCCGGGCGCTGACCAAGCGGTACGGCCCGGTGACCGCGTTGGAGGACCTCAGCGTCGACGTGGCGCCAGGCGTGGTGGGCCTGGTGGGGAGCAACGGAGCGGGCAAGTCCACGCTGATCAAGATCCTGCTCGGGCTGCTACCACCGACGTCCGGCTCGGTCCGGGTCCTCGACCTGGACGCGGCGACCGACGGGGAGGCGATCCGCGCGCGGGTCGGTTACATGCCCGAGCACGACTGCCTGCCGGCCGACGTGTCGGCCACCGAGTTCGTCGTGCACATGGCCCGGATGTCCGGGCTGCCTGCGACGGCCGCGCGGGAGCGCACCGCGGACGTGCTGCGGCACGCCGGCCTGTACGAGGAGCGCTACCGGCTGATCGGCGGCTACTCGACCGGCATGCGGCAGCGGGTCAAGCTCGCGCAGGCCCTGGTCCACGACCCGGCGCTGGTGCTGCTGGACGAGCCGACCAACGGCCTGGACCCGGCCGGCCGCGACGAGATGCTCGCCCTGGTCCGCCGGATCGGCACGGACTTCGGGATCTCGGTGCTGGTCACCTCGCACCTGCTCGGTGAGCTCGAGCGGGTGTGCGACGCGGTGGTGGTCCTGGACGGCGGCCGGCTGCTGCGCTCGTCGTCCACCGCCGACGCCACGGCCCAGCGCGGGGTACTGGCGGTGGAGGTCGACGCGGACCCCGCCGAGCTGGCCGCGGCGCTGCGCG
The DNA here is from genome assembly GCA_046593925.1 of Mycobacteriales bacterium. GTDB lineage: Bacteria > Actinomycetota > Actinomycetes > Mycobacteriales > SCTD01 > JAYVYM01. The sequence goes on from JBKJQN010000058.1 coordinate 24,038, forward strand.
CGGCGGGCCTGTCCGTCGGCGGCGACCGGATGCTGGAGATCGCGCTGGTCGACGAGTCGACGTACGACATCGTGCGCGACACGGTCGCGCGCCTCGGCCTGGGGCTGCTGCGGATGGAGCGCCGCCGGCACTCGATCTCCGAGCTGTTCCGGCCGGCCGAACAGGAGCCCGGTGTCCACGCCTGAGCCTGCCGGGGTCATCTACGACATCGGCTTCCGGCACTACGACGGCCCGCGGCTCGGCCGCCGGCAGGTGGTGCGTGCACTGTTCGTCGAGAGCGCCCGCGGCGCGTACGGCGTCGGCCGGTCCACCCGGTCCAAGATAATGCCCATCCTGCTGCTGGTGGCGGTCAGCCTGCCGGCGTTGATCTCGGTGGTCATCCTGAACGTCACGGGCGGTAGGACGCTGCCGATCGGCTACTCCGCGTACGCGCTGGCCGTCGTCCCCCTGCTGTCGCTCTACGTCGCCGGCCAGGCACCGGCGCTGGTCTCCCGCGACCTGCGCTTCCGGGTGGTGTCGCTGTACTTCTCCCGGCCGTTGCGTCGCGTCGACTATGTACGCGCCAAGTTCGCCGCACTCACCGTGGCCCTGCTGGTGATCACCACCCTGCCGGTCGTCGTGCTGTACGCGGGCGCGCTGCTCGCGAAGCTGCCGTTCTGGGCGCAGACCCGGGCTGCCGCGGTCGCGCTGCTGGGCTGCGTACTGCTGTCGGTGCTGCTCGCCGGGCTGGCGCTGGTCGTCGCCGCCGTGACACCACGCCGTGGGCTCGGGGTCGCGGCGGTGATCACACTGCTGGTCATGCTCTCTGCCGTACAGGGCACGCTGGACGCGCTCGGGCAGGCGCAGGGCAAGCCGGCGCTGTCGGGATGGTCCGGCCTGCTGACCCCGTTCACGCTGGTAGGCGGGCTGCAGCGGTGGGCCTTCGACGCACCGGTCGCGGGTGCCCCGGACCCGCCCGGCGCGCTCGGCGGTCCGGTCTATCTCGCGGTTGCCGTCGGCCTGGCGGCCGCCTGCTACGGCCTGCTGGTGCTGCGCTACCGCCGGGTCTCGGTCTCATGACGGTGATCTCATGACGGTGATCGAGCTGGCAGCGGTGTCGCGATGGTTCGGCAACGTGGTGGCCGTCAACGACGTGACGATGCGGATCGGCCCGGGCGTGAGCGGTCTGCTCGGACCGAACGGCGCCGGCAAGTCCACCCTGCTCAACATGATCGGCGGCTTCCTCGGGCCCTCCACCGGCACGGTCACCCTGGACGGCCGGCCGACCTGGCGCGACGAGTCGATCTACCGGGTGGTCGGGCTGGTCCCGGAGCGTGAGGGGATGTACGAGTCGCTGACCGGCGGCGAGCTGGTGCTGGCCAACGCGCGCCTGCACCGGCTCGCCGACCCAGCCGGCGCGGCGCAGCGCGCGATCGAGGCCGTGCAGATGGCGCCGGCGGCGGCGCGGACCATCTCGACGTACTCGAAAGGGATGAAGCAGCGGATCAAGATGGCCACGGCGCTGGTGCACGAGCCGGCGGTCCTGCTGCTCGACGAGCCGTTCAACGGGATGGACCCGCGCCAGCGCCTGCAGCTGATGGATCTACTGCACACGCTCGGCGAGCAGGGCCGCACCGTGCTGTTCAGCTCCCACGTGCTGGAGGAGGTGGAGCAGATCGCCGGCAGCATCGAGGTGATGGTCGCGGGGCGGCACGCCGCCTCGGGTGACTTCCGCGAGATCCGGCGGCTGATGACCGAGCGGCCGCACCAGTACGTCGTGCGCTCCAGCGACGACCGCGCGCTCGCCGCTGCCGTCATCGCCGACGGGTCGGCATTCGGGGTGGAGCTGCGCGCCGACCCGGGCGGGACCGGCGGGGCGCTGCACGTGCAGGCCGCCGACGTGGGGCGCTTCTCCCATGCGCTGCCGGCGTTGGCCGCTGAACACGCGGTGCGGCTGTTCGAGGTCACGCCGGCCGACGAGTCGCTGGAGAGCGTGTTCGCCTACCTGGTGGAGCGCTGACGTGCCGCCGATGGTGGTGGTCGCCCGGCTGACGGTCAGCGGGCTGCTCGGCCGGCGCCGGGCCGCCGTGCTGATGGTCCTGCCGCTGGTGCTGCTCGTCCTCGCAGGCGTCTTCCGAACCGCCGCCGGCCGCGACCTCGGCACGGCCGTCGCGCTGCTCGGCGGCTTGGCTCTGGGGACAGTCGTGCCGCTGGTCTGCGTCGTGGTGGGCACCGGCGTGATCGGTCCGGAGATCGAGGACGGCTCCATCATCTACCTGCTGGCCAAGCCGCTGTCCCGCTCCTCGATCGTCCTCAGCAAGCTCGCGGTGGCGGTCGCGGTGGCCTGGGCACTACTCGTACCGGCCGTGCTGGTCGCCGGTCTGCTGCTGGTGGGCTCCTCCGAGCGGCTCGCAGCGGCGTACGCCCTCGCCGCCGCGCTCGCGGCGACCGCCTACTGCGCGCTGTTCCTGCTGCTGGCGGTGGTCACCCGCAATGCTGTGGTCGTCGGCCTGCTGTACGCCCTGATCTGGGAGACCACGATCGCTGGCGTGGTGCCCGGTGCCCGGGCGCTGAGCGTGCGGCAGTGGGCGCTGTCGCTCGCCGAGGCCGTGGTCGGCAGCGACGCCGCCCGGCTCGGGGTCAGCAGCGACGTGGCCCTGGGTACCGGTCTGGTCCTGCTGCTGACGGTCACCGTCGCAGCGACCGCCTACGCCGTCGCGCGCCTACGCACCCTGCGACTCGGCGGCGACGACTGAGGACTCACCCGACACCGATGTTGAGCACGCGCTCGGGCATGCGGTGGACCGTCCTACGGTGGGACCCCAGCTCGGCGGAAGCTTCAGGGCGGACGCCTTGCGGGACAAGCGCCTTGCGCCCCGCAGCATCAACGCCCAGGGCCGCGCTCGACCGCCAGTGGATGAAGCGAGGTGCAAGCATCTGGTCGCGCGGCCTGAGCCGCAGCGGTGCAACAGGCTGGCAGTGACGGCGATGCGGCTAGCGCTCGCCCCGCTCGCCACCGCGTTCGTCCCAACGGCGGTTCCAGCGCGCCTCGAGACGTCCGCGCCAACCACCTTGCGCTGCCGGCCGGTCACCGGCGCCGCGGGTGCGAGCCGGCCGAGCCGCCCGGCCCGGCCGGTTGGACCGCTCCTCACCCGCGACGCGGACCGACGGAGCTGACGGGGCACTGCCCAGCCGCCTCCAGGCCGCCAGCGCGAGCAGCAGCGCGACGAACATCACCGCGAAGCCGGCGACACCGACCACGAAGCTGTTGGTGGGGACCCCCAGGACCAGCAGCACGAACCCGACGGCGAACACGATCGCGGCCCGGCGCAACCGTCTCCGCATGTGCGTCCGGAGGTCGGTCGTGCGCACGGTGGAAGCGAATTTCGGGTCCTCGGCGTAGAGGGCCCGCTCGATCTGGTCGAGCAGTCTCTGCTCGTGCTCAGAGAGCGGCACGGCGCTCCCTCCGGAGGTGTCCACCACCACTGACATGCAGCCGGACGGGTCTGGTGCGGACCCGCCTGAGGCAAGGATACGAGGGTCGGCGCCCTACGTCACGACGAGTCTGAAACACGGTCCTCACGGACGCCTTCCGAGGGGCTCGGGCGCCGGCTGGCACGTGGTGGCGGCGCCGCGGGACGGCGTCCGGCGGCCGGTGGGGGCGCCGTCGCCGGCAGCTCCCCGCCGGTCCGGACGAGGGCTGCCGGGCGTACCGCACCGACCCCGAAGCGTTGCGCCGCCCGGTCGACCGCCTGCTCGGCTTCCCGCCACCCGGAGTCGCGCTCACCGAGCAGCAGCTGGTGGGGCTGGCTCGCCGACGGCTTGATGCCCTCGACGCGTACTCCCACCAGCCGCAGCCTGGCCCGCTCCAGACCGAGCGCCTGGTACAGCGAGAGCGCGGTGTCGTAGACGGTGCGGCCCACGTCGGTGGCCTCGGGCAGCGTCCGGGCCCGCGTGAGGGTCGTGAAGTCGGCGAAGCGCACCTTGATCGACACGGTGCGCCCCACCTGATCGGTCGCGCGCAGCCGGGCGGCGGTGCGCTCGGACAGCCGGAGCAGCTCGCGGGCGATCACCACCGGGTCGTCGACGTCGACCGGGAACGTCTCCTCCGCCCCGATGCTCTTGTCCGGCTCGACGGGAACGACCACGCGGGCGTCGCGCCCCCACGACAGCGCGGACAGGTGCGCGCCGGTCGCCGCCCCGAGCGCCCGCTGAAGTGTCCCGAGCGGCGTGTGGGCGATGTCACCCACGGTGTGCAACCCCAGCCTGACCAGCTGCTCCTCGGTCTTCTCCCCCACCCCCCACAGGGCCGCAACGGGCAGCGGGTGCAGGAACGACACGACGGCGTCGGCGGGTACGACCAGCAGGCCGTCGGGCTTGCAGCGGGCGGAGGCGAGCTTGGCAACAAACTTAGTGCTGGCGACGCCGACCGAGCAGGTGATGCCCTGCTCGTCCTGCACGGTGGCGCGCACCCACTCCCCGACCATCCGGGCGCCACCGAGCCGCCGGGCGGCACCGGCGACCCCGAGGAACGCCTCGTCGAGGGAGAGCGGCTCGACCAGCGGCGTCACCGAGCGGAAGACCTCCATCACCCCGGCGGAGACTTCGGCATACGCCTGGTGGTCGGGCTTGATCACCACGGCCTCGGGGCACAGCCGGCGCGCCCGCATCATCGGCATGGCACTCGCGACACCGTGGGCGCGGGCCTCGTACGTCGCGGACAGCACGACGCCCCGGGACCCGCCACCGCCGACGATCACCGGCAGGCCGCGCAGCTCCGGCCGGCTGCGCAGCTCGACGCTGGCATAGAACGCGTCCATGTCGACGTGCAGCACGGTGCATCCCGTGTCGTCACCGGGCGGGCCGGTGGGCGGCCCGACCGGCGCGACCCGGCCACGGCTCATGAGCGCTTCCCCGACACGTGGCGGCGGCTACGGGCGGACGGCCAGCACGTGCAGCTGGGTGGCGAGGTCGCGGAAGGGCAGGCGGGACGACAGCGCGCGTTCCAGCGCAAGCAGGGCGGCATGCGCACCCGGCTCGAGCTCGAGGGCGGCGCTGGAGACGAGGTCGGCCACGACGCGTACGCCGTGCACCTGCTCGACGTGCAGACCAGCGGCGGTGACCAGCGCCTGCACGGCGTCGGGGGTGTAGCGACGGACCGCGCCGTCGGCCGGGCCCCAGCGCCCGGCCGGGTCGGTGAGGGCGTGCGCGGCCTCGTCGGGCCGACCGGCGAGAGCGCGCGCGAGGACCGCGGCGGCGCGGCCGGCGACCAGCAGGCTGAGCCGGCCGCCGGGACGCAGCACGGCGGTGACGGCGGCGAGGGCCTGCGCGGGGTCGCCGACGACCTCGAGCACGCTGTGGCAGAGCACGAGGCCGGCGCTGCCGGGCGCGACGAGGTCGGGCAG
>JBKJQN010000006.1:0-20577 GCA_046593925.1 Mycobacteriales bacterium
TCGAGCGGCTTGATGGCGACCTTGGTCGCGGTGGTCATGGTGCCTCCATTGGCAGGTGCTGCGGCGTGTGGTGCAGGTGACCGGACCGGATTGGCCGCTCGCCGTCGCGGGGGTCGAGCACCAGGTCCTCACTTGGCACTCTAGCCCTACGAGTGCCAACCCGGCAACGCCCCGGGGACCAGTACCTCGGTCACCGGCATCGAGCTGTCGGCAGGCAGGTCGAGCGGGCTCGGGGCGACGCCCGCCTCGACGAGCCGCGCCCCGAGGGCCGCGACCATCGCGCCGTTGTCGGTGCACAGCGCCGGCCGCGGGACCCGCAGGACCAGGCCCGCGGCGTCGCAACGCTGCTGGGCAAGCGCCCGCAGCCGGCTGTTGGCCGCGACGCCGCCGCCGAGCAGCAGATGACCGACGCCGTGCTCGCGACAGGCACGTACCGCCTTGGTGGTCAGCACGTCGACCACTGCCTCCTGGAAGCTCGCGCACACATCGGCCACCGGCACGTCGCCGGCGTGGGCCTCGAGCCAGCGGGCCACCGCCGTCTTGAGGCCGGCGAAGCTCACGTCGTACGACTGCGGCATGGCCCGCGGAAAGGCAATCGCGGCGGGGTCGCCGTCCTTCGCCATCCGGTCGACCGCTGGGCCGCCGGGAAAGCCCAGGCCGAGCAGCCGGGCCACCTTGTCGAAGGCCTCCCCCGCGGCGTCGTCGACGGTCTGCCCGAGCGGCACCATCGTGTCGGTCACGTCCTGCACCAGCAGCAGGCTCGAGTGACCGCCGGACACCAGCACCGCGAGGCACGGCTCGGGCAGCGGCCCGTGCTCCAGGACGTCGACGGCGACGTGCGCCGCGAGGTGGTTGACGCCGTATAGCGGGACGTCGAGCGCCAGCGCATACGCCTTCGCCGCGGCCACGCCGACCAGCAGCGCGCCGGCGAGCCCGGGGCCGGCGGTGACGGCGACCGCGTCGATGTCCCGCAGCGTCACCCCCGCGGTGTCAAGGGCCCGCCGGACGGTCGGCACCATCGCTTCCAGGTGCGCGCGGCTGGCCACCTCGGGGACGACGCCGCCGAAGCGGGCGTGCTCGGCGACGCTGCTGGCCACCTCGTCGGCGAGCAGCGTGCGGCCCCGGACGATCCCGACGCCGGTCTCGTCGCAGGACGTCTCGATGCCCAGGACCAGCGGCTCACTCACGACTGCAAGCCTAGGAGGGTGCAGCCCCAACCCGTTGCCGACCGAGGCCGACCCGGCCCTGCGAGCGTGCGCCCGCCGTCACCTCCCCTTCGCCAGTGCACTTCCCCTTCGAGAGTGCGAGCCAGCAGGCCCTTTGGGTGCACTGTCAAAGGGGAGGCGCGGGGTGCGGCACCCTGAGCTGCGGCGGGGGGCACGCGCCTGCGCCCGTCAGGTCCGGCGGGTCAGCACCCACGCGTCGGTACCGCTGGGCTGGTAGTAGCCACGGCGTACGCCGGTACGGGTGAAGCCGTGCCGTGCGTACAGCCCCTGTGCGGCAACGTTGTCGGCGCGGACCTCCAGCGACACGACGCGCTGGCCGCGGCGGTCCGCCTCAGCCAGCAGGGCGAGGAGCAGCCGGGTGCCGAGGCCGCGGCCCTGCAGCGCGGGCGCCACCGCCATCGTCTGCACCCACGCCTCGTCGGGGTAGTCGCACAGGCCGGCGTAGCCGACCGGGCCATCCTCAGCCAGCGCGACGACGTAGTGCCGGGTGTCGAGCTGGGCCAGCTCTGACCAGAACGTCCGGGCCGTCCACGGCTCGTCGCCGAACAGCTCCGCCTCCAGCGGCAGCAGCGGCGCGATGTGCCACCAGCGCAGCCGCTCCAGCCGTACGTCAGCCGGCGTCACCACGGCGCCGCCTCGTCAACCGTCCGGCCGTGCCGCAGGTCGACCCGGTGCAGCACAGCGCCGCTGCGCAGGTGCACCTCGTCGTCGAGCTGCCCGAGCCACTCGGCGCCCGGAAACAGCGCCCCGCTCTCCCAGGCCAGGCCGCGTTCGTCGTACGCGGACAGCACGTCGGCGCCGAGCACCAACGCCAGGCCGCGCTCGACCAGCGGCACCAGCAGCCGGGCGCCGGGCACGTCGAGCCGCGACCAGCGGTCCGGGTCGCGGACATCCACGGTGTACGGGTCCCCGCCCAGCGCCACGAACAGGGTGTGCGGGTCGGGCCAGCTGCTGACGACGGACAGCCGGCCGGCGCTGAGCTCGCTGGCGAACACCCCCGTCCAGGGCGCGCGGCCGCGAGGCGCGATCCGCAGCCACGCCCCGTCCGAGCCGCCGTCGCGGCGCGCCCCGGGGTAGTAGACGACGTCGGCCAGCGAGCCCCGGACCGTGCGTTCGTGGGCGACGTCGTAGTCGTGCGGGAACGACATCCACAGCGGGGTGTCGCTCACCGGTGCACCGGCTTGACCGCCCCCGGCGGGGTCGCATCGGGCCGCCGCAGGTACAGCGGCACCAGCGGCTCGGTCGGTGCGCCGGCGAGCGCGCGCCGGGCGGCGAGCAGCACGACGCCCTCCGCGGACGGGTAGCGCGGCTCGGGCTCGACACCGGGGAACAGCTCGGGGTGGGCGAGCGCGCCGGCGCCGACGACCCGGCCGGTCCAGCCGACCTCCGCGAGTGCGCCGGCGAGCGCTGCGGGCCGGATGACTGACGGGCCGGCGACCCGCTCGTCGTCGGCGGCGTACTCCGCCCAGTAGACCTCGCGCCGCCGGGCATCGGTCACCACCACCCGCTCGCCCTCGCCCCAGGGGTCGACCGCGTCCAGGGAGCAGCAGCCGTACGCCGGTACGCCGAGCGCGTCGGCGAGCGCCGCGGCCGTCATGATGCCGACCCGCAGCCCGGTGAACGGCCCCGGCCCGAGCCCGACCGCGACCGCGCCGAGGTTCTTGGGCGTGGCGCCGAGCTCGGCCAGCACGGCCCGTACGCCGGTGGCGAGCAGCTCGCCGTGCGCCCGGCCGTCGACGACGCACCACTGCGCCTGCCGTCCCCACCGCGCGCCGCCCTCGCCGTCCGGCAGCAGCTCGACGCAGGCGACCGACACGGCCGGGCTGGCGGTGTCGAGGCCGAGGACGAGCACGCCGCCCAGCCTAGAAGCGCCCAGCCCCACTCCCCCTGCCGGCCGTTCACGATCCTGAACACAGTCGGCTCCGGCAGCGAGTGCCGCTGATCTTGGTCCCGGAAGCCTGCCTTCCCGGTACTCCGTTCGGGTGCCGTTGGTTGAGCTACCTACAGCGGCGGGCTGTCGCGGCCGATAGACGCTCAGCAGCTTCTTTCTGTCCCGCCTGGAGCCTGGCGTGAGCCGTGTCGCCCGTTCGCGCCGTCGCACCACCGGTCCGGTGCGGCTGGTGGCGGTGGGCGCGTCGATGGCTTTGCTGTGTGGGGGGCGGCGTTGCTGCCGGCGCCGCGTCGGTGCTGAGGTCGGTGCCGCAGCCGGCGCCGCCGGTGGGGTTGCCGGTCGCGCCGCCGGCGCCGTTGCTGCGCCCGCCGGCGCCCGGGCCGGGGCCGGTGCCCGGTAGGGACAACCCGGTCTCGAAGGGGGGTTCGACCCGGCGACGTCCAGGCCGGTGGAGGCGTTGACAACCCCGAGCCGGGTGGTGTTCGCCAACGCCGATGGTTCCCGTACGGCGCAGGTCAGCACCCGGCCGGTGCGGTTCTAGGACCCGTCGGGGTCCTGGCGGGACCTGGACCTGACACTGACCGCGGACGCGCAGGGAGCGCTGCACGGCAAGGCCGCGCCGCCGTCGGCCACCACGATCGACGGGCGTTCCGGCGGGTCGCTGCTGACGACCGGGACGACGACCGGCCCGATCCAGGTCGCGGTCGACGGCGTCGGCGACGTGACCGGTGTCGCGGCCGGCAGCGCCGCGCGGTTCGGTAGGGCGCTGGGCGGCGCGGACCTCAAGGTCGAGCTGACCGTCGACGGTTTCAGAGCCTGGTGTTGCCGGACGCGACCGGCCCGGCCGTCCACGTCCTGCGTTTCACGCTGCCCGCCGGGGTGACGGCCCGGCAGAGCCTGGCCGGGGTGGAGTTCACCGACCCCACCGGCGCATCGGTGGCGATCATGGGCAATGGCCATGCCGCGGATTCGGCGACGACCTACGGCGGCGGCGGCGGGCAGGAGAGTCCGGTCGACAGCCGGCTGGTGTGCAGGCCGGCCGGACGGTGCTGGTGTCGGTACAGGTCGACCTGCTGTGGCTGGCCGACCCGGCCCGGGTGTCCCCGGTGACGGTCGACCCGACAGTGGTCACCATCACCACCACCACCACCACGCGCCCACCCGCAGCCCACCCGGACCCGGTAGTTCACCCGCGGCCACGGCCGGACCGAGGAACGCCGGCTGTCAGTCGTCCCTGCCAGCGGGATCGGCTTCGCCGCCGCCCAGCAGGCCTTCTGCATCATCGGCTACAGCGGCGGGGCTGGACGGCCAACGGACCCGCAAATTGGTCGCGCACGGCATCACCAGCCTGACCGCGCAGCTGGCCGACCCAGCCGCCCTCGCCGGGCTGGCCCGCGGGCACTGGTCGATCGAGAACGGCGTCCACCGCGTCCGGGACACGACAGACCACGAGGACGCCTCGCAGGTACGCACCGGCAACGCTCCCGCCGTCATGGCCGCCCTGCGCAACATCGTCACCAACGCCCTGCGGCTGGCTGGAGCGGTCAACAGCACCACCGCCCGGCGCGCCGCAACGCTCAACCTCCACAGCATCATCAGGCTTTCCACCCACGACCCAAGCAGACGAAACCGCCGTTGTGGCGGAGCCCTGCGTCAGGGCCTCCTTTGAGATGTCGTGCCAGCTGATCCGGAGTGGGGTCAGGCGACGGCGGTGCCAGCTGTCGTGCAGGCGGCCTCGGACCAGTTGCCTTTGGCTGCCTTCGCCGCCCGGTACAACCTGCGTCCCTGGCCTGGTGGACCCCAGGCACCTCCCGAACCAGCTCCGAAGTCGAGCTGACCTGCCGGGTTGAGGCTCGGCCGTCCTCCGTCCATAGACCCGTTGCGGCAGCGCGCGAGCACGGACAGCTACTGCGGAGGCGAGCCAGTAGGCAAGGGCGGCCCCGGGACGGCCGACAGGACGGCGTACCAGCGGGCGGGGGACGGGGCGGTGACGACCACCCGGTAGGCGGTGTTGGTGACCCGCTGCTCCTGCTCCTCGACGATCAGCTCGTGAGGGGCGTCCTCGGTGCAGGGCAGCTCGCTCTCGGCCTGCGAGGCCGGGTCGATTCTCACCGTGACGGACGTACGCCCCTGGCAGACCGTGCGGGTGCGCAGCCGCGAGCCGGCCGGGACAGTGACGTCGAAGGTGCGCATGGTGAGCGAGGCGTCCGCGTCGTTACCGCCGCGGGCCAGCTCGCCCGGCTCGGGCGCCACGACGAGGGCGTCATAAGCCGCGCTGCCCTCGGGCGGGTCGCTGCCGGTCGGCGACGGCAGCGGCGCCAGGCTGCCCGGGCAGGTCGGCGGACACGGGTCGGGTGGCGGCGCGGCGGCCCGGTCGTTGCTGCTCCCGCAGCCGATCAGCACTGCCATCAGCAGCGCCGCCCCCAGCCGCACCCGCAGAGACGCCAGCCGCACGCGCACCACGCCCAGCCGCGCCCGAGCCAAACCCAGCCGCGTGTTCAGGAGTAGGCCGTCACGAGCTCACGCTTGAGCACCTTGCCGGATGGCCCAAGCGGGAAGGCATCGGTGAAGAACACCCGGCGCGGATACTTGTACGACGCCAGCCGCTCCTTCGCCCACGCCTTCAGGGCGTCCTCGGTGAGCTCGCCGCCGGAGGGGTCGAGGACGACGACCGCGCAGACCTCCTCGCCGTACTGCGGGTCGGGCAGCCCGATGACGGCGACCTGACCGACGGCCGGGTGGCGCAGCAGCACCTCCTCGACGTCGCGCGGGTAGACGTTGTAGCCGCCGCGCAGGACCATGTCCTTCTTGCGGTCGACGATCCGGACATAGCCCTCGGCGTCCTTCGTACCGAGGTCGCCGGTCCGGAACCAGCCGTCGACGATCGCCGCGGCGGTGGCCTCCGGGTTGTTGAGGTAGCCCTTGAAGACGCAGTGGCCGCGCACCACGATCTCGCCCATCTCGCCGGTCGGCAGCAGCTCGATGCGCTCCTCGACCTCGGCCTTGGCGATCTCGACCGCGACGCCCCAGATGGTCTTGCCGACGGTGCCGGCCCTGGGCTCGAAGCTCTTCTGGTTGAACGTCGCGACCGGGGAGGTCTCGGTGAGGCCGTAGCCCTCCAGGACCTTGGTGCCGAAGACCTCCTCGAACTCCTCCAGCACAGCCTCCGGCAGCGCCGCGCCGCCCGACAATGCGCTCGACAGCGCCGGCCGCAGGTCGCTCGCCTTGCCGGCGGCGACCAGTGCGACGTACATCGTCGGGACTCCCATGAAGATCGTGCAGCGCTCGTCCACCAGCAGCTGCAGGGCTTTCGGTCCGTCGAAGCGCGGCAGCATGACCACCGCCGCGCCGACGAAGAAGGCCGTGTTCATGCAGCAGGTCTGGCCGAAGGTGTGGAACAGCGGCAGGCAACCGAGGACGACGTCGTCGGGGCCGATGTCGAAGGAGTACGTCGCCGACGCGATGACATTCATCAGCACGTTGAGGTGGGTGATCTCGGCGCCCTTGGGCTTCCCGGTCGTCCCGCTCGTGTAGAGCACCACGGCGGTGTCCTGCGCCTCGCGCAGCACCAGGGCCCCCACCGGCGTCGCCGACGCCGCGAGCGTGTCGAGCCGCACGATGCCGGCGTCCATCGTGGTCCCCGCCGGCGGGTCCATGACGGCGAGCACCGGCACACCGGCGAGCTCGGCGCCCTTGGCGCCTTCGCCGAGCAGCGGCGCCGCGCAGACCAGCGCCTTGGCACCGGAGTCGCTCAGGACGTACTCGATCTCCTCGCTCTTCAGCAGCGCGTGCACCGGCACCGCGACCGCGCCGAGGGCGAGCACGCCGTAGTAGGCCAACGGGAAGTGCTGGGTGTTCGGCAGCAGCAGCGCGACCTTGTCACCCGCACCGATGCCGCGCTCGCGCAGCACAGCGGCGTACTGCCTGGCCTGGCGCCACAGCTCGGCGTACGACAGCCGCATCTCACCCATGACCACGGCCGTACGGTCGGCATGTCGTACGGCGGACTCGGCCAGGATGCTGGCGATCGACACGGACACGGCGCGGCTCCGGGGACTGGGGGGACGGGTGAGGAGCGTCTCACCCCCCGACCGGCAGGCGCAGCCAGCCGGGTGCACCGGCGCGGAACTGCGCGGGCGGCAGCGTGCCGGCGCCCGCGGGGACCCGTCCGAGCAGCGGGACGCCGAGCCGGGCGAGGTCGACCAGGTTGCAGCGGGCTGCCAGGTCGGGCTGCGCCGGCCAGGCGCCGATGACCAGCCCCGCGGGCTCGATCCCGCGGGTACGCAGCGCTTCGACGGTCAGCCCGGTGGCGTTCAGGGTGCCCAGCCCGGCCTCGACGACGACAACGACGCAGGTGGCCTGCCCGGCCTCGCGCAGGCTCACAGCGAGGTCGGCGATCGTGCCGCCGGCGCCGTCCAGCCGTACCAGCAGCCCACCGGCACCCTCGACGAGCACCAGGTCGTGGTCGGCGGCCAGCGCAACCACCCGGGTGGCGGTGTCGGCGAGGAGCGGCAGTGTCGTACCCGCGCGGCGGGCGGCGGTGTCGGGCGCCAGCGGCTCGGCCAGCCGTACCGCCTCAAAAGTCGTGACGGCGCCACCGAGGCGCGCCACGACCTCGAGGTCGCCAGGCTCACCGGGCAGCACGCCGGTCTGGGCCGGCTTGACCGCCGCGACCCGCCCGCCGATCGCGGCGAGCGCCGCGGTGACGACGGTCTTGCCGACCCCCGTGCCGGTGCCGGTCACCACGACGACCTTCACACCGGCAACACCTCGCGCAGCACTCGGGCGGCCCGGTCCAGGTCGGCGCCGCTGACCGCGGCGCTGGCGGTCAGCCGCAGCCGGCTGATGCCGTCCGGCACCGAAGGCGGCCGGAAGCAGCCGACCCGGATGCCACGCGACAGCAGGGCCGCGGCGCCGGCGACGGCGGCGCCGGGCGAGGCGACCGGCACCGACAGCACGGCCCCCGCCGGCTGCGCGACACCGGCGGCCCCGGCGAGGGCCGACGCGCAGGCCCGCAGCGCAGTCAGCCGCTCAGGCTCCCGGTCCAGCGCGGCGAGCGCGGCGAGCGCGCCGGCGGCTGCCGCCGGGTTCAGCCCGGTGTCGTAGATGAACGGCCGGGCGGTGTTCACCAGCGCGTCGATGACCGCCGGGGCGCCCAGCACCGCCCCACCCTGGCTGCCGAGCGCCTTGGACAGCGTCATGGTGACGACGATGTCCGGGCGGCCGGCCAGCCCGAGCGCCTCGACCAGCCCGGCGCCGTAGGGCCCGACGACGCCGACACCGTGCGCCTCGTCGACGACCAGCACCGCGCCGTGGCGAGCGGTCACGTCGCCGAGGGCGACCAGCGGGGCGGCGTCGCCGAGCACCGAGTAGACGGACTCGGCCAGCACCACCGCGCAGGACTCGGGACGGCCGGCGAGCGCGGCTGCCACCGCGTCGACGTCGCCGTGCGGTACGACCTGCACCCGGGCCCGGGAGAGCCGGCAGGCGTCGACGAGCGAGGCGTGCACGTGCGCGTCGCTGACGACGAGCGTGTCCTGGCCGGCGAGCGCGGTGACGACGCCGAGATTGGCCAGGTAGCCGGAGGAGAACACCAGCGCGGCGGGCTGGCCGCACAGCGCCGCCAGCGTTGTCTCGAGCTCGGCGTGCAGCGCCAGCGAGCCGGTGACCAGCCGGGAGGCGGCTGCGCCCGCCCCCCACCGGCAGGCGGCGTCGGCGGCGGCGCGGGCGACCCGGGGGTCACGGGCGAGCCCGAGGTAGTCGTTGCCAGCGAGGTCCAGGGCCAGGGGCCGGGGCCCCCGGGGCGACAAGGCCCTGGTCAGGCCCAACGCCGACCGGGCCGCCGCCTGCTCGCCGAGGCGCGCCAGCACCGGGTTCACGCGGTCACCGCGGCGAGCACCCCGCGGGTGATGGCGGTGACGTCCTCGTCGGTGCTGACGTACGGCGGCATCGTGTAGATCAGGTCCCGGAACGGCCGGAGCCACACGCCGGCCGCGAGCGCGGCGTCGGTGGCGCGGGCGACGTCGACCGGCCCGCGGGTCTGGACGACACCGACGGCGCCGATGACCCGGACGTCCACGACCCCGGGGAGTCGGGCGGCCCCCGCGAGCCCGGCGCGCAGGCCGCGCTCGATGCGGCTGACCTGGCCGGCCCAGTCCTGGGCCAGCAGCAGGTCGATGCTGGCGCAGGCGATCGCGCAGGCCAGCGGGTTGCCCATGAACGTCGGCCCGTGCATCAGCGCCCCCGCGGGGGTCGCGCACACCGCCCGCGCGACGGCGGCCGTGCACAGCACCGCAGCCAGGCTGACGTACCCGCCGGTCAGCGCCTTGCCGACGCACATGACATCGGGCACCACCCCGGCGTGCTCGGCGGCGAACATCGTGCCGGTACGCCCGAAGCCGGTCGCGATCTCGTCGAGGACGAGCAGCACGCCGTGGTCGTCGCACAGCGAACGCAGCACGCGCAGGCAGGCGGGGCTGTAGATGTGCATGCCACCGGCGCCCTGCAGCACCGGTTCGACGACGACGGCAGCCAGCTCGCCAGCGTGCCGCTCGAACAGCTCGGTCGTCGCCGCCGTCCAGGCATCGAGCTCCGGGTCGCCGGGCGAGCGGTCCACACCGGCGGGTGGCCGCGGCGCGAAGACCTGCTCCGCGAGTACGCCAGCGAACATCGTGTGCATCCCGCCGACCGGGTCGCAGACGCTCATCGCGGCGAACGTGTCGCCGTGGTACCCACCGCGGACGGTGAGCAGCCGACGGCGCCCGGGCTCCCCCCTGCCGATGGCGGCCTGCAGCACCATCTTGATGGCGACCTCGACCGACACCGACCCGGAGTCGCACAGGAACACCTGCTGCAGCGGCTCGGGGGTCATCGCCACCAGCCGCTCGACCAGCCCGACGGCCGGCGCGTGCGTCAACCCCCCGAACATCACGTGGGACATCGCGCCGAGCTGGTCGCGGGCGGCGGCATCGAGCACCGGGTGGCGGTAGCCGTGCACCGCGCACCACCACGACGACATCGCGTCGATGACCTCCCCGACCCCGGCGATCGTGAGCCGGACGCCCTGCGCGGACTCCACGACGCGCACCGTCGACGGCTCGACCATGGAGGCGTACGGGTGCCAGGCATGCGCACGGTCAGCGGCCAGCAGCGCCTCGGTGCCTGTCACGGTCGGCGACGCTACGGGAGCGCTGCCCAGCGCTGCCCGTACGGGTGCACGGTCGCGGTACGCAGGTCCTCCGGCGCCCCGGCCGGCCGGTCGAGCGCGACCTCGAGCCGCGCGTCGGACAGCCCCTCGACCAGGCCCCCGCCCCACTCGACGACGACCACGCTGGCGGGCAGGTCGGCGTCCAGGTCCAGGTCGTCGAGCTCGAGCCGCGGCGCGCCGGTATCCCGCAGCCGGTAGGCGTCGACGTGCACCAGCGGCACCGGGCCGCGGTGCACCCGGGCCAGCACGAACGTCGGGCTCGTCACCCGGCCCCGCACCCCGAGCCCCTCGCCGATGCCCTGGGTGAGCGCGGTCTTGCCGGCGCCGAGCGGACCGGACAGCACCACGAGGTCGCCGGGCCGCAGCGCCAATGCGAGGCGAACCCCGAGGGCTCGGGTGCGGGCGACGCCCTCGAGCACCAGCGGCACCGGCCGCACCAGCAGGCCCGGAACGAGCACGGTGAAGCCCAGCGCCCGCCACTCGTGGTCCAGTTCTGCCCGGGCGCGCAGGTCGAGGACGTCGCCCGGGTCGGCCACGGCGGCGACCGCCTCGGCCGGGGTCGCGAGGAGCCGCGACCAGCTCACGCCGTCAGCCGTACGGCCAGCGCCAGGTCCTCGGTGAGCAGCCGGCGCGGCTCGCCGCGCGGGCCGGAGCGGATCGCCGCGCTCGGGTGGTAGGTCGGCAGCACCCGCAGCCCGGCAACGTCGTGGACCTGCCCGCGTACCGCCCCGAGCGCGCACGGGCCGAGGAACCAGCGGGTCGCCGACAGCCCGAGGGTGACGACGAGGTCGGGCGCGAGCAGCTCCAGCTGCCGCTCGGTCCAGCCGCGGCAGGCCGCCGACTCCGGCCGGCTCGGCACCCGGTTGTCCGGCGGCCGGCACTTGACGGTGTTGAGCACAGCCGTCTTGGCCCGGTCACCGCCGACCTCGGCGAGCAGCAGGTCCAGCAGCTGGCCACTGCGCCCGACGAACGGCTGGCCGCTGTCGTCCTCCTGCGCACCAGGGGCCTCGCCGAGCACCAGCAGCCGGGCCCCCGCCGGCGCCTGGCCGACGACGACGCTGCGGCGGGTCGCGGCGAGCTCGGGGCAAGCCGTGCAGGTCCGAACCGCGTCCGACAGCGCGGTCCAGTCCGGCGCGGCCCGCGCGGCGACCGTGGTCAGCGCCGGGGCGGCCGGGTCGGGCGGCGGCCAGCTCGGCAGGCTCACGCCGTGCCGGCTGCGGCGCGGCGCAGCAGCTCGCGCAGGTGCAGCGTGACGAGCGGGGCGCGCTCGAGCTGGACCATGTGGCCGGCCCCCTCGACGACAACCAGCTGGGCGCCGGGCAGCGCCTCGGCGATCGCCCGGCTGTGCGCCTGCGGGGTCAGCAGGTCCAACGCACCGACCAGGACGAGCACCTCGACGCCGCGCAACACGTCCAGGGCGGCGAGCTTGTCGTGGCTGGTGAAGGTGTCGTAGAACTCCGCGATGACGTCGACCGGGCAGTCG
Source organism: Mycobacteriales bacterium (assembly GCA_046593925.1). GTDB lineage: Bacteria > Actinomycetota > Actinomycetes > Mycobacteriales > SCTD01 > JAYVYM01. The sequence continues at coordinate 11,808 of JBKJQN010000006.1, forward strand.
GCGGTCATCTTCTCGACGAACTCGACGAGCGACGGACTGATGTCGCCGGAGCCGAAGGCCAGCCGCCGGGCCAGCAGGAAAGCCAGATCGGTGCCGAGGCGCCGGGTCCGCTCGAAGGTCGCCGGCCGCGCGCGCATCCCGCGGGTGACCCACGGCAGGGCCCGGCGGGTGACCGGGCCGGCCTTGGCCGGCAGGCCGAACGTCAGCTCCGACACCCGACCGGCCGAGGTGCCGAGCAGCGCGACCCCGACGACCCGGCTGCCGAACAGCTCGGGCCGCTGGTCGGCCAGCGCCATGATCGTCATGCCGCCCATCGAGTGCCCGACGAGGACGACCGGCCCGCTCGGGGCGCTCTGCTCCAGCACCGCCGACAGGTCGCGGCCGAGCTGGTCGATGGTGGCCCGCGCCGGGTCGCTGCGGCCGCTGCGGCCGTGCGAGCGCTGGTCCCAGAAGACCAGCCGCCCGGGGCTGTCCGCGGCGAGCGCCTGCCGCTGGTAGTGCCAGGCTGCCAGCTGCTGGGTGTAGCCGTGACAGAACACGACCGTGAGCGGCGGGTCGCCCGCCGGCCCGACCTCCTCGACGTGCAGCGGGACGCCGTCGTCGGCCAGCACGCTGCGCACCCGGTCGGCGGGCAGCGCGAAGAACGGCTCACGGGCGTCCGGGTCGGGCCGCAGCCGGGTGCGCCCCACAGCCCAGCGCTCGGCGACCAGGCCGACGGCCGCACCGGCTGCGACCAGGCCCAGCAGCCCACCAGCCAGCCCTGCGCTCCTGGCCCGGCTCACCGGTAGGTCCTGGGCACCCGCGCGCCGATCCGGGTCACGATCTCGTAGTCGATCGTGCCCAGGACATCGGCCCAGTCCTGGGCCGTCGGTTCGCCCGCATCGCCGGGGCCGAACAGCAGCACCTCGTCGCCGGCTGACACGTCGTCGTCGCCGACGTCGAGCACGAACTGGTCCATGCAGACCGTGCCGGCGACCGTACGGCGGCGACCCCCGAGCTGGACGGGCAGCGCATTCGTGCCGGCTCGCGGGACCCCGTCGGCGTAGCCCAGCGGCACCAGCGCCAGCGTCGTGTCCCGGTCGGTCGTGTAGCGGTGCAGGTAGCTCACGCCGGCGCCGGCCGGGACCCGCTTGGTGAGCGCGACCGGGCTGGCCAGCGTCATGGCCGGTCGGAGCCCGAAGGCGGCCGGGCTGCCGAGCTGCGGCACCGGTGACAGGCCGTACAGCGAGACCCCGGGGCGCACCAGGTCGTAGTGCGTCGCGGGCGCCGTCAGGGTCGCCGCGGAGTTCGCCAGGTGGCGCACCTGCGGGCGCAGGCCGGCCCGCGCGGCGACCGCCAGGGCCTCGGCGAACAGCTGCGCCTGGCGGCAGTTGACCGGGTGGTCGGGCCCACCGTCGGCGAAGGCGAAGTGGCTCCACACGCCGACCACGTCGACGCCGTCCGTCGTGGCGGCCGCGGCGCACAGCTCGGGCCAGCTCTCGGTGCCGGCGCCGCCGCGCGACAGCCCGGTGTCGACCTTGAGGTGCACTCTGGCCGTACGGCCGGTGCCGCGGGCCGCAGTCGCAGCGGCGGCGAGCTCCGCCAGGTCGTACACGCCGAGGTCGATGTCGGCGGCAACCGCCGGCGCCAGGTCTTCCTGCGGGGCGAACAGCCAGGCCAGCACCGGCGCGTCCAGCCCGGCGGCGCGCAGCGCCAGCGCCTCCTCCAGGAACGCGACGCCCAGCCAGGTCGCCCCGCCGGCGAGCACCGCGCCGGCGCTGGGCAGCAGCCCGTGGCCGTAGCCGTCGGCCTTGACCACGGCCATCACCCCGGCGTCGCCGGCCAACTCGTCGAGTCGGCGGGTGTTGGCGGTGATGGCTGCCAGGTCGATGCGCGCCTCGGTCCTGCCGCCGCCCGTCACCGGCCCATTCTGGCAGCCAGCAGCTCGCGGACGGCGTCGGGCCACGCCGCCACGATGCGGCTCGCGCTGGTGACCAGGCCGTCGCAGGACAGCGCGCCGGCCCGGCCATGCAGGTACGCGGCGGCCGAGGCGGCCTCGAGCACCGGCAGCCCCTGCGCGAGCAGCGCCCCGCAGGCGCCGGCCAGCACGTCGCCGGACCCGGCGGCCGCGAGCGCCGGGGTGCCGGTGCGGTTGACGCGGACCGGGCCGGCCGGGCCGGCGACCACGGTCGCGGGGCCCTTGAGCAGCACGTGCACGCCGAGCTCAGCTGCCAGCCGGCGGGCCGCGGCGATCCGGTCGGACCCGACGGGGGCCCCGAACCGCTCGAACTCCCGGTCGTGGGGCGTGAGCAGGGTCGGGGCCTCGCGGTCGCGCAGCCACTCGGGGTACCGCGCGCAGACGGTGAGCGCATCCGCGTCGACGAGCACCGGCAGGTCGCTGGCCAGGATCGCCTCAACGGTCAGCGCGGCCACCTCGTCGATGCCGAGCCCCGGGCCGACGACCCAGGCCTGCACCCGGCCGGCCGCGGTGACGTCGGCGCCGCGCGCCTCGGTGACGACGACCTCGGGCCAGCGCTGGCGTACCTGCTCGGCGGGGTGCGCGGCGCCCACGAAGCGCACCATGCCCGCCCCGGCCGCCAGCGCCGCACCGACCGCGAGCACCGCGGCCCCGGTATAGACCGGTGATCCGGCTGCGATGCCCAGCACCCCCCGGTCGTACTTGTCGAGCGGGCTCCGCGGCAGCAGCAGGTCTGCCGGCTCAAGAGCCTCGACCGGCGCCGCCGGTAGATGACCGCCCAGCCCGATATCGACCAGCTCGACCGTGCCGGCGCGCCGCTTTCCCTCACCCACGAGCAGCCCCGGCTTGTAGGTGCCGAAGGTGATGGTGACGTCGGCCGTGACGGCCTCGCCCTGCACCGCGCCGGTGTCGGCGTCGACACCACTCGGCAGGTCGACCGCGAGCACCGGTCCGTGGGCAGCCCGCACCAGTGCGAGGGCGCCCGCACGCAGCGCACCGCGGCCACCGATCCCGACCAGGCCGTCGATGACGAGGTCGGCCGCGCCGGGTTCCCCGACCCGGCCGCCGGCCGCGAGGAACGCCGCGAGCGCGTGCGGGACCGGCTCGCCCATCAGCGCAGCCGTGACCAGCGCCCCGCGCCGGGACAGGTGTGCGCCGGCCCACAGGGCGTCGGCGCCGTTGTCGCCGGAACCGACCAGCAGCAGCACCTTCGCGCCGTACGTCCGGCCGAGCACCCGCGAGCAGGCGTGCGCGAGACCCGTGGACGCGCGGGCCATCAGCGTCCCGGGCGGCACGGTCGCCATCAGGGCCGCCTCGGCCGCCCGCACCTGCGCGACGGTGTGCGCCCGGATCACGCCCGCCTCACGACTCGGCCACCACGACGGCCGTCGCGATGCCGCCGTCGTGCGACAGCGACAGGTGCCAGGTGTGGATGCCCTGCGCCTCGGCCTCCTGCGCGACGCTGCCGTGCAGCGCCAGCTCCGGGCGGCCGCGCGCACCACTCACCACCTCGGCGTCGCGCCAGCGCAGGCCGCCCGGTGCACCCAGCGCCTTCGCGACCGCCTCCTTGGCTGCGAAGCGCGCCGCCAGCGAGGCGACCGGCCGGTCGCGCTCCCCGTCGGTGAAGAGCCGCTCAGCCAGCCGAGGCGTGCGGGCGAGCACCCTCGCCAGCCGCGGGATGTCCACGACGTCCACGCCAACCCCGACGATCGTCACCGGGGCAGTGTGCCCGGTACCGCCGGCTACTCGACCGTGACGGACTTCGCCAGGTTGCGCGGCTGGTCGACGTCGAGCCCGCGAGCCCTGGCGACCTCGGCCGAGAACACCTGCAGCGGCACGATGGTGAGCAGCGGCGTGAGCAGCGACTTGGTGTCGGGGATCCGGATGAGGTGGTCGGCGTACGGCCGCACGCTGTCGTCGCCGTCGGTTGCGAGGACGATGGTGCGGGCCCCGCGGGCCCGGCACTCCTGGATGTTGTTGATCAGCTTGGCCTGCAGGGCGTGCCGCGGCGCGATGACCACGACCGGGGTGCCGTTCTCGATCAGCGCGATCGGGCCGTGCTTGATCTCACCCGCCGGGAAGCCCTCCGCCGAGATGTACGCCAGCTCCTTGAGCTTCAGCGCGCCCTCGAGCGCCATCGGGTAACCGACATGCCGGCCCAGGAACAGCATCCGCTGCTCGCCGGCGAGCTCCCGGGCGAGCGCCCGTACCCCGTCCATCCGCGACAGCAGCTCGCTGACCAGGTCGGGTATCTGCTGCAGGTCGGCCATGTGTGCACGCACCTCGTCGGGGTCGCGCGTTCCGCGCAGCTGCGCCAGGTACAGCCCCACCAGGTACATGGCGGTCATCTGCGTCATGACGGCCTTGGTCGACGCGACGGCGACCTCCGGTCCGCCGCGCGTGTACAGGGCGGCGTCGCTCTCCCGCGAGATCGTCGAGCCGACCGTGTTGGTCACGGCCAGCACCCACGCCTTCTGCGAGCGGGCGTGCCGGACAGCCTCGAGCGTGTCGGCGGTCTCACCGCTCTGCGAGACCGCGATGACCAGGGTGTTGCGGCCCAGGACCGGGTCGCGGTAGCGGAACTCGCTCGCCATCTCGACCTGCACCGGCAGCCGGCACCAGCGCTCGATCGCGTACTTGCCGATCAGCCCGGAGTGGTAGGCAGACCCGCACGCGACGATGAAGACCTGCTCGATGCCCCGGACGTCCTCGTCGCTCATCGCCAGCTCGTCCAGGTGCAGCAGGCCCTCGGCGTCGAGCCGGCCGCCGAGGGTGTCCCTTACCGCCCCCGGCTGCTCGTCGATCTCCTTGAGCATGAAGAACTCGTAGCCGCCCTTCTCGGCGGCATCGGTGTCCCAGTCGACGTGGTAGCTCTCGCCGGGTACGACGGTGCCGGCCAGGTCGGTGACGACGACGCCCCCGCGACGTACCTCCACGACCTGGTCCTGCTCGACCGCGCGGGCCTCGCGGGTGTGTGCGATGAAGGCGGTGACGTCGGAGCCGACGAAGTTCTCGCCGTCGCCGAGGCCGATGACCAGCGGCAGGTTACGGCGGGCGGCGACGACCAGGTCGGGCTGGTCGGCGTGGGCGGCCACCAGCACAAAACTGCCCTGCAGGTCGAGGCAGACGCTGCGCAGGCTCGCCGCGAGGTCGCCCGCGGTCGGGCCGGCGTTGTAACACTCCTCGAGCAGGTGCGCGACGACCTCGGTGTCGGTGTCGCTGCGCCGCTCGTGCCCGCGCCGCTCGAGCCCGTCGACCAGCTCCTGGAAGTTCTCGATCGTGCCGTTGTGCACGACCGCGACCGTGCCGGCGCAGTCGACGTGCGGGTGGGCGTTGGCATCGGTCGGCGGACCGTGCGTCGCCCAGCGGGTGTGCCCGATCGCCAGGGTGCCAGCCAGCGTGGGCGGGCTGCCGGCCAGCTGGGAAAGCCGCTTCTCCAGGTTGGCCAGCTTGCCCGCCCGGCGCTCGACGTGGAGAGACCCCTCATCGTCGAGCACCGCCACCCCGGCGCTGTCGTAACCGCGGTACTCCAGCCGGCGCAGCCCCTCGAGCACGACGTCCAGACCGGACTTGCCGCCGACATAGCCCACGATCCCGCACATGACGGCCACGGTAGCCGCGTAAGGACCTTCGGACTGGAGGCTGCCTGGTGACACCGGCAGCCAGCTGACCGACGGTCGTGGCGATTCGAGGGCCAGGGCGCTGCCCGTTGGGAGAAGCAGCGGCGCAGCCGGGGCGCTTCGGCTTGGCGGTGACCCGGCCACACGTGCGGTGGGAGAGCCAGCACCGCATGCTGCTGCACCCGCTGGAGTTCGCCGCCGTACTCAGCACCGCCAGCCGACTCCTGCAGCGCGTCGTCCGGCAGGCCAGCACCAGCCACGGCGTCAGTCCCCACATCCTGCGCCGCACCTTCGGCAGCGCCGGCCTGGTCCGTGACGTGCCTCTCCGCAATAGGCATTACGCGAGGCGCCACACCGACGGTCACGCCCGTGGCGGGGCCCGCACCGGCAGCCCCCGGCCGAAGGACTAGCAGGCCGCGCCGCTGCAGGCGCCCAGGGTCGCCCTCGCCGTTGGTGCCGGTCGTGCCGCTTAGGCGCCCGTGGTGCCGGTGGTGCCCGCGGTGCCCGCGGTGCCGATGGTGCCGATGGTGCCGGTTAGGCGCTCGTCCAGTCATTGAGGACGAGGTAGCCGTCGACGCGGCTGAGCAGGTCGGAGTCCGGGTCGGGCGGCAGCGCGTGACCGAGGTTCTGGGTGCGGACCTCGCCGACCCACTGGTCGTGCTGGTAGTCGTGGTTGACCAGGGTGCTCAGCAGGTGGCCCGCGACGATCGTCATCTGCGTCGGAGCGCCGACCTGGCCGGCGGCGATGCTGGCGATCCGGGTGTGCACCCGCTCCGCGACGGTGTCGCGGAACGCGGTGAGCCGCCCGAGGGTCGGCAAGGCGCCGCGGAACTGCTCGGGATTGGCGGAGTCCATCAGGCCGTCGAGCTCGGGGTCCGGGCTGGACTCAGCCGCGGTCAGATTGCGGATCATGAAGTGGGCGACGTGGGCCTGATGGCCCAGGTGCCACCCGATCGCGCTCGAGTACTCGTCCGGGCGCCACATGACCTCGTCCGGCGTGAGGTCCTCCCAGAGCTGGTCGGTGTATGCCCGGGCCCGGTCGTACTCGCGCAACAGCCCGTCGAGCTCGAACATGGCACTCCTCATCGTCGAACTGGTTCAGTGCGCATGGGCGTGCTCACCGTGGCCGTGCTCACCGTGCCGGTGCTCACCGTGGCGGTGGTTGCGATGATGCGCTGGGCGGCTGCGGCGCCGGCGCGAACGGCCCCCTCGATGTGACCGGGGTAGGCGGGGGCCGTCTCGGTGGACGCCCAGTGCAGTCGACCCAGCACAGGCTCCTGCCACAGCCGGTGGCCGTACGTGCCGGTCGACGCGCCCGGGGACGGGGCGGCCGGGGTTGTGTACCTCTGACGGCTCCAGTCGACGACACGGACCTGCAGCGGGGTAGCTGCCCGCCGGCCGAACAGGCGGGTCAGCTGCCCGGTGAAGGCGGCGGCGACCTGCCCGCAGTCCGCACCGGCGAACTGCTCAGCGCCCGCGAAACCGAAGATCGCGGCCGGCCGCGCGTGCGGGCCGCTGTGGTCGTGCAGCTCACCGAAAGGGCCCACGTGGCTGACCGCCGCGCCCGCCAGGCCCACATCGCGCCAGAACACCCGGTCATACACAGCGACGGCCTTGACCACCGCGCCCATCCACACCGCCGTGCCTTCGGCAAGCAAGCGCACCCGGGCCGGCAGGTCGGGTGTGAACGTCATGCTGTCGACAGCCAGTGCCGGCGGTACGGCGAGCACGACATGGCCTGCCGCGACCGGTCCGCTCGCGGCGTGCACCGTCACGCCGCCGTCGTCGACGTGGACCGCCGCCACCGGATCGCCCAGGCGCAGCGTCCCGGCCGGGAGCTCATCGGCGGCGCGCACAGCCAACGACTGCGCCCCATCACTGAACCGGCCGGCGTCGCGGTCAACCGGATTACCGCACAGGCGCCGCGGCCCCAGCGCATCGGGCTCGAACAGTGCGTCGCCGAACAGCGACTGCCCGAACGTCCGCAACCCCAGCTCGGCGACCAACGACTTCACCTGCGGCTCGTCCGGCCAGAACCAGGCAGCACCCAGGTCAACCGCGCCGTCGCCGTCGCCGCCGTTGCTCTCGCGGACGCTGAGCAGGCGTCCACCGACACGGTCGCGGGCCTCAAGCACCACAACGGTGCGCCCCGCCGCCAGCAAGGCGCGCGCTGCGGTAAGACCAGCGATGCCCGCGCCCACCACGACGACGTCACAGCGACGCGTACCGGCCACGGCTACCGAACCAACCGCCCGCCCTGTCCTCACCACATCCACACCGGCCCGCGCTTCGCCAGCAACGCGACGATGCTCGCGACCGCGCGCCGGGTCCGACCGCCACCAGCCATCGCCTCCACCGCCACAAGATATGCGTCACGCTCGGGACGAACGAGCGGGGCGTACAGCGTCGCGATGGCTCGAGGACTGCTCCTGTCATACGGTCGCCTCCGGTACAGCACGCGTCGCGACGTGCAGGGCCACCGCAGCATCCTCATCCGCCGCGAGTCGCTCGGGCCGGTGAGCGGGTCCGACCGTCGCGGCGTTCGATGACGCCACCCCGACGAGCCTGCGCACGTGCGGTGTCTAGTCGAGGCAGAACTCGTTGCCCTCGACGTCCTTCATCACGAGGCACGATTCGTTCTCCTCATCGGCAGGCAGCAGATGCAGGCGCCGCGCGCCGAGACTTTCCAGTCGAGCCGCTTCAGCCTCAAGCGCCGAGACTCGCCCACCGCCAGTCAGCCCCACCCCGACGCGTACGTCCAGGTGCAGCCGGTTCTTCACCGTCTTGGCCTCGGGCACGCGCTGGAAGAACAATCGTGGGCCGACCCCCTCCGGATCCTGGCAAGCCCAGGTCGAGCCCCGGCTCCCGACGGGAAGCGAGGCGTCGAACGCATCCCACGAATCGAACCCCGGCGGTTTCGGCGGGTCGACGTAGCCGAGCACGGCCTTCCAGAACTCCGCAACGGCTCGTGGATCCGCGCAGTCGAAAGTCACCTGCACCTGCTTCACGCTTGCCATCGGCGAAGGATAATGCCCCGCACGCTGCGGCCATCTAGACGCCACGACGTTGCGATGGAGTCACTCGACGTGCAGGTCGTGCGCGCTCCCGTCGGCTCGGCTCGGCTCGGCTCGGCTCGGCTCGGCTCGGCTCGGCTCGGCTCGGCTCGGCTCCGCTCGGCTCGGCTCGGCTCGGC
>JBKJQN010000067.1:0-20435 GCA_046593925.1 Mycobacteriales bacterium
CCGACCCGGATCCGAGGTACCCGCCACCCTTGCCGCCACAGAGTTACTGACCTGCGGAGTGCCGGTCGCCGATCTGGTCGACCAAGCCGATGCCGGTCGGCTCGAACCCACCGGCGACCACCAGAACGGCTGCCCGCACTGCCGCGCCGCGCTGCGCGACGCAGCGACCAGCCGGCGGGCGCTCGGGCTGCTGCGGGCCAGCCGCGGCCCCGTCCCCGCCGGGCTGGTGGACCGGGTCATGAGCGACGTCCGACGCGGCCGACCCCCGACGTCGCTGATCGACATCAGCCCGGACGGCCATGCCGGGGTCGCGGGGGGCATCCGCGTCCACCGTCAGGTCATCGCCGACCTCGCCCGGAGCGCCGCGCAAGGGCTGCGGGGCGTCACTGTGGCCCGCGCCAGCGCCGCCGGAAGGCCGGGCGGGAGCGGGCTGGACGTCGCACTCGGCCTGCTGGTTGACGGGCGTACCCCGCTCCCCGAACTTGCCCGCACCCTGCGCCGAACCGTGCGCACGGCGATCGCGGCCACCACTGGATCGTCCGACATAGCGGTCGAGCTGACCGCGCTGGATCTGCTCGCCGAAGACTGATCCAGACTTCCGGGCTTACGACCGCAACTTTCGGGGATCTGCGGTGTCTAACCAGATGTCGTCCCAGCCCGGCAGCGCTGCCGGTGCGAGCCACTGACCCGGAAGGAACTCCCGTGAGCACCCCCAGCCCCACGTCCGTCGTGAAGACCCCCGACACGCCGACCACCACGAGCACGACCGCCTCGCCGCAGACGAAGAGTGCCCTGGCCAGCAGCGACGGCAAGATCAGCGTCGCCGAGTCCGTCGTCATCAAGATCGCCGGCCTGGCCACCCGTGAGGTCGCCGGCGTGCACGCCATGGGCTCGGGCGCCAGCCGCGCCTTCGGTGCGCTCAAGGAGCGCATCCCCGGTAGTTCCGGACCAAGCCTCACGCAGGGGGTGTCCGCTGAGGTTGGCGAGACCCAGGTCGCGCTCGACCTCGACGTCGTGATCGAGTACGGCGTCTCGATCGCCGACCTCGGCCGGTCGATCCAGCGCAACGTCAAGCAGTCGGTGGAGCGGATGACCGGACTGCAGGTCACCGAGGTCAACGTGAGCGTCGGCGACGTCTACCTGGGCGACCCGTCCGAGCAGGACGCGCAGCCGCCCCGCGTGCAGTGACCGAATCGCCCGGCACACCGTCGGAGCTCTACGAGGTCGACCCGGACACGGTGGCTGCGCTCGTGCTGGACTGCCCGGCCGTGGCGGGCCTGTCCGGCGGCCCCTTCGGAACGGTGGCGACCTATCTGCCCGGTCGCAGCGTTCCCGGGATCCGGGTCGGCGGCGACACCGTCGAGGTGCACGTCGTCGGCCGGTACGGCCCGACCGTCAGCGAGCTCGCCGGGCAGATCCGGGGGGCGTTGACCGGGCACACGCTCGGCCGGCCGGTCGACATCGTTGTCGAGGACCTCGCGGACCTGGCTGCCGATCCCCCGGTCGGCCCGGCTGTCGCCTCATCCGGCGGCACCGCCGTCGGCTGGCCACCGGCCGCGGCTCACCGCGACGCCAGGCCGGCCTTTCCCGCCGTACCTCCGTCTGAACGCTGACGCCATCAGCGGGGCGGCGGACATGAAAGGCGAGCTACTTCGGCAGGCCCGTCGGGAGTTCGTCCGGACCCACCACCCGGACCGGGGCGGGAGCGCCACGGCGTTCGCCGAAGGACTTGCCCATTTCGACCGGCAGCTCGCCGGTTCGGCAAACCCGTACGGGCGTCGCGTGACAGCCGGGACCGGACCGGTGACCATCCGGCACCGTCCACGCGGCGTCAGCGGTTGGATCCGGCACCTGACCCGGCTCGCGATCCGGCGCCGTCGGCATCCGCGCGTCCAGTGAGCTCACCGAGGCGCTGCGGGGCCCCGTTCCCGCACGGCACGACCGCGCGGCGAAGACAGCACACCTGACCCCGTACGACCGACTGCTCCAAGGAGATCTGATGTCCCGCAGCACGCTCGGCCTGATCGTCGGGCTGGTCCTCGGCTACGCCGCCATCTTCGGTGGGTTCGGCGACATGCTCATCGTCGCGCTGATCGGCGCGATCGGGTTCGTCGCCGGTAAAGCCCTCGAGGGCGACCTGGACCTGGCCCAGATCGGTGAGCAGGTCTCCGACGCCGTCAAGCGCCGCTGATGGCCGCCGGAACGGCCGTCGCGACGCTGCCCACCGTCGACGCCGGTCGCCGGCTGCCCAAGCCGCAGAGTCTGCCGGTGCGAGCCGGCACCCAGCCGGGTGAGCAGGGCGTGGGGCACACCGACCTCGGCGTCATCAGCGTCACGGCTGGGGTGGTCGCCAAGCTCGCCGCCCGTGCCGCTGTCGAGCTCGACGGCGTCGGGGCGGCCGCGACCCGGGTGCTCGGCAAGGAGCTGTCGGGTGGTGGCCTGGACAAGCTGGGGCTGAGGAGCTCCGAGATCGGGACTCTGCCTGCCTGCTCGGCGCGCGTCGATGGGCAACTCGCGTTCGTGGACCTGACGATGAGCGTCCGCTACCCGGCCCCCGTACGCCAGGTCGCCGCAGCCGTCCGAGAGCAGGTCATCAGCCGGGTCGGGCAGCTGACCGGCCTGCAGGTCGTCGAGGTCGACATCACGGTCCCCGCGCTGGTCCGCGAGCTCCCCCGCCCGCCGCGCGTCCACTAGCCACCGTCCCCCAGAGAGGCGCCCGCCCCCATGCGTGTCGTCGAACGGTTCCTGTCCCTGCTGCTGGCCCTCGCCATCGTCGTCGGCTCGGTGTTGCTCGCGCTCGAGGTCGGTTCGGCTGCCGCAGGCAAGCCGCCGTTGCTGATCGACTGGCGTACGGCGTACGCCAGCGGTGGCCGCAACGCCTGGGACACCACCCCCGCGCGAATCCTTGCCGTCGTGCTGCTGGTCGTCGGGCTGCTGCTGCTGGTCGTCGAGCTCAAGCCCCGTCGTGCTCCCCGGCTCGCGATGGTCAGCACCGACCCGCACACCGACGCTGCGATCACCCGGCGGAGCCTGCGGGCGACGCTGCTGAACGGGGCCCGGCAGGTCGATGGCATCAGCGATGCCAAGGCCAAGATCGGCAAGCGCAAGATCAACGTCAGTGCCGTCAGCCGGCTCGGTTCGGCCGACACCGCCAAGGGGCTGACCGGCGACCTCGAGAAGGCCCTGCTCGGCCGGCTCGAGGCCCTACAACTCGCCGATACCCCCACGCTGCGGGCGCGGGTGGCCGCCCGACGCGGAGCGAGGAGCGCCTGATGGGCACCACGCAACGTCTTGACCGGTTACTGCTGCTGCTCGTCGGCCTGCTGCTCACCGCCGCAGGTGTGCTCGGCCTGCTCGTCGGGCTCGGGGTGTTCGGCAGCCGGTTGCGCGGCCGGCCGGTCCTCGACAACGTGGTCGGCACGTTCCTCGGCGACAACGGGTCGTGGTTCTGGCCCGTCATCGCGCTGGTCGTCCTGCTCCTGGGCTATCTCGCGCTGCGCTGGCTGGTCGCGCAGTTGCGCCCGACGGGGGTCGGGGACCTCCCGCTCGAGCCGCGCTCCAGCAACGGCCAGACCGACCTGGTGGGGGCCGCCCTGATCGGCGCCGTCGTCAGCGAGGTCCGGAGCTACCGCGGGGTCGCCGCGGCCAGCGGCCGGCTCACGGGTCACGAACTCGATCCCGAACTCCGCCTCCGGGTGCAGCTGGACGCGCGGGCCGACGTCGCCGCACTGCGACACCGCATCGAGACCGACGCGCTTGCCCACGCCCGGCAGGCGCTGGACAACCCACAGCTGCCCGTCCGGCTCGACCTGGTCGTCACCGACAAGAAAGCCGCCCGGGTTTCCTGAGGGTGGTGTGCCACCCGCCGTCAGCACCCGCGGCAGGGCACTCCAGATACGTACGGCCGGATCGTCCGGCACGCACCACCGTCAACAAGGAGAAGGCATGAGCTTCATCGACAAGGCGAAGAACAAGGTGGAGGAGCTGACCGGCCAGGCCAAGGAGAAGACCGGTGAGGCCACCGGCAACGACGACCTCAAGGCCGAGGGTCAGACCGACCAGGCCAAGGGCAACCTCAAGGACGCCGGCGAGAAGATCAAGGACGTCTTTTAGCCCGACGGCCCACCCGCAGGAGAGCCGGCCCCGTGACCCCCGACCAAGGGGTCGCGGGGCCGCGCCGTTGCGGCCGCTACGCTTCGGCACCCATTCCGGGACCTGACCCGCTGCCAACACAGGACGTGGGCGCACGGGCGCCCTGAGGTGAGAGGGGCACGGGTGGGCGCCAGCATCGGACCGCGCCAGCGACTCTCGCTCGAGATCGTGCTGGCCGGCGCGGTCCGACTCATCGAGCGGGACGGTGCCCGGGCCCTGTCGATGCGGGCCCTGGGCCGCGAGCTCGGCGTAGAGGCGATGGCCCTGTACCGCTACGTGCCGAGTTTCGACGCCCTGCTCGATGCCGTCGTCGACCAGGTCGTGGACGCGATGCTCGACGACCCGCAGCTGCAGCCGCAGGACGGCGACGACTGGCGGGCGTTCCTGACCCGGCAGGCCTACGGGGTGCGCCGCATCGCCGTGGGCCAGCCGCAGGTCTTCCCGCTGATCGCCACCCGCACCCCGGGTGCCCCGTGGATCCGGCCGCCGCTGCGCTCCCTGCGCTGGGTGGAGACATTTCTGTCCGGGCTGCTGGCCCGGGGATTCTCCGACGTCGGTGCCGCCGCCGCCTACCGTGCCTTCACCTCCTTCCTGCTCGGCCACCTTCTGCTCGAGGTCAGCGCGCGGGGGGTGGACACCGGCCCGGTCGAAGAAGTCGACGTGCGAGCCCGCCCCGAGACCACGATCGACCTGCTGTCGCCATACCCGGCGGTGTCCCGGCTTGCGCAGGAACTGGCACTGGACCGCGCCGGCGAGGAGTTTCAATCCTCCTTGACCAGTCTGCTCGACCGCCTCGATCACCTGAACGCCCTGTCGTCACCGATCGCACTGGGCTGAGGGGTCGCCGACTGGTCGGTACGGGCGGCGCCCGCATTGCGCCGTACGGCGGCTCAAGTCGCCGACGGATGGTGCCGACAGGGCCAGGATGGCCCACGTCCTGCCGCCTGGAGGAGCTGTGCGCAACGACCCGCCGACCAGCTGCAGCCCCGGCAGCGCGCCGCTGGGGCGCGTGGAACCCAGCCCGGAACAGGCCGCCGAGCGTGGTCGGCTGGCCGCTCTGCGCGACTTCGGGGTGCTGGACACGGCTCCCGAGCGGGCGTTCGACGAGCTGACGGCACTGGCTTCGCGGCTGTGCGGAACGCCGATGGCGCTGGTGAGCTTGGTGGATGCCGACCGGCAGTGGTTCAAGTCCCACCTGGGCCTCGACCTCTGCCAGACCACTCGGGACGTCTCGTTCTGTGCCCACGCGTTGCACAGCGATGCCGTTCTGGTCGTCCCGGACGCGACGAAGGACGCCCGTTTCGCCGGCAACCCGCTGGTCACCGGTGCCCCGCACGTCCGCTTCTATGCCGGCGCACCGCTGGTGGCACTCTCCGGCCACGTGCTGGGGACGCTGTGCGTGCTCGACGTCATGGCACGGGTGCTGACGCAGGAGCAGATCGAAACGCTGACGATGTTGGCCCGCCAGGCCGTCGACCAACTCGAGCTGCGCCGGCAGGCTGACGCCCTCGCCACCGAGGTCGGGGCGCGCAGTGCGGCCGAGACGGCGCTGCGCGACAGTCAGCGCCTGCTGCGGGGCATCTTGGATCACACCGATGCCGTCATCTACGCCAAGGACCTGGACGGGCGCTACCTGCTGGCCAACCCTGCCCACAGCCGACTGCTCGGGCGCCAGCTCGAGGAGGTGCTCGGGCGCAGTGACGACGACCTGTTCCCCGCAATGGCCGCCGAAGACCACCGGCGCCACGACAGGCAGGTAGCCGTGACGGGACTGCGTTCGGTCTTGGCCGAGCAGGCTCACGACCCGGATGGGACGGTGCACAGCTACCTGTCGACGAAGTTCCCGCTGCTGGACGACCACGGGCGGTCGTACGCCGTGGCGGGGGTGTCGACCGACGTCACCGAGTTGGTCGCGGCGCGCGCCGAGAACGCTGCGTCCGAACAGCGCTGGAAGGCGCTGGTGGAGCACTCACCGGCCGCGGTCGCCGTCGTCGGCGCGGACGGCAGGTTTGCCTACGCCAACCCACGGGCCGTCGCGCTGTACGGCACGCCGCCCGGCCAGCTGGTCGGCCGGCACGCGGCGGAGTTCATCCCGGACAGCGACGACGGCCGCGTCGCGGGCCTGTTCGCGGCTCTGCTGCAGGACGGCCCGGTCGTGCTGGCCCATCGCTGGACGTTGCGCCGAATGGACGCGACGCCCGTCGCGGTAGAGGTCAACGCAGCGAAGGTGAGCTACGACGGGCAGCCCGCTGTCCAGATCGAGCTGAGGGACGTCAGCGCCCAGGTTGCCGCCGACGGGGCGCTACGCCGCTCCGAAGAACGCTTCCGCGCGCTGTGGGCGTGCTCCCCGGTCGGCGCCGCCGAGGCGCTGGCCGACGGGACCATCGTCGCCGTCAACCCCCAGCTCGCGGACATGCTGGGATACGCCGCCACCGACCTGGTCGGCCGGCCGTCCAGCGTGCTGCTCGCCGACCCGGCGGACCTCCTGGCGCGGCAGGACCTGCAGTCCCTGGAACAGACCTCCGGATACTTCAGCGAGCGGGTCTACCGGCGCAAGGACGGCACCGACCTCGATGTCCTGGTCGGCAGCGCTGTCGTCCGCGACGACTGTGGTCGGGTGCACAGCGTGGTCGGCACCGTCCTGGACATCAGCGAACGGGTGCGTGCCCGCGACGCGCTGAACCAAGCGCACGCCGAGCTCGAGGCCCGGCAGGCCTTCACCGCAGCGGTGCTGGACAGCGTCGACATCGGCATCGTGGCGTGCGACGCCGAGGGCCACCTCACCCTGTTCAATGACGCCACCCAGCGCTGGCACGGGATCGACCTCGCCGACCGGCCGCAGGACGCTGTCGACACGTCGCGGTTCCCGGAGATCTTCGCGTTGCACGACGCCGCCGGTCAGCCACTGAGCGCCGACCAGGTCCCACTGACCCGGGCGCTGCTCGACGGCGAGGTGCGCGACGCCGAGATCGTGATCAGCCCCCACGGCCGGCCTGCCACCCGGGTGCTGTGCACCGGTCGGGCGCTGACCGCACCGGACGGCCGGGCGCTCGGGGCGGTCGTCGCGATGACCGACATCACCGCCGCCCGGGCCCAGACCCGGGCGCTGCAGGCCAGCGAACAGCGGTTCCGCACCACCTTCACTCACGACCCGGCCGGGCTGGCTGTCCTCACCCCTGACGGCCTGGCCCTGCAGGTCAACCCTGCGATGTGCCGGCTGCTGGACCGGACCGAGAGCGAGTTGGTGGCCCTGGGGGACCTGACCCAGCTGGTTTCCGTCGAGGGGTGCATGAGCCTGACCGCGCTGACCCGACAGGCTCTCTCCGGCGGCGGTGCGGCCTTCACCGCGGAAGGGCAGATGCTGCGCCCCGACGGCACCGGGCCCTGGGTACTGCTGACCGCCACGAGGCTGCTCGACACCGACGACGAACGTTCCCTGCTGCTGCAGGTCGAGGACATCTCCGCCCGCAGGGACGCCGAGCAGAACCTGACCCGCCAGGCGTTGCACGACGGCCTGACCGATCTGCCGAACCGCACGCTGCTGCTCGAGCGCACCAGCCGTGCTCTGGAGCGCCTCGCCCGCGAAGGGGGCAGCGGCGCGCTCGCGATGCTGTTCGTGGACCTCGACGGGTTCAAGGCCGTCAACGACGACCACGGACACAGCGCCGGCGACGCGCTGCTCGTCGAGGTGGCCGCGCGCCTCGCGCACGCGATACGGCCGACCGACACGGTCGCCCGGCTGGGCGGTGACGAGTTCGTCGTGCTCTGCGAGGACCTGCCCGATGCCGCCGAGGCGACCCGGATCGCGGCGCGACTCGCGCAGGCGATCAGCGAACCGGTCACCTGGGCAGGACAGCTGCTGTCCGTCACCGGCAGCGTCGGGATCGCGTACGGCTCGGCGGCGCTGTCCGCCGAGGAGCTGGTCCGATGCGCCGACACGGCGATGTACCAGGTCAAGCGCCTGGGCAAGATCTGACGCGCGGCTTCGCGACCGGGTCCCCTACGAGCCGACGGACCGGGCCAGCACAGCCGCGCCCTCCAGCAGCATCCAGGCGGAGAGCTGCACCGACAGCTCGGCCGGCCCTGGGCCGGCTGGCGCCGACCAGTCGAGCCCGAACCGCGGCGTGCCGTCGACGGACCGGCGGTGCAGCCAGGCAGCTTCGGCCGAAGCACGAACCAGCTCGGCGGCCGTCCTGCTGGCCGCGCGCTGCTCGCCGGTCCGGGCCGGGAGGCGGGTCGCGGCTCCAGTGAGGTAGCGGGCGGTGATCCCGGCGAACAGGCCGCCGTCCCCGCCGGTGCAGCCGACCAGGACACCTCCCGGCGCCAGCTGTGCCGCGATCGCCTGCACCAGCCGGCAGGCGCGGGCGACGTGCCTGCCGTCCCCGGCATCCGACATCAGCTCGACCTCTGCCCCGAGGACGACGCCCTGGCAGTACGTGTAGAAGATCCGGTCGCCCGGCTCGGCGGCGCCGTCGCGTACGCCGTCCCGGATCAGCCCCGTGGCCGGGTCCAGCAGGTTCGCCTCGATCCAGTCACTGATGGCGGACGCGCGGACTCGGTCGCCGAGCCGGGCCAGCAGCAGGGCCGCCGGGCCGTTCGCGGGGGCGTTGCGGAAGCTGTCCCCCGTACGCCACGCGATGCCGCCGGTGGGAGCGGCGTCCCACTCCTGGCGCAGGACCCGCCCGAGCACCGAGACCGCGGGCCGGTAGTCCCGGCCGGCGACCTCGCCCGACCGCAGCAACGCCAAGCCGTACCAGGCCATGTCGTCGTGGTAGGCGTTGGTGAGGGCGCCGAGGTTGCGTACGCGGTGACCGCGGACGATCGACCGGAGCTGCGCCTGCCGCGCGGCGTTGGGTGCGCGACGCTCGGCGTCGACGAGGCAGTCCACCAGGTGCGCCTGCCACCAGTAGTACCAGCTGGCGAACGCCCGGTGTGGCAGCCCGGCGGGTGCGGAGACGACGCCGAGTGCGGTGCCCGGTATGCCCCAGACGCGCCTCAAGTGCCCGCTGACGACCGCTCGCTCAGCCGCCGCCGCCCGGGCTCGTGCCACGTCGTCCACGTGAGCCCCGTACCCGTTTAGCGGCGGCTGGCCGAGTGGTGTTCTGCGTGACGGGCACTCACGGACAGCGACAATTGCGAAGATCCGGCGAGGCTCGTGTCACAGGAGGGGACTGCTTGGCCCCTGGCGTGGAATGTTGTGTTGGTGACCGTACGCCTCATCCCGCTGCGGGGTACCGGCCTGGCCACCGGGAGTTGGTCGATCCGCCTCTCTGCTGCCCTTCGCGGACCACGTCCATCGGCCGCTGCGCTGGCCGGGGTGGGCGCCGCGGCCTCCTTTGCACTGGTGGTGGCCTCCGGCCGGGCCGCGGTGCCCCTCGGGGTCACCCTGGAGCCGTCGCTGCGGGGCCTGCTGCTGCCGTCGACGACCGGCGGCACCGGGAGCGCCGTGGTCGTGCTGCTGGCCTTGGCCGTGCTCGTGTCGTGCTGGTGGGCGCTGGTCGACGCGGCCGTACGGGGACACGCGTCGTTGCGGACGGTCGCCCTGGTCGGCGCTGCGTGGGCCCTGCCGATCATCCTCGGACCGCCGTTGCTCAGTCTGGACGGCTACGCCTACCTCGCGCAGGGCGAGATGGTGGCGAGAGGGCTGGACCCGTACAGCGGCGGGCCGGTGCTGCTCGGGGCGGATGTCGCCGCAGGTCGGGTCGACCCGATGTGGCGCTCTGCCCCGGTCCCTTACGGCCCGGTGGCGCTGGTGCTGTTCCGGGCAGTCGCCCTCACGACCGGCGGGCTCACGGCCGGCGTCCTGATGCTCCGGCTACTCGCTGTAGTCGGAGTCGCCGCAGCGGTGTTCGTCGCGCTCCGTCTGGCCTCGCCCGGCCGCGCGCCCCAGGTGCTCGCGCTGACGGCGCTGAACCCGGTGACCCTGGTGCACCTGATCGGCGGCGTGCACCTGGATGCCGTGCTCGCCGGCGTGACAGCCATGAGCCTGCTGGCGCTGGTGCGAAAGCGCCTCTGGCTCGCGTACGGCCTGGCCGTCATCGCGGTTGCGATCAAGGTCACCGCTCTGCCGCTGCTGCCGTTCGTGCTCGTCGCGCTGTGGCGGAGCGGCGAGCCCCGGCGGCGCCTGCTCGGGCGGGCCCTCGCCCTCACCGCCCTGCCCTTCGTTGTCACGCTGCCGGTCCTGCACCGGCCATGGGGATTCCTGGCGGCCCTCGGGGTTCCCGGCGGGTCGCCCCCCTGGTACGCCCCCGCCACCGTCCTCGGTCAGGCCCTGGGCGCGCTCGGCCGGCTCCTGCTGCTGCCCGTCCACGCGGCCGCGCTGCCCACTGTCGGGAAGCTTGCGGCGCTGCTGCTCGGCGCGACCGCGGTCCTGCTGCTCGTGGCTGCCGAGCTGCGTGACACGTCGGGCCACACCGGCCACCGGACGATGTGGCGGGCCGCCGCCGCGCTGCTGGTGGCGGCGCTGTCCCTACCCGCGCTGTACGCCTGGTATCTCGCAGCCGGCCTGTTCGTGCTCGCCGCCACCGGCGGACGCCAGAGCCGGATAGTGCTGATGGCCATGTCCGGTTCCCTCACGTTCTGCTCCCTGCCGCCGCTGTACGGATCGTCGCGTTGGCCGTTGGTTCTCGCCGCCCTCGCCGCGGTGGCGCTGCTGGCCTGGCAGGGTCTTTTCCTGATACGCCGCCCGGTCGTCCCGACGCCTCCACCGGTGCTGCCGGAGCGGGCCTTGTCGGCTGCCGGCCCGCGGGTGCCGGCCCGCTCCAGGCCACGTCAGCGACACGGGTACCGCCGCCGTACCCGAGCCGCCGGGGTCGGCCTACTGGCCGTGTCGGTCGTCGGGTTGGTCGGCTCCAGCGCCGATGCCGACAGCAACGCGACCGTGCGGCAGCAGGCGCCAGAGCGGCAGCGACTCGTCATGCAGCTGCGCAAGGAGTACCCCACCCTGCAGGTCGTCGGGATCGAGCTCGCAGCAGACCCCGGTCAGCGCTATGTCGTGGAGATGGTCGCCCCCGGCGAGCGCACCTGCCAGATCCTGCTGGTGTCGCCGGGACCCGCGTCTATCCCCGTGCGGGTGTCACCCGGGCCGCGCGATACGCCGAGGGCCACCGATGGTCGGACGTGCCCGTCGCCGGTCTGACCTGAGCTTGGCCATCGAGCCTGCCAGCGTTCGACGCGCGCCAGCAAGACAGCTGACGCTGCACAGCCGATGTTCAGCCCACCCGGCCTAGCCTGCATGTCGTGACCGCACCTTCGGCCCCACCCAGCTGGTGGCGCCGGCATGCCGGGGTGCGGCTGACCACAGCGCTCGCGGCCGCCGGTGTCGTCGCGGTGGCCCTGGCCGTCGCCGGTGTCCTGCTGACGGTGCTGCTTCGCCAGAACCTGGTGCACGGGGTGCAGAACGCCGCGCGGCAAAGGGCGCTGGACGTGGCGGGTGGGCTGTCCCGCGACGGCCTCGACACGGTCGGCAACGGTCTGCCCGCGAGCCGGGGCCGAAGCACCGTCCAGGTCGTACGGGGCGACCGCGTCCTGGTCAACAGCCCCGAGGTCGACGGTCTGCCGCCCTTCGTGCCGCTGCGCCCGGCTCCCGGTCAGACCGTTCTCAGTACGGTCGGCGCACTCGCTGTCGAGCAGGACGGTGACCACCAGGTCGTGGCCCTCGGCGTGCTTTCGGCCGATGGGCAGGCCCTCGTGGTCCTGGTCGCGCAGTCCTTCGAGCCTGTCGACAACAGCCTGCGGGCGCTGACTGCGCTGCTGCTGATCGGCGTCCCCGTCCTGACCGTCTTCGTGGCCGGAAGCACGTTCCTGCTCACCGGGCGGGCGCTGCGACCGGTGGAGGCGATCCGTGCGCGGGTCGCAGCGATCGACGCCTCGCGACTCGGGCATCGGGTGCCGGTCCCGGCTGCCCGCGATGAGGTCGGCCGGCTGGCGATGACCATGAACGACATGCTTGACCGGCTCGACAGCGCTGCAGGCGCGCAGCGCCGGTTCGTCTCCGACGCCAGCCATGAGCTGCGCAGCCCGCTCGCGAGCGTCAAGGCGACCGTCGAGGTCGCCAGGGCGCACCCCGAGCTGACCACCTGGCCGCACGTCGCGGACGTGGTCCTCGAGGAGACCGAACGTCTCCAGACCCTGGTCGCGGACCTGCTCCTGCTGGCCCGCAACGACGAGCGGGGCCTGCAGCTCAGGCACGACGAGGTCGACCTCGACGACTTGGTCGGGCTGGAAGCCGAGCGGCTCCGCCTCACCGGCCGGCTGGTCGTCAAGGTCTCGTCCACCGCGGTACGCGTCCAGGGCGACCGGCACCGGCTCGGCCGGGTCTTGCGCAACCTGGTCGACAACGCCGCGCGGCATGCCCGGTCCGAGGTCCGACTCGTGTTGCGC
The DNA here is from genome assembly GCA_046593925.1 of Mycobacteriales bacterium. Lineage (GTDB taxonomy): Bacteria > Actinomycetota > Actinomycetes > Mycobacteriales > SCTD01 > JAYVYM01. Next base: position 12,535 of record JBKJQN010000067.1, read on the forward strand.
GTCGCCGGCGACCAGGCGGTCATCGAGGTCCGCGACGACGGCGGCGGTCTGTCGCCCGACGACGCGGAGCGGGTGTTCGAGCGGTTCGTCCGGCTGGACGAGAGCCGTAGCCGCAGCGGCGGCGGTTCGGGCCTCGGCCTGCCCATCGCCCGGCAGATCGCGCGCGCACATGGCGGCGATGTGACCTTCGTGTCGTTCGACGAGCCTGGCGCCACGGTGCGAATCACCCTGCCCCTACGCACGCCGGCGGCCCCGGCCGGCGGCGCCGTCGCGTTGCCGCTGCTGCGCGCGGACGCGGCGCGCAAGGTGGCGCTCGGACAGGGCTGATTGTCCGTCGGTTCGTCAGCGCAGGATGCCGGTGTGCCCCAGCGAGTACTTGCCGGGCAGCGGCCAGACGGCGAGCCCGTGCGGCTCACGGCCGACCGGGATCCGGGTGAGCAGGTGTCCTGCCGTCGGGTCCGCACCGCCGGTGTCGAAGACGTACACCTCGTTGCTACGACGTCCGGACAGCCACAGCCGGTTGCCGTCAGCCGAGACGTTTCCCATGTCCGGGGTCCCGCCGGGCACCGGCCAGGTAGCGACGACCTGCCGGGTCGCGACGTCGATCACCGACACCGACCCGGCCATCCCGGTGTGCGCGAACGGCGGGGTGGTCTGCGAGAGCATCCCGCCACGGTTGGCCGCGTACAGGTACCTGCCGTCGCGGCTCGGGTAGAGGCCGTGGGTCTCGGGGCCGGTCGGCAGGAACCCGACCGCAGTGAAGGCGTCGCCGTCGATCTCGTGGAGCCCCCCGGCATTCATGTCCGCGACATACCAGACCCGGCCGTCCGGGGCGATCTTGATGTCCTGCGGGGCCGCCGGGCCCCGGCCGCCGTTGAGGTCGAGGTAGCCGACGACGCTACGGCTCGCCACGTCGACCTTGACGAGCTGACCGGAGAACTCGCAGGTGGCTATGAAGTATGAACCATCGGCGGAGAAGTCGACGTGGTTGACGCCCAGGCAGCGCTTGTCGAGCTTCAGCCGGGACTGCGGCACGAAGGTGTGCGGGTCGTAGAAGTCGATCTCCTGCAGCGCCTCGGCCATCACCAGTGCGGAGCTGCCATCGGGGGTGAAGTACAGGTTGTACGGGTCACGGACCGCAATCGCAGGCCCGCCCGGACGGCCGCTTCGGGGGTCGATCGGGGTCAGGCTGTTACCGCGGTTGTTGTTGACCCACAGCGTCTGAAGGTCCCACGAGGGCACGACGTGCTGCGGCTCGAGCCCGACCTTGAACACGTCGATCACGTTGAGGCTGGCCTGGTCGATCACCGAGACGGTCCCGTCCGCCAGGTTCGGCACGTAGACCAGTGCCCGGGCGCCGGCGACAGCCGGGCTGAGCAGCCCCGCCCGGGTGCCCGCGTAGACGTCCATCGGCGGCCGGGTCCGCCGTGCCTCGGCCGCCGACGACGGAACCTGGCCCGATGGGGGGGGCGCGGCAGCCGGCCGCCCCGCGTCGCGGGAGTTGACCGGCAAGACGAGCACCGTCAGGGCCAGACCCGTCAGGAGCACCCCGCCGACCAGCAGCGTCACCCGGCCGCGACGCGTCAGCACGCCCGGACCGCCCTGACGGCTCGGTGGGTCGTGGACGACACGTGCAGCTCCTGGTGCTCGGGGGCCGGGGGCACCCACGATGCTGCATCCCGACCGCTTAGGCGCCGCTGAGGACCCGTGTCGTCGCGACCCGTCACGCGCCTTCCGCTCTGGGATGAGTCGTGGGTCAGCCCGGCTTGCGCGCCAGGAGGCTGAAGATTGACCGGCAGCAACTCGTCGAAACGGCGCCACCGCAGGAGACCGTCCGGGCCACGCGGGAGCAGCCCACGGCCGACGTCGGACTCGACGGCGACATGCTCGCCGAGCTGCTCGATGCTCAGCCCCGCCTGCACCGCCGACGTCACGACCTCGCCGAGTGAGTGTCCCAACTCCACGGTCGCGTCGTGCACGGTGCGTGCCGCAGGATCTGCGTACGGCCCGCCCTGGTCCTCGAGGCGGCGTGGTCCGTCGTCGAGGTACGGAAAGTCCAGGTACAGCGGGTCCAGACGGTCGACCATGTTGAACAGGGGGTGCAGGTCGACCAGCACGAGCCGCCCGGTCAGTCGGAGCACCGCCGCCGCCGTACGTATCCACGCCGCCAGGTCCCCGATCCAGCTGAGCACCCCCGGTGTCGTAGACGAGGTCTTGGCCGTGCAGGGCCGCCCGCTCGTCCCACCAGTCGCGGTTCACGTTCGTGACGACATCCTGCCCGCGGGACCGCGCCGGAGGCAGCGGTTCCCTCCAGCGTCGATCGCGACTCAGCCACCTCTCAGCGGCCGCGACGCACTCTCTTGTCACCACGGACCCGCCGGGCCGTCAAGGTGCGAGGAGATCCCGTGAGCGTGACGACCGACGTCCTGCGCCACCGCCCCGCCGCGGCAGGCCCCGGCCCTGCGCAGACCCCGAGGGGATCCGCGCGGCTCTTCCACCACCAGGAGCTGCTCGGCAGGTTCGTGACGCTCGACCTTCGCGACGCCGGCCTGGACCGGGCGGCGCTGGCGCGGGCGGCGCGGGCAGCTGTGTCGGCGTTGTACGACGCCGAACGGCTGCTGGGCCCGGCTCGGGTGAGGGCCCGACGCTCCCGGCCGGCAGCTGTTCCGGCCGACGCCGAGGTCGTCCTGCACTGCGAGCAGGCCAGGCAGGCGACGCAAGGCTGGTTCGACCCGTGGTCGCTCGCGGGTGGCTTCGACCCGGCGGGCCTGGCCAGGGGCTGGGCGGCGCAGCAGGCGCTGGACGCCCTCGGCCGCAGTGGCGTACGGCACGCCATGGTCGAGGTTGACGGGGACGCCGTGGTCATGGGGTCCGCGGCCGGCCGGCCGGACGGTGCGGGCTGGTCGCTGGCGCTGGTGGACCCGACACGGCCGTCGGCTCTGCTGGCTGACGTCAAGCTGCACGACCAGGCCATCGCGACCGCCGCCGCCCTGCGGCGCCCCCGCGGTAGCCGGGCGCGACGGGCGGCCGCGGGGCTCAGCAGCGCCACCGTCATCGCCCCCGACCTGGCGGCGGCCGACGCGTACGCCTCCGCAGCGCTCGCCCACGGCCCGGGCGCGCTGCAGTGGCTGGCCCGGCTGGCCGGCGTCCAGGCCCTGCTGGTGACCGCCGACGGCCAGCTGACGACCCCGGGCTGGGCCGAGCAGGGCCGGCCGCCCAGCATCCCTGCAGGGTCCTGAGGACAGACTCGCCGCATGACATGGATGTGTGGCCCGTCGTGAGGGTGCTCCTCGTGGAGGACGAGGTACGGCTCGCGGAGGCGATCCAGCGCGGGCTGGGCGCCGAGGGGTTCCACGTCGAGCTCGCCCACGAGGGGCACGAGGGGTTGTTCAAGGCCAGGAGCAGCGGCTATGACGCCGTCATCCTGGACATCATGGTTCCCGGCCTGAGCGGTTACCGGATCTGCCAGGAGATGCGCAAGGCGGGCGTATGGACCCCGGTGCTGATGCTGACCGCGAAGGACGGCGAGTACGACGAGGCGGACGCCTTCGACATCGGTGCCGACGACTACCTCACCAAGCCGTTCTCCTACGTGGTGCTCGTCGCCCGGCTGCGTGCTCTGGTCCGGCGCGGCGCGCCGGAGCGCCCTGCAGTCCTGTCCGCCGGTGACCTCGTCCTCGACCCGGCCGGCCACCGGGCGGCCCGCGGCGACACCGAGCTCACCCTCACCCCCCGGGAGTTCGCGCTGCTGCACTTCCTGCTGCGGCACCGCGACGAGGTCGTCAGCAAGACCGAGATCCTGGAGGGCGTCTGGGACGCCCACTACGAGGGCGACGACAACATCGTCGAGGTCTACGTCGGCTACCTGCGCAGGAAGATCGACGCGCCGTTCGGGCGGCACAGCATCGACACGGTTCGCGGTGTCGGCTACCGGCTGCTCGGCCAGGGCGGCCAGTGGTGACGGCCCGTCCGACGCGGGTCACCTGACTCGCTGCCTTCAGCGCCGGGAGAGCCTCAGTGTCTGGCGGATGCGGGCGCCGAGGGGTGGGTGCACCGGCTGCGGTACGGGGTCTGCCACGTCGTCGGGCAACGACTCCAGGGGCCGGCCGAGGACCCAGGACAGCACCAGGTCCGCGAACGCCGGGTTGCGGGCCAGCACCGGACCGTGCAGGTAGGTCGCGACGATCCGGCCCTGAACCGCACCCTCGTCCTGCGGGGTGCCACGGCCGGCGTCCGGGCCGCCGTTGCCGACGCCGGTGCGGACGGTGGCGAGCGGGCGCGCCCCCGGCCCCAGCCGGGTGCCGCCCGCATGGTTCTCGAACCCCACCAGCCGGCCCAGGCCGAGCTCCGGACTCGCGGTGGCGACGACGTCGCCGACGGCACGGGTCGCCCGGTGGCTGGTGTCGGCGTCCAGTAGGCCGAGCCCGTCCTGCACCGTGCCGTCCCGGCCGGTGATCGTGTTGCCGAGCATCTGCAGCCCCGCGCAGACCGCCAGGACGGTCGCGCCGCCGCCGACGGCGTCGGTCAGCCCCGGCGAGCGGTGCAGCGCGGACAGGGCGTGCGCCTGCGCGTCGTCCTCACCGCCACCGAGCACGTACAGGTCGCACCCGCTCGGAATGGCGTCGGCGAGGCTGACCGTGACGAACTCCGGGGCGATCCCCCGCCACAGCAGGCGCTGCCGGAGCACGGTGACATTGCCGCCGTCCCCGTACGTCCCGAGCAGCTCCGGGAACAGCACGGCCACGGTGGGCCCAGGCTCGGTCATGCCACCCTGGTCGCCCGCAGGCCGTCGCTGTCCGGTGCACCGGGCCGACCCAGGCGTGCCAGGGCGTCCCGTACGGTCGCGAAGGCGGTGTAGTTGGCCACGACGTCCACCTTGCCACCGGGCGTTTCGGTGATTTCCGGGAGCGAGCTCAGCACGTCCGGCCGGATGGCGTGCGGCACCCCCGCGTACCGCAACCGCAGGCTCACGTCGGCGGCGCGGTCACCGGCCGCCACCACCGGGCGACCCGCCAGCTGCTCGAACGGGACGTCCCACAGCCAGGACGTGTCGCGACCGTCCGCTGCCCGCGCGTTCACGCTCACCACGACCGGCCCCGTCCCGCCGGCCAGCTGTTCGAGCACCTCAGCCCAGCCGGCCGGGTTCTTCGCGAGCAGCAGGCGGACGTCCCGGCCGGCGTAAACCGTCCGCAGGTACCGGCCACCCACGTCGGTGACGAGTCGCAGGGCGTCCAGGGCGGACTCCCACGACGCCCCGAGGGACGCCGCCGCCGCCAACGCCATCGCCGCGTTCGCGACGTTCGCCCGGCCGGGCAGACCGAGGCCGGCACGTACGGTCCGGCCGCCAGGGACGAGCAGGTCCGCACCGACGGCCTGCCAGTCGGCCGCGGGGCGGGCGAAGCCACACCGCCGGCACTCCCAGTTTCCGACCGGCGGCTCCCAGGCATTGCTGCAGCGCGGGCACAACGGGCAGTCGAGGGTCCAGGGCTGCCCAGCCCCCACCCAGACGACGCGCCGCGCGTCCGGCCGGGCGGTCAGCACGGCCGAGCACACCAGCGGGTCGTCCGCGTTCGCCACGACGACGGCCTCGGGGGCCTCGGTGAGCGCCGCGCCCCACCGCCTGGCATGCCACGCGACCTCGCTGGTGCGGTCGAGCTGGTCACGGCTCAGGTTCAGCAGGACGACGGCAGCCGGCCTCGTCTCGGCGAGCACAGCGGGCAGCGCCGCCTCGTCGACCTCCAGGACCGCGGTGTCGGTGGGGTCGCCGGTGCTTGCGAGCAGGGCGCTGGCGACACCGGTCCGCAGGTTCGCCCCGCCGTGGTTGGACAGGACCGGCCCCTGCGTCCTGAGCGCGGTGGCGACGTAGCGCGTGGTGGTCGTCTTGCCGTTGGTGCCGGACACCAGCACGACGGTGCGACCGGCAGTCAGCCGTGCGGCCAGGTCGGGAGCGAAAAACAGGGCGACGCGGCCGGGCATGGCCGTACCGCTGCCCCGCCCGAGCAGCCGCGACAGTCCCCCGGCGGCCCGCCCGACGGACACCGCGACATGCGCGCGGCCCCCGGGACCGACCCGCGCCCGCTGCCCTGTCACCCGCCCATTATGGCCCCGCCGCTGGTCGTCCCTGGCGCACACCGTCATCACCCGCACGGGCCGGGCCGGGCTGGACGCCGTCGCCGCGCCCCACGGCGAGGCCCCCGGCAAGGTGTTCGCCACCCTCGCGCGCCCGCGCGCGGGGGCCGTCGTCGCGTGTGCGGGAGGCCCGGACCGCCTAGCGGACGCCCGTGCGCGACCGGCCGTTGACCGCCCGGTAGACCAGCAGCGCGATGACGGCCCCGATGATCGAGCTGATGATGCCGGAGGTCTGCAGTGCGCCCTGGCCGCTGTCCTTGTGGAAGATCACGTAGCCGAGGAAGCCGCCGACCAGCGAGCCGACGATGCCGAGCCCGATAGTCATCGGCACGCTCATGGCGTCCTTGCCCGGCACGATGGCCCGAGCGACGAAGCCCGCGATGGCGCCGACGACGAGCATGGTGATGATGAAGCCGATCATGGGATTCTCCCCTTGCCAGAGTTGCGGATCCGGTGACGGCCTGTTACCCGCGCCATCGCCACCTCACGCGGACTTCCCCGTCGGGCTGATCACTTGCCAACGTTACCCATCAGTAGCATCTTGGGTTACCGACGGGTACACCGACACCCGGGACGAGGAGCGGCTGCGCAATGGGGCACTACCGGAGCAACCTGCGCGACATCGAGTTCAACCTGTTCGAGGTGCTCGGGGTCGACCGGATCCTCGGACGTGGCCCGTTCTCTGAGCTCGATGTCGACTCTGCCCACGACGTCCTGCGCGAGGTCGAGCGGCTCGCCACCCACGACCTGGCTGCGTCGTTCAGCGACTCCGACCGCAACCCGCCGGTCTTCGACAGGGCGACCGGCTCGGTCACCATGCCGGCCAGCTTCCTTGCGAGCTACCAGGCGTACGCCGACGGCGGCTGGGACAAGCTGGACCTGCCTGCCTCGCTCGGCGGCATCGGCGCTCCCCCGACGCTGCGCTGGGCGTCCAACGAGATGGTGCTCGGTGCCAACCCGGCCATCTACATGTTCGGGTCGGGCGCCGGCTTCGCCGCCATCCTGCACCGCAACGGCACCCCCGAGCAGCAGCGCTTCGCCGAGCTGGCGATCGAGCGCCAGTGGGGCGCCACGATGGTGCTGACCGAGCCCGAAGCCGGTTCCGACGTGGGGGCCGGCCGCGCGACGGCGACCCCGCAGCCCGACGGCAGCTGGCACCTGGCAGGCGTCAAACGGTTCATCACCTCGGCGGAGTGGGACTGGCCGGAGAACATCTTCCACCTGGTGCTGGCCCGCCCTGAGGGCGCCGGCGCCGGCACCAAGGGCCTCTCGCTGTTCCTCGTCTCGAAGTACCACGTGGACTCCGAGACGGGCGAGATCGGCGAGCGCAACGGCGCCTACGTCACCAACGTCGAGAAGAAGATGGGCCTCAAGGTCTCCTCCACCTGCGAGGTCACCTTCGGCGAGAAGCAGCCGGCCGTCGGCACCCTCGTGGGCGACGTCCACAACGGCATCGCGCAGATGTTCCAGGTCATCGAGTACGCCCGGATGATGGTCGGCACCAAGGCCATCTCCACCCTGTCCACCGGCTACCTCAATGCGCTGGAGTACGCCAAGTTCCGCAAGCAGGGCGCGGATCTGGCGAAGATGACCGACAAGACGGCGCCGCGCGTCACCATCACCCACCACCCCGACGTCCGCCTGATGCTCATGCGCCAGAAGGCCTGGGCCGAGGGCATGCGCGCCCTCGTCCTCTACACCGCGACGATCCAGGACCAGGTCGAGCTGTCCTCGCACGCTGGGGCTGTCGACGACATTGCCGTCCGGCTCAA
>JBKJQN010000088.1:0-18986 GCA_046593925.1 Mycobacteriales bacterium
CTGCGAACCGGTCTGCCCTGTCGAGGCCATCTTCTACGAGGACGACACGCCTGCGAAGTGGAAGGACTACTACCGGGCCAACGTCGACTTCTTCACCGAGACGACGACGATCGGCAGTCCCGGCGGCGCGAGCAAGGTGGGTCCTGTCGACCTGGACCACCCGGTGATCATGGCTGTCCCGCTCGGCCAGAACACCGAAGGCCTCTGACCGCGCGGCCGGGCTGGGCAGCCCGCGCCGCCCTGCCGGACTTCCCGTGGGACCGCCTGGCGCCCTACGGCGAAAAAGCCCGTGCGCACCCTGGCGGCATCGTCGACCTGTCGATCGGCACGCCCGTCGACCCGACTCCGCAGGTCGTCCAGGACGCGCTGTGCGCAGCCGCCGACGCCCCCGGTTACCCCCTCACGGTCGGGACGCCAGCCCTGCGGGACGCCTTGGTGGCATGGTCGCGCAGGCGGCTCGGCGCCGACGTCGAAACCCGCCACGTCCTGCCCAGCATCGGGAGCAAGGAGCTGGTGGCGCTGCTGCCGTCGCTGCTCGGGCTCGAGCCGGGCAGTGAGGTGCTCATCCCGCGGCTGGCCTACCCGACGTACGACGCGGGTGCCCGCCTCGCCGGCTGCGTGCCGGTCCCGGTGGAGGACCCGACGACGCATGACCCGGCGCGCGTCTCGCTGCTCTGGCTCAACTCGCCGTCCAACCCGACCGGCGAGGTGCTCGCACCCGAGCGGCTGCGCGCCGCCGTCGAGTGGGGTCGGGCCCACGACGTGCTGGTGGCCAGTGACGAGTGCTACCTCGAGCTGGGCTGGGACGCCGAGCCGGTCAGCGTGCTGCACCCGTCGGTGTCGGGGGGCTCGACTAACGGCGTGCTGGCGCTGCACTCGCTGTCCAAGCGCAGCAACCTGGCCGGCTACCGGGCAGGTTTCGCGGTCGGAGACGCAGCGGCAGTCGCGGCGCTCGTCGAGGCGCGCAAGCACATCGGGCTGCTCAGCCCGGCGCCGGTGCAGGCGGCCACCGTCGCGGCGTTCGGCGACGACGCACATGTCGCCGAGCAGCGGGTCCGGTACGCCGCGCGCCGCGACGCCCTGCTGCCCGCGGTGCACGCAGCCGGCTTCGCTGTCGAGCACTCCGCCGCCGGGTTGTACCTGTGGCTCACCCGTGACGAGCCCTGCTGGGACACCGTGGCGGCCCTGGCGGCCGTCGGCGTCCTGGTGGCGCCCGGTGCGTTCTACGGTGAGGACGGCGCCCGGCACGTCCGGATGGCCCTCACCGCCACGGACGAGCGGGTCGCGGCGGCCACGGAGCGCCTGGCGGACCTGTGACACGGCCGACCCAGGCAGTCGGGACCCGGGCAGGCTGGCTGACGCCCAATGTCCGCACCCTGTCGGGGGTCTCCTTCCTGCAGGACGCCGCAAGCGAGCTGCTGTACCCGGTGCTGCCGCTGTTCCTCACCGGCGTGCTCGGGGCACCGGTTGCGGTCGTCGGGGCTGTCGAGGGGGTCGCGGAAGGTGTCGCCGCGGTCGCCAAGCTCATCGCCGGGCGGCTCGCCGACGGTCGCGCGAAGCGGCCGCTGATCGCCCTCGGCTACGGCCTCGCGGCGCTCGGCAAGGTGCTCATCGCGGTCGCCGCCGCCTGGCCGGTCGTGCTCGCCGGACGCGCCGTCGACCGGCTCGGCAAGGGGGTGCGTGGCGCCCCGCGCGACGCCCTGCTGATGGTCGACGTCGAGCCGGCCGTCCGGGGCCGCGTCTTCGGCTTCCACCGCGCCGCCGACACCGCCGGCGCGGTCGTCGGGCCGTTGCTCGGCCTGCTGCTGTACGAGCTGCTCGGGCAACGGATCCGGCCGCTGCTGGTCGTCGCCGTCGTACCCGCGGTGCTGTCCGTGCTGCTGGTCGCCGCCGTCAAGGAGGCTCCGCCGACGCGGCGCACGGCCGCCGACAGCGGGGCAGGCCCGCTGCCTCGCGACCTGCGAGCGCTGCTGGTGACCCTCACCGCCTTCGGACTGGTCAACTTCCCCGACGCGCTGCTGCTGCTGCGGGCCAGCGAGCTGGGCCTGTCGGTCTCCGGCGTCATCGCCGCGTACGTCGTCTACAACGCGGTCTACGCGGTCGCGAGCTACCCGGCGGGCGCGCTGTCCGACCGGGTGCCGCGACACCTGGTGTTCGCCGCCGGGCTGACGTTCTTCGCTGTCGGCTACCTGGGGCTCGGCCTCGTCGGCCAGGCCTGGTGGGTGTTCGTGCTGCTGCCGGTGTACGGCGGCTTCGCCGCGTGCACCGACGGCGTCGGCAAGGCGTGGGTCGCCTCGCTCGCGCCGCCCGGTGGCCAGGGTGCGGCGCAGGGGCTGTACCAGGGGCTCGCGGGTGGCGCGGTGCTCGTCGCCGGGCTGTGGGCAGGCTTCGCGTGGTCCGGCGACGGCCGGCTCCCGCTGCTGGTGTCGGGCTCGGTCGCGGCGGTCCTGGCGCTCGCCCTGGCGACCCTCGGCGGTCGACTCGTGCGCTGACCGGCCCGCGTGCCCCCGCCGCGACCCCGCTCGGCTGACCCACCGCCGCCCCGCCGCCCCGCCCCGCCGACCCGCGGCCCCGCCCCGCCCCGCGGCCCCGCCCCGCCTCGCCGCCCCGCCTCGCGCCGCCCAGCGGCCTCGCCCTGCCGACCCAGCGCCCCGCCGCGCCGGTCCGGAGCTTGTGTGTGCGCGCTTGGGGATCGACACACAAACGGCTGCTGCCGCGCAGGGCTGCGCGCCCAGCGGGGCCGGTCCGGACGGCAGTTTGTGTGTTGGCCGCAAGCGACCAGCACACAAACCGGCCCGGACCCGTCAGTAGGCTCGTCGGCATGACCGACAGCCCGATCAGTCCCCTCGTCGACGAGCTATGGGAGCGCCGGGACGACCTGACGCCCGACGATGCGGACGCCCGCCGGGAGGTCGTCGCGGCCGTCGATCTGCTCGACACCGGCCGGGCCCGGGTCGCCCGCATCGAGCAGGACGAGGTGGTCGTCGACGAGCGGGCCAAGCGCGCGATCCTGTTGTCGTTCAAGGTGCTGCCGATGGTGCAGGGCGCCAACGGCGGCTTCCACGTGCACGATCGGGTGCCGCTGAAGACGACCTTCGACGGCGTGCGTGTGGTGGCCGGGGCGATCGCCCGCTGGGGGTCCTTCTTCGAGCCCGGCGTGGTGCTGATGCCGAGCTACACCAACATCGGTGGCTACGTCGGAAGTGGCTCGATGGTCGACACCTGGGCGACCGTCGGATCCTGCGCGCAGGTCGGCAGGGGGGTGCACCTGTCGGGTGGCGTCGGCATCGGCGGCGTGCTGGAGCCGCCGCAGGCCGCCCCCGTCGTGGTGGAGGACGACGCGTTCATCGGCTCGCGCAGCATGGTCGTCGAAGGCGCCCGGGTACGCCGGGGCGCCAAGCTCGGGGCCGGCGCGATCCTCACCGCCAGCACCCGCGTCTTCGAGGCCGAGACCGGGAAGGAGCTCGACCGAGGCGTCGCGCCCGAGCGTGCCGTGTGCGTCGGCTCGACCCGCGTGAAGAGTTTCCCCGGCGGCGACTTCGGGATGCCGTGCCTGCTGGTCCTGCGCTACCTCGAGCCGGGTCAGGAGCACGACAAGCTGGCGCTGAACGACGTGCTGCGGGAGCACGGCGTCGCTCCGTGAGCGCGGCGGGGGACAGCTCCGTGGGCGCGGCGGGGGACAGCTCCGTGGGCGCAGGGTGGGTCACCGCGGCGCTCGACCTCGCCGGCGACCCGGTATCGCTGACGGCGGCGCTGGTCGACGTCGCGTCGGTCAGCGGTGACGAGGCACGGCTCGCCGATCTGGTGGAGCGGGCACTGGATGCCCTGCCACACCTTGAGGTGGTCCGCGACGGTGACGCGGTGGTGGCCCGCACCCGGCTCGGTCGCGGCCGACGGGTGCTGCTCGCCGGGCATCTGGACACCGTGCCCCTTGCCGACAACTTGCCAAGCCGCCGTGACGGCGACCGGCTGTACGGCTGTGGGACCAGTGACATGAAATCCGGCGACGCCGTGCTGCTGCACCTGGCCGCGACGCTGACCGAACCGGCGTACGACCTGACTTTCGTGCTGTACGACAACGAGGAGGTCGGGGCCGAGCGCAACGGCCTCAAGCGGCTGGTGGAGAACCGGCGCGACCTGTTGGACGCCGATCTGGCGATCCTGATGGAGCCGACCGGCGGGCAGGTCGAAGCGGGCTGCCAGGGCACCCTGCGCGTGCAGGTGACGGTGCCCGGCCGGCGCGTGCACAGCGCCCGCGCCTGGCTGGGCGAGAACGCCGTGCACGCTGTGACGCCGCTGCTGGTAGCTCTGGTCCGCTACGTCCCGCGGGACGTCGAGATCGACGGCTGCACCTACCGCGAAGGGCTCAACGCGGTGCGCATCCAGGGCGGGGTCGCCCTCAACACGATCCCCGACGCCTGCACGGTCACTGTCAACTTCCGGTTCGCCCCCGACCGCTGCGAGGCGGCCGCGCTCGCGCACGTTCGCGAGGTGCTGGCGCCGTACGAGTGTGTGCTCACCGACAGCTCGCCCGGCGCCCTCCCCGGGCTGACCGCTCCCGGCGTGCAGCGCTTCGTCGAGGCGGTTGGCGGCACGCCGGTCGCGAAGTACGGCTGGACCGACGTTGCGCGCTTTGCCGCGCTGGGCATCCCCGCCGTCAACTACGGACCGGGAGACCCCGGCCTCGCGCACACCCGCGAGGAGTCGGTCGACGTCGGTCTGATCACCGCGTGCACCGCAGCGCTGCGCGGCTACCTCTCGGCCGGCTCAGCAGGACCGGTCCGTTGAGGCCGCGACAGGCCACGGCTGCTCCGGTCGGTGCGCTGGCTCGGGCCGGCGAGCAGCCGATGGCTGTTGGCCCCCGAGGGCATTGACCAGGTCGAGCTCACCGAGCCGTGGAAGGCCGTGCAGGATGCCGGGGGGACCCCGAAGCTGCTGTCCATCGACAGCGGCGAGGTGCAGGCGTACAGCCCGCGCGGGACGGCAGGTGAGCGTCCCGCGGACGTCACGGTCCACTGCGAGTCCCGGTCCTACCACTGGCCGTGACGGGCGCACGCCGAGCGGCCGCTAAGTTTCAGCGCGTGCCCGCCTCCACCGACCCGGACCGCCCGTCCCTCCCGGACACTCCGGAGAAGCACCGGGGCCCAGTCACCCTTCGCCGGGGGCAGGTGCAGGCCAGCACCACGGACGAGCGGCTGCTGGACCACCGGGGGCCGTCGGACTGGGTGCACACCGACCCGTGGCGGGTGTTGCGCATCCAGTCCGAGTTCGTTGAGGGCTTTGGCCTGCTTGCCGAGCTGCCGCGTGCAGTGAGCGTCTTCGGCTCCGCCCGCACATCGCGGGCCGCGCCCGAGTACGCCACCGGTCGCGCCCTCGGGGCGGCGCTCGCCGACGCCGGCTGGGCCGTGATCACCGGTGGGGGCCCGGGAGTCATGGAGGCCGTCAACCGCGGCGCCAGCGAGGCCGGCGGCCTTTCGGTGGGCCTGGGCATCGAGCTGCCCTTCGAGCAGAGCCTCAACGACTGGGTGGACCTGGGGCTGAACTTCCGCTACTTCTTCGCTCGCAAGACCATGTTCGTGAAGTACGCGCAGGCGTTCGTCATCCTGCCCGGCGGGTTCGGCACGATGGACGAGCTGTTCGAGGCCCTCACGCTGGTACAGACGCACAAGGTCAACCAGTTCCCGGTGGTGCTGCTGGGCAAGGCGTACTGGTCGGGGCTGATCGACTGGCTGCGGAGCACCATGCTCACGCACGGCTATCTCTCGCCAGGGGACCTCGACCTGGTGCACGTCACCGACGACGTGGACGACGTGCTCGCGGTCATCGCCGACGCCGAGTCGCTGCGCCCCGCCCCGGAGCCGGTCGCTACCGGCCACGAGAAGGTCGGCGACTTCCCGGGCGACTCAGGGCTGTAGCGCCGTGGCGGCGATCTGCGTCTTCTGCGCGTCGAGCATGCGGATCGACCCGGCGTACGTCGAGCTCGCCGCCGAGGTAGGCCGCGAGCTGGCCCGGCGGGGACATGACCTGGTCTCCGGCGGCGGGGCGCTGTCGATGATGGGGGCGGTCGCCCGGGCCGTGCGCGCCGGCGGCGGGCGTACCACCGGGGTCATCCCGGAGGCGCTGCTGCAGCTCGAGGTGGGCGACCGCGACGCCGACGAGCTGCTGGTCGTCGACGACATGCGCATGCGCAAGGGCCTGATGGACGCCCGCGCCGACGCGTTCCTCACGCTGCCGGGTGGCCTGGGAACGCTCGAGGAGCTGACGGAGGTATGGGTGGCCCGCTCGCTCGGCCTGCACGTCAAACCCGTCGTGGTGCTCGACGTCGACGGCCTCTACGCCCCGCTGCGCGCCCAGCTCGACCTGATGCTCGCGCGCGGCTTTGTACGCCCGGTGGCCGCCGGGGCCCTGGTTTGGACCTCGACGGTCGCCGGCGCACTCGACGCGGTGGAGGCGGGTCTGTCCGCGCCGGTGCGTCTCACCCCGTCCCTGCAGGAGGAGCTCGAGGCCGATCCGTGAGGCCTAGACCTGGCCGCCCCGGGCCCTGAGCAGGTCGCGGATCTCCTGCAGCAGCGCGATGTCCTCGCGGGTCGCCGCCAGCTCCGGCTCGAGGCCTCGCTTGCGCCGCTCCATCAGCTTGCCGACCGGGATCACCACCACGAAGTAGATGACCGCCGCGACGATGATGAAGTTGATCAGGGCATTGATGGTCGAGCCGATGATGACCTTGCTGCCGTTGGCGGTGAAGCCCGCGGTGCCGAAGTCCGGGGTGCCACCGATGACACCGATGAGGCCACCGATGAAGTCCTTCGCGAAGGCGCTGATGACGGACCCGAAGGCAACTCCGATGATGATGGCGACCGCGAGGTCAATGACGTTGCCGCGTAGCAGGAAGTCCCTGAAGCCCTTAAGCACGTCTGCCTCCGAGGTGACGGTCAGGGCCCGGATGGCCCGACGATCAGCGCGGACCGTACGCGCATCCGGTGACCGGCTTGCGACGTCCAGTACAAGACGTGACAGCGCGGCAGCCGACCGGCCAGCTCGGCCTCGAAACAGCTGGGCAGCCCGGTCATGCCGGGCTCGGGGTAGACGTGCTTGAGCGCGCCGAACGTGCCTCTCGTGGCGGTCCGCTGCTCGGGATCCCGCTCCAGCTTGGTGCGCGGATACCGTCGGGCAGCCGCTTCGTGTAGTTCTGGGACGATGTGCTGACCGCGGCACCCGCGTGTCGACGACGGTGCGGTCGCGTCGTGCGGCAAACACCTCAAACCTCCCATCATTATCGGCCGGCCCCAGGCTCGACACGGGCGGGCGGACCGGCCGGGCACGCCGCCGGACCGGTGCGGTCTGGCACCATCGGGTGGTGGGAACGGCTCTGGCGGTGCTCGGTGTGCTGGCCGTGGTGTTCGTGGCAGCTCTGGTCGCGACGCGCGACGGCGAGCTGCTCGTCGACGTGCCGCCTGACCGGGCCGACCTCGATCTTCCGCTCGGAGCCCCCGTCACCGCCGACGACCTGGAGGCCGTCCGGTTCGGGATGGCGCTGCGCGGCTACCGGATGGCGGAGGTCGACGCACTGCTCGATCGGCTGTCCGGCGAGCTGCGTGACCGCGACGCCCGGCTCGCCGAGCTCGAGGGCAGCGCGCCGCAGCAGCAGCCCGCGGTCGAGCACCGGCCCGACGGCGTCGAGCCGCAGGACGGGCCTGACGCCGAGCACCTGCCCGACAGCGGCAAGGGCGCCGAGCCGTTGCCCGCAGTCGTGGTGCGGCCGGGGGCCTCGCCGGTACAGGTCCCGTTCCCCGAGCCGGTGCATGTCGACGAGCCGACGGACCCGCCGCACGCCCCCGATGCGGCGTCCCGCGCGGCCCAGCGCTGGTGATCGCTGCCCCCTGCCAGCGACCCCGCCGAGGTGGCGGAGCGGCCGGGACCCGACGATGATCACGCCATGACCGCCACGATCGTGCTCACCGTTCCCGTTGCCGCCCCGGCCCCCGCCACCTGGGCGGGCGCCGTCGACTGGAGCGGCCAGGGGGAGTGGATGCTCGGCACCCGCGTGGCCGGCACCGCGCAGGGCGGTGTCGGCGTCGGCGGCGGCATCGAGGCGTTCACCGGTGTCGGGCGGCTGGGATTTCTCGACACGATGGTCATCACCCGCTGGGAGCCACCGCTGCGCTGCCATGTCCTGCACACCGGCCGTCTGGTGCGCGGCACCGGCGCCTTCGAGGTGCAGGAGCGTGGTCCTGACCGCAGCGTTTTCGTCTGGCGCGAGGACCTTGAGCTGCCGCTCGGCGCCCTGGGCCGGCTCGGCTGGCCGCTGGTCCGGCCGCTGTTCACCGCCGGCGTGCGGCTGTCGCTGAGGCGTTTCGCCCGCTGGGTGGAGGCCGGCCGGCCGGCAGCCCGCGCGGCCTGAACTCAGCGACCGGCGAAGACGGGCGGCTGCTTGGCCAGGAAGCTGCGGACGGCGGCGGCGTGGTCGGCGCTCCGGCCCGCGTGCGTCTGCTGGCGGTCCTCCTCGGCGAGGGCCTGCTGCAGCGTCGAGGTGGCCGCCAGCAGCAATGACTGCTTCACCGCGGCGTACGCGACCGTCGGGCCGGCCGCGAGTCGGGCCGCGAGCTCCTGCGCAGCCGGCAGAACCTGCTCGGCCGGCACCACGGCGGTCAGCAGCCCCATCTCGAATGCCTGCTCGGTGGTGAACGGCTCGGCCAGGAGCAGTAGCGCGGTAGCCCGGGCGGCGCCGACGAGGCGGGGCAGGGTCCACGACAGCCCCGAGTCCGCGGTCAGGCCGATGCCGGTGAAGGCGGTTGTCCAGCGTGCTCCGGTCGCGCCGATCCGGAAGTCGCACGCGCAGGCCAGGCCGAGTCCCGCACCGGCGGCCGTGCCGTTGACGGCCGCGACGATCGGCTTGGGCATCGTGGCGAGCAGCGTGATGGTCGGGTTGTAGTGCTCGCGCACCGTCCGCAGCGGGGCGGGGTCACCGGCGTCCAGCAGGGCGGCGTGCTCGCGCAGGTCCTGCCCTACACAGAACGCCCGGCCGCTGCCCGTCAGGAGCACGGCGCGTACGGCGTCGTCGTCGTGGACGGCGTGTACCGCGTCCAGCAGCGCTTCCTTGACCGGGACAGTCAGGGCGTTCATCCCTTCGGGCCGGTCCAGGATGATCGTCGCGACTGCATCGGCCACCTCGAGGCGGACGGTGCCGGAGGGGGTGGGCTCGGTCATCGGTGGTCTCCTGCGCAGCATCGGACTGGGGCGTGAGCGGCATTGTGCCGCGGCGCTCTGGGGAGGCGGTTACCGGTTCCGGCGGCCATGCGGGAGACTGTGACGCCAGCGCACCGCGCGCAGGAACACCGGACTGGGAGGTTGGTCGGATGGCGGCCATGAAGCCGCGGACGGGCGACGGTCCGCTCGAGGTCACCAAGGAGGGTCGCGGCATTGTCATGCGCGTCCCCCTGGAGGGTGGCGGGCGACTTGTCGTCGAGCTCAACGCCGAGGAGGCCGGCGCCTTGGGCGACGCTCTCAAGGCCGTCGTCTCCTAGCCCCGCGCAACCGCAGGACGTACGACACACGATCAGCGCCCCCCGGCCGGTCGCCAGAGCGCTGGTGACCGGCCGGACCCGTCCGCGAGAGAGGACCCGCGTGCCGCCCCGTCGCCAGTCCACCGCCGTACGTCCTGTGGCCGCCGCTGTATCGCCGCCCGATCTTCCTGCACTGGTGCTCGCGGCCGAGCCGCCGGAGGGGTCGGTCGTGCTCGCGCTGCCGACCCGCAGCGGTGCGGCAGCCGACGGGGTGGCGGTGTTGCTGGCCGACGCACCCGACGGCGCGCCCATCGCAGAGCTGGCGGCCCTGCTGGTCACCGAAGAGGCGAAGGGCGCGGCCGGCGAAGTCGTCGCGCCGGCCCGCACGACCGGCCGCCGCCTGCTCCTGGTCGGCACCGGGCGCGGCACCCCGGCCGACCTGCGTACGGCCGGTGCCGCCCTGGCCCGTCGCGTCAAGGGCTCGATCTCGCTCGCCGTCGACCTGCGGGTGCTGCGCCCGGACGCCGACGCGCTGCGGGCGCTGGCCGAGGCCGTCGCGCTCGCGTCGTACGGCTTCACGACCGGCGACGCGCCGGGTCGTGTCCTGCGCGAGGTCGTGCTGGTCGTCGACGATCCGTCCGGGCTGCAGCCGGCGCTGGACCGCGCCATCGCCACGGCGCGGGCCACCGCGCTCGCGCGTGACCTGACCAACACACCGGCGCTGACCAAGACTCCTGCCTGGCTGGCAGATCGCGCCGTCGCGCTGCTCCCCGACCTCAGGGTGCGGGTGCGCGACGAGCGCGAACTCGCCGCGGAGGGTTTCGGCGGCCTGGTCGGCGTCGGCCAGGGGTCCAGCCGCCCGCCGCGCCTGGTGGAGGCGCGCTACGACGGCGGCGGCCGGTCGCGACACGTCGTCCTGGTCGGCAAGGGCATCACCTTCGACACCGGTGGCCTGTCGCTCAAGCCCAACGACAGCATGCTCACGATGAAGAGCGACATGGGCGGCGCCGCAGCCGTGATCGGGACGCTGCGGGCGGTCGCCGACCTGGGACTGCCGCTCACGGTCACCGGTCTGCTCGCCTGCGCCGAGAACATGCCGAGCGGCACCGCGCAGCGCCCCGGCGACGTGCTGACGCAGTACGGCGGCCGCACCGTCGAGGTGCTCAACACCGACGCGGAGGGCCGGCTGGTGCTCGCCGACGCGCTGGCGTACGCCGACCTGGTGCTCGGCGCCGACGTCGTCGTCGACGTGGCCACGCTGACCGGTGCGATGCCGGTCGCCCTGGGCAAGCGGCATGCCGGGCTGTTCGCCTCCGACGACGTGCTCGCTGCCGAGCTGGAGCAGGCGTCGACGGTGTCGGGGGAGCGGCTGTGGCGGATGCCGCTGGTCGAGGACTACCGGCAGGCGCTCGACTCGCCGACGGCCGACCTGCGCAACATCGGCGACCCGAAGCGGAAGCTGCAGGGCGGCTCCATCACGGCCGCGCTGTTCCTGCGCGAGTTCACCGGTGGCCGGCCGTGGGCGCACCTGGACATCGCCGGCCCGTCCTGGAGCAAGGGTGACGACGAGGAGCTCACCAAGGGCGCGACCGGCTACGGCGTACGGCTACTTGTGCGCTGGCTCGAGGAGCTGGCCGCCCGGCGCAGCGCCTGAGTCAGCTCAGAAGTCCGAGCTCGCCGAGAGCCTGGTCGACCGCGGCGCCAAGCCGGCGTGCTGGTCGTGCCTACCGGTATCGGCGGAACCCGGGTCGTCGACCGCCCGCTGGGCGAGCAGCTCCCCCGCATCTGCTAGCCCCCCGAGGGGTCAGACGGCGGGGGCGTCCTGCTTGACGGCGACCAGCAGGCCGGCGCCGACCGGCAGCAACGCGGGGACGAGGCGGGGCTCCTCGCGTACGGCGCGGAGCAGGTCGCGGGCGGCCAGCACCTCGGCACCGCGCGCAGCGGCGTCGGCGACCCGTCCCCCGGCCAGCGCACCGGCGAACACCACGACACCGCCGGTGCGCAGCAGGCGCAGCGCCGCCGGCAGGTAGTCGGTGTTCTCGGCGGGCGCGGCGTCACACAGCATCAGGTCGTAGCCGCCGTCGGACAGCCGCGGCAGCACCTCCAGGGCCCGCCCGGCGATCAGCCGGACCCGGCCACTCTGCACGCCCGCCTCGGACAGGCTTTGCCGAGCCAGCCGCTGGTGCTCGGGCTCGCTGTCGATGCTGGTCAGCACGCCTTCGGGACGCAGCCCCTTGAGCATCCAGAGCGTCGAGACGCCCGCCCCGGTACCGAGCTCGACGACATGCCGTGCGCCGGACAGGGCGGTGAGCACCCGCAGTGCCGCACCGGCGGCCTCGTCGACCGCAGCGACGCCGACCTCGCGGGCGCGCTGCCGGGCGGCCAGCAGCGGCCCGTCCTCGGGTTGATAAGCGGTGACGTAGCCCGCGATGGCAGCCGCGTCGGGCGCGGCGGCACCGGGCCCGGCGGCACCGCGCGGGGTCGCCGGCGCATCGGGTAGCGGCGAGTCACCGCGGCGGGGGGCGGCGGACGGGACGCCGGATTGCGGACCGGACTCGATCACAGGACTCCTCGGTTCGGACCCGGCGAGCGTAGTGGTCCACGCGCCGCTGCGGGAACCCGCAGGCTGGGCGGCCCGTTCTTCTGATGGACCCGGCGGCTGGTCCAGCCCTCGCGCCCGACCACACGCCCGCTTCACAGGAGGCCCGGCATCATGCTCTGCACCGGAGTGCTCCCTGCACGCCGGGGGCAGGAGACGGCTGTGAGCGAGTACCCGAGCGACACCCCCGCTGCGCCCAGTGCGGAGGTCGAGCCCTGGACGGCGCCGTCGTGGGACGAGGTGGTGTCGCGGCACTCGGCTCGGGTGTACCGGCTCGCCTACCGACTGACCGGCAACAAGCACGACGCGGAGGACCTCACCCAGGAGGTCTTCGTACGGGTCTTCCGCTCGCTGTCGAGCTATACGCCGGGCACCTTCGAGGGCTGGCTGCACCGCATCACCACGAACCTGTTCCTGGACACCGTCCGACGCAAGGCGCGCATCCGCTTCGAGGCGCTGCCCGACGACGCCGAGCGGCTCGAGAGCCGAGACCGCGGGCCTGCCCAGATCTACGACGACACCCACTTCGACACCGACGTGCAGGCCGCCCTGGACGCTCTGCCGCCCGACTTCCGCGCCGCCGTCGTCCTGTGCGATCTCGAAGGTCTGTCGTACGAGGAGATCGCCGCGACACTCGGCATCAAGATCGGCACAGTCCGCAGCCGCATCCACCGTGGCCGCAGTGCGCTGCGCGCGGCGCTCGCGCACCGCGCGCCCAGCCCGCCGACGCCTGCAGGTCGCCGGTCGTGAGCGGCCACCTCGGCGCCGACCTGGCTGCGCTCGTCGATGGCGAGCTCAACCATGCCGCTCGCGAGCGGGTGCTGCGGCACCTGTCGAGCTGTGCGGCCTGTCGCACCGAGGTGGAGGCTCAGCGGCTGTTCAAGGCCCGCCTTCGTGGGCTTGACACCCCCGATGCCCACGCCGACCTGTCCGCGCGGCTGCTTGCCTTGTCCGCGAGCAGCGACGCCGTTTCCCGCGCCACGACGGCGAGGCTGCCGCGCCGGCTTCCCACCGCGCTCAGCCGCCGGCGTAGCAGCCGGGGCCCTCGCAGCCGCTCTGCCATACGCCGCACCGCCCTCGGCGGCGCCGCTCTCGTGATCGGGCTGGGCGCTGTCTTTGTGCTCGGCGCCCCGCCCAGCCCGCCGACCCGTACCCCGGTGGACCCGACCAGCGACGTCTTCCTCATCGACTATGCCGGTGTTGCCGGGGAGCTCCCGTTGCCGGAGCCGGCCGGGGTGCGCGGCCCGAGCCGGTGAGCGGACCGCGGCGGGTACGCCCGGCGCTGCTCGTGCTGGGCGCTGGTGCGGTGCTGATGTCCGGGCTGCCGGCGGCTGCAGCCCCCACCGAGCCGGCTGGGCGCGTCCGCCCGGCCGGTGACCAGGAAGCCCTGGCCCTGCTCGGCGATGCGGCCCACGCGGCCCGCAACCGCAGCTGGACGGGTACGCAGTATGTGGCGACCTGGCGGGGCGGGGTGGCCAGCTCTTCTGTCTCTGAAGTGCACCATGACCCGTGGTCCGGCACCCGGGTGAGCGGCGGGCCTTCGTCCGTTGCCTCGTCACTGCCAGCCGTCGGGCTCGACGAGCAGTTGCTCGGCCAGCTGGCCGACCGCTATGAGCTGTCGGTGCTGGGGGTCGGCACCAGCTCGGGACGGCGCGCCCAGGTCGTCGAGGCGCGGCGCCGCGACGGCCAGGTGGCCGGCCGGTTCTGGCTCGACACCGACACCGGCCTCCCGCTGCGCCGGGAGGTCTGGGACCCCCACGGCCGCCGGCTGCGCAGCAGCGCGTACGTCGACCTGGTCGTCGACGCCGATGCTGCAGCCTCGAGGCCCGCGGCCGATCCGGGGGCGCTCACCGTGCAGCCCCTGCAGCCCCTGCAGCCCGTGCAGCCCGGCAGCGCCGCCGGCTGGGCGGCGCCCGCGCGGCTACCGGGCGGCTACGCCATGTTCGACTCCGGCAGGCCGGCCGGAGCCGGCGCGGTGCTGCACCAGGCCTACTCCGACGGCCTGTCGACGGTGTCGCTGTTCAGCCAGCCCGGGAGCCTCGGCCAGGTGCCCGCCGGCTATCGGCGCCAGGAAGTGGCCGGGACCCCGGTATGGGTGCAGGCCGGAACCCCCGAGCGGCTGGTCTGGAGTGGCGGCGGCCAGGTCTTCACGATGATCTCCGACGCCGCCCACGACGACCTGCTGGCCGCGGTCGGCTCGCTGCCCCGGGACGGCCGTACCGACGGCGGGCTGCTGCGCAGGCTCGGTCGTGGCCTCGCCCGGGTGGGTTCGTGGCTCGACCCGACCGGCTGATGGGATGCCGGTTCGGCCCCTGACGCGCAGCACACACCCCAGTGGGCACACTTGGTTGGCAGCGCTGATGCGCCGCCACACGCACGACGCCGGCGCGGCGTCCGGGAGGACAGTCATGGACGACCGCACCGCCGGCAGCGACCGTTCTGGCGAGCGTTCTGGCGACCGTTCTGGCCACCAGGCAGGCACCGGCGGCCCGCCGGCCGACGTCGACAGCGCGGCCTGGTGGTCACGGCCGGCCGAAGGCGCCTTCGCCGTGCCGGTCGCCCCCCCGCCCGGCAGCGAGCCCTACGGCAGTCCTGCCACCGGCACCGGGCTCTACGGCACTGAGCCGTACGTCAGCCCGGCACGCGGCAGCGAGCCCTACGGCAGTCCTGCGCAGGGCAGCGCGTACGGCCTTCCTGCGTACGGCCGCGAGTCCTACGGCAGTCCCGCGTACGGCCCGCCCAGTGGCGCACCTGCCTGGAGCGCGCAGGGTCAGCAGCAGCCGGCGTGGGGCCAGCCGCCGCAGGGCCAGGCTCCGTACGGCGAGGCGCCGTTCGGCCAGCCGCTGGACGCGGGCGACCCGTGGAGCCGCAGTAGAGACACCCTGGGTGGCCCGGACCGGCCTCGGCCGCGGACAGGTCGAGGGCTGGCTGTGGTCGCCGCGCTGCTCGCGGCCGGCCTGATCGGTGGCGTCAGCGGTGGCGCCTTCGTGTCGGCGCGCGACAACCGTTCGCTGACTGATCCCTCGGCCAACCTGGGCAGCGGGGTCTCGACAGCGGGGACGATCGAGCGGGCGCCCGACTCGGTGGCGGGTATCGCCGGCCGGGTGCTGCGCAGCACGGTCAGCATCAGCGTGACGACGGCGACCGGCGGCGGGAGCGGCAGCGGCGTGGTGCTCCGCGCGGACGGTTATGTGCTCACGAACAACCACGTCGTGGCGCCGGGCGCGAAGGGCGGCACGATCACCGTGACGGTCAACGGCGGTGAAGGCCGCGAGCTGCCCGCGCAGATCGTGGGCCGCGACCCGGAAACCGATCTCGCGGTCCTCAAAGTCGATCGTGGTGCCGCGTTCGAGCCCGCCGTGCTCGGCAGCTCGGCCGGCCTGGTCGTCGGCGACCCGGTCATCGCGATCGGCTCGCCCCTCGGGCTCAACGGCACGGTGACGACCGGCATCATCTCGGCGCTCAACCGCACGGTGAACGTGCCCGCGGAGGGCGGCGGACGGGCCACCCCGCTGCTCAACGCAATCCAGACCGACGCCGCGATCAACCCCGGCAACTCGGGCGGGGCGCTCGTCGACGTCAAGGGCGCCGTCATCGGGATCAACTCGGCGATCGCGACGCTGGGCGGGTCGGGCAGCGGCGACCAGAGCGGCAGCATCGGCGTCGGGTTCGCGATCCCGGTCGATGAGGCGCGCTCGGTCGCGGAGGAGATCATCCGGACCGGCCGGGCGACCCACCCGGCGGTGGGCGTCGAGGCCGGAAACGAGATCGCCAAGGACGGGACCAAGCAGGGCGCCCGGGTCACCCGGGTGACCAGCGGCGGTCCCGCGGCGACCGCGGGGCTGCAGGTCGGCGACGTCATCGACAAGGTCGGCCAGACCGCCGTGGGCAGTGTCGACGAGCTCGTCCTGGCATTGCGGCAGAGCAAGGTCGGGGAGCGGGTCACGGTGTCCTACGTCAGGGGCGGCGAGGTCAAGACCGCCCAGGTGGTGCTGGCAGACAAGGGCGGCGGCTGAGCCGTAGTCTGAAGTGCGCCCCTCGCGGCGCGGGACGAGAGGGAACGCCGTGTGGAACGTGGGCCTACCCGAGATGTCGGTCATTCTGCTGCTGGCGTTGTTCGTCTTCGGGCCGGAGCGGCTGCCGGGCGTCGCGGCCGAGGCGGGCAAGGGGCTGCGGCAGCTAAGGCAGTACCTGCGCGGGGTCACCGACGATCTCAAGACCGAACTGGGGCCCGAGATGGGTGACCTCGACCTCGCGTCGCTGCACCCCAAGGCCTTCGTCAAGAAGCACCTCTGGGACGACGAGGACGACGCCCTGGTCGAGCAGCTTGCCGGCCGGCCTCGGGGGTCGCTGCCGCTGGCCGCCGGCGAGACCCCGCCGTGGGACCCCGACACCACCTGAGCGTCGGCGGGGGCGTTCGGGTGGTCGCCACCGTAGTGAGGCCCCGACCGCTTCGCAGTTGCCGGGCGAAAGCCGAACACCGGTGCCAGGACCGGCGCATCGCCGCAGGCGGACGTCCGCTCGGTGCCGGCGCGGCTGGGCCGGGCGTCCCCTTTGTAGGAATGCGCGGCGGGGAGTGCGTAAGGCGCCACACGGAGGCGCGTCGCGCCGGACGTCCGCGCCCGACGCCCGGGCGTGACACCGCCCCCGTGCCGTCAGCGGCGGGCGGGCGTCAGGCCCAGCGACAGGCCCGCGAGCCCGCGCGGCTTGCCGGTGAGCGCCTCGGTGACCTTCAGCAGCTCCTTCGCCGCGGTCGAGTCGGGGTCGTCGAGCACGAGCGGGCGACCGGAGTCGCCGCCCTCGCGCAGCCGGATGTCGATCGGCACCTGTCCAAGCAGCGGCACGTCGGCGCCGAGGGCACGCGAGAGCGAGGACGCGACGGCCTCACCGCCGCCGGACCCGAACAGGTCGATGCGGTCCCCACAGTGCGGGCACGGCAGGTAGCTCATGTTCTCCACGACGCCGGCGATCCGCTGGTGGGTCTGCAGGGCGATCGAGCCGGCGCGCTGGGCGACCTCCTGCGCGGCCAGCTGCGGGGTCGTGACGACCAGGATCTCGGCGCTCGGCACCAGCTGCGCGACCGAGATCGCGACGTCGCCGGTCCCGGGCGGCAGGTCCATCAGCAGCACGTCGAGGTCGCCCCAGTAGACGTCGGACAGGAACTGCTGCAACGCCCGGTGCAGCATCGGCCCGCGCCACACCACCGGGGTGTTGTCCTTCGTGAACATGCCGATCGAGATGACCTTGACCCCGTACGCCGACGGCGGCATGATCATCGACTCGACCTGCGTGGGGCGGTGCTCGACGCCCAGCATCCGGGGGATGCTGAAGCCGTAGATGTCGGCGTCCAGTACGCCGACCTGCAGGCCCTTGGCGGCCATCGCCGCGGCGAGGTTGACGGTCACGCTGGACTTGCCGACACCGCCCTTGCCCGACGCCACAGCGAAGACCTTCGTCAGCGAGCCCGGCATCGCGAACGGGATCTCGCGCACCGCTTCGTCGCCGCGCAGCAGCTTCTGCAGGTCCTGACGCTGCTGGGTGCTCATCACGTCGAGCTCGACCAGCACCCGCGCGACCCCGGGCAGCGCGCCGACGGCGGCCGTCACGCGCTCGGTGAGGGTGTCCTTCATCGGGCACGCGCTGACGGTGAGATAGATCGCGACCCGCGCGGTGCCGTCGGGGTCGACGGTCGCGCTCTTGACCATCCCGATCTCGGTGATCGGACGGCGGATCTCGGGATCCTGCACCGTCGACAGCGCCACGGTGAGCTGGTCCTGCGTGGGCACGGGAGTGGTCATCGGTTCCTCTGCGCGGGGTCTGGGCGGTTGCGTCCCGGCTGTACCAGGTTACGGCGGGGGACTACGGGCCGCCGTCCGGTCACTTGCCCCGGCCTGGCACCGTGGGCGCCGGAGGTGTCCGCCTCACCGAGTGCCTGGGAGCAGCCGTGCCACCGACCCCCGCCGACCGCCTGGCCGAGCTGCTGCGCGCGGAGGCCTCGGCGACCCTGCCCCCGGTCCTGCCGTTCTACGGCCACGTGGCGACGGGGCCGGGCGCCGGTCCGTGGGTGCTCACGCAGTGGTGGCCGTCGCCGTTCGACGTCGACGGGGTGCGCTACCCCACCGCCGAGCACTGGATGATGGCGGCCAAGGCGCGCACCTTCGGCGACGACCACGCCCTGCAGCAGGTGCTGGCCGCGCGCGACCCGGAGCAGGCCAAGCAGCTCGGCCGCCGGGTGCGCGGCTTCGACTCGGCGGCGTGGGCGGCGGTCGCGTACGGCGTCGTCGTGGAAGGCAACCGGCACAAGTTCGCCGCGGCATCTCCGGAGCGGGACTACCTGCGCGGAACGGGCGCCGCCGTACTGGTGGAGGCCAGCCCGGTTGACCTGATCTGGGGTAGCGGTCGCGGCGAGGAACCAGCGGACTTGCTGCCGTCACGCTGGACGGGGCGCAACCTGCTCGGCTTCGCCCTCATGGACGTACGCGACGAGCTGGCGCCGCCCGACCGCTGACTGTCGCGCCGGGCCCCTCGACCGCCTCCCCTTCGTCAGTGCACATTTTGGGCTCTCCGGAGTGCACTCGCGCAGGGGAAGTGACGTATCGCAGGGGAAGCCGGGGTCAGGGCTTGGCGGTGATCGCGTCGGCGGTCGCGAGGGTACGTAGGGCGTTGTCGCGGTGCAGGTTCTCCACCATCCGGCCGTCGACGACCACGACGCCCCGGCCGTCGCGCTCGGCCTCGGCGAAGGCCTCGACGACCACCCGGGCTGCGGCCACCTCGTCAGGCGACGGCGCCCATACCCGGTTGGCCACCTCCACCTGGGTCGGGTGCACCAGCGTCTTGCCGTCGAAGCCGAGCGTGAACCCCTGCACGCACTCGGCCTCGAACCC
>JBKJQN010000013.1:0-9099 GCA_046593925.1 Mycobacteriales bacterium
CGCGGGCTCGGACCGCAGGTCGGCGGCGACGTCGTGCTGGCGCCGACGCCCCTGCACCCGTCGCCGCGGCGTACGCCCACGGTCGTGGTCGTGCACGACGCCGTCCCCTGGACCCACCCCGAGACGCTGACCGCGCGCGGCGTGCGCTGGCACCGGGCCGCGGTCGCGCTCGCGGTCGACGGCGCCGACCTGGTGGTCGTCCCCACCCACGCGGTCGCGTCTGAGCTGAGTCAGCACCTGCGCGTGGCGCAGGAGCGGCTGCTGGTGGTCGGCGAAGGCGTCAGCCGCGACCTGGCGCCCCCGGCCGACGCCGACGCTCGGGCAGCCCGGCTCGCACTGCCCGACGGATACCTGCTGACCGTCGCCACGCTCGAGCCGCGCAAGGGACTGGCAGAGCTGCTGAGGGCGCTCGCCGACCCGGCCGCCCCCGACCTGCCGCTGCTCTGCGCCGGCCAGCCCGGCTGGGGCGGGCAGGACGTGCTCGCGCTGGCCGCCGCGGCGGGCCTTGCCGAGGGCCGGGTCCGCCTGCTCGGCCGGGTGAGCGACCCCGACCTCGCCGTCCTGCTTGCCCGGGCGACGGCGGTCGTCGTGCCGAGCCTGGCCGAGGGATTCGGCCTGCCGGTGCTCGAGGCCATGGCCGTCGGTACGCCGGTCCTCACCAGCATGGCGCCCGCACTCGTCGAGGTCGGCGGCGGCGCGGCGTACGTCAGTGGTCTCGACCCGCCCGAGCTCGCCCGGGCGCTCCAGGAGGTTGCGCAGGACGGCCCGCTGCGCGATCGGCTGCGGCGCGAAGGCCCGGCGCGGGCGGCGGCGTACGACTGGGACGACGCCGCACGCACCCTGTGGCAGGCGTACCGCGACCTGGGGCAGGCGTAGCGCACCCCGAGGCAGGCGTAGCGCACCCGACCCCCCGCCGGGCGTAGTCTCGAGAGCCCCGAACCGTCGGGTGTCACCGCCCGAACGGAGCCTGCGCTGTCCCCGCAACCCCGCGTCCTGGTCGACGCGACCGCCGTCCCTGCGGACCGGGGCGGTGTGGGGCGTTACGTCGACGGCCTGGTGGCGGCGCTCGGCCGGTCCGGCACCGACTTCGCGCTGGTCTGCCAGCGGGCCGACTCCGAGCGCTACGGCGCCGTCGCCCCGCAGGCCCGGATCGTGGCCGCCCCCGCCGCCATCTCCCACCGGCCGGCGCGGCTGGCCTGGGAGCAGACCGGGCTGCCGCTGGTGGCCTCGCAGGTGGAGGCGAAGGTCGTGCACTCGCCGCACTACACGATGCCGCTGCGGGCCGGCCGGCCGGTCGTCGTCACCGTGCACGACGCGACGTTCTTCACCGATCCCCAGGTGCACACCACCGTCAAGGGCACCTTCTTCCGCTCCGCGACGCGCACCGCGCTGCGGCGGTCGTCGCGGTGCATCGTCCCGAGCCGGGCGACCCGCGACGAGCTCGTACGGGTACTCGAGGCCGACCCCGGCACGATCGATGTCGCCCACCACGGCGTGGACCAAGCCACCTTCCACGTCCCCTCCGACGCCGAGAAGCAGCGCGTCCAGGCCCGCCTCGGCCTGGCCGGGCAGCCTTATATCGCGTTCCTGTCGACCCTGGAGCCGCGCAAGAACGTGCCCGGCCTCGTCAGGGGCTGGGTGCAGGCCTGCGCGGGGCGCGATCAGCCACCCGCGCTGGTACTGGCCGGCGGCTCGGGCTGGGACGACGAGATCGACGGGGCGGTCGCCGAGGTGCCGTCGTCGCTCCGGGTCATGCGGCCGGGCTACCTGCGCTTCCAGGACCTGCCCGGCTTCCTGGGCGGCGCGCTGCTGGTCGCCTACCCGTCGTACGGCGAAGGCTTCGGCCTGCCTGTCCTGGAGGCGATGGCGACCGGGGCGCCGGTCCTCACCACGCCCCGGCTGGCGTTGCCGGAGGTCGGTGGCGACGCCGTCGCCTACACCGAGCCCGACGCCGGCTCCATCGCCGCAGCACTGGTGGCGCTGCTCGACGACCCGGACCGGCGCGCCGCTCTCGCCGAGGCCGGGCACGTCCGCTCCCGGGAGTTCACCTGGGAGGCGAGCGCCGAGGCGCACCTGGCCAGCTACTACCGCGCCGTGGCGTGAGCCCCGAGGACCTCCCTCCCCGGGTGGTCGTGCTGCTGGCCACGTACGACGGACTGCGCTGGCTGGGCGAACAGGTGGACAGCATCCTGGCCCAGGAGGGCGTCGCGCTCGAGCTGGTCGTGTCCGACGACATGTCCTCGGACGGCACCTGGGAGTGGCTGCAGGACCGCGCGTTGAGCGAGCCGCGACTGGTTCTGCTGCCGCGCGAGCGGGCCGGCGGTGCGGCGGCGAACTTCTTCCGGCTGCTGCGCGAGGTAGACCTCACGGGCGACCCGCTGGTCGCGCTGTCCGACCAGGACGACGTGTGGCTGCCCGGCAAGCTCGCCGGGCAGGTCGCCCGGCTGGTCCGCGACGGCGCCGACGGGGTCTCGTCCAACGTCACGGCGTTCGACGCCGCGGGGGGGCGCGCGCTGCTGCGCAAGGACTTCCCGCAGCGTCGGCTCGACTACCTGTTCGAGGGCCCCGGCCCCGGCTGCACGTTCGTGCTCTCGACCCGTCTCGCCGCGCAGGTGCAGACCCTGGTGTGCAGGCACGGCGACGTCGCCGCGGGCGTCGACTTCCACGACTGGCTGATCTACGGCCTGTGCCGCGCCCGCGGCTGGCGCTGGTCGATCATCGCCGAGCCGACCGTCGACTACCGCCAGCACGAGACCAACGCCTTCGGGGCCAACCTCACGGTCCGCTCGGCGGTGCACCGGCTGGGGCTGGTCCGCCGCAAGTGGCACCGGCACGAGGCCGCGGCGATGGTGGAGGTGGCGCTGCAGGTGGCGCCGGCAGAGCGCCGGGCCGAGCTCGAGCGCCTGCTCAGGCTGCTGTCGGACGACAGCGTCCGGTCGCGCCTGCGGCTGGTCAGCCTGGCGCCGCAGCTGAGACGTCGACCGCGCGACCGCGCGGCCATCGGCATGCTGATGCTGCTGGGCATCTGGTGAACGGGTGGGGGAGTGCGCAATGAAGGTCCTGCTGGTGGGCGGGAGCGGTTTCATCGGCTCCCGGCTGATCGGGGTGCTGCTGGAACGGGGTCACGCGGTCACGAACGTCGACCTGCGGCCCTCCACGCAGCACCCGTCCTTGACGACGCTCGGGGACGTCCGCGACCTCGCTGCGATGACGTCGGCGTCAGCCGGCGTCGACGCCGTGGTCAACCTCGCCGCCGAGCACCGCGACGACGTCCGGCCGCTGTCGCTGTACGAGGAGGTCAACGTCGGCGGTGCGCGCACCCTGGTCCAGGCAGCGCAGGCCGGCGGGGTCCGGCGGATCGTGTTCACCAGCTCGGTCGCGGTGTACGGCCTGGGCGTCGCGCACCCGAGCGAGACGTCGCCGACCGCCCCCTTCAACGAGTACGGCCGCACCAAGCTGCTCGCCGAGGGCGTCTACCGCGAGTGGGGCGCAGCCGATCCGTCGCACCGCCTCGCCGTCGTCCGGTGCTGTGTGGTCTTCGGCGAGGGAAACCGCGGCAACGTGTGGACGCTTGCGCAGCAGGTGGCGTCCGGGCGCTTCCTGATGGTCGGCGACGGCCGCAACCGCAAGTCGATGGCGTACGTCGGCAACGTCGCGGCGTACCTCGCCGACGCCGTCGAGGACGGGGCACCCGGCACGACGACGACGAACTACGCCGACAAGCCCGACCTGCCGACCTGCAAGCTGGTCGAGCTGCTGCAGGACGCGCTCGGCAGCCGGCCCCGGCTGCGACGGCCGGTGCCCTTGGTTCTCGGAATGGCCGCCGGGCACGCGTTCGACCTGCTGGCCCGCGTGACCGGTCGCAGCTTCCCGATCAGCGCGGTACGGATCCGCAAGTTCGGGGCTGAGACCACGGTCGACACGTCCCGGTTGGAGGCGAGCGGGTTTCAGCGGCTGGTTCCGCTCGAGGACGGTCTGCGCCGCACCCTGGCCGCCGACCTGCCGCAGGGCCGGCCGGTACGCACATGAGGCACTGCCTGATCCTGGCCGGCGGCTCCGGCACCCGGCTGTGGCCGTTCTCGACGGCCGGTCTGCCGAAGCAGCTCGTCCCGCTGCTGCAGGGGCGTTCGCTGCTGGACATCGCGTTCGCCCGCGCGACCTCGATCGTCCCGGCAGAGCGGGTCTGGCTCGGCGCCGGGCAGCAGCTGCGCGCCGCCGTGTCATCGGTCGAGGGGTTGCGCGCCGACCGGGTGGTCGTCGAGCCGTCCGGTCGCGACACGCTGCCCGCGATCGCGCTGGGCTGCGCGGTCATCGCGGCGAACGACCCGGACGCCGTGGTCGCCGTCCTCACCGCCGACCACCTGATCGAGCCGGTCGATGCCTTCGCCGCGACGATGACGGAGGCCTTCGCGCTCGCCGAGGCCCGCGCGGACGTGCTCATGACCTTCGGGGTGGTGCCCGACTCGGCGGCGACCGAGTTCGGCTATCTCGAGCTCGGCGACCCGCTGACCGGGTCCGCCCGGGTCGTGGCGAGCTTTCGCGAGAAGCCCGACCTCGCGACCGCCGAGCGCTTCGTGGCGCAGGGGTCGCTGTGGAACTCCGGCATGTTCGTCTGGCGGGCGGCCACCCTGCTCGCGGCCGTACGGGAGTTCGAGCCCGAGACGGCGGCGCTGGTCGAGCGGGTCGCGGCGGGCGACGTCGCGGCCTGGGACGGCATACCTAAGCGCTCGGTCGACTACGGCGTGATGGAGCCGGCCGCGGCTTCGCAACGGTTCACTGTCGCCGCGCTGCCGCTGGCAGCGCACTGGCGTGACGTCGGCTCGTGGCCCGCGTACGGCGAGGCGCTCGGACTCGACGCCTCCGGCAACGCGGTCGGAGCGCGCGCGGTCCTGCATGACAGCCGAGGCTGCGTCGTGGCCTCCTCCGATCCGGCGCACCTGGTGACCCTGATCGGGTGCGAAGGTCTGGTGGTGGTTCACACACCGACCGCCACCCTGGTCGTGCCCGCGGGCCAGGCTCAGCGGGTGAAGGAGCTGCACCGGCTCGTCGTCGCGCAGGCCCCGGAGCTGGCGTGAGGTCGACCGACGCGGCCGGCCTCGTCGGCTACGCGCTCGCGGCCCCGTTCACTTTGTACCCGCCGCTGTTCAAGCGGATGTGGAACACCCGCGACACCAGGCTGTTCGCCGTCCAGGAGTTCGGCGTCGCTCTCATCGTGGTCGCGTGGCTCGGCCGCGGCAGTGCCCCGGCGGTCGCTGTCAACGGGGCGTACGGCGTCGGGCTCGCCGTCGCGTACGTCATTGCCGGCCGTCGCGGTGGCCGACAGCGGTGACGGCTCCCGTCGGGTCCGCGGCTCAGTCTGCGGCCGGCCCACCGGACGCCTCGACGACCTGGCGGCCGCAGCTGCCGGTGGACGTGCACCGGACCCTGTCGCCGCTCTCGCGCGGTCGCGGCGACCCCACGCACCGGGTGTCGGCCGACGGCGCGCTGTGGCGGACCACCTGCACCGATGACGGACCGGCGACGTACCGGCTGGTCCAGCGCGGACTGCACGAGGTCGGCTGCCAGGCGTGGGGTCCCGGTGCTGCCCGGGTCGTCGCGGGACTCGCGGACCTGCTCGGCGGCCGCGATGCGGCGGACGGCTTCGTGCCCGACCACCCGCTGCTCGCCGACACCCATGCCCGGCACCCGGGGCTGCGCGTGCCGCGGACGGGGCGGGTCTTCGAAGCGCTGGTGCCGGCGGTCCTGGAGCAGAAGGTCACGGGCACGCAGGCCCGGGCGTCCTTCCGCACGCTGGTGCTGCGGTACGGCGAGGCGGCGCCGGGGCCGGCACCTGCAGGGATGCGGGTACCGCCCTTGGCGCAGGTGTGGCGCCGGGTGCCGTCGTGGGAGTGGCACCGGGCCGGCGTGGAGCCGCAGCGGGCCCGGACGGTCTGCGAGGCGGCCCGGATCGCGTCCCGGCTCGAGGAGACGGTCGGGATGGCGCCCGCGGACGCCGAGCGCCGGCTGTGCGCCGTACCAGGCATCGGCGCCTGGACCGCAGCCGAGATCGCCCAGCGGGCGCTCGGTGACACCGACGCGCTCAGCGTCGGCGACTACCACCTGTCGCAGTTCGTCGGCTGGGCGCTGGTCGGGCGCCCGCTCGACGACGACGGCATGGTCGCGCTGCTGGAGCGCTGGCGGCCGCACCGCTATCGCGTCGTACGCCTGCTGGAGTGCAGTGGGGCGGCCAAGCCGCGCTTCGGGCCGCGGCTGAGCGTGCAGGACCACCGCCGGCACTGACGCCCTCACCGACTGGGGCCCTTCCCGACTGGCGCCCTTCCCGACTGGCGCCCTTACCGACTCGAACTGGGCCCGATGTCGTTTCCCGGGGTCGTCGGGCACACTGCGCGCGTGGTCCTGGGCACGGCCGGATCGTCGGAGCGGAGGGGTGCCGGTGGCGATCGAGAGCCTTCGACCTGGTGATCCGTGCCTCGTCGGGCCGAATCGGCTGCTGGGGCGGCTGGGACAGGGCGGTATGGGCACGGTGTACCTCGGCATGACGCCGGATGACCGGGTGGTCGCGGTGAAGGTGCTGCGGGACGGCTGCGTCGACGCCGAGGGCCGTCGCCGGTTCCGGCGTGAGCTCGAGGTGCTGCAGCGCGTACGCGGTCCACATCTTGTCGAGGTCCTGGGCGGTGACGCGTCGGCCGTCACCCCCTGGATCGTGACGCGCTTCGTCCCCGGGCAGCGGCTCGACGAGCTCGTCATGGCGGTCGGGCCGCTCCCCGAGCCGGCGCTGCTGCGGCTCGGTCTGGGCGTAGCGCTGGCGCTGCGGGCCCTGCACGCGGCCGGCGTGGTGCACCGGGACCTGACGCCGGGCAACGTGCTGGTCCTGGACGGTGAGCCGCACGTCATCGACCTGGGGCTGGCCGTCGTCGCCGACCTGACGGCCGTCACGCGCAGCGGGCTGGTCCTCGGGACGGCCGGCTACCTCGCGCCGGAGCAGGTCCTCGGCGAGGCCTGGGACAGCGCCGTGGACGTACACGCCTGGGGCGCCACGCTGGCGCTCGCGGGCACTGGTCGGCCGCCGTACGGTAGCGGCCGGCCAGAAGCCCTTCTCTACCGCGTCGTGCACGCGGCGCCCGACCTTCGTGGCCTGCCGGTGGAGATCACGCCCCTGGTCGCGGCGGCACTTGCCAAGGACGCTGCGCAGCGGCCCTCTGTCGACGACCTGGTTCTCGCCCTCGAAGCTCTCGGACCGCGCGAGCTGGTGGCGGTGTCATCCGGACCGCAGCTTCACAGAACCGCCGACCCGCCGGGGAATCAGCTTTCTGATGTCCACGTCTCTGACGGGCCCGTGCCGGACGTCCGGGCGACCGAGGTGCTCGGGGTGACCGCGACGCGGGTGCTCGGCCAGGAATCGACACAGCTGCCGGCTGGCGCTGCGCACCCGGTGACCGCAACGATGGCCCTCGCCCCGGTGAGCCGCGCTGAAGCGGCGGCCGACCTTGCTGTGCGACGCATGTCGGTGGCCGCCAACCCGCCGGTACCTACGGCGGAGCCCATGGTCATGAGTGCGGCGACGGCCAGCCCGCCGACCGCCCTGCACGTTGCCGCTGGGCCAGTTGCCGATGGACTGCCTCGGCCGTTGGCGCGACCTGCCCAGGCCGGCCGCCCGACACCCGACCTGCCCTGGCCGCCGTCCCGGCCCGTGGCGCTGTCCGGGCCCGGCGGGCCGTCGTCGGCGCTGTCGATCGGACCTACCCGCCAACCCGCTGACGTCGGTCGACGTCCAGGTCGCGTGCAGCGCCTGGTGGTCGGGGTCCCGGCCATGCTGTTCGTCGCCTCGGCAAGCCTGCTCGCCCCGGTCGTCGTGGCCGCTGCAACCGCCGTCACCCTCATCCTGCTGCAGACCTCATCGCGCGCCACGGCGCACCGTCGTCGGCTGGTCGAACGTCGCGGCCCGCGTCGCCGTGACCCAGTGGTCGGGTTCCTCGGACTACCGGCGCGGACAGCAAGGGCGGTGCTGGACCTCGTACTTGCCGCGCCGCTCGTCGTTCTCGTGGCGGCGGTTCCGGCATTCGTGACTCTCCAGACGGTGGCCGGCGGGAAGGGTCCGGCAGCTGCGGGATCGGTGGCTCTGGCGCTCGGCGTCGTCGTGACGGTCACGCGACGCCGCTTCACCGCCACGCGGGAGGGGCTTGGCCGGGCTGCCGCGGCTGTGGCACCGCGGCCAGCCGACGCGTTCGTGATCGGCCTGGTGCTCCTCGTGGCTGCCGCGCTCCTGCTTGCCGTTCCTGGGCCGATCTGGTGGCCGGTCACGTCCGGAACGCCGTCATGCGTTCTGCGGCTGCCCTGCTCCTGAACTGCCGCTGGTTGGGTCGTCGCGATCCGGGCGGTGCCGCCCCCTGCTCAGGTGGGTGGGTGCCCCAGCCGGTTTGGGTGAGCCGGCGTCCGTCGTGGTGCTCCAGGTCGTGGCCGCGGTCGTGGTGGTCGTGATGGTGGCGGTCGCAGAGCAGGACGAGGTTTCACAACCCTCGCGCATGACACCTCGGATCGGTCCTCACTCGTCCGCGGCAGTCCTATGTAGGTCCGCAAGCAGGGCGCGACCGAAGCGGGTGACCTCGGTCGGTGGGCTCATGACGCCCGTGTCTACGAACAGCGTCCCGGTGCGAACTAGAGCGCCCTTACCGGGGTCAGGGAGGGACTCCCCGGCTTGCTTGCACGCGAGCTGGTGGGCTTGGCGGCTGTCGCCGGTAACCTCCGCAGGCTGCTGGCTGTCGCACACCCGCCGTACCGCTTCCAGGCCTCGCAGGTGGGGAGCGTCTAACTCGCGCAGCGCCTGCACGAGCAGTTGTCCTTCCTCCACCTTGGCGTCGTCCAGTACGGCAGCGCCGACCACCCGCCCGAGTAGCCGTCGCTTGTCCTCCAGGCCGGTGCTGCTGGCCGCCTCCACCGCCTCGAAGAACAGCACCTCCAACTGCGGATCGTCAGCGAGGCGCCCGGCGAAACGCTCGGCGCCACCACCGATCTGGAGAGGATGTCTTGCGCAGTCCGCTCGGCCACGGCCCTGCGCCGCTGGTAGGCGTCGGTCACCACGATCGCCAACGCGTCGCCCAG
>JBKJQN010000070.1:0-21398 GCA_046593925.1 Mycobacteriales bacterium
CTCGGCCTCCTCGCGGCCCTCGCGGCCGAAGTAGGCGTGCAGCAGGTAGACCATCGCCCACAGGTGACGGCCCTCCTCGACGTTGACCTGGAACAGGTTGCGCATGTCGTACAGCGAGGGGGCGGTCGCCCCGAGCAGGCGCTGCTGCTCGACCGAGGCGGGCTCGGTGTCGCCCTGGATGGTGATCAGCCGCATCAGCTCGGCGCGGTACTCGCCGGGCACGGTCTGCCAGGCCGGCTCCCCGCGGTGCGAGCCGAACGCGATCGTGCGGTCCGGGTCCTGCTCGGCCAGGAAGATGCCCCACCGGTAGTCCTGCATCGGTACCCGGTCGAAGTGTGCCCAGCCGTCGCGGCCCACCGAGATGGCGGTACGCAGGTAGACGTCGTGGGTCGGCACGGCCGGGCCCAGGCTCTTCCACCAGTCCAGGAACTTGGGCTGCCAGCCCTCCAGCGCGCGCTGCAGGCGACGGTCGTTGGCGAGGTCGACGTTGTTGGGGATGCGCTGGCTGTAGTCGATCGGACTGGTGGGCCCGGTCGGCGTCGGGGCTGTCCCGGTCCTGGTACCCGCCGTCAGGTCCGGTGCCGTCGTCGTCGGTGCCGTCATCGCGTGCCTCCCGAAGTCCTACGATCGCTTGTCGCTCCGCCATCAGTGTGTAGTAGGTAGGACGGGCGCGCAAGGCCTGGGACGCGATCGCAGTAAGGTCGCGCCGGCCCGCCAGCCGC
Organism: Mycobacteriales bacterium; assembly: GCA_046593925.1. Classification (GTDB taxonomy): domain Bacteria; phylum Actinomycetota; class Actinomycetes; order Mycobacteriales; family SCTD01; genus JAYVYM01. Next base: position 723 of record JBKJQN010000070.1, read on the forward strand.
CAGCCCACGTCGAGGAGACGCTCCATGACCGTCCCGCTCACTCTGGAGGGCCGCCGCGCCATGGTCACCGGCGCCGCGAGCGGGATCGGCGCGGCCGTGGCCCGCCGGCTGGCGGCCGCAGGGGCGCACGTGGTCGTCGTCGACCTGCAGGCCGCCGCCGCCGAGGCTCTCGCCGCGGAGCTGGGTGGCACCGCCGTGGTCGCCGACCTCTCGGTCGCCGACGACCTGGCCCGGGTGTGCGCGGCGGCTGCCACGGCGGACGTGCTCGTCAACAACGCCGGGCTGCAGCACGTCGCGCCGCTCGAGGACTTCCCGCCCGAACGCTTCGCCTTCATCCTCGCGGTGATGCTCGAGGCGCCCTTCCGGCTCGTACAGGCGGCCTTGCCACACATGTACGAGCGTGGCTGGGGCCGGGTGGTGCACATGTCGTCGGTGCACGGCCTGCGCGCGTCGCCGCACAAGGTGGCGTACGTGGCGGCAAAGCACGGGCTGGAGGGCCTGTCGAAGGTGGTCGCGCTGGAGGCCGGCGGTCGCGGCGTCACGTCCAACACGGTCTGCCCGGGCTACGTCCGCACGCCGCTGGTGGAGGGGCAGATCGCGGCCCAGGCCAAGGTCCGCGGCATCGCCGAGGAACAGGTGCTCGACACCGTCATGCTGGCGGCGTCGGCGGTGAAGCGGCTGGTGGAGCCGGCCGAGGTCGCAGAAGTCGTGGCCTTCCTGTGCGCCGACGCCGCGGCCTGCGTCAACGGCGCTTCCTGGACGGTCGACGGGGGCTGGACCGCGCGCTGAGCGGCCGGGGCTACGTTGCCCGGGGGCAGCCGAGCGGGAGGTACTCGTGCAGATCGACCAGACCGACGAGTGGCGGGCGCTGGCCGCCCACTACGAGCAGCTGCGCGACGTGCACCTGCGCACCCTGTTCGCCGAGGACCCCGACCGCGGCAGCCGGCTGACTGCCGACGTCGCCGGCGTGCACATCGACCTGTCCAAGCACCGGATCACCGACGAGACACTGCGGCTGCTGGTGGCGCTCGCCGAGTGCGCCGGGGTGGCCGCGCGGGTCGACGCGATGTTCGCCGGTGAGCACATCAACTCCACCGAGGACCGCGCAGTGCTGCACGTCGCGCTGCGGATGCCCCGGGACGCGTCGCTGGTGGTCGACGGCGTTGACGTCGTCACGGAGGTGCACGCGGTGCTCGACCGGATGGCGGCGTTCAGCGAGCGGGTGCGCTCCGGGGACTGGACCGGCAGCACCGGCGCCCGGATCCGCAACATCGTCAACATCGGCATCGGCGGCTCCGACCTGGGCCCGGCGATGGCGTACGAGGCGCTCCGGGCGTACAGCGACCGCGACCTGACGGTGCGCTTCGTCTCCAACGTGGACGGCACCGACATCGTCGAGGCCACCCGCGACCTCGACCCGGCCGAGACGCTGTTCATCGTGGTGTCCAAGACCTTCGGTACGCAGGAGACGCTCGCCAACGCCACGAGCGCCCGGGACTGGCTGACCGGCCGGCTCGGCGCGGACGCCGACGTCGCGAAGCACTTCGTCGCGGTGTCGACGGCCGCCGGGAAGGTCGAGGCCTTCGGCATCGACCCCGACAACATGTTCGGCTTCTGGGACTGGGTGGGCGGGCGCTACTCCTTCACCTCGGCGGTCGGGCTGTCGCTGATGGTGGCGATCGGGCCTTTGGCGTTCAACGAGCTGCTGGCGGGCTTCCACGCGGTCGACGAGCACTTCCGGACGACCCCGCTGGCGACCAACGTGCCGGTCCTGATGGGCCTGGTCGGGCTCTGGTACGCCGACTTCTTCGGCGCCGAGACCCTCGCGGTGCTGCCGTACAGCCAGTACCTCGCGCGCTTCCCGGCATACCTGCAGCAGCTGGACATGGAGAGCAACGGCAAGCGGGTCGATCGTGACGGGCAGCCGGTCGCGGTGCAGACCGGGCCGGTCGTGTGGGGGCAGCCGGGCACCAACGGCCAGCACGCCTTCTACCAGCTGATCCACCAGGGGACGAAGCTGATCCCGGCGGACTTCATCGGGGTCGTGCATTCTGCCGAGCAGGTCGGGGAGCACCAGGACCTGCTGTTCGCCAACTTCCTCGCACAGACCGAGGCGCTGGCCTTCGGGCGGACCGCCGAGCAAGTCGCGGCGGAGGGCGCGTCGCCCGCGCTGGTGCCGCACCGCACGTTCCCCGGCAACCGGCCGACCAGCTCGATCGTGGTGGAGCGGCTGACGCCGGGCACGCTGGGCCAGCTGGTCGCGCTGTACGAGCACAAGGTCTTCGTGCAGGGCGCGATCTGGGGGATCAACTCCTTCGACCAGTGGGGCGTCGAGCTCGGCAAGGCGCTGGCCCAGCGGATCGTCCCGGAGCTGCAGTCCGACGCCCCGCTCGCACACGACAGCTCGACGAACGCGCTGATCGAGCGCTATCGCCATGGCCGCTCCGCCTGAGGGGCGGCTAGAGGACGGCGGCGACCAGCTCGCGGGCCTCGTCCTGGATCCGGGCCAGGTGGTCGGGGTCCAGAAAGCTCTCGGCGTAGATCTTGTAGACGTCCTCGGTGCCGGACGGCCGGGCGGCGAACCAGCCGTTTTCAGTCGTCACCTTGAGGCCGCCGAGCGCAGCCCCGGACGGCGACGCGGTCAGCGTCGCGGTGATCGGCTCACCGGCCAGCGTGGTGGCGCGGACCTGCTCCGGTGACAGGCGGGCCAGCGCGGCTTTCTGCTCGCGGGTCGCGGGCGCGTCGATGCGGGCGTACGCCGGCTCGCCGTAGCGCCGGGTGAGCGCTGCGTACCGCTCGCTCGCAGAATGTCCCGTCACTGCAGTGATCTCGGCGGCCAGCAGGCACAGCAGCAGGCCGTCCTTGTCAGTGGTCCAGACACTGCCGTCGCGGCGCAGGAACGACGCACCGGCCGACTCCTCGCCGCCGAACGCCACCGAACCGTCGAGCAACCCCGGGACGAACCACTTGAACCCCACCGGTACCTCGAGCAGCTGCCTCCCGAGCCCGGCCACGACCCGGTCGATGAGCGAGGAGCTGACCATCGTCTTGCCGATCGCCGCACCTGACGTCCAGCCGGTGCGCGTCGACAGCAGGTGCTCGATGGCGACGGCCAGGTAGGCGTTGGGAGCGAGCAGGCCGCCGTCGGGGGTCACGATGCCGTGCCGGTCGGCGTCGGCGTCGTTGCCGGTCGAGACGTCGTAGGAATCCTTGGCGGCGATGAGCGAGGCCATCGCGTACGGGGAGGAGCAGTCCATCCGGATCTTGCCGTCCCAGTCCAGCGTCATCGAGCGCCAGGTCGGGTCGACCAGCGGGTTGACGACGGTCAGGTCCAGCCGGTGCCGCTCGGCGATCTCCCCCCAGTAGTCGACGCTGGCACCACCCAGCGGGTCGGCGCCGATCCGCACCCCGGCGTCGCGCACCGCATCGAGGTCGAGGACCGACGGCAGGTCGTCGACGTACCCCGCGAGGTAGTCGTACGTGCCGGTGGTGTCCGCGGCCCGGGCGCGGGCCAACGGGACGCGCCGGACGCGGGCGAGGCCGTCGCGCAGGTGCGCGTTGGCGGCGTCCTGCACCGCGGACGTCGTCTCGCTTCCCGCCGGCCCGCCGTGCGGCGGGTTGTACTTGAAGCCGCCGTCGTAGGGCGGGTTGTGCGACGGGGTGATGACGACGCCGTCGGCCAGGCCGGCCGTGCGGCCCCGGTTGTACGCCAGCACCGCGTGCGACAGCGCGGGCGTCGGGGTGTAGCGGTCGCGGCTGTCGACCAGGACGGTGATCCCGTTGGCGGCGAACACCTCGAGGGCGGTCGCCCAGGCCGGCTCGGACAGCGCGTGGGTGTCCTTGGCGAGAAACAGCGGGCCGGCTGCCCGGCGCAGGTCCGCGATCGCCTGGCTGGTCGCCGCGATGTGGTCGTCGTTGAAGGCGTCAGCCAGCGACGACCCGCGGTGGCCGGACGTACCGAACGCGACCTGCTGCGCGGGGTCGGCCGGGTCCGGATGCCCGGTGTAGTAGGCCGTCAGCAGGTGCGGTACGTCGACGAGGTCCTGCGGCTGGGCGGGCGTTCCTGCGCGGTCGTGGGGGGCCACGGTCTCTCCAGGGGTGGGGGCGGGCCCCGATCATGTCGCTAGCCTGGCGGGCCGCACGACCCCCCCGACCTTGAAGGCGGCAGATGAACGGCGCCCAGGCCCTGATCCGCACGCTCGTCACCTCGGGTGTCGACGTCTGTTTCGCCAACCCGGGTACGTCGGAGATGCACTTCGTGGCCGCCCTCGACGAGGTGCCCGAGATGCGGGCCGTGCTCACGCTGTTCGAGGGCGTCGCGACCGGAGCCGCCGACGGCTATGCCCGGATCGCCGGCCGGCCGGCAGCCACCCTGCTGCATCTCGGGCCCGGGCTCGGCAACGGGCTGGCCAACCTGCACAACGCCCGGCGGGCGCGCAGTCCCCTGGTCAACATCGTCGGTGACCACGCCACGAGCCACAAGCGGCTGGACGCGCCGCTGGAGTCCGACCTGGACGCGATCGCGGGCGCGGTGTCCGGCTGGTTCCGGCGGGCGGCGACGACCGCCGACCTGGCCGCCGACGCCGTCGACGCGGTGGCGGCGGCGCAGGGTCCGCCCGGCTGCGTCGCCACCCTCGCGCTGCCCGCGGACGTGTCGTGGAGCGACGGCGGGCAGCCGCGCGCCGTGCGGCCACCGCGGGCGGCGCCGCGGGTGCCGCCGCACACCCTGCGAGGGGCGGCTGACACGCTCGGCGCCGGCGGCCCTGGCGAGACGGTGCTGCTGCTCGGCGGCGATGCGCTCACCGAGCCGGGCCTGCTCGCGGCCTCGCGGATCGCGGTGCAGACCGGCGCCCGGCTGCTCAGCGAGACCTTCCCGGCGCGGCTGCCGCGGGGCGCCGGCCTGCCTGCCCTGCGCACGCTGCCGTACGCGCCGGAACCCGCCCTGGCCGAGCTGGCGGGCTGCGGGCGGCTCCTGCTGGCTGGCGCCCGCGCGCCGGTGGCCTTCTTCGCCTATCCGGGCCTGCCCGGCACCTTCGTCCCCGACGGCTGTGACGTCGTGGAGCTGGCCCGGGCCGGCGAGGACGCGACGGCTGCCCTTATCGACCTCGCCGCGCTGGTCGCCCCCGACGCGCAGCCCGAGCTCGCCCCGGCGCTGCGCCCCGAGCTGCCGACCGGGCCGCTCACCCCGGCGACGCTGGCCGCGGTGCTGGGCGCGCTGCTACCCGAGGGGGCGATCGTCGTCGACGAGGCGCTGACCTCCGGCAGCAAGCTGACCGCGGCGACCGCGGGCTCCCCGCGGCACGACTGGCTGACGCTGACCGGCGGCGCGATCGGGCAGGGCCTGCCGTGCGCGCTCGGTGCTGCCGTCGCGAGCCCCGACCGCCCGGTGATCGGCGTGCAGGCCGACGGCAGCGCGATGTACACGATCCAGGCGCTGTGGACGTACGCCCGCGAGCAGCTCGACATCACCACGATCATCTGCGACAACGGGGCGTACGCGATCCTGTCCGGCGAGCTGCAGCGGGTCGGCGCGGCCCGCGACGGCGAACGCGCGAGGCAGCTGCTCGACCTGGGCCGGCCGGACCTCGACTTCGTCGCGCTCGCCACCGGGATGGGGGTGCCGGCGAGCCGCGCGCGCAGCTCGGAGGAGCTCGCCGCGCAGCTGGCCGCGGCGCTGGCCGAGCGGGGGCCGCACCTGATCGTCGCGATGCTGCGCGGCCGCCCGCCGGGCTGAGCTGTCAGGCCCCGCTGCATGTCAGCGTGGCCCGAGCTCCGCGCGCCACGGCGGGTCGGCCCCGACCCGGGCACAGGTGATCGACGCGACCTGCTGGGCGAACTCGAGTGCACTGCGCAGCGCGGTGGGGTCGGGCGTCCTCCCACGGACCAGGTCGCCGGCTTCGTGCAGTGCGCACAACAGCCCAGCCATGAACGCGTCGCCGGCTCCGACGGTGTCGGCGACGACGACCGGCACGCCGGGCAGGTCGACCGTGCCGCCCGGGGTGCTCGCGTAGACGCCGTCGGCACCACGGGTGACGACCACCAGCTCCGGGCCGCGCGCCAGCCAGCGCGCCGCGACGTCCTCGACGGCCACCCCGGGCGCCAGCCAGGCCAGGTCGTCCGCGCTGACCTTGACCAGGTCCACCAGGGCGATCCAGCGGTCCAGGCGCGCCCGGTGGGCGGCCTCGTCGCGGACCAGCCGGGGCCGCACGTTGGGGTCGAGCGCGAGCAGCCGATGGCCGCGCTCACGCTGCAGGAGCGCCTCGACCGCGTCGCCCATGGACGGCACGGCGAGCGCCAGCGCCCCGCTGACGTGCAGCGGCGCACCCGGCGGGAGGGCGGCGGGCAGGTCGCCCGTACGCCACCCGCCGTCGGCGGCGCCGTCGACGTAGAAGGCGTACTCGGCTCCGCCCGCGTCGTCGAGGGTGACGACGGCCAGCGTCGTGGGCTCGGCGGCGGACATGATCAGCGAGTCGTCGACGTCGGCCCCCCGTACGTGCTGGGACAGCAGCCGCCCGAACGGGTCGTCCGACAGCCGGGCGAGCAGCGCGACCGGGACCCCGAGCCGGCCGAGGCCGACCGCGACGTTCGTCGGGCTGCCCCCGGGCCGGGCGCTGTAGCCACCCGGGGCGCCGGGCAAGGGCACCAGATCGATGAGGGCTTCACCACAGACCACGATCACGCTCGGATCACGCCCGGACTCTGCCACGGTTCGCCGTAGACTCAGCCGGTGAGTTCCCCTACCCGCCGGACCCGCCGGACCCGCCGGACCCGCCGTACCCGCCCCGTCCCGGTCGCGGCGGCCGCTGCCGCTGCCGCCGAGGTTCCGCCGTACCGCGTCGGACTGGCGGCAGTCACCCCGCTGCACGCGCTGCCCGTGCTCACCGGCCGCGACCGGGTCCTGCTCCGACCGGTCTGCGGCGCGCACGCCCCCGACGACCTGTCACCCGGTGGCGACTGGCGCGAGCTGGCGGCTGCCGAGCAGTGCCCCTGGTGCGAGCGAGTGGTCCCGACCGCCTGCTGACGTCGGTGTCGGCTGACCTGCCGGTGGTGGTCGTCGGCGCCGGGCCCACCGGCCTGACCGCCGCGCTTCTGCTCGCCCGGCACGGCGTACAGGTTCTCGTCCTCGAGCGGCACGCCGCCCCGTGGCCGCTGCCCCGCGCCGTGCACGCCGACGACGAGGTGGCGCGCATCCTGGACCGGGCGCTCGCGGGCAGCTCGTTCGCCGCCATCAGCAGGCCGGCCCGGGGCCTGCGCCTGCTGGACGGTCGGCACCGGGTGCTCGCGGAGTTCGCCCGGAGCCCGGGGGTGGGTCGGCACGGCCATCCGCAGGCCAACATGTTCGACCAGCCGGATCTCGAAGACCTGCTGCGGGCGGCCTTGGCGACCCGGCCCGAGGTGCTCGTCCGGTCCGGTACCCAGGTGGTGGATGTCCGGTGCGGCAACGTCCCCCGCGTGCTGCTCACGGGCGGTGAGGTCGTGGATTCTGCCGCCGTCCTGGGCTGCGACGGCGCCGCCAGCGTGGTCCGGCGGGCGGTCGGCGGGCCGTGGCGCGACCTGCACTTCGAGCAGGAGTGGCTGGTCATCGACGGCCGGTGCACGACCGAGCTCGGGGCCTGGGACGGCGTCCACCAGGTCTGCGACCCACACCGCGCGGCGACCTACCTGCGGGTCGGCGCGGACCGCTACCGCTGGGAGTTCCAGCTGCGCCCGGGGGAGTCGGCCGCGGACCTGGCGGGCCGGCAGGAGGAGCTGCTGCTTCCCTGGACGCGCGGGCTGCCGGTGGAGGTGCTGCGCAGTGCGTCGTACGTGTTCAGTGCGCGGCTGGCCGACCGGTGGCAGTCCGGGCGGGTCTTCCTGCTCGGCGACGCCGCGCACCTCACCCCGCCCTTCGTCGGCCAGGGGCTCGGGGCGGGGCTGCGCGACGCGGCCAACCTGTCGTGGAAGCTGGCCCGGGTGCTCGCCGGTGACGCGCCCGAGGCGCTGCTCGCGACGTACGCAAGGGAGCGCCGGCCGCACGTGGCCAGTCAGATCCGGATGGCCCGCACCGCCGGGTGGGCGATGAGCGGCGGCTCGGGCCGGGCAGCCGGGCTGCGGCGGCAGGCCCTGCGGGCGCTCTGCGCGCTGCCCGGCTCGGCTGCCCGGGTGCTCGACGCCGGGTCGCCGGCGCTGACCGGGCCGTTGGCACCGACCGGGCCGCTGGGGCTGGCGCGGTCCGGGCCGGGGCCCCGGCGGCGGCTCCGCGCGCCGCGGCCGGGCACCCTGGCACCGCAGCCGCGCGTCGTCGTGGGCGGTCGCGAGCAGCTGCTCGACGAGGCGCTCGGGGCCGGCTTCGCCGTGCTCAGCCGCGACCAGCCCGACGCGGCCGTGCGCGGGCTGGCCGGTCGGCTCGGGGCGACCGTGCTGGTGCTGGAAGGCGCCGCCGGGCCGCTGCACAGCTGGCTCGGTCGCGCCCGGGTGGTCGTGCTGCGGCCGGACCGCACGGTGCTGCTCGCCGGCCGCTCGGGTGCCGGGCTCGCGAGCGAGCATGACGTGTTGGTGCTGGTGGCGGGTGCGGTGCGCGCCTCAGGCCTGCCGGACCAGGGCCAGGAACTCCCCGCGGGTGCGCGGGTCGTCCCGTAGCCGGCCCCGCAGCGCCGAGGTGACCGTACGGGTGCCCGTGACGCGGGCGCCGCGCAGCCGCATGCACATGTGCTCGGCCTCGACGACCACGCCAACCCCGCGCGGCGCGAGCTCGACCTGCAGCCAGTCGGCAACCTGCTGGGTGAGCCGCTCCTGCACCTGCAGGCGCCGGCTCTGCCGTTCGACCAGCCGGGCGAGCTTGGACAGCCCGAGGATCCGCTGGTCCGGCAGGTACGCCACGTGCGCGACCCCGACGAACGGCAGCAGGTGGTGCTCGCACAGGCTGTGAAACGGGATGTCACGGACCAGCACGAGCTCGTCGTAGCCCTCGTCGTTGGCGAATGTCGTCAGCGCGAACGGGGCAGGGGTCAGCATCTCGGCGAGCGACCGGGCGACCCGCTCGGGCGTACGGGCCAGCGCCTCGGAGCTCGGGTCCTCACCGAGCGCGAGCAGCAGCTCGTGGATCGCGGCGGTCGCCCGCTCGACGTCGACGGCCTGCTGTTCGGTCACGGGCCCGACCCTAGGCCGCCGGCAGCAGGGCCCATCGGGCGAGCAGCCAGCCGTCCTCGTGCAGCAGCGAGCGCAGCACCAGGGGGCGGCCGAGCGAGGCCGCGGGGTCGAGCAGTCGCGGGCCCGTGCCACCGGCCAGCTGCGGGCTGGTGCTCAGGCACAGCTCGTCGACCAGGCCCGCTGTCACCAGCGCCGCGGCCAGGGCCGGCCCGCCCTCGCACAGCACCTGGGCGAGCCCGCGAGCCCGCAGCTCCGCGAGTCCGACCGACAGGTCGACCTCGGTCTCGCCGGTGACGAGAACGTCGAGGCCGGGCGGGGCGGCGCGGGCGCCCTCGACCGTCGTCACCAACAGGGTGCCGGCGCCGGGGGCCAGCAGCGGCGAGTCGACCGGCAGCCCGCCGCCGCGGCTCACGACGGCCACCACCGGAGTGGGCCGCAGCCCGCCCGCCCGCCGAACGGCGCTGCGCTCGGGCGTGACCACGGCCGGCCGGTAGCCCTCGGCGCGCGCCGTGCCGGCCCCGACCAGCACGACGTCGGTGAGACTGCGCAGCAGCGAGAACACCTGCCGGTCGGGGGGCCCGGACAGGGCGCGGGACAGGCCGCCGAGCGCGGCCGCGCCGTCGACGCTGGTGACCATGCCCAGCCGTACCGCCGGCGCCGGACCGGTGGCGTACAGCCGGGCAAGGTCCGGCTCGTCCTCAGGATGCGGGAGCAGCTGCTGCACGGGGTCATTCTCAGCCCTGCGTCTCGAGCATGCAGCCGGGACCGCGACACCGACAGCGACTCCTGGGTGATCGCGCTCATCTCCGACAGCGCGCCCTGCGCTCGGTGATGACGGTCTGCAGGCCGCCGACGTCGTTCTGCAGACGGCTCCGGATCTCACCGGTGCCGGTGCCGGTGAAAAGGCGCAGCGGCAGCTGCTGCAGGGGCGCGAACAGCCTGGCCCGCCACCATCGCGGCGGACAGCCACAGCACCAGCCCGAGGCCCGGGCGGCCTCGCACGGCCGCGGCGGCAGCACCGAAGGTGGCTCCGCCCATCGGCCCACCGCCGTCTCCGGTCGGGGTGGGGCGGGACGGCGGGCCGACGGCGGTCAGCGTGCTCACGGGCGCCTCGGAGCGGGAGCGAGACAGGTCGTGGGGGCGCTGGACCGGTTTTCCCGCGCAACGACAGCGGGGCTGTCGGCGATCAGCTGTAGGACAGGGCCAACCCTGCGGCCGGCTCGGTCGTCCAGACCCCGGTGGCCAGCGTCCAGCGTCGTCCGTCGGCGCCGATCGAGGTGACGCCGTACGCCGCGGCGTGCGCGACCAGCCAGGACGCGGCGGTCCACAGGCCGCCGCTGCCGGAGGGCCGCAGGCCGTCGCCACCGAGCTCGGTCGCAGCGGCCGCCCGCAGGTCCGCGTCGCGCAGGCCCGGCTGCGCCATCAGGTGCCGGCAGGTCAGCCCCGCCGGGACCTGGCCGGTGGTCACGCTGGCGAGCAGCCTGGCGGCACCCTCGTGGGTGCCGTACGCCTCCGGGTAGGCCGAGCGCTGGACGGCCTGCGCAGCCACCGTCACCGGGAGGTCCTGCCAGCCCGGCACCAGCGCGAGGCGACGGTAGAAGGCGGCGGCGGCGTAGGACGGGGTGGCGACCTGCGCCGCGGTGCCCCAGCCCTGCGACGGACGCTGCTGGAACAGCCCGATCGAGTCGCGGTCGCCCGAGGGCAGGTTGCGCAGCTTGCTCTCCTGCATCGCGGTGGCCAGGGCGATGGTGACTGCGTGGTCGGCAAGCCCGAGCCGGCGCCCGACCGCGGCGATCGTGGCGGCGTTCGCGGCCTGGTCGGGGTCGACCTCAAGGACGGCCGAGCCCTGCAGCGTTGTCGCGCAGGACGCCACCGGCGCCGGGGTCGACCCGCAGCCCACCAGGCTGCCGACCAGCACAGCGACCACGACGGCGATGGCGACGCGGTGGCGGCTCACCGCCTCCATCATGCCAGCCGAGGGCCCACTCCCGGGTGGTGACGCGCTACCAGACAGCGACGAACAGAGGGACACTGGCGCCCCCGGCCCTGGAGGTTCCCGTGCTAGACCCTGACGCCGCAGCTTTTCTGGAGCGGCTGCGCGCACTCGGGCCGGTGCCAGGGCTGGAGGAGGGCACGCCGGAGGCGGCCCGGGCCGCCCACGAGGCGGCCGCGGCCGCGCTGTCCGGCCCGGGAGAGGATGTCGAGCAGGTCAGCGACGGCGAGCTCGGTGGCGTCGCAGTCCGGGTGTTCCGGCCGGCCGGGGCTCGTGGCACCACGGTGTACGTACACGGCGGCGGCTGGGTGGTGGGCTCCCTCGACACGTACGAGCCGCTGTGCCGCTCGCTGGCCCTGCTGTCGGGAAGCACCGTGGTCTCGGTCGGCTACGACCTGGCGCCGCAGGCCCGGCACCCGACGCAGGTCGAGCAGGTGCAGGCGGTGCTCACCGCTGTGCAGGGCCCCGTGGCGTTGGCCGGCGACAGCGCCGGCGCCTACCTGTCGGTGCTGGCCGCGACCCGCACGCCCCGCCGGCTGGCCGCGATCGCGCTGGTCTACCCCGTCGTCGCTCCGGAACTTGACACCGCGTCGGCCGCCGAGAAGGCCACCGGCTATGGCCTCACGACAGCCGCGATGCGCTGGTACTGGCAGCACTACGTCGGCGGCGGTGACGGGGCGGGCGTGCCCGTGAGTCTTTTGGACGCCGACCTCGCAGCACTGCCCCCTGCGCTGGTGCTCACCGCCGGCCACGATCCGCTGCGCGACGAGGGCTTGGCCCTGGCCGCCGCCCTGGAGCGGGCCGGCGGGACGGTGCGGCGGGTGTCGTACGACGGTCAGGTGCACGGGTTCTTCCGGATGACGGCGATCATCGCGCAGGCCCGGCGGGCCCAGGGCGACGTGGCGGTTTTCCTGCGTGATGCGCTGGGGTAGGCAGACCAGTACGTCCCGGATCCCGGAGGCTTGCATCGATGTGCCACAGCACTCCCCGCCAGGAGTTGGTCCTGCCGATGGACGCCAGCGCCCCGTCCGTCGCCCGCCGTTGGCTGCGGGCCGTCGGTTGCGGGCCGCACGGCGGCGATCTGCTCGACGACGCGGCCCTGCTGGTCAGCGAGCTGGTGACCAACGCGGTGCGGCACGGCGGCCCGCCGGTCGTGCTCGCCGTGGACTGCGACAGCTGCGGGCTGGAGGTGCGGGTGCGCGACGGCTCGTCGACATTGCCGGTGCCGCGCCCGGCCGCGCCCGACGCCGAGGACGGCCGGGGCTTCCTGCTGCTCGACATCCTGAGCGAGCGCTGGGGGATCGAGGCTGAGGTCGACGGCGTCGGCGGCAAGGAGGTCTGGTTTCATCTGCGCCGGGGCAGCTCCCCTGACCGCCCCCACCCGAACGGGTGACAAAGCCCCCGGTCCGGCTGCCATCGACGGCCGTCCGTGGCAGCGTGCTGTGGGTGCTGGTCGACCTCGTGCTTGCCGGTCACGGCTCGTACTGGCGTAAACGTGTCGAGCTTGCGGCGACACCACCCCGCGGTGAGCAGCTGGTGCTCCTGCGCACCCCCGATCTGGTCGGGGTCGTGGTGGGCAGTGCCACCCCCTTCGAGGACGACGGCACCGTCGCTGCCGTCCTGCTGCGGGTCGAGCAGACAGTGCACCCGTCGACCGGCCCCGACCGACGGGACGGGCTGCGGCGGGCGGGTTGGCGCCCGCTGATCTGACGGGTCGATGCCGTACGGGTGCGGCGTCAGGCTGCGATGCGTACCAGCAGCAGCGCGACGTCGTCGTCGCCGCCCACCGCAAGCTCGCTGAGCAGGGTGTCCGCCAACGTCTCGGGGTTCGCGCCGACGTACTCCTGCACCAATGCGCGCAGCACCTCCAGCCGGTCATCGATCGGGATGCGACGTTGCTCGACCAGGCCGTCGGTGCAGAGCACGAGCAGGTCGCCGGGCATCAGCCGCGCAGCGTGGTCGGCGCGAGCGGTCCGGGCGTCGACGCCCAGCATCAGGTCCGGCGGCGTCTCGGCGAGGGTGGCCCGGCCGCCGCGCACGAGGACCGGCGGCAGGTGACCTGCAGAGGACCAGCACAGCTCCCAGCCGTCCGGGCTGTGCATCAGCCGGGCGTAGATGCAGGTCCCGGAGGTTTCACCGTCGAGCAGCAGGTCTACCTGGTCGAGGCGGGTCAAGGTGGCCGCCGGCTGTTCGCAGCGGTCGACGGCGAGGGCCCGCAACCGGTGGCGCAGCCCGGCCATCCGGGCGATCGCACCGGTGTCGTGGCCGGTGGCGTCACCGACGACGAGGGCGAGGGCACCGTCGGGCAAGGTGAAGGCGTCATACCAGTCACCGCCGACCTGCAGGCCGCGCGCGGCAGCCTGGTAGCGGGCGGCGAGGTCCAGCCCGGCGACCAGGGGCAGCGGCGGGAGCAGGTTGCGCTGCATGGCGCCGCTGACGTCGCGCTGGGCCGCCCGGAGCTGGGCGGCCTCCAGCGCTGTCCCGACGTGCAGGGCCACCAGGTCCAGCAGCTCACGGTCGTCGCTCGAGAACGGCGTCGCGGTGCGGCCGAGGGAGAGCACGCCGTTGAGCCGGCCGTGCGCGACGGTACCGATGACCAGCGCGTCGACGGTGCCCAGCGAGAGGGCAAGCTCCGCCTGGGTGCGCAGCCGCGGGTCGGAGGCGTGCCGCAGGACGCCGAGGTCTGCGGGGGACAGTCGGACCACAGGTAGCGGGGCCGCGCGCAGCCGCGCGATCAGTCCGCCCGCCGATGCCGAGGAGCGGCGCGACCGGGCGGCCCCGGACAGCGGCGGCACGACCAGCGGGCCGCCGGGCCCCACGGCTGCGGCCCGGACCACCAGGTCGGGGTCGTCGAGCCGGTCCGCGAGCACCCAGTCGGCGAGGCCGTCGGCCAGCAGCTCTGCCACGGCCTGCAGCAGCTCGTCCGCACCGCTAGCCGCCGCGGTCGCGCGGAGCACGGCGGGCAGAACGGCGGAGCTGTCAGCGCCCGCCACGACGGTCCTCCCTCCGTGCGCCGCCGGCCGGCACCCGGCCACCGTACTGAGCCTGGCCCGGCCGGCGTAACTCGCGGTGCAGAGGGAAAGCCAACAAAATGTCGTCCCACCACGCCGTCTCTGCCTTCAGTGGCGTGCGCGACGGGGCGATGTCGACGTTCGAGCGACTGACTATTCCCAGCGTCCCGTCGAGTATCTCGAAGGTGCGCCGATTCGCGGTCGCGGCGTGCGTACGGGGCGGGCGGGACGACCTCAGCGACACGGTCGCGCTGCTGGTGAGCGAGGTGGCGACAAACGCGCTCGTGCACGGCTCAGGCCACGTCCAGGTTCGGGTGACCACACGTGGTGCGGTCCTGCGGGTCGAGGTGGCCGACGACAGTCCCCGAATGCCGCAGCCACGCGCCGCCAGCCAACTCGAGGAGGGCGGTCGCGGGCTGGCCCTGGTCGAGTCGCTCGCCGCCGCCTGGGGTGTCCAACGCCAGGGCGAGGGCAAGGTCGTCTGGTTCGAGGTGTCCTGAGACACGCCGATCCTGAGACACGGGGAACAGCGTGTTGACCTCGACGAGACCGCGTCGTCACGTGGGGACGGCACGCTGGCGACATGCCCGCCGTCTACGCCGCCCGCGGCCGCCCCACGGGGAGAGGTCGTCCACGCGGAGCTCTCCTGCATGCCGTCCCCGGCTCCGACCGGACCCGCAGTGCTGTCTGCGGGGAGCGGGTCGGCGGTGCCACCCGACCGTGGCCGCAAGCCGGACAGCCGGCTGGCCCGTTGCCGCGGGCCGAGGCTGCGATCTGCCCTGAATGCCTTGCACTTGTGGAGCAGGCAGCCGTCGCCTGACAAGGACGCCGGCGCAGACTTCGCCGGGTGCCACGCTGGCTATGTGACATTAACTGATGTTACATAGGGCCGTGACAACATTCTGGCTGGCTGCCGCGACACCTCCGCCCGCCGGCGGCGCCGCCCTCAACGAGGTCCTGGGCGCGTCCGTCGGGGTGGCCGCCGTGACAGCACTCCTGCTGTTGCTGGGCTGGCGGCACCGCACCAGACGCTCCGACGTGCTCACCAGGATCGGCGACCGGCTCGGGACGGCGATCGGGCGGCCGGCCTGGGTGGCGCTGCCCGCCACCGTTCTTTCGCTCAGCCTGCTCACCGCGCTGTTCGGCATGCTGTGGGACATCTCCCTGCACATCGGTCAGGGACGCGACGCCGGGCCGCTGGCGAACCCGGCCCACTACTTCATCCTGGTCGGCTTGTTCGGCGTCTTGACAGCAGGCTCGCTGGCGATCGTGATGCCGCTCGACGGGCGGCCGGGTCCGGCCGCGGTGAAGATCACCTGCAGCTGGTACGCGCCCACCGGGGGCCTGCTGATCGCTGCCAGCGGCGGCTACGCGCTGATCGGCTTCCCCCTCGACGACGTCTGGCACCGGCTCTTCGGCCAGGACGTGACGCTGTGGGGCCCGACGCATCTGATGCTGATCACCGGCGCCGGCCTGTCGATCGTCGGCGGGCTGGTGCTGGAGCAGGAGGGCCGCCGGCACGCCGCGCCAACCCCTGCGGTCACGGGCCGCCCGGCCGTGCGTTGGCTGCGCCAGGTGTTCTCCCTCGGGGGCCTGCTGATCGGCCTGTCGGTGTTCCAGGCCGAGTTCGACTTCGGGGTGCCGCAGTTCCGTCAGGTTCTGGAGCCGATGATGATTGCCGGAGCGGCCGGGCTCGCCATGGTCGCGGCCCGGCTCTGGCTGGGTCGCGGCGCTGCGGTCGGCTGCGCGACCTACTTCCTGCTGGTACGCGGTGTCGTCAGCCTGGTGGTCGGACCCGTCCTCGGGGAGCCGACGCCGTCGTTCCCGCTCTACCTGGGCGCTGCCCTCGTCATCGAGCTGCTCGCCTTGCTGACCCTGGTGCGCCGGCCGCTGGCTTTCGGCGCCGTTGCCGGGCTCGCGGTCGGCACCGTCGGCACGCTCACCGAGGCGGCCTGGTCGCACGCGACCTCCCCGCTGCCCTGGGGCTCCGACGTGCTGGTCGAGGCTCTGCTGATGACCGCGGCCGTCGGTACCGCAGCAGGTGCCTGCGGCGCGCTGCTGGCGCTCGGGCTGGATGGCCGGCTGCCACGGCCCAGGATCGCGCGGCCGGTGCTGCTGGCCGCTGTCGCCGTGCTGGCGGTCGCCGTCACCAACGGCCTGATCGCGACTGTCCCCACCGGCGTCTCCGCCACGGTGTCACTGCAGGATGTCGCCGGCTCGTCGCCGCGCGAGGTCACGGCGACCGTGCAGCTCGAGCCACCGACCGCGGTGGACAACCCGGCCTGGCTGACGCTCACCGCCTGGCAGGGCGGCGGCCTGGTGGTCGAACGGCTCGAGCGCACCGGCCCGGGTGCCTACCGGTCCACCCGGCCGCTACCCGTCACCGGTGACTGGAAGACGCTGCTGCGCCTGCAGGACGGGCGCACCCTCGCGGCCAGCCCGGTGTTCCTGCCCGCCGACGCCGCCATCGCCGGCGCCGTCGAGGTGCCGGCCCTTCGCAGCAGCACCCGTCCGGTCGGCCCCGAGATCGCGATCCTGCAGCGCGAGCGCAACCTGGACGTCCCGGCCTGGCTGTACGGCTTGGCCTCCCTCCTCGTGCTCGGCTGCACGGTCCTGCTGGTCACCGGGCTGTCATGGGGGGTCGCCCGACTGACCAGGGCCAACGGACTGGCTACCGCTGGTCCCGCGGGGCCACCGTCCGGCGGCCGGCTCCGAGCCCCGGCCCGGCTGGCGTGAGCCCCGGACGGCACGACGGCGCCCCGGCTGAGGCAGCATCGTGTGGTGGCCCACGCGACAGGCACGGATGAGTTGACGGTCGGCGAGCTGGCCGCGACGGCCGGCATGACGGTGCGCAACGTGCGGGCGTACGCAGCCCGCGGCCTGCTGCCGCCGCCCCGCCTGGTCGGGCGCACCGGCATGTACGGCGCGCAACACGTCGCCCGGCTGGCCCTGGTGCGCGAGATGCTTGCCGAGGGCTACACGCTGGGGTCCATCGAGCGCAGCCTGGAGCACGCCCCGACCGCGGCCGACCCGACCGCGCTGGCGCTGCACCGGGCGCTGATGGCGCCGTGGCTGCCGGCTGAACCGGAGGTGATGACCCTGGTCACACTCGCCGCCAAGTCCGGTGTGCCCGACGACCCGGCCGTGCTGTCCCGACTCGCCGCGCTCGGTGTACTCGAGCCGGTCGGCGAGGACCGGGTGCGGGTTCTCGACCCCACGCTGCTGGCCGCCGGACTGCAGGTCGTCCGCCTCGGCGTCGACCCGGCGAGCCTGGTGGAGGCCCAGCTGCGGGTCGCCGAGCTCGTCGAAGAGGCCGCCCGGGTCTACGTCGAGATGTTCCACAGCACGGTCTGGAAGCAGTTCGACGACGCCGGCTGCCCTGAGGACGACTGGCCGCGGTTGCGGTCGGTCATCGAGCAGATCCAGCCGGTCGCCGCGCAGGCCCTGTTGGCGAGCTTTCGCAGCGCGATGGCCGCCGCCGTCACCACCGAGCTGGACGAGGTCGTCGGACGGCTGCCGCTCGAGCGGTAGCGGGCCGCAGCACGGCCTGGCAGGGTGGGTGTGTGGGCGAGTTGAGCAGTTCCGGGCGGAGCGGCCCGGCGCAGCCGGCGGTCCCCGACGTCGGGCGACACCGCGGAGACGGCGACGGCTGGGTGGCCTGCGATCTCGGGCACCGGCACTGGGGCGTGTACGGCGCTGCCGGGCTGCTGCTCGTGGCACCCGGACCGGTCGTGCTGCTGCAGCACCGCGCGACCTGGAGCCACCACGGCGACACCTGGGGCATCCCCGGCGGGGCCCGCGCCTCGGGTGAGACGGCTGTGCAGGCCGCGTTGCGCGAGGCGCACGAGGAGACGGGCGTCGCAGCCGTCGACCTCGTCGTCGAGCGGGAGGTCGTCGACGACCACGGCGGATGGACCTACACCACCGTGCTCGCGCGCGCCCCGGTGGCTGTGCCCGTACAGCCGCAGGACGCCGAGAGCATTGCCCTTGCCTGGGTGCCGCTGCCGGAGGTCGCCGGCCGGGTGCTGCACCCCGGCTTCGCGGCCGGCTGGCCGGCCCACCTCGCCGTTCTTCGCTGAGTGCGAGGTCGGTGGTGGAGCTGGTCCGGCTGGACCAGGCCCCCGGCCGCTGGGTGCTGCTGGCAGCCGTGCTCGGCAGCGGGATGGCGTTGCTCGACGCCACCGTGGTCAACATGGCGCTGCCGGCCCTCGGCATGGACCTCGGCGCCGGCTTCGCCGGGCTGCAGTGGACGGCCAACGGATACACGCTGACCCTGGCATCGCTGATCCTGCTCGGCGGCTCGCTCGGCGACCGGTTCGGCCGCCGCCGCGTCTTCGTCATCGGGACGGTCTGGTTCGCTGTCGCGTCGCTGCTGTGCGGCGTCGCGCCTGACATCGAGCTGCTGGTCGCCGCCAGGATGCTGCAGGGCGTCGGCGGCGCGCTGCTGACCCCGGGCAGTCTTGCCCTGATCGCGGCGAGCTTCCGGAGCGAGGACCGCGGGCGGGCGATCGGTGCGTGGTCCGGCCTGGGCGGTGTCGCCGGGGCGCTCGGGCCCTTCGTCGGCGGCACCCTCATCGGGATCAGCTGGCGCCTGGTCTTCCTGGTCAACCTGCCGCTGGCGGCCGTCGTGGTCGTCGTCGCGCTGCGGCACGTTCCGGAGTCGCGCGACGAGCTGAGCGACCCCCGGCTGGACGTTTCGGGGGCCGCACTCGGGGCGGTGGGCCTCGCCGGCACCACCTACGCCCTGGTGGCGTACGGCGACCGCGGCCTCTCGGCAGCCGTCGGGCTCACTGCTCTCGCCGGCGCTGTCGGGCTGGTGACATTCGTGTTGGTGGAGCGCCGGTCGAGCCATCCGATGCTGCCCATGACGGTCTTTGCGAGCCGGCAGTTCACGGCGGCCAACCTGGTCACCTTCGCGGTCTACGGCGCCCTCGGCGGGGTCTTCTTCCTGCTCGTCGTCCACCTGCAGGTCGTCGGCGGCTTCAGCCCGCTCGCCGCCGGAGCGGCCCTACTCCCGGTGACGCTCTGCATGCTCGTGCTGTCCGGGCGGGCCGGTGCGCTGGCAGCCCGCATCGGGCCGCGCTGGCCGATGACCCTGGGGCCGCTGGTCTGTGCTGCCGGCGTGCTGCTGCTGCGCAGCGTCGGACCGCGCGCGTCGTACATCACGGAGGTGCTGCCAGGTGCCACCGCCTTCGGGTTGGGCCTGGCGCTGACGGTGGCGCCGTTGACCGCGACCGCGCTGGCTGCCGCGCCGGTCCGGTACGCGGGGGTCGCCTCCAGCGTCAACAACGCGGTGGCCCGCGCGGCCGGGCTGCTGGCCGTCGCCATCCTGCCGGTGCTTGCAGGCCTGGGCGGAGACGACTACCGCGATCCGGACGCCTTCCGGGCGGGCTTTCGCATCGCGATGGCGGTGTCGGCCGGCCTGCTCGTGATCGGGTCCGCGCTGGCCTTCGCCACGATCAGCGACGCCGGCAGGCAGGTGCGCCCCGAGCGCCGACAGCACTGCGCCGTCGACGGGCCGCCGGCCGAGCGCCCCGCCGCGTGAGCGACCCGGCCGTCGCCCGTTCGCGGCGCCGTCCCGGGTTTCACGCCGTAGGACGTCGCCAACTCGGGATTCGTCACCACAGTCTTCACCGGCCGGTTGCTGGCCCGCACCGACATTGGCGCGCGGCGGTGCTGCCGAGGAGCCGCTGCGGGTGTGCGACGACCCTGCCGGCCAGCTGTTCGTCGAGGACCAGCGCACGACGAGCGCCGCTGCCAGCCGCGAGAACCGGGGCTGTGGAGGAGTTTGTGTGCTGGTGCCGTGGACGGGACACACGAACCCGGTCGCGGCTGGTCGTTCGTACGCTCAGCGAGGTCCGCTGAGGCCAACATTGTGTGCTCGGTTACTTGAGCAAGCACACAATGTCGGGGGGGGGGGGGGTGACCGACGGGCCGCACCACCAGCTGGGGCCGCCGTCAGCAGTAGCCGGCGCGCGCCCCGTTCCCCTACAGCGGGCCGCTCTTGTCGTTCGCCTCGTACGAACGGCTGGTCAGCAGCGAGTGCAGGTAGTCGTCGTCGAGCAGCTTGAGGATCTTGTACCGCCGCCGGTCGGAGTGGAAGACCAGCCGGGCGTCGTCACCGGTGCCGGTGACCTCGACCTCGGTCTCGGGGTGGGCGAGGACGAACTCGACGACCCGGTCCATCGTCATGGCCTCGCGGTAGCCGGCGTCGCTGCTGAGGCGACGCTGCACCGAGGCCAGCTTCGCCATCATCGCCGGCTGGCTCGTGCAGGCGGCCTCGAGCTCGGCTAGACCCTCGATGCGCAGGTCGCGGGTGACCGAGGCGAACGTGGCGGCGGAGCTGCGCCGCAGCTCGGCGACCAGGTCGAACATCTTCTCGAAGGCCGCCTTGCCGGTGAAGAGCGCGACCCCGCCCGCGACGACCGCGTCGAACCGGCCATCGAGCAGCAGGACGTGCTCCTGCTCCAGCCGGACATACCGGTCGCCCGTCCACAGCGCGGGCAGCAGCCGGGCCCGCTCCAGCCGCATGGTGGGGCGCAG
>JBKJQN010000111.1:0-3882 GCA_046593925.1 Mycobacteriales bacterium
GGACGGCCGGATGGCCTCGTGCGCCTCCTGCGCGTTCTTGACCTTGCCGGCGTAGCGGCGCGGGGCGTCCGGCACGTACTCCGGTCCGTAGAGATCGCGTGCCTGCTGACGGGCTGCGGCGATCGCGGTTTCTGACAAGCTGGTGCTGTCGGTGCGCATGTAGGTGATGTGGCCGTTCTCGTACAGCCGCTGGGCGGTCTGCATCGTGCGCTGTGCGGAGAAGCGCAGCTTGCGGCCGGCCTCCTGCTGCAGCGTGCTGGTCATGAACGGCGCGTACGGCTTGCGGGTGTAAGGCCGGGAGTCGACCGCCCGGACGGCGAACTCGGCGGTCGCCAGCCGGGCCTGCAGGTCGCGGGCGCTGGCCTCGTCGAGCAGCACGACGTCCAGGCCGGCCTTGAGCGCACCGGTCTCCTGCACGAAGCTCGCACCGGTCGCTAGCCGCGTGCCGTCCAGCACGACCAGGGTGGCAGCCATCGTCCGCGGCGCTGTCGGGTCGACCTGCTCGGGCGGGGTGAAGGCGCCGTCGAGGTCCCAGTAGCCGGCCTGCACGAACCGCATCCGGGCACGCTCGCGCTCCACCACGATCCGGGTGGCGACGGACTGCACGCGGCCCGCCGACAGCTTCGGCATCACCTTCTTCCACAGCACCGGGCTGACCTCGTAGCCGTACAGCCGGTCCAGGACGCGCCGGGTCTCCTGGGCGTCGACCAGCGCGGTGTCGAGCTCGCGCGGGGTGTCGACGGCGTGCTGGATCGCCTGCGGGGTGATCTCGTGGAAGACCATCCGACGGACCGGGACCTTGGGCTTGAGGGTCTCCAGCAGGTGCCAGGCGATCGCTTCGCCCTCGCGGTCCTCGTCCGTCGCCAGGAACAGCTCGTCGGCATCCTTGAGCAGCGCCTTGAGCTTCGCGACCTGCTGGCGCTTGTCCGCGCTGACCACGTACAACGTCTTGAAGCCGTGGTCGACGTCGACGCCGAGCCGGGCCCACGCCTCGCCCTTGTGGCTGGCCGGCACGTCGGCGGCGTTCCTGGGCAGATCGCGGATGTGGCCGATGCTCGACTCGACGGTGTAGCCCGCGCCCAGGAAACTCGCGATCTTCTTCGCCTTGGCCGGGGACTCGACGATGACCAGCCGCCGGCCGCCGGCTGCGGCGGCGGGGCGCTTGGCGGGCGCCTTCTTCGCGGCTGCCGGGGCATCGGTGTCGATGTCGGTCACGGGTCTCCAAGCTCGGGGTGCCGGGTAGCGCAGTGTGCACGATCAGTTGCCAACAGCGAGAGGGCTGCTGTACCGCCGCTCCCGGACAGTAGGCGAGCCGCCGCTGAGCCGACCAGGAAGCCCTGCTCGACCGACCGGCGCACGACGGCCCGGCCCCCACCGGGGACCGGGCCGTCGGAGCGGACGGGGAACTCAGACCTTGACCGGCGCCCCGGTTTCAGCGTCGGCGCCCGCGACGGTACGGCGGTTGCTGATCGTGACGGCCACGACGATGCCAGCCACGGCGAGCAGGCCGACGAGCAGCCGCAGGCCGACGTTCTCCTGTGCCCCGTTCGTGCCGTACTTCACGACACTCGGAGCAATCAGCAGGGCCACCAGGTTCATCACCTTGAGCAGCGGGTTGAGCGCCGGGCCCGCGGTGTCCTTGAAGGGGTCGCCGACGGTGTCGCCGATGATCGTGGCCTCGTGAGCCGGCGAGCCCTTCCCGCCGTGGGCGCCCTCCTCGACCAGTTTCTTCGCGTTGTCCCACGCGCCGCCGGCGTTGGACAGGAACACCGCCATGAGCACGCCAGCCGCGATCGCACCGGCCAGGAAGGCGCCGAGCGGCGCGTACCCGAGCAGAAAACCGACCGACAGCGGGGCGAGCACCGCGAGCAGGCCGGGGGTGGCCAGCTCGCGCAGCGAGTCACGGGTACAGATGTCCACCACGGCCGCATAGTCCGGCTTCTCGGTGTAATCCATGATCCCGGGCTTGGTACGGAACTGTTCGCGCACCTCGAAGACCACCCGACCGGCGGCGCGGGAGACCGCGCTGATCGCCAGGCCGGAGAACAGGAAGACGACCGACGCGCCGATGATAAGACCGAACAACAGGTTCGGCTTCTCGATCGACAGCGAGAACGCGCCGTCGGGACCGAGCTCGCCGACCACCGCCTCGCGGAACGAGCCGAACAGCGCGGTCGCAGCGAGCACGGCCGTCGCGATCGCAATGCCCTTGGTGATCGCCTTGGTCGTGTTGCCGACGGCGTCCAGCTCGGTGAGGATCTGCGCGCCGGCGGGGGTGACCTCGCCCGACATCTCGGCGATGCCCTGGGCGTTGTCGCTGATCGGGCCGAAGGTGTCCATCGCGACGATGACCCCTACCGTGGTCAGCAGCCCGGTCCCGGCGAGTGCCACGGCAAACAGCGCGAGGACAGTCGAGCCGCCGCCGAGCAGGAACGCGGCGTACACGGCGCCACCGATCAACAGGGCGCTGTACACAGCGGACTCCAGGCCGACCGAGATGCCGGCCAGCACGACGGTCGCGGCCCCGGTCAGCGAACTCTTGCCGATCTCGCGGACCGGCTTGCGGCTGGTCTCGGTGAAGTAGCCGGTGAGGACCTGGATCGCCGCCGCCAGCACGATGCCGATGACGACAGCGCCGAGCGCGAAGATGCGCGGGTCACCGTTGATCGCACGGACCCCCGCATCGCCGTTGCCGAACTCCGAGAACGAGCCCGGCAGGTAGGTAAAGGCAGCAAAGGCGACCAGCACGGCAGACACGACCGCCGACAGGAAGAAGCCGCGGTTGATCGCGTTCATGCCGGTGCGGTCGGTCTCGCGGGGGCTGGTGGCGTAGATCCCGACGAGGGCGGTGAGCACGCCGATCGCGGGCACGATCAGCGGGAAGACCAGGCCCTTTGAGCCGAAGGCGGCCTGCCCGAGGATCAGCGCGGCCACCAGCGTCACGGCGTACGACTCGAACAGGTCGGCGGCCATGCCGGCGCAGTCACCCACGTTGTCGCCGACGTTGTCGGCAATCGTCGCGGCGTTGCGGGGGTCGTCCTCCGGGATGCCCTGCTCGACCTTGCCGACGAGGTCGGCGCCGACGTCGGCGGCCTTGGTGAAGATGCCGCCGCCGACACGCATGAACATGGCGAGCAGCGCCGCGCCGAAGGCGAAGCCTTCGAGCACGCTCGGCGCGTTCTCGTTGAAGCCGAGCAGCACGACGGAAGCCCCGAGCAGGCCCAGGCCGACGGTGAACATCCCGACGACGCCGCCGGCGCGAAACGCGATGCGCAGCGCCTTCTTGGTGCCGGTGGTGTTGGCGGCATTCGCGACCCGCAGGTTGGTGCGGGTGGCGAGTGTCATGCCGATGAAGCCCACCAGGGCCGAGAAGCCGGCGCCTAACAGGAAGAACACCGAGCGCGCGATGCGTACGGCGCCACTGTCCGCAGGCAGCAGGAACAGCAGCAGGAAGACCAGCGCCGCGAAGACCGCCAGTGTCGAGAACTGCCGGCGCAGGTATGCCGCCGCCCCCTCCTGGACCGCCTTCGCGATCTCGATCATCTTCGGGGTGCCCTGGCCCTCGGCGAGGACCTCACGGGCGAACAGGCCGGCGAAGCCGAGGGCGACGAGCGAGACCACGAGGATGCCGACGACGAGACCCTTGTCGCCACTGGTGACGGAGGCGTTGCTCCCTGCCGCGACGAGCTCGAGCGCGGACAATGCGTCCTCCTGGTCTGGCGTACAAGACCGGTCCGCGTCCGCGGCCGGCCGGCCGGGAGGCACCCACGCCGCCGACCGCCCCCTGTAGGGAGCGGCCCGGAGCATAGCCGGGCAGCCGGTGGCGCCGGTCCCGGGCGGGCCGGCGACACGCTCGCGACCGGGTGTGGCGCAGGCGGCAAC
>JBKJQN010000027.1:0-47318 GCA_046593925.1 Mycobacteriales bacterium
TTCGGCCGGCGCATCATCATCCCGCGCGCGGCCTTCTTGACCTGGCTCGAGGACGTCGACGAGCCCGCGTAGCTCGACTACCGCCCTGCGGTCAGCCCCACGTCCAGCGCGGCCAGCACCTGCTCGTCGACGACCTCGAGCAGGTGGCCGTACCGGTCCATCGTCATGACGATGGAGGCGTGCCCGAGCCGCTCCTGGATCGCCTTGACCGGCACACCTGCGGCGATGAGCAACGCGACGTGGGTGTGCCGCAGGTCGTGGAACCGCGGCGGCGGCACCAGGCCGGCGGCGCGTACTGCCGGGATCCACGTCCGGGAGTACCAGTTGCTGCGCCGCAGCGCCTGCCCGTCGGGCGAGGTGAACACCAGCTCGCTGCGGCTGCCGGCCAGCTGCGACCGGAGCGCCTGGACCACCGGCTGCGGCAGTGAGACGGTACGGCGCGACCCGCGGGTCTTGGGCTGGCCGACGCTGAGCTGGCCGTTCACGTCGACCAGGGTCTGGTCGATGTGCAGCCGCCGCCCGGGCAGGTCCAGGCGGTCGCGGCGCAGCCCGGTCAGCTCACCCCAGCGCATCCCGGTACCCGCGGCGGCCAGGACCAGGCAGCGGTAGAACGGGTCCACCGTGTCCAGCAGCGTCTGCAGCTGCGCGGACGACAGGTACACCGCGTCGTAGCGCGGCGCCTGGGGGAGCGCGGTCTTGCGGCACGGGTTCATCAGCAGCAGGCCCTCCTCGACCGCGTCGCGCAGCATCGTGGACAGCAGCGCGTGCACCGCCCGCACCGTTGCGGGCGCCCGGCGGCCGGACAGCTCGGCGACGAACGTCCGGATCCGCATCGGCGTCAGGTCCTTCAGGGGCAGGTCCCCGAACGCCGGCTTCAGGTGGTTGCGGTACCGGCCGTGGTCGTTGACGCTCGTGGTGATGCGGACGGTGCGGGTGGCGAACCAGGTCTCCGCCCAGTCCCGGAACAGCAGCGCGCCGCCGCGCGGGTCGACCCACAGCCCGCGGGCCCGGTCGGCGTCGGCCGCGGCCAGCCAGGTCTTGGCGTCGGCCTTCTTGACGAACACCCTGGAGTGCCGGCGCCCGGAGTCGTCGCGGTACACCGCCCGGTGCCGCCCGCCCGCGGTCTTCTCCACCCAGCTCATCGCGCACCCGCCACACACCTACAGGCGTCGCCGAGGTGCCCGGAGTGGACACCCGCGGCCAGGCGGACGCCGCGCGGCGGGCGAGGTCCAGCCAGGTCCCGCCAGGGCGGCCGGGGGCGCGTGTGGCGGAGGTCGGTGGAGTCCTGCCCCATATCTGCCCCATGACGATGCTTTTGAGCATCCCGGGGTCTGGGTCAGAAGTAGAGAAACAACCTCTGACCTGGTGCTTTGTGAGGGTGAGTGACGGGGCTCGAACCCGCGACAACCGGGATCACAACCCGGTGCTCTACCAGCTGAGCTACACCCACCATGTACGGCGACGAGGGTACCGGACCCTAACCGCCAACAGGCTCGGGCCCGACACCCTGCACGAGGGCGGCGCCGATAGCGGTAGCCCGCTCGGTCGACGGGCCCGGCGGCGGCACCATGATGGCCTCGCGGTAGTAGCGCAGCTCGAGGACCGACTCCTGGATGTCGGCGAGGGCGCGGTGGCCGCCACCCTTCTTGGGCGCGGCGTAGTAGGCGCGGGGGTACCAGCGACGGGCCAGCTCCTTGATCGACGAGACGTCGACCATCCGGTAGTGCAGCCAGCCGTCGAGCTCGGCCATGTCGCGGGTCAGGAAGCCGCGGTCGGTGGCGATCGAGTTGCCGCACAGCGGTGCTTTGCGCGCCTCGGGCACGTGCTCGCGGACGTACGCCAGGACCTGCTGCTCGGCCTCCTGCAGCGTGACGGTGGATGCGAGCACCTCCTTCGTCAGCCCGGAGCCCGCGTGCATGTCGCGGACGACCGGCAGCATGTTGGCGAGCTGCTCGTGGGTCGCGCCGATGACGACGTCGACGCCCTCGCCCAGCACGTTCAGCTCGCTGTCGGTGACCAGCGCCGCGACCTCGATCAGCAGGTCGCTGCCCAGCTCGAGCCCGGTCATCTCGCAGTCGACCCACACCAGACGGTCGGAACGCTCAGCCATGCGCGGACCTTACTGGGGTGCCGCCGATAGGGTCCGCCCGTGGCAGACACCCTGGACAGCATCCGTACCGCGTACGCGTTCGCCGGGCCCGCCCTGGAGCTCGGCGCCGTGGTCGTGGAGGGCGCCGCGCACGCCGATGCTCCCGTCCGCATCCCGCTGTCGATGCTCACCCGGCACGGCCTGGTCGCCGGCGCGACGGGGACCGGCAAGACCAAGACGCTGCAGCTGATCGCCGAGCAGCTGAGCGACGCCGGGGTGCCGGTCTTCCTGGCCGACATCAAGGGCGACGTCTCCGGGATGGCCGCCCCGGGCGCGGTCAGCGACCGCATCACCGCGCGCGCCGCCGACACCGGCACCACCTGGGCGGCCCGGGGCTTTCCCTGCGAGTTCCTGGCGCTGGCCGGTCTCGGCACCGGCGTACCGGTGCGCGCGACCGTCACGTCCTTCGGGCCGGTGCTGCTGAGCAAGGTCCTGGGCCTCAACGACACGCAGGAGTCCAGCCTGGGCCTGGTGTTCCACTTCGCCGACGGCGCAGGGCTGCCGTTGCTGGACCTCAAAGACCTGCGCGCCGTCATCAGCCACCTGGTCAGCGACGAGGGCAAGGCCGACCTGGCCGGCCTCGGCGGGCTCTCCCCGGCGACGGCGGGCGTCATCCTGCGCGAGCTCATCGGCCTGCAGGACGTCGGCGGTGAGGCGTTCTTCGGTGAGCCGGAGTTCGATACGGCCGACCTCATGCGCCTCACCCCCGACGGCAAGGGGGTGCTGTCCGTGATGGGGCTGTCGGCCGTACAGGACAAGCCGAAGCTGTTCTCGACCTTTCTCATGTGGCTGCTCGCCGACCTGTTCCACGACCTGCCCGAGGTCGGCGATGTCGACAAGCCCAAGCTGGTCTTCTTCTTCGACGAGGCGCACCTGCTGTTCGACGACGCCAGCGAGGCGTTCCTGGACGCCATCGCCCGTACGGTGCGACTGATCCGCTCGAAGGGCGTCGGGGTGTTCTTCGTGACCCAGACGCCGAAAGACGTGCCCAGCGAGGTGCTCGCCCAGCTCGGCAACCGCGTCCAGCACGCCCTGCGCGCGTTCACCCCCGACGACGCCAAGGCCCTCAAGGCCACCGTCAGCACCTTCCCCACGTCCACGCTGTACGACCTCGGGGAGCTGCTCCCCTCGATGGGCATCGGCGAGGCGGTCGTCACGGTGCTGTCCGACAACGGCGCGCCGACCCCGGTCGCCTGGACCCGGCTGCGCCCGCCGGCCTCGCTGATGGCGCAGCTCGACCCGGAGCAGCAGAAGTCCATGGTCGCCGCGTCCGAGCTACTCGCCGACTACGGCACACCGGTCGACCGCGACTCGGCGTACGAACGACTGCTGGCCAAGGTGGCACCGGCACCCCGGCAACAGCCGGACCAGCCCCAGCAGGAGCAGCGGGACCAGGGCGGCGGCGGCGGCGCGGTCGCGGCCGTCCTGGGCTCGGGCGTGTTCAGGAGCTTCGCGCGGGCGGCGGCGAGCGCGGCGGGCCGGGAGATCAGCCGGTCGCTGTTCGGCACCGCGTCCCGGGGTCGCCGTACGACGACCCGCCGGCGCAGCTCGTCCGGCAGCTGGTAGCCGGGCCGAGACGAGCCGGAAACACCGCGGCCTCCTTCCGGAAACCCTTCCTGCCTACCGTCCTGGTGACGCTCCACGGCCATCTCGGAGGACACGTGACGACGACCATCCGCACTCCTGACGTGCTGCCGGCCGGAGGCTTTCTCGGGCGGGCCGCCGCCGCCGGGGTCGAGGTGACCGGCCCGGTGTGCACCGGTGACCTTGTTGTCGATCTCGACCGCTACGCGGTGTCGCTGGCCGGCGACGACCTGGAGCTGTCGCCGCGTCAGGTCGAGTTGCTGGCGCTGTTCCTGGCTGCGCCGCGGCGGGTCTGGAGCCGCGACCAGCTGCACTGGGTCTGCTGGGGCGACACGGCTCCCTCGCGCCGCGTCGATGTGCAGCTGTGCCGGCTGAGGGCGCGTACCGGCCTGGACCTGTTCCGCAACGTCCGTGATCGCGGCTGGGCGCTGCGCCCGGTTGCCGCTGCCGCCTGATGCCCGGCTCGGCCTGACGACTCAGTCCACCGGCAGGTCGATCAGCACCTTGCCGTCCGCGCCGGCGAGCACCTCGTCCTGCGCCGTGCCGACCTGCTCCAGCGTCCTGCGTACGACCGGCAGGGCCGGCAGGGCGCCTTCGGCGACCGCCGCGGACACCCCGGTGACGGCGGCGTCCAGGTCGGTGTCGGCGACCCCGTAGACCAGCACGAACGCCAGCGTCACGTTCGCCACCATCAGGTGCCGGACCGGCACGTCGTGCAGCGGGTCGTCGGCGTACGTCGAGACCGCCCCGTGCGGCGCCAGCACCGCGAGGTCCAGCGCCAGATTGGCGCCGAGCGCGACCTCGACGACGCGGTGCACGCCGTCGGGGGCGAAGCGGCGGACCTGCTCGGCGAGGTCGCCCGCGTGCCGGTCGAGCACCGCGTGCGCTCCGGCCGCCTCGGCGAGGTGTGCCTTCGCCGGGCTGGTCGTCGTGATGACCGTGGCGCCCGCGCGGCGGGCCAGCGCGACCGCCGCGTTGCCGACCGAGCCGCCACCGCCGGCGACCAGCACCGTGCACCCGTCCAGCGGCCCGCCCGCAAAGAGGCAGTGCCACGCGGTCATCGCCGGGATGCCGAGCCCCGCGCCCAGGTCGTACGACACCCCGTCCGGCAGCCGCACCGCCTGGCGGGCCGGCACGACCGTCTCCTGGGCGCAGCTGCCCCAGCGCCGCCCACGCGCAGCAGCGAACCAGACCCAGACCCGCTCGCCGATGCGCGAAGAGTCGACGCCCTCGCCGACCTCGACGACATCACCTGCGCCGTCCTGGCCCGGTATCTGGAAGCCGTCCGGCTGGGCGCGCAGTCGCGACTTGCCGTCGGTGGGGTTGACGCCGGCGACGCGCAGGCGCACGCGCACCTCGCCGGGGCCGGGTCGGGGCGCCTCGACGTCCTCGACGGTCAGGACGGCGGCGGAGCCGGGGGAGCGGTAGAGCGCGGCGAGCACGGGAGCCTCCGGGCAGCGGGTAGGCAGGGTGCGGGTCCACCCCTGACGTAGGGCACGATGCCAGCCCCAGCCCAGGAGGTCCCGTGAGCGTGCTCGACAAGTTCTCCCTCGACGGCAAGGTCGCCGTCGTGACCGGCGCGTCGTCCGGTCTCGGCGTGGCTTTCGCGCAGGCCCTGGCCGAGGCCGGCGCCGACCTGGTGCTCGGCGCGCGCCGGGCCGAGCGGCTGCCCGAGACCGGCCTGCTGGTCGAGGCCGCCGGACGCCGGTGGACGGCGCTCGCGACCGACGTGACCGACCCCGACGCCTGCACGGCGCTGATCGCCAAGGGGGTCGAGGAGTTCGGCAAGGTCGACATCCTGGTGAACAACGCCGGCCTCGGTACGGCCTACCCGGCAACCCGCGAGACGCCCGCGCAGTTCCGGGAGGTCATCGACGTCAACCTGAACGGGGCGTACTGGATGGCGCAGGCGTTCGCCAGGGCGGCCAAAGGTGGCGGCTCGATCATCAACATCGGCAGCGTCCTCGGCATCCGCCCCGGCACGCTCCCGCAGGCCGCGTACGCCTCGTCCAAGGCCGGGCTGATCGGGATGACCCGTGACCTGGCGGCGCAGTGGACCGGTCGCAAGGGGATCCGCGTCAACTGCCTTGCGCCCGGCTATTTCCCCAGCGAGATGAGCGATGCGCTGCCCGAGTCCGAGCTGGCGATGGTGCGGATGCTGGCGCCGGCCGGCCGCGGGGGAGACCCGCCCGAGCTGGCCGCCGCGCTGGTGTTCCTGGCCTCCGACGCGGCTTCGTACATCACCGGTGTCACGCTGCCGGTCGACGGCGGCCTGACGATGCCGTAGCGCTCAGCCGGCCTGCAGCGCAACGGCGCACCGACGAGTGCGCCGTCCCTCCTGATGACCGCGCTCAGCAGGGGGGTCGCCACCTGCGGACCGCAGGGCTTGTGGCCCCCGGCGCCGCGCAGCAGGATGCGGGCACCGGCAGCGTGCCGTACGGGAGGGACACCATGGCGCAGGAGCATCTGCGGGTCGACCGGTCGGGCGACGTCGTCACGATCACGATGGACCGTCCCGGGGCGCGGAACGCGCTGTCGACGGCGCTCCTGCACGAGCTGCTCGACGCGTTCACCGAGACCGGCGACGGTGACGCGCTCGGCATCGTGCTGGCGGGCGCCGGCCCGGTGTTCAGCGCCGGCCACGACTTCGCCGATGTTGCCGGCACCGACGTGCTCGAGGTGCGCCGGATGCTGCAGACCTGCACCCGCCTGATGCTGCTGATGCAGCAGGTGCCACAGCCGGTCATCGCCCGGGTGCACGGCCTGGCGACCGCGGCCGGCTGCCAGCTGGTCGCCGGCGCCGACCTGGCCGTCGCCGCCGAGAGCGCCCGCTTCGCCGCCCCGGGCGGCAAGGGAGGCTGGTTCTGCCACACCCCGATGGTCGCGGTGGCGCGCAACGTCGGGCGCAAGCGCGCGATGGAGCTGGCGCTGTCCGGCGACGCCATCGACGCCCGCACGGCGCTGGACTGGGGGCTGGTCAACGCCGTGGTGCCCGACGGCCAGCTCGACGACGCCGTCGCGGTGCTGATGGCCCGGGTCACCCGCGGCAGCGCCCTGAGCAAAGGGCTCGGCAAGCAGATGATGTACGCCCAGCTGGGGCTCGACGAGCGCCAGGCGTACACGGCTGCGATCGAGGTGATGGCTGCGACGAGCCAGCTGCCGGATGCCCGCGAGGGTGTGTCGGCGTTCCTGGAGAAGCGGCCGGCGGTGTGGAAGTCGCCGTCCGGGGGGCGCTGAGATGACGATTTCCGCGCTCGAGGTCGAGCGCAAGTACGACGTGAGCCCGAGTACGCCGGTGCCCGACCTGGCTGGCGTGCCGGGAGTGACGTCCACGGCCCCCGCTGAGGAGCACCTGCTGGAAGCGGTCTACGTGGACACGACCGACCTGCGGCTGCGCAGCGCCGGCATCACGCTGCGGCACCGCACCGGTGGCACCGACGCCGGCTGGCACCTCAAGCTCCCCGCCGGTGCCGACCGGGAGGAGATCAGGGTCCAGTCCGATGCCGGTGACGTGCCGGCGGAGCTGGCCTCGCTGGTGCGGGTGCACGTACGTGGCCGCCATCTCGGGCCGGTCGCGAGGCTGTCGACCCGCCGGGTGGTGCAGCGGCTGCTCGGGCCGGACGGTGCGCCGCTGGCCGAGCTCGCCGATGACACCGTGCACGGCCGGCCGCTGCCCGAGGGCGCGGAGCTGCTGTGGCGGGAGTGGGAGGTGGAGCTGCTCGGCGGCGAGCGCGCGCTGCTCGACGCGGTCCAGGTGGAGCTGCTGGCCGCCGGCGCGGCGCCGAGCTCGTCGAGCTCCAAGCTCGGCCGGGTGCTCTCGCGGCCGCAGGCGGTGCTTGGGGAGCAGCCGTGGTGGGCGGCCGGTGGCCGGCGCGGTGGTCGTCGGACGGCGGGCGCGACCATCCAGGCGCACCTCGCGGGGCAGGTCGCGGAGCTGGTTGCCCGCGACCCCCAGGTCCGCCGTGACCTGCCGGACGCCCTGCACCGGATGCGGGTCGCCACCCGGCGGCTGCGCAGCGCGCTGACGACGTTCGGGCCGCTGTTCGACCGGGAACTGACCGACCCGGTCCGCGACGAGCTCCGCTGGCTGGCCGCGGTCCTCGGCGCGGCCCGCGATGCAGAGGTGCTGCGGGCCCGGCTACTCGCCCTGATCGACGCCGAGCCCGCCGACCTGGTGCTCGGGGGCGTGCGCGGGCATGTCGACGCCGCCATGACACGTCGGCACCGCGCCGCCCACGACCAGGTCGTCGTCGAGCTGGACGGCGAGCGCTACCTGCGGCTGCTGGACGACCTGGACGCGCTGGTGGCCGCTCCCCCCTTCCTGCCCGGTGCGCGGGAGGACGCCAAGGCCGGACTGGCCGATCTGGTACGCCGGTCGTGGCGCCGACTGGACCGCGCGATGGCGGCCGCCGAGCAGGCCCCGCACGGAACCCGTCAGGACGAGCTGCTGCACGAGGTACGCAAGGACGCCAAGCGCACGCGGTACGCCGCCGAGGCCGTCGAGCCGGCCTTCGGCCGGCCGGCCCGCCGCTACGCCACCGCCGTCACGCAGCTGCAGGAGTCGCTCGGCGACTTCCAGGACGGCACCGTCACCAGGCAGGTGCTGCTGGAGATCGCCGCCGCCGGGCAGCGGTCCGGTGAGAACGCGTTCACGCTCGGCCGGCTGCACGCGCAGGAGCAGGCTCTCGCCGAGGCCGCCGTCGAAGCCTGGCCGCTGGCCAGGGCCGCCCTCTCCCGGAAGCGGTTCCGTGGCTGGTTGGCGCGCTGAGCCTGCGCTCAGCTGTTGATGTACGCCGACAGGTGGTCGCGCTCGGTCTTCAGCTCGTCGAGCCGCTGCTTGACGACGTCGCCGATGCTGACGATGCCGGTCAGCCGACCGCCATCGACCACCGGCACGTGTCGGAAGCGCTGCTCGGTCATCAGGGCCATCAGCTCCTCTACGGTGTCGGTGGGGCAGCAGGTGCACACCTGCGCAGTCATGATCTGCGAGACCGGCTGGTCCAGAAGCCCGGTTCCGTCCACCACCAGCCGGCGAACGACGTCTCGCTCACTCACGATGCCAGTCACGGTTACCCCGTCGGGGGACACCACGAGGGCGCCGATGTGGTGCCCGGCGAGCCGGATGAGAAGGTCGCGCACCGACGTGTCCCCGGGCACCGTCAGCACACCGGTGGTCTTGCGCGCCAGAACCTCTTGGATGAGCACCGTTCTCCCTCCCAGCCGTACGCGCGTACGTGATCCTCAGCGTGTCACCACCGCGCTCCGGTGGCCAGTGTCTTCGGCGACCCGCACCCGGTTGCGCCCTGCGGCCTTCGCCGCGAAGCAGGCTCGGTCGGCCGCCGCCAACAGGCCGGCCAGGTCGTCGGCGGCGTCGCCGAGCGCCGCCACACCGATCGAGACGGTCACGCGCAGCGGTGCGGCGTCGCGGACTAGCGAGTAGCTCAGCGTCTCGACCCGCGAGGTGATCCGCTGCGCCGTCGCACGCGCGCTCCGGCTGGAGGTATCGGTGAGCAGCAGCACGAACTCGTCACCGCCAAAGCGCCCGACCAGGTCCAACGGCCGGACGGCGGCGCGCAGCTCCTGCGCGACGGCGACGATGACCTGGTCGCCGATCAGGTGGCCGTACGTGTCGTTCACATGCTTGAACCGGTCGATGTCGACGAGCAGGACCGTGACCTCCTGCGCTCCGCGGCGCGCTCGTACGAGCTCGCGCTCGGCGACGTCACGCCAGTGCCGCGGGTTGGTCAGGCCGGTCTTGGCGTCGGTACGGGCGGCTTCGACGAGCTCGGTGTGCAGCAGGGTTCGCTGCAGCAGCAGCATCGGAGGCAGCACTATCAGCGCGAGCAGCGGCTGGATCGAGCAGAGCAGTGCGACGACCACGCCCAGGCACAGCTCGGCGCCCTCGGTCGCCTGCAGCGGCCAGCCGGCGAACGCGGTTCGGCGAGACGCCGTCGACACCCGTCGCAGGATCCCGGCGACCAGGCAGGCGCTGACCGCGGAGAAGACGGCGGCGGCAGCGCCGGCAGCGGCCAGCGCCCGCCCCGAGCCGGCGAGCGCACCCGGGCTGGGCGCCGCGGACGCGCCCGCGAGTGCCCGGTAGGTGAAGCCGGCGAGCAGACCGGCCAGCGCCACACTGGCGCCGTTGAACACCCGCTTGAACGGCGGAATCCGGGTGACCCGGGCCTGGACCAGCAGATACACGGGGATCGGGATGAGCACCGCGTACAACGGCGGAAGCAGCACCGCTGCCGGCAACATCCAGGTCGACAGCATGTCCTTGTACGGCCGGTCCCGGCGGGTCGCGGGGGCGCCCAGGTGGCGGGAGCCTTCCACGCTGACCAGGGCGCAGCCCACCAACACGGCGAACAGGGCTGCGTCGGCGGGATGCCAGCGGCTGAGTGCCGCGGCAACGGCGAGACCTACCAGCGCTGCGCCGTCGACGGCCAGCACGTAGCGGGTGGCGCGGCGGGGCATCGCGAGCAGCGCCCCGCTCCTGATCGCCGCGACCCGCCGTGCCACTGCGGGCAGCCGGTTCGCACCCGCAGCGACGTGCGAAGGGGTGCGCGAGGTCAACGGGGGCCGTTGCCGACGCGACGGGTGGCGGCAGTTCGCGACGACCGGCCTTGCGGGCTTCGCCGGGTGGTGTCGGGCCGCGGCTGCGGGGCGCGGGCCCAGGTCGTCGGGGCCGACTCGATGCGGTGGTCGGCGAGTGCCGCCGGTCGGGTGAGCGCGTAGGACCCCAACGGGGACCGCCCATCTCTGCTGTGTGGAACGACGTTGCACGGCGTATCGGCATACACACTACGCGCAACCGTCGACTGTGGCGAGCGTGCTCCTTGCCGATCGGGGTAGTGCGTGTGCACCGACCTTGCGCATCGCCCACACACCTGAGCGTACGCGGCTCCATAATCCTGCGCGGAGCGCTCGATCTGCGACACCCGGCCGCTGGCTGCCTATGTTTATGGAGTCACGGGATGCTTTGTCGACATACGAGGGGCGGAGCGAGACACGAGCCGGCAGCGCGGCCGGCTTCGAACCCGTCCGCACACAGCAAGGTCCGTCCACGCACGTCTGGGGGTGCCTGATGAGCACGAACTGGGGCTAGGCCACCTGACCGTCCGTCCGCCCGAGTACGTCTGGAGGTGCCTGATGCGCAGCACGAACTGGGGATAGTCCGCTCGACCGCTGGACGGCGTGGTGGTCAGCCGGCCGGACGGTGGTGCGCCCTGGCTCCGGAAACCTGGTAACGGTGCGCCGGACGGCGGCCATCGTTAGGATCCAGGTAGCCGATCGCCGACGTACCAGGCGGCCACCACCCAGCAACAGGAGCCCGTCGTGGTCCGTCGCCGACCTTCTGCGCCGCGAGCCGCTCTGGCGGCAGCGCTCCTGGCAGCGGTGGCCGTCTCGTCGTTGGCCCCGGCGTGGGCTGCGACCGGCGCCGCCCCCGCCGGTGTGCTCTTCTCCGCCGTCCCGGCGGCGACAACGCCGAACGTCGGGGACGGCAGCGGCTTCACCGTGCGCGCGGTCGTGCAGCTCGGCGGGAAGGTCGTCCAGGGAGGCTTGTTCAGCACGGTCACGGCGCCGGGCAGCGCGACGGGCCTGTCGCGCAGCAACCTCTACGCGGCGGACGCTGTGACGGGAGCCATCGATCCCGGCTTCGCCCCGGCCGTGGACGGGGCCGTGGCGGCCCTGCTCACCGGCCCGCCGTCGCTGCCCGGCACGGTGTTCATCGGTGGCTCGTTCAGTCATGTGAACGGCACGGCCGTCAAGGGCGTCGCGCTGCTCAGCCTGAGCGACGGCTCGCTCGTCGCCGGGTTCGGTTCGCCCATCCTGAACGGCGTCGTCAACTCGCTGACGATGGCGGGGAGTCGGCTGCTGATCGGCGGCACTTTCAACAAGGTCGGCGGCCTCGCCCACGCCGGGCTGGCGAGCGTCAACGCCACGACCGGCGCAGTCGACCCGTACCTGAGCGTCCAGCTGGCGGGTCATCACAACTATGGCGTCAACTGCACCCCCGGGAGCAGGTGCAGCTCCGGGCCGATCGGAGCGAGCCGGCTCGCGGTCTCGCCCGACGGCACCCAGCTCATGGTGATCGGCAACTTCACCTCCGCTGACGGCCTGGCCCGGGACCAGATCGCGCGGCTCACGCTGACACCGGCCGGCGCGACGGTGGACCCGGGCTGGCAGACCAGCCTCTACCACCCGGCGTGCTACGCCTTCGCGTTCGACTCCTACATCCGCGATGTCGCGTACTCCCCTGACGGCAGCTACCTCGTCGTCGCGGCGACCGGCGGCGGTGGCCAGCCCAGTACGGCGACCGGCGGCTGCGATGCCGCTGCCCGGTTCGAGTCCGCCGCGCAGGGCTCGAGCGTCCAGCCGACCTGGCTGGACTTCGCCGGCAACGACACCCTGTACTCGGTCGCCGTCACCGCCTCGGCGGTCTACGTCGGCGGCCACCAGCGGTGGCTCAACAACGCCAACGGCAGCGACTTCGCTGGCGGCGGCAGCGTCCCTCGCCCCGGTATCGCGGCGCTGGACCCGGTCAACGGGTTGCCGTTCAGCTGGAACCCCGGCCGCAACCCCCGCGGCGCGCGCGTGGAGGTGCTCTACCCCACCTCTGCCGGACTGTGGGTGGGGGGCGACACGAACTTCATCGGCAACCACCGGTACTACCGGGGCAAGGACTCGTTCTTCCCGTCCGCCGGCGGGGAGTCGTTGCCCGCCTCCACGCCCACCGCGCTGCCCGCCGGTGTCTACCTCGCCGGACAGCTGCCCGGCAGCGGCAATCCCACCGACGCCGTCACCAAGCGCTCGTACGACGGCAGCACCGCCGGCAGCACGTCGATGGTCACGTCCGGGGCGAACTGGAGCACTGCGGTCGGCGCGTTCATGGTCGACAACCGGCTGGTGTACGGGCAGAGCGACGGCACCCTGTACAGCGCTACCTTCGACGGCAGCACGTTCGGCGCGGCCACCCTGCTCGACCCATACCACGACCCGGCCTGGAGCAATGTCCAGACCGGCTCTGGACAGACCTATCAGGGCGCGGCGTCGCCGTTCTACGCACAGCTGTCCGGCGTCACCGGCCTGACGTACAGCAGCGGCTGCCTCTTCTACACCCTGACCGGTGACGCCCACCTGTACTACCGCTACTTCGAGCCCGAGAGCGGTATCACCGGCGCTACCCAGTTCATCGCTACCGGCACCGCGGACCTGTCCCACGCACAGGGCCTTTTCACCTCCGGCGGCAAGCTCTACTGGGCCGACAGCACGACGGGTTCGCTCGTGAGCGCCGCATTCTCGCCCCCGACCACCCCTGGCGGCATCGCCACCCCTGCCAGCGTCACCGGGCCAGCGACCGTCGCGGACAGCGCCAACGACTGGCGTGCCCACGCCCTGTTCCTCGGTCCCCCGTAAGCCGCCTGCCGCGTTCACCCGGGCTGTCGAGGTGAGGGCTGCCGCCTGACCCGCACGGCTCGGGGCCGATGCGGCTCCCTGCGAGAAAGTGCGTGGGTGGGACGCGTACAACGCCACAAGGAGGTCGCCAGCTCTGCGGCGACGGCTGGTCGGTGACGCCCACGGCCTGGCGCTGCACGTCCTGCCTCTCGTACGCCGGGCCACGCCGTTGAGCCTCACCCCGCCCCGATGTCCTGTGCCGCGCGCGCCTAAGCACCGGCCAGCCACCTGTCCACGTCCTGACGGTTCCGCAGTCGTACGACGACCAGCTCGGGCCGCAGCGCGTGCACCCGGTGAGCCGTGTCATGGCGGGTCGAGCAGGCGCGCCGGCTGATGTGCTCACGATCGGTGAAGATGGTCCGCAGGACGCAGGCCCACCGTTACGGTGTGGCCTTGGCCGGCCACGGAACCGCCTCACGAGCCGACGTCCCGCTGACGCGGGGGATTCTGTGCGCGCCCGGCAGGGATCGAACCTGCGACCTGCCGCTTAGAAGGCGGCTGCTCTGTCCAGCTGAGCTACGGGCGCGGGGCATGACGGGAAGCCGGTAGGAAACCCTGCTGCTGGCCCCCCGTCGGTGCGCCTGCCCGGTGAGTCTGCCCGATCGGGGCCCGGGAGGGCACCGGTCGGGTGCCCGACCTGCGGCACAGGCCCTTCAGCGGTGCGCGCCGGGCGCTCGGGGATGTGCCGGACCGTACGCGCGGCCGGTAGAGGTCTGCCAAGGTCATGGTGCCGCACGAACGCCGCCCGCGTCCTCGGCGACGAGAACAGGTCGGACGGGCCAAGAACGTCGCCGCGGCCGGCAACCGCTGCTCCGGATCTGCCTCGATCACGCTGTGGCGCCTCTGACGATCGTGCCGTGACCTGCGGCTTCGGGATGACCGTCAGGCCCCACGGGCGCGGGGCCTGACGGGTCGCCTGCTACCGACGTTTGGTCCGGTGCTCCTGCTCCGTCAGTCTGCCCGACCAGCGCATCCGGGGGCAGCACCGCAGGGTTACATCGTTGCTTGACGAGCTGCCGACGATCATGGCTACGAGCCGCTCACCATCGTCGAGTGGAACGGAGCGGGTTGGGGCACGTCGGCTGCGACCCGGGCAGGGCGTCCGCCCGGAGCGGGCACGTGTTTGTCGTGAGGACGATCGGCCGGTCGAGGAGCCGGCGCACCCGACATGTCGAGCCGCACCGTCCACAGCCCGACCGGCTGTCCACAGCCCGCCGACCCGCGCTGGCCGGTCACCGATGCCAGCCGCATGGTCGTGGCGCAGCCGGTGGGACCGCCACCGGACCCGAGCCCGCGGAGGACCCCGTGCACGAGCCCCTCATCACCGTCGTCGGCAACGTCGCCGGCCCGCCCCGCCAGCGCGTCACCCCGGCCGGCCACTCAGTCGCCGACTTCCGCATCGCAGCAACGCCGCGGCGAAAGGACAAGGGGGGTGACACCTGGGCCGACGGCGAGACGATCTGGTTCGGCATCACCACCTGGAAGGCCCTGGCCGAGCACTGCACGTCCTCATTGAAGAAGGGCGACCGGGTGGTCGTGAGCGGGCGGCTCACGACGCGCAGCTGGGAGGCCGAGGGCGGCGAGCGGCGCATCGGCCTCGAGGTGGAGGCCAGCAGCGTGGGCCTGGAGCTGTCCCGGGGGACCGCGACCTCCGTCCGGGCGCCGCAGCTGGTGACCGACCAGGACCCGTGGCTCCCCAGTGGTCAGGTCGACGACGACACGGGCTCGGTCCTGGCGCAGGAGCCCGACGTCACCGAGGAAGAGGAGGCGCTGCCTGCCGCCGCATGACCCGCGCAGGCAGTGCTCGGCATCCGCGCAGCGGCCGGGGGTGGACCGCTCCGGCCGGTGGGTCGGCCACCCATCGCGGGGACGGCAGGGCAAGCCGGGCCGCCCGTACGCTGGTGGCATGCCCCAGTTCGTGTACCAGATGCAGAAGGTCCGCAAAGCCGTCGGCGACAAAGTGATCCTCGACGACGTCACCCTGGCCTTCCTCCCCGGGGCCAAGATCGGTGTCGTCGGGCCCAACGGCGCGGGCAAGTCGACGGTGCTGAAGATGATGGCCGGCTTGGACCAGCCGTCCAACGGCGACGCGAAGCTGACGCCCGGCTACTCGGTCGGCATGCTCATGCAGGAGCCGAAGCTGGACGACAGCAAGACCGTCCGCGAGAACGTCGAGGACGGCGTCAAGATCATCCGTGACGTCATGCTCCGCTACGAGGAGCTCAACGAGAAGATGGGCGCGCCCGACGCCGACTACGAAAAGATCCTGGAGGAGCAGGCCCCGCTGCTCGACCAGATCGAGGCCGCGAACGCCTGGGAGCTCGACAGCCAGATCGAGCAGGCCATGGACGCGCTGCGCTGTCCGCCGCCCGACGAGGCTGTCACCCACCTGTCCGGCGGTGAGCGCCGCCGCGTGGCGCTGTGCAAGCTGCTGCTGGAGGCGCCCGACCTGCTGCTGCTGGACGAGCCGACCAACCACCTGGACGCCGAGAGCGTCGAGTGGCTGGAGAACCACCTGTCGCGGTACGCCGGGGCCGTGCTGGCGGTGACCCACGACAGGTACTTCCTCGACAACGTCGCGCAGTGGATCCTCGAGCTCGACCGCGGCCGCGCATACCCGTACGAAGGTAACTACTCCGTGTACCTGGAGAAGAAGCAGGAACGACTCGCGATCCAGGGCAAGAAGGACGCCAAACTCTCCCGCCGCCTCAAGGACGAGCTCGAGTGGGTCCGGCAGAACGCCAAGGGCCGGCAGACCAAGAGCAAGAGCCGCCTCGCGCGCTACGAGGAGATGGCCACCGAGGCCGAGAAGACCAGGAAGCTGGACTTCGAGGAGATCCAGATCCCGGCCGGTCCACGGCTCGGCTCCGTCGTGATCGAGGCCAAGACGCTGCGGAAGGGGTTCGGCGACCGGGTCCTCATCGACGGCCTGTCCTTTGACCTGCCCCGCGGCGGGATCATCGGGATCATCGGCCCGAACGGCGTCGGCAAGACGACGCTGTTCAAGACGATCGTCGGGCTCGAGAAGGCCGATGCCGGCGAGGTCCGCGTCGGTGAGACGGTGAAGCTGTCCTACGTCGACCAGGACCGCAGCGGCCTGGACGGTACGAAGACCGTGTGGGAGACCGTCTCGGACGGGCTGGACTACATCCAGGTCGGCAACCAGGAGATGCCTAGCCGTGCGTACATCGGTGCGTTCGGCTTCAAAGGGCCGGACCAGCAGAAGAAGGCCGAGATCCTGTCCGGCGGGGAGCGCAACCGGTTGAACCTGGCGATGACGCTGAAGCAGGGCGGCAACGTCCTGCTGCTCGACGAGCCGACCAACGACCTCGACGTCGAGACGCTCGGCTCCCTGGAGAACGCGCTGCTGGAGTTCCCCGGCTGCGCGGTGGTGATCAGCCACGACCGGTGGTTCCTCGACCGGGTCGCCACGCACATCCTGGCGTGGGAGGGCACCGACGCCGACCCGTCGCGCTGGCACTGGTTCGAGGGCAACTTCGAGTCGTACGAGAAGAACAAGATCCAGCGCATGGGCCAGGACGCCGCCCGCCCGCACCGCGTCACCTACCGCAAGCTCACCCGCGACTGAGCACGCCTGCGCGCACGGCGACCTCGACGGCCTCGCTCGCTCTCGGGGCTGCTGTCGTGCTCAGCGTGGTCGTGCTGTTCGCGCCAAGCGCGGGCGACGGCTCGCTGCCGTTTCCGCAGGCCGACAAGCTTGTGCACGCCGGGCTGTTCGCGCTGCTCGCGGCGACCGGGCGCTGGCGATGTGGGCCAGTCACGGCGGTGCTGGTGGCGGTCTGTGCGTACGCCCCGCTCAGCGAGGTCGTCCAGGCGGTGCTGCTGCCGCACCGTGACGGGGACTGGCGTGACGTCGCCGCCGACCTGCTGGGCGTCGCCCTCGGTTGGCTCGCGGCCGGCCGCCTGCAACGCGACTGACCCGTTCGGGCAGCGCCCCGCTCGCCTCCCCTTGGTTGGTGCACCTCCCCTTCGGGAGTGCACGTCTGGGGCCTTGCGAAGTGCACCTTCGAAGGGGAAGTGCACCATCGAAGGGGAGGTAAACTGCCGAAGGGGACGGGGCGGGGCGTTAGCGGGGGACGTTGACCAGCGACTCGGCGGCCCGCGACAGGTGCTCCCAGATCGCGGTACGGGCGCGCTCGTCGACGTCGAGGCGCGCCACCGCCTCCTGCATGTGCGACAGCCAGGCGTCCCGCTCGCGTTCGCCGATCCGCCAGGTGACGTGCCGCATCCGTAGCCGGGGGTGGCCGCGCTCCTCGGAGTAGGTCGTCGGGCCGCCCCAGTACTGCACCAGGAACATCCGCAGGCGGCGCTTCGCGGGCTCGAGGTCCTCGCCGACGTACAGGGGCCGCAGGACGGGATCGTCGGCCACCCCGGCGTAGAAGTCGTCGACGAGTTGGCGGAAGACCGCTTCCCCGCCGACCAGCTCGTACAAGGACTCGCTCAGCGCACTGCCTTCCGGGTCGCCCCGGCGCGTTCGGCGGCACCGGTGATGTTGCGCATCATCCCCCCGAAGACCACGCCGTGGAACGGCGCGACCGACCACCAGTACGCCTGACCGGCGAGACCGCGCGGGGAGAAGATCGCGCGCTGGTGGAACACCGTGCGGCCCTCGGTCCCTTCCACGCTCAGCTCCAGCCAGGCGACGCCCGGCAGCTTCATCTCCGCCCGCAGCCGGAGCAGCTGGCCCGGGATGATCTCCTCGACCCGCCACCAGTCGAGCGACTCGCCGACGTACAGGGTGTGCGGGTCGCGGCGGCCGCGGCGCAGGCCGACACCACCGACCAGCCGGTCCAGCAGGCCTCGCACCGCCCAGGCCAGCGGGAAGGAGTACCAGCCGTTCTCGCCGCCGATCCCCTCGATGACCTGCCACAGATCTGCCGGCTTGGCGTCGACGGCCCGCCGGCGGTCGTCCTCGTACAGCGAGCCGCCGGCCCAGTCGGGGTCGGTGGGAAGCGGATCGGACGGCGCACCGGGCCAACTCGCCGAGGACCAGCGGGTCTCGACGGCCGCCTCGCGGACCCGCTGCAGGGCGAACCGGACGGCTTCGTCGAAGCCGAGCAAGCCCTCCGGTGGGTCGGGGACCAGGCCCTTGATGTCGTGCTCGGAGCAGACCACCTCGTTGATCAGCGAGAGCACCAGCGGTTTGGCGAGCGCAGCCGGCACCGGCGTGACGATGTTGACCCAGTGGCCCGAAAGTCGGGGCGAGAGCAGCGGGACGGGCACGATCACGCGCTTGCGCAGCCCGGCCGCGGCGGCATAACGCTGCATCATCTGCACGTACGTCAGGACCTC
The DNA here is from genome assembly GCA_046593925.1 of Mycobacteriales bacterium. Taxonomy (GTDB): domain Bacteria; phylum Actinomycetota; class Actinomycetes; order Mycobacteriales; family SCTD01; genus JAYVYM01. The sequence goes on from JBKJQN010000027.1 coordinate 18,503, forward strand.
GTCGCCGCCGATGTCGAAGCGCCGCGAGACCTCGGGCGGCAGCGCGGCACAGGCGACCAGGTAGCGCAGGACGTCGCGCACCGCGATCGGCTGGATCCGGGTGCCCACCCACTTCGGTGTGATCATCGCCGGCAGCCGCTCGGTGAGGTAGCGCAGCATCTCGAACGACGCCGACCCGCTGCCGATGATGACCGCGGCCTGCAGGACGGCGGTCGGCACGCCGCTGTCGAGCAGCACCTGGCCGACCTCGTGCCGCGAGCGCAGGTGCGGGCTCAGCTCCTGGTCGGTAGGGACGAGCCCGCCCAGATAGACGATCCGGCCCACCCGGGCAACCCGGCAGGCATCAGCGAAAGCCTGCGCTGCCCGGCGGTCGGTGTCCTCGAACTCGCCGGCACCGATCGAGTGCACCAGGTAGTACGCGACGTCGACCCCCGTGAGCGCGGGCCCGAGCGACGCCGGGTCGAGCGCGTCGGCCTCGACCACCTCGACGTCTCCGGCCCAGGGCACGTCGCGCAGTCGGCCGGCGCTGCGCGTCATCGCGCGCACCTGGTGACCCTCGGCGAGCAGCCGCGGCACCAGGCGCCCGCCGATGTAGCCGGTCGCGCCGGTGACGAGCGAGGTGGGAGGCACGGGAGCAGTCTCGCTCAGCCGCCCGGCCGCGTCCCGTTCAGCCTCAGGTGCCCGGCTGCAGCCCGGTGTGGGCGGCGAGGAAGGCCAGCAGGTCGACGCTCAGCCCGACCGTGCGTGAGACCGAGCGGGCGCCGTGCCCGACGTCGCGCTCGTCGCGCAGCAGGACGGGCCGGCCCGACGACGTCGCGTACTGCAGCGCCGCACAGGTCTTGCGCGCGTGCAGCGGATCGACGCGGGAGTCGCCGTCGAACACCGTGAACAGCACCGCTGGGTACGCCGCGCCGTCGCGTACGTGGTGGTACGGCGAGTACGACAGCAGCCAGCCGAGCTCGACCGGGTCGGCCGCGGTGCCGTACTCGTCGTTCCAGGTCCGGCCGAGGCCGAACAGCTCGTAGCGCGCCATGTCCAGCAGGGGGGCGCTGCAGACCACCGCGGCGTACGCCGAGGGCCGCTGCGTGAGGGCCGCCCCGACCAGCAGCCCGCCGTTGGAGCCGCCATAGATGCCCAGCTGCCCGGGTGTCGTCCAGCCGCCGGCCACCAGCGCGTCGGCGACGGCGGCGAAGTCGTCGAAGACGTGCTGCTTGTGCTCGCGCATCCCGTCGCGGTGCCACGCCTCGCCCTCCTCCGAGCCGCCGCGCAGGTTGGCCACAACCCACACGCCGCCCGCGGCGACCCACGCGAGGGCGGTGGCGGTGTACGCCGGCGTGAGGGGCACTGCAAAGCCGCCGTAGCCGTACAGCACGGTCGGCCGCGGCCGGTCCGGCTGGGCGACCGGGCCGAGCACCTGCGCGCGCACGGTCGTGCCGTCGGCGGACGTCACCTCGACCAGCCGGGCGTGCACGGGCGGCAGGTCGGCGCGCCCCGGGGCGTCCTCCCAGAGCGTCAGCTGGCCGGTACGCCCGTCGAAGCGGTGCACCCGAGGTGGGCTGGTGGTGTCGGTCCAGCCCAGCCAGAGCTCCGAGCCACCCTCGGGGTGGCCGGACAGCCCGCCCACCGTGCCGAGGCCGGGCAGCTCCACGGCTGTCCCGTCGACGGTGACCTCGCTGACGGCGTGCCGGCTGCGCAGCACCACCAGCCGGCCGTCGTCGAGCTGCTCGACGTCCTCCAACACCGCCTCGGGGTCCTCGGGCACCAGCGTCGTCCAGTCCTGCGGGGCGGCGGGGTCCGCGACACAGAGCCTGCCGCGCGGCGCGTCGGCGTCGGTGAGCAGCCACAGCCGGCCGTCGCGCGCCACCCAGGCCGAGCACTTCGCGTCGACGCCGACCTGCACCTCGGCCGGCGGCCCACCGGCGACGAGGTCGATCAGCCAGACGTCGTCGCGAGGCGCGGTGCCGGCGCTCGCGCTGACGACGAGCCATCGGCCGTCCAGCGACACCGTGCAGCCGTAGTAGTTGGTGAGGTCCAGACCGGCGCCCCACACCTCGACGTCGTCGGCGGGGTCCGTGCCGACCAGATGCCGGTACACCCGGCGGTGGAACTGCTCCTCGCCGGGAGGCACCAGGCTCGGGGCGAGCCGGCGTACGTAGAACAGCGCGTCGCCGCCGGGCAGCCAGGCGACGGGGGAGTACCGGCAACGGTCGATCGGCCCGTCGACGACCGCACCGGTGGCCACGTCGAGCACCCGCAGCAGCGACTCCTCGTCACCACCGCTCGACAGCTGGTACGCCAGCAGTCGGCCCTCCTTGCTCGGCGCCCACCCGTCGAGCGTCGTCGCGCCCGACGGGTCGACCGTCATCACGTCCAGCAGCACCCGCGCCGTCCCGTCGCCGTCGCGGGTCCACAGGACGGCGTGCTCCCCACCGGGCTCGCGGCGCAGCCAGAACGGCCGGCCGGCCCGCCACGCCGGCGCGCCCACCGAACCGGCAGCGAGCAGCCGCCCGAGCTGGCTCCTCAGCGCCTCCCGGCCGGGTAGCGCCGCCAGCTCCTCGGCGGCCAGGGCGTCCTGCACCTGCCGCCACGCGACGGTCTCGGGGGAGGTGACGTCCTCCAGCCAGCGGTACGGGTCGGCGACCGCAGTGCCGAACAGGTCATCGACAATGTCGTCGCGCGGGGCGTCGGGGTAGCGGAGCACGCCCGCAACGCTAGGACAGGACGCCGAGCCCCCCGACCGCCGGCCGGGCCCGCTGGTGACCCGGACAGCGTGATCGTCGACACCAGCGTGTCGTGAGCCCGAAGCCCGGCTGGGCCCGGCAGGTCCACCCGGCGCCGGCCCCCGACTGCCCGGGCCGCCGACCGCCTCACACCGCCGGGCCTCACGACGCGAGCAGCAGCATCGCCGCGGCGCAGGCGGCACCGGCCGTCCAGGCAGCGGTACGCAGCCAGTTGGTCGCGACCAGCCGCCGGGCGAGGCGGTTGTCGTAGGGCTGCAGGCGGCCGTGCAGCGGCACCGACGAGAGCACGGTCACCGCGACCGTCACCAGGCCGAGTGCGGCGGCGAGCAGCACCAGGGGCAGCGGGACACCGTCCGGGCGCCCGAGCAGCAGCAGGCCCAGCGTCAGGCCCTGCGCAGCCCAGGGCAGCACGACCACGGCGGCCAGGGCGCGGCTGTGCGCGGCGTGGAAGGCCGACCACGCGGGTGTCGGGCCGACGATCAGGAAGCCCGGGTAGATGACGAGCTGCACGACCCAGACGAGTCCGGTGAGGTAGCTGACGGCCACCAGGTGCACGACGAGCAGGGCCACCGGGTGATCGTCGGCCGCAGCGGTCCGTGGCGCATCCCGGCCGGATCGGCCACACTCCGCCCGAGGAGGGCTGGATGGCCGAGGCGCTGGTGCTCAACGCGACCTACGAGCCGCTGTGCGTGGTGCCGGGGCGCCGCGCCGTCGTGCTGGTGCTCACCGACAAGGCCGTGGCGGTCGCCGGCACCGACGACGTCCTGCACAGCCCGCGCAGCAACCTGCCGGTGCCGTCCGTCGTACGCCTCACCCGGTACGTCCGGGTGCCCCACCGGCCCACCGTGCCGCTGACCCGCAAGGCGGTGTTCGCCCGCGACGGCGGCCGGTGCGTCTACTGCCACGCGCCGGCGACCAGCCTGGACCACGTGGTGCCCAAGAGCCGCGGTGGCCCGCACACCTGGGACAACGTCGTGTCGGCGTGCGGGCGCTGCAACCACGCGAAGGCCGACCGGGCGGTCGCCGAGATGGGCTGGCGGCTGCGCCGGCAGCCCTCGGCCCCGATCGGGGCCGCCTGGCGGGTCGTGGGCGCGCGGCGCCTCGACCCACGCTGGCGGCCGTTCCTGGACGGCCTGCCCGACCTGGATGCGCTCGAGGAGCCCGCCTGAGACCAGTACGGTCCGGGCATGGCGCAGCTGCACGACCTCACCGCCCTGGAGCAGGGCGCGGCCGTCCGCGCCGGTGCGGTTTCGCCGGCCGAGCTGGTCGAGCACTACGCCGCCCGGATCGCCCGGCTCGACGGTGAGCTCGGTGCCTTCGTGACGCTCACGGTTGAGGCGGCCCGCGTCCGGGCCGCCGGGCCGCTGCCGGACGGCCCACTCGCGGGCGTACCGATCGGGATCAAGGACCTCAACCTGACGGCGGGGGTGCCGACGACCTTCGGCTCGCGGGCGATGGTGGGCTTCGTACCCGACGTGTCCGACCACGTCGTCGACAAGCTCCGCGAAGCCGGGACGGTGAGCCTGGGCAAGACCGCGACGCCGGAGTTCGGGCTGCCCTGCCACACCGAGACGACGGTCGGCCCGCCGACCCGCAACCCCTGGGACCTCTCGCTGTCGGCCGGCGGAAGCAGCGGCGGCGCCGGGGCAGCGGTCGCCGCCGGGCTGCTGCCGTTCGCGCAGGGCTCGGACGGTGGCGGGTCGCTGCGCATCCCCGGCAGCGTCAACGGCCTGGTCGGCCTGAAGGTCGCGCGCGGCCGGATCAGCGCCGGCCCGGTCGTCGGCGACATCACCGGGCTGGCCGGCAACGGGCCGCTCGCGCGCACCGTCCGCGACGCGGCCGCCCTGCTCGACGTGATGGCCGGACCGATGCCCGGCGACCCGCACTGGGCGGCGCCGCCCGTCGACAGCTTCCTGTCGGCCTGCGACCGGCCGCCCGGCCGGCTGCGGATCGGCCGCACCCGTACCCCGGTTGTCGAGGGGGCGCAGGTGCACCCGCACGTCGTCGAGGCGTACGAGGCGGCCTCGGCGCTGCTCGCCGAGCTCGGCCACGACGTCGAGGACATCGACCCGCCGTACGGCCCGGAGCTCGTCCCGTCCTTCGAGGTGCTCTGGTCGGTCAGCGCCGCCGGCGTGCCGGTGCCGCCTGCGGCCGAGCACCTGCTGCTGCCGCTGACCCGCTGGCTGCGCGAGCGCGGCCGCGCGACCTCGGCGACGCAGTTCACCGGCGCGGTGGCGGCGGTCCAGGCCGCGACCCGGGCGGGCGTCCGCGCGACGGCGGCGTACGACGTCCTGCTCCTGCCGACCCTGGCGCAGCCGCCCGCTCCGATCGGCTGGTTCAGCGAGACCGGCGACCCGGCCGAGGAGTTCGCCCGGATGAAGCGGTGGACGCCGTTCACGGCGGTGTTCAACGCCAGCGGGCAGCCGGCTGTCAGTCTGCCGCTGCACACCTCGCCCGACGGTCTGCCGGTCGGCGTGATGCTGGTCGGCCGGCCCGCCGACGAGGTGACGCTGCTGGCCCTGTCGGCGCAGCTGGAGCAGGCCCGCCCGTGGCGCGAGCGGCACCCGCCGGCCTGGGCGTGAGCGCCGTCGCGACCCGGCTGCGGCCGCCTCGCCCGGAGGAGGAGACGGTCCTGGCGCGCTGGCGGGCCGATCCCGCCTCGCCCTACGAGGACTTCATCGGCGGCCCCACCCCCGGCCGGCACGACGCGGCGCTGCCGACCGCACCGCCCGGGCTCGGCCGCCTGGCGGTCACCGACGGCGACGACCTGCTGCTCGGCACCGTCAGCTGGCACGAGGTCACGTACGGCCCCAACCGCGGCTCGACCGCGCTGAGCATCGGGATCTCGTTGCGTCCGCCGGCCCGCCGCCAGGGCCACGGCACGCGGGCGCAGCGGATGCTCGCCGACTACCTGTTCGTCAGCTACCCGGTACACCGCCTCGAGGCGACGACCGACGTCACCAACGTGGCGGAGCAGCGGGCGCTCGAGCGGGCCGGGTTCCGCCGCGAGGGCGTGCTGCGCGGCGCGCAGTGGCGCGGCGCCCGCCACGATCTCGTGATGTACGCCCGGCTGCGCAGCGACCCGCTGCCGACGACGCCGCGACCGACGACCCCGCGTGACCCGTCGATGGGTACGCGCTGACCAGGTGGGCAGGCACCCGGCGTGACAGCCTCCGACGGCTTGGCAGAACTTGCGGCTGGGCACGGCGTGGCGGTCGCCTACGCGGACTGGTCCGGCGCCCGCGTCACCGTCGAGCCGGCTGCCGTGCTTGCCGCGCTGGCGGCGCTCGGTGTCGACGCCGGTACGCCCGACGCACTGGCCGCCGCACTGCTCGACCTCGAGCAGGCCCCGTGGCGCCGCGCGCTCCCGCCCGTCCTGGTGGTGCGCGGAGGCGAGCCCGCCTACGTCGAGGTCCGCGGGGACGGCACGCTGTGGCTCGAGCTGGAGGACGGCGGTGTCGCCGAGCTCGCGGTGGCTGGGCCGGTCCTCGAGCAACGCGATGGACGCCCGCTGCGCCGCGTACGGCTCCCCGACCTGCCGCTCGGCTGGCACCGGCTGCACACCGGCACCGAGCAGTGCGTGGTCGTGGTGGCACCGGCCCGGATCGGCCTGCCGCCCGGGCTGGAGCGCACCTGGGGCTGGATGGTCCAGCTGTACGCGCTGCGCGGCGCCGACTCCTGGGGGGTCGGCGACTACGCCGACCTGCGCACCGTCGTGCTGCGGACCGCCGAGCAGGGCGGCGGCGTGGTCCTGGTCAACCCGCTGCACGCCGAGACCCCGGTCAGCCCGCTCACGCCGTCGCCGTACTCGCCGTCGAGCCGGCGGTTCCGCTCGCCGCTGTGGCTGCGGGTCGAGGACATCCCGGAGTTCGCGGTGGCGCCGGCCGATCTGCAGCAGCGGATCAGCGGCCTGCGACCGCACACCGACCCCGACCGGGTCGAGCGTGACCCCGCCTGGCAGGCCAAGCTCGCCGCGCTGGAACTGCTGTGGCCCGCGCACCGCACCGGCGCACTCGCCGCCTTCCGGGCCGACGTCGGCGAGTCGCTCGAGGGCTTCGCGCTGTTCTGCGCGCTCGCCGAGCGGCACGGCACGCCCTGGCAGCAGTGGCCGGCGGAGCTGCAGCGTCCCGATGGCCGGGGCGTCGCGACGGCCCGCGTCGAGCTCGCCGAGCGGGTGGCCTTCTGGTGCTGGCTGCAGCTGCTGGTCGACGAGCAGCTCGCTGCGGTACGCGGCGCCGCGGGCACGATGCCGGTCGGCGTCGTCCATGACCTGGCGGTCGGCGTCGACGCCGGCGGGGCCGACGCCTGGGCGCTTCAGGACGCGCTCGCGATGACGACGACCATCGGTGCGCCGCCCGACTCGTTCAACCAGCAGGGCCAGGACTGGGGCCTGCCACCGTGGCGCCCCGACCGGTTGCGGGAGCTGGCGTACGCACCCTTCCGCGAGCTGGTGCGCGGTGTGCTGCGGCACGCCGGCGGGATGCGCATCGACCACGTGATGGGGCTGTTCCGGCTGTGGTGGGTGCCTGCCGGTGCGAGCGCCGCGGAGGGCACCTACGTCTCCTACGACGCCGACGCGATGCTGGGCGTCCTCGCTCTGGAAGCCGTCCGCGCGGGCGCGCTGGTGGTGGGGGAGGACCTCGGGACGGTGCAGGACCGGGTGCGGACGACCCTGGACGCGGCTGGCGTGCTCGGCAGCGCGGTGCTCTGGTTCGAGACCGAGGACGGCATCTACCTGCCGCCCGCGCGGTGGCGGGCCCTGGCGATGGCCAGCGTCACGACTCACGACCTGCCGACGGCGGCCGGCTTCCTGGTCGAGGAGCACGTCCGGATCCGCGACGAGCTCGGCCAGCTCGGCGTCCCGGTCGAGCAGGAACGGGCCCGGGTGCGGGCCGAGCGCGCGGCTCTGCTGGCGATGCTCGAGGAGCAGGGCCTGCTCGCGGCCGCGGGCGGCGACGTCGTGCTGGCGATGCACGCGGCGCTCGCCGCATCGCCGTGCCGCATCGTGCTGGCTGCGTTCGGTGACGCGGTCGGCGACCTGCGGCAGCCCAACCTGCCGGGCACGGTCGACGAGTACCCCAACTGGCGGCTGCCCGTCGCGGATGGCGCCGGCCGCCCGATCGGCCTGGAACAGCTGCTCGACGACCCGGGGACGGCGCGGCTCGCCACCCTGCTGGACGAAGGAATCCGGGGGCGGGCGGTAGATTCTGCCGGGACGACACCGACTGCCCCACCCACCGACACCCCGACGACGTGAGGATGCCGTGAGCCGCCGACGAGCCCGCGCCGCCTGCCTGACCAGCGCGCTGCTGACCGTGCTCCTGACGGCGGGTCCCGCGCTCGCGGCCAACGACAACCTGGGGCCGCGCGAGGGCGCCGACCTCGGGTCCGGCCTGTCCACCGGTCAGACGATCCTGCTCTTCGTACTCATCCCAGCGGCGATCGTGATCGCCATTGCCGCCCTCGTGTGGCTGCCCGGGCTGGTCAAGGCCGAGCGCTACCGCCCCCAGCGCGGCTGGTCGGCCGCCCCCGTCTGGTTCGCCGGGCCGCCCGACCCGGTCGCTGCCGTCGAGACTGCCGACGCCGCCGGTGTGAGCAGGGGTGGGGCGAGCGGTGGCTGGTAGCCCTGGCGGCCTGGCCCTACGGCAACAGGAGCGGATCGAGGTCGACCTGCAGAAGATCCGTGACGAGAACGACCTGGACGTCTCCGTCCTGGTCGGCGACCTCGACCTCGAGGACGTCACGCAGTTCCGGTCCGGCGCGGAGCGGCTGCACGCGGCGCTCGGGCCGCGCGCCCATGACGCGGTACTGCTCGTCGTCGCCCCCGGCCAGCGCCGGGTCGAGGTGGTCACCGGGCCGGGCGTACGGCGCCGGGTGCCCGACCGGGTCTGCGCCCTCGCGGTGCTGTCGATGACGACGGCCTTCGGCGGCGGCGACCTGGGCGGCGGGATCATCGAGGGGTTGCGCCAGCTCGCGGACAGCGCCGGCCGCCGCCAGGCGCTCCCCCCGGCAGCGACCAAGCAGACCGAGCTGGCGGTGCGTGCGGACGCGGTGCACGGCTCCGGCGCGTCGCCGGCTGTCGGCACCGGCCACGACGAGGTCCAGAGCACCGGCGCGCACTGACCCCGCCGCCCGACGGCTCCCCGCGAACCGGTGCACTGCCCTTCCCCACGAAAGCGCAGCTCAGGCCGAGGCGGCGTCGCGGGCGCGGGCGTGCAGGGCGCGCACGACGCCGTCGCGGCCTTCGAGCAGCAGCCGGCGCAGGGCGGGCTGCACGTCGCGGGAGGCGAGGTAGGCGTCGGTGCGTGCGACGACGGCCGGTGACACCTGGAGCATCGGGTACAGCCCGACGACCACGCTCTGCGACATCTCGGCCGTGCGGGTGCGCCATACCTCATCGATCGCGTCGAAGTACGGTTCCACGTAGCCCTCGAGCAGCGACACCTGCTCCGCCTGGGTGAAGCCGGCGATGACGGCCGACTGCACGGAGTTGGGCACGGAGAGGTCCCGCACCGCCAGCTGCCAGGCCTCGGCCTTGGCCTCCGCGGTGGGGCGGGCCGCCCTGGCCGCGGCGGCGTTGCGCTCACCGGCGGCGGTGAGGTCACGGGCCAGCTCGGCGTCGATCTCGGTCGGCCCGGCCTCGCCGAGCACCACCAGGCGCTGCAGCAGGTGCCAGCGCAGGTCCGCGTCGACCGACAGCCCGGGCACCTGCGCCCTCCCGTCGAGCAGGCCGCGCAGCAGGCCGACCTGGTCGGGCGTCGCGGCCAGGGTGCCGAGCGCGCGAGCCCAGGCCAGCTGCAGGTCGCTGGCCGGAACCGCCGCCAGCACCGCGTCGTGGGCGGCAGCGGCCAGCCGGGCCCGACCGACCGGGGCCCAACCGGGGTCGGCGAACATCGTCACGCAGCTCTGCGCCTGTCGCAGCAACGACTGCATGACCCCGATGTCGCGCTCCTGCGCCAGGCCGGCGAGCACCAGGCTGACGTAGTCCCGGGCCGGCAGCTCGGCGTCCCGGGTCATGTCCCAGGCCGCCGACCAGCACAGCGCCCGCGGCAGGGAGTCGGTGATGTCGCCGATGCGGTCCACCAGGGTGGTCAGCGACCGCTCGTCCAGGCGCATCTTGGCGTAGGCAAGGTCATCGTCGTTGACCAGCACCAGATCGGGCTGGGGGCGGCCGACCAGTGCCAGTACCTCCGTCTTGGCACCGACGACGTCGAGCTCCTCACGGCCGGTGCGCACCAGCGCACCGTCGACGATGTCGTACAGGCCCACCGCGATCCGGTGCGACCGCAGCGTCGGCCACTGCTCGGGCGCCTCCTGCAGGATCGAGAAGGAGCTGAAGGTGCCGTCGGCGCCGGTCTCGAACGCCGGCCGCAGCGTGTTGACCCCGGCCGTCTCGAGCCACTCGGAAGCCCAGCCGGACAGGTCGCGACCGCTGGCGGTCTCGAGCTCGGACAGCAGGTCGGTGAGCACCGTGTTGCCGTAGGCGTGCGCGCTGAAGTAGGTCCGCACGGCGGCCAGAAAGGCCTCCTGGCCGACCCATGCCACCAGCTGCTTGAGCACCGACGCACCCTTGGCGTAGGTGATGCCGTCGAAGTTGACACGTACGTCGTCCATGTCGCGGATGTCGCCGGCGATGGGGTGGGTCGACGGCAGCTGGTCCTGGCGGTAGGCCCAGGTCTTCTCGGCGTTCGCGAACGTCGTCCAGGCGCCCGTCCAGCGGGTGTCGCTGGCCTGGCCGAGGACCGACATGTAGGTGGCGAAGGACTCGTTGAGCCACAGGTCGTCCCACCAGCGCATCGTCACGAGGTCGCCGAACCACATGTGCGCCATCTCGTGCAGCACCGTCTCGGCGCGACGCTCGTACGCCGCGTCGGTGACCTTGGAGCGGAAGACGTAGTCCTCGAGGAACGTCACGCAGCCGGCGTTCTCCATCGCGCCGGCGTTGAACTCCGGGACGAACAGCTGGTCGTACTTGCCGAACGGGTAGCGGTACTGGAAGACCCGGTGGAAGAAGTCGAAGCCCTGCTTGGTCACCGTGAACAGCTCCTCGGCGTCGAGGTGCTGCACCAGTGAGGCCCGGCAGTACAGCCCGAGCGGGATGCCGTCGTGCTCGTCGTGGACGTGCGCGTACGGCCCCGCGACGAGCGCGGTGATGTACGTCGACACCCGCGGCATCCGGTCGAAGCGCCAGACGCCGGCCGCGCCGTCGGCCGGCTGCTCCACCACGGCGCCGCCGCTCACGCAGGTCCAGCCGGCCGGTGCGTGCACCACCAGGGCGAAGGTGGCCTTCAGGTCGGGCTGGTCGAAGCAGGCGTACATCCGGTGCGCGTCATACGTCTCGAACTGCGTGTAGAGGTAGACCCCACCGTCGACCGGGTCGACGAAGCGGTGCAGGCCCTCCCCGGTGCGCATGTAGCTGCAGTCGGCGTCGACGACCAGCTCGTTGTCGGCGCCCAGCCCGGGCAGGAGCAGCCGGTCGCCCTCGAAACCGGCGGGATCCAGCGGCCGGCCGTTCAGGGTCGCCGAGTGCAGCACGGGCGCGGCCAGCTCGAGGAAGGTGCTCTCGCCCGGGGCGGAGCAGGCGAAGCGCACCGTGGTGGTGGACCGGAAGGTGCTGCCCGGGTCCTGCCCGGTGAGGTCCAGCTCGACGTCGTACGACGTCACCGTGAGCAGGGCGGCGCGAATGCCGGCCTCGTCCCTGGTGAGGTTGCTGCGGCGGGCCGCGTCGGTCTTCACAGGGCCATTCTGCCAGGCCCAGGCGTTGCGAGGAGTCGTTGCGTGGGCAAGAGTCTGAGCTATGGCAACGACGAAGCTGGACTTCTGGTTCGACCCGCTGTGCCCGTGGGCCTGGATCACCTCGCGCTGGGTGCTGGAGGTGCAGCAGGTGCGCGAGCTCGACGTGTCCTGGCATGTCATGAGCCTCGCGGTGCTCAACGACGGCCGTGACCTGCCCGAGCAGTACGTCGAGATGATGAAGAAGGCCTGGGGGCCGGTGCGGGTCTGCATCGCCGCCCGCGAGCACACCGGCGACCTGCTGCCGCTCTACACCGCCCTTGGCACCCGGATCCACCAGCACAAGGTCGAGCTCGACGACCCGGCGCTGCTCGCCGGCGCCCTCACCGAGGCCGGCCTGCCTGCCTCGCTCGCCGCCGCGGCGACCGACAGCAGCTACGACGAGAAGCTGAAGTCTGAGCACCACGCGGGGATGGACCCGGTCGGCATGGACGTCGGGACGCCGGTGCTGCACGTCGACGGGGTGGCCTTCTTCGGGCCGGTGCTGTCCCGCATCCCGCGCGGCGAAGACGCCGGCAACGTCTGGGACGGCGCCCGCCTGCTGGCCGCCTTCCCGCACTTCTACGAGCTCAAGCGCACCAGGACCGAGGACCCGGCCTTCGACTGAGAGCGGCGGCTAGCGTCCTGGCCGTGGCCCGCCGCTCCCGCGCTGTCGTGACCCCCGCGGTCGTCGTCGCCCCGGTGCTGTCCGTCGAAGGCCTGTGCAAGGACTACGACGGCAGGCGGGTCCTGGGCCCGCTGAGCTTCACCGTCCGGCCGGGGGAGGTGTTGGCCGTCCTCGGGCACAACGGCTCCGGCAAGTCGACGACGCTCGCCGCCGTCGCGGGGGTGCTCGACCCCAGCGAAGGCGTGCTGCGGCTCGGCGACCTCGTCGTCGAGCCCGGCACCGACCAGCCGGAACACCGTCGGCGGGTCGCGTACGTGCCCGACGAGCCGCTGCTGTTCCCCGATCTGACGCTGCGGGCGCACGGCGCGTTCGTCGCCGGGGCGTGGGGGGTGCCCGACGGTCCGGAACGGCTGCTGGGGCTGCTCGACCGGCTCGGACTCGGCGGCGCCATCGACGAGGTGCCGGCGACGTTCAGCCGCGGGATGCGGCAGAAGGCCGGTCTGGCGCTGGCGTTCCTGCGACCTGCCGACCTGCTGCTGGTCGACGAGCCCTTCTCCGGGCTCGACGAGGCTGGCCGCGCCGCGTTCCTGGACCTGCTGCGCGAGGCCTGCGCCGGGGGCGCCGCAGCCGTCGTCGCGACGCACGCCCGCGCCCGCGTCGAGCACTTCGCCGACCGGGCGCTGCTGCTCGTCGACGGGCAGCTCGTGCAGGAGGGCGCGCCACGTGAGGTCGTGCCGGTCCCCGACGACGACGCGTGACCGCCCTCGCCGGGCCGGTCGTCAGCGGCCGGTTGGTCGCCGCCCAGGTGCGCCGGGCACGTTCGCGGGCCCGCCGTCAGCGGCAGTCGCTCGGCGACGCGCTGTACGTCGTGTACGTGACCGTGCTCGTCGCCTTCTTTCCGCTGTACGCGCTGTTCTCCGGGCAACCGCCCGGCCCCGGACCGGCCCGGGACGCCGCTGCCGCGGCGGAGCCGGTGCTGCTGCTGGCGACGGCGCTGGCGGTCGTCGCCGGGCGCAGCGCCGCGGCTGTCCGCGGCGGGCCCGTCGTGCTGCCGCCCGAGGACGCCCGGCTGCTGCTCACCTGGCCGCTGCCACGCCGCGTGCTCGTGCTGCCCGCTCTGCTGGCTGCCCTCAGCCGGGCGGCGGCGGCCGCGCTGCTCGTCAGCGCCGTCCTGCTGTACGTGGACGTACGGGCTCTGGGCGCGCCCGCCCACGCTGTGCTGCGCGACGACCTGGTGCTGCCCGGCCTGCTCGCGGTCGCCGTAGCGCTGCTGGCCTGGTTGGTGCAGTCGACCCCGGCGCTGGCGACGCTCGCCCGCGCAGCCGGCGCGGTGGTGGCGGCCGGCGCGCTGGTGGCACTGTGCGTGCTCGGCCGCCAGCTCGCCGTCGACGGTCCGCGGGCCGCCCTGCGTTCCGTCGCCGACCCCTTTCCGGGCGCCCTGCCGCTGTCCGGGGCTACCGGTGGCCCCGCGCCGCAGGCCGGGCTGCTGGTCGCTGCCGGCCTGGCCCTGCTGCTGGTCCCGCTCGGGCTGCTCGCCGTCCGGGCGGCCTCGCGCACCACGCCCGAACGGCTGCTCGGGCGTTCACGGCGCGCCGACGTGACCCGTACCGCGCTGCGGTTGGGCTTCACCTCGTCGGTCTACCTGACCCGTACCGAGCCGTTGCGTCGGTCCCGCCGCCGCCGCGTCGCCCTGCCCACCGGCGGGGTCCCGCGGGCCCTGACCGGCAAAGCCGTGCTGCAGGAGCAGGGCACCCCGGTCGTCCCCCGGCTGCTCGCCTGCGCCGCCGCGGTCGGAGCGGTCCTCGGCGCGGCCACGCACGTGCGCACCGGGCCTGACGCCGGGCCGACGTTGATCTGGGCGCTGGCTGCCGGGGTGGTACTGACCGTCGTCGCGACCCGCTTCGCCGACCCGCTGCGGCTCGACGTCGACCGGGCGCCGCTGGCTGCGTCGGTGCCCGTGCCGCACCGACTGCTCGCGCAGGCCGACCTGATGGTGTCGGCTGTGGTGGCGCTGGTCGGCGCGCTGTTCGGGGTCGCCGCCGACCTGGCCCTGGGGATCGTGCCCCCCGACCGGCTGCCCGGGCTGCTCGCCGCCGCGCTCGCGCTCGGGTTGCTACTGGCCGCTGCCGGCGCCCTCGGGGCACTGTCCGACGACCCCTCGCCGTTGCTGCCGCCGTGGGTCGCCGTCGGCTACCGGACGACTGGCTTCGCCGCGCTGCTGGTGGCCTGCGTCGGCGCGGCGCTGGCGCTGCGGCTGCCCGGTGGCGCCGGCTCTGCGCCGGACCCGGACCGGCTGCCGACTGCCGTCGCCGTGACCGGCCTGGTCGCGTTGGTGACCGCCGCCGTCGCCCGGCACCGCGCCGCGGGCGTCCTCACCCGCGGCCGCTGACCGCGGGTGCGACGACAGGGAGCATCAGACGACGATCCGCATCGGCAGCCCGGTGGCGTCGAGTTCAGCACCCAGGACGTCGGCCTCGCCGCGCAGCCAGCGCAGTCCCGTCCACGCGCACACCAGCGCGTCGAGGCAGTCGTCCGGGGCGGCGCGCAGTGGACGCGGCACAGGCAGCGCGACACCCGGGAGCCAGTCCTGCAGCAGGGCCAGGCGCTCATGGCGGCCCACCGACCGCCGTTTGGGCGGCAGCGGCCGGCCCTGCGACAGCTCGCGGTAGCTGACCTCGGGATGCACCTCGACCACCCGGGACCGGGCAGCCGGGTCACGCAGGGCGTCGTCGACCTCGGCGATCTTGGTGAAGATCCCGTAGGTCTGGATGCTCACACCGGTCGAGCCCGCGGCCCGGGACAGGGCGCACGCCTCCTGGTGGGTGTGCGCGTCGAGTGCGGCCCGGGGTGGGGTGAAGAACACCGAGCTGCGCTGCGGGCCGAGCGCCTGCCTGGCTGCAACGTCCGCAGCGCGGCGGCGCCCGCCGGCGGGCAGCCCGATCGGGATGTCGACCGCGGTGACGGTCGCGTCGAGGGACAGCATGTCGGCGAAGGAGCCGCTGGCCCAGCAGCGCAGCCCGTCGCCGTCGACCAGGACGCCCACCCAGCCGCCGGGGCGGCCGTCGACCCCGAGTGCGGTCCGGGCTGCGCGGGCCATGCGACAGACTCGCGCACATGCGCGTCCACCTCGGGTCCGACCACGCCGGCTACCACCTCAAGGCGGCCCTGGTGCGGCGGCTGGGTGAGCTCGGCCACGAGGCCGTCGACCACGGCGCCGAGGCGCTCGACCCCGCAGACGACTACCCGCCGTACGTCCTGCGCGCCGCTGCGGCGGTCGCGGCCGAGCCGGGCAGCCTCGGTGTCGTGATCGGCGGGTCGGGCAACGGGGAGGCCATCGCGGCCAACAAGGTGCAAGGCGTGCGCTGCGCGCTGGCCTGGAACACCCAGACCGCCAGTCTCGGACGCGAGCACAACGACGCGAACGTCGTCAGCATCGGCTCGCGCATGCACGACGAAGCCACCGCGGTCGCCCTCGTCGAGGTCTTCCTCGGCACGGCGTACTCCGGCGCGGACCGGCACAACCGCCGGATCGCGATGCTCACCGCGTACGAGGCCACCGGGGTGCCGCCCGCCCTGCCGTGAGCGAGCATGCAGCCATGAGGTCCGCAAGTGCCTGAAGGCCACACGATCCACCGGCTCGCCAAGGACCACACCCCGCTGCTCGTCGGGCGCCCGGTCGCCCTCGCGAGCCCCCAGGGGCGCTTCGCGACCGGCGCCGAGCTGCTGACCGGCCGGGTCGTCGAGGGCATCG
Source organism: Mycobacteriales bacterium (assembly GCA_046593925.1). Lineage (GTDB taxonomy): Bacteria > Actinomycetota > Actinomycetes > Mycobacteriales > SCTD01 > JAYVYM01. The sequence continues at coordinate 34,395 of JBKJQN010000027.1, forward strand.
AGGCGTACGGGAAGCATTTGTTCTACCGCTTCGACGGCGACCTGCTGCTGCACATCCACCTCGGCCTGTACGGCAAGTTCGTCGGCGGGACCGGTGCGCCGCCGGAGCCGCGCGGCGCCCTGCGGCTCCGGATGACGACGGACGAGCACTGGCTCGACCTGCGCGGCCCGACGGCCTGCGAGGTCATGACGCCGCCCGACCGGGAGGTCGTGCTCTCGCGGCTCGGCCCCGACCCGCTGCGCCGGGACGCCGACCCGCAGCTGGCCTGGGCCCGGATCAGCCGGAGCAAGCGGGCGGTCGGTGAGTTGCTGATGGATCAGAAGGTGCTGTGCGGTATCGGCAACGTGTATCGCGCCGAGGTGCTGTTCCGGGCCGGACTGTCGCCGTTCCGGCCCGGGGTGGAGGTGCACAGTGACCTGTGGGACGCGACGTGGGAGGACCTGCGCACGCTGCTCCGGGCGGGGGTGCGCCAGCGGCGGATCATCACCACCGAGCGGGAAGACCGAGAGCGGCGATCCGGTACACCGACCCGCGTCGACGCCCACTACGTCTACCGCCGGCAGGGCCAGCCCTGCCGGCGGTGTGGCACCGAGGTGCTGACCCAGCCGATGCAGCAGCGCAACCTGTTCTGGTGCCCGACCTGCCAGCCGCGTTGAACCGGGCCCCGCGGCGACGTCCTCGGGGTCGCGCGTCCCGCTAGCCTGCCGATCATCATGAGCCCGTCGGCCCTCGCGAGCCTGCCGCGTCCGGTGCACCGAGCCCTCTCGGCTGTGCCGCGGGCCCTGACCCGCGCGGTCCGGGACCCGCCGCGCCAGCAGCTGAGCCTGGGCGTGCTGACCGCGGTGTCGCTGTTCGCGCTGCTCTGCAGCCTGCGCTTCGGGGCCAACATCGTCCCGCCGAGCATGCAGGCGGTACCGCTGCTCGCCGGCGGCCTGATCCTCGGTCGGCGCTCCCTGCTGCGACTGTTCGGTGTCGTCGTGCTCGCGACGCTGGGCGTGTACGTCGGCCGGGAAGTCGATGAGGCCCCGCTGGGCGCACTGATCGTGGTCCTGGCGACCGCGCTGTTCGCCTGGGAGTCGGCCCGTTCCCGCGACGAGACCGGCCTCGGCGGGGTGCGCGGCGGCTCGGTGCTGGTGGAGCTGCGCCGGCGGCTGGAGCAGCAGGGCCGGCTACCTGCGCTCCCGGGCGGCTGGCACGCCGAGTGCGTCGTACGACCGGCCGGCGGTGGTCCGTTCTCGGGCGACTTCGTCGTCAGCTCACTGAGCGGCGACGACTCGCGGTTCGAGCTCGCTCTGGTCGACGTGTCAGGCAAGGGCGTCGACGCCGGCACCCGGGCACTGCTGCTGTCCGGCGCCCTGGGCGGCCTGCTGGGCCGTGCCCCGGAGCATTTCCTGCAGTCCGCCAACGCCTACCTGGTACGCCAGGACTGGGAGGAGGGCTTCGCCACTGCGGTCCACCTCGTCCTGGACCTGCGCAGCGGCGACTACGCCGTCGACTCGGCCGGCCACCCGCCGATCGCGCACTTCGACGCCAGCACCGGCCGGTGGGACCTGGCGGACGCCGACGGGGTGGTGCTCGGGCTGCTGCCGGACGTCTCCTATACCGCCTCCCGCGGTCGCCTCGACCGTGGCGACGCGCTGATCCTTTACACAGACGGGCTGGTGGAGATCCCGGGGCGTGACCTGTCGGTCGGCATCGACAAGCTGCTGGGCGAAGCCGAGCGGCTCGTGCCGGTCGGGTTCAAGGGTGGCGCCGGCACCTTGGTCACCCGGGTGGCCGGCACCTCACCCGACGACCGCGGGCTGGTGCTGATCTGGCGCAGCAGCTGAGTCACGCCGCGACGATCTTCGCCTTGTCACGGCGTCAGGTACGACGTGCCGAGAGCTCTGACCATGAGGCGAGGGTCACGCAGCCCGTCCGTGCCTGGTGCCTGTCTCAGCCGCCCAGGCGGCATCGATCGGTTATGGTTGGACACTGTCGTCCAAACGTCCGTACGCGGACGGCATCCGCTAGCACGTGCTCGGTGGCCGGCGCTGTGACGCCGCCGCTGAACCTTTGCGGCCATGGCCCGGTGGCCCGGTCGGACGCCGCACCAGGCGTCTGCGGGAGTGGCGGTCCTGGCCGGCTCGGTGGGGTTGTCCGGACGCGACGAGTTGTCGCGGGCGGTCGAGTAGCGGGTCCCGGAAGCGGGACCCAGGAGATCGGAGGACAGCCGCGTGGCCACCCGAGACCGGCGTCCGTCGCGCGTACCGGCGGCTGCGCAGCCGGCGGCCCGCGGCCGCCCCGACGAGGCGATGCTGCCGGTACTGGCCAAGGCCGTGCGCGACATCGAGCTGACCGTCCAGCGGAGTCGGGTGCGACCGGCGACGCGCGCGACCTTCCAGGCCGTCGCGCTGCTGGTGCGCGAGGAGCGCAGCCGGATCCAGTCGGCCGACACCGGGGAGTCGCGACGGGCCGAGCAGCTCCGGCGCCTCGACGGCATCGCCACGATCCTGGCGAGGGCGGCGGCGCGGGACGGCTCGCTGCTCGCGCTGCTGATCGAGGACGCGGAGCTGCTCCAGGGGACGGGGGCTGTCCTGCGTGAGCTGCGCCTCGCAGCTGGCCTCGAGCCGGCTACGACCGACGCCGCCCCCGGGCCCGCCGCGACCGCCTCCCCGAGGGCCGAGCGGCAAGTGGTCCCCCAGTCGGTCATCTCACGGCAGCTGGCCAACCCGTTCCTCGCGCCGGACTACTCCGCCGTCCGCGCGCCGGCCCCCCGGCCTCGACTGCTGGGCAACTGGGAGCTGCTCGGCCCGCTGCTCCGGTCATTCGAGAACGCCGCCGGCGGGGCCGTGTCCTGCATGACCCTGCCCGAGCCGGCTGCGCTGAGGACCCGGTCCGCTCTGCCGTTGATGGCACACCAGGCGCAGGTGGTCGCCGCCGCCGCCCAAGGGCATCGGACCTTCCTGCTGGCCGACGAGCCCGGCCTGGGCAAGACCGCGGAGGCATTGCTCGCTGCCCAGGTCACGGACGCCTACCCGCTGCTCGTCGTCGTGCCGAACGTCGTCAAGACCAACTGGGCGCGCGAGGTCGACCTCTGGACGCCCAGCCGACGCGCCACCGTCGTGCACGGCGACGGGGACACCATCGACGGTTTCTCCGATGTCGTGGTCGTCAACTACGAGGTGCTGGACCGACACGTCGGCTGGCTCGGCAGCTTCGGGTTCCGCGGGATGGTCGTTGACGAGGCCCACTTCATCAAGAACAAGGGCTCCCAGCGCTCCCAACACGTGCTGGAGCTGTCCGAGCGGATCCGGGCCCGTACGGTGCGACCGCTGCTGATGGCGCTGACCGGGACCCCGCTGATCAACGACATCGAGGACTTCCTGGCGATCTGGCAGTTCCTCGGGTGGATCGGGGAGACCGAGCCCGGCCCCGAGCTGATGGCGGCCCTGGAGCGCAACGGCCTGACGCCGGTGGACCGCGGCTTCTCCCCGGCCGCCCGGGCGGCGGTCATCGACCTCGGGATCGTCCGGCGACGCAAGGTGGACGTGGCGGCCGACATCCCCGCCCGGCGGATCGCCGACCTGCCGGTGGAGCTCGAGGGCCCCGTGGGCCGCTCGATCCGCGACGGCGAGCGGGTGCTGGCCCGCCGCCTCGTCAAGCGCTACCGGAGCGCGCTGGAGGCGCGTACCTCAGGTGTGGTCGTCGACGGGATCGACCTGGACCTGGTACGCCGGGTCGCCGGCTGGGAGCGGCAGGACACCGAGGAGACCAGCGGCGAGAACGTCTTCAGCATGTTGCGGCGGATCGGTCAGGCCAAGGCCGGGCCGGCCGCCGACTACACCGCCCAGCTGGCCCGCAACGTGGGCAAGGTCGTCTTCTTCGCCAAACATGTGGACGTGATGGACGCTGCGGAGCAGACCTTCACCCAGCGGGGTCTGGGCTACTGCTCGATCCGGGGGGACCAGACCTCACGCGTGCGGCAGCGGAACATCGACGCGTTCGTCAACGATCCGGCGGTCGCGGTCGCGGTGTGCTCGCTGACAGCCGCGGGCGTCGGCCTGAACCTGCAGGTCGCGTCGAACGTCGTGCTTGCCGAGCTCTCCTGGACGCACGCGGAGCAGACGCAGGCGATCGACCGGATCCACCGGATCGGCCAGGACCAGCCCGTCACGGCCTGGCGGATCATCGCCGCCCAGACCATCGACGCGCGCATCGCCGACCTGATCGACGACAAGGCGGGCCTGGCGGCCAGGGCGCTCGACGGCTCGGACGAGGACCTGCCCTCGGCCGTCGACCTGCAGCTCGAGGCCCTCGTCGGGCTGCTCACCGACGCGCTGACCGACGCCGCCGCCCAGCCGTCCTGACGCGTCCCGGCCCCCGAGACCGTCGGCGAGCTCCGCCTCCCCTTTGCCGGTGCACTTCCGGGGCACCCTGGAGTGCACCGGCAAAGGGGAAGTGACCTGTCGAAGGGGAAGGCAACGCAGGCTCACGGCACAGCAGGACCCGCGAGCCGGGCGACGGGCCGGCGGCCGGCGGGCAGCGCGCCGGGCTGGTCCCGCAGGACGTGCAGGGCCGCGACGTACTCGCTGCGGGCGACCACCACCTGCCCCAGGCTCGCCAGGTGTTCGGTCTGCTGCTGGGTGTCGATCAGCGCCACGTCACCCTCGACCAGGCGGGCCACGAGGTCGACCAGGGCGACCTTCGAGGCATCGGTTTCGCGGTGGAACATCGACTCCCCGCTGAACACCCGCCCGGTGAGGACGCCGTACAGACCCCCGACCAGCCGGTCGTCGTCCCACACCTCGAGGCTGTGCGCGACGCCCAGCCGGTGCAGGTCGCTGTACGCCTGTCGTACGCGGCCGGTGATCCAGGTGTCCTCGCGGTCGGCGCACCCCGCGACGACGTCGGTGAACGCGGCGTCGACGGTGCTCTGCCAGCCGCACCGGCGCAGCCGCTGGCGCAGTGACCGCGGCACCCGCAGCAGGTGCGGCAGCACGACCGCCCGCGGCTCCGGGGAGCACCAGGGCACCAGCCCGTCGCTGCCGGACAGGACGGGCACCCGGCCGCTTCGAGCGAGCCGCCGGGCCGAGCGGTCCAGCGCGGCCGCGTGCGGCCCGGACGGTGGCCAGGGGAAGCAGCCGGCGCGGTAGGCCGCGACCAGGGTCTCCGGTTCCAGCGTGCCGCCGAGCGCGACCAGGTCGCGGGGCGTGTTCACCACGTCGAGGCCCTCGAAGAAGGCGGCGGGCCGCATCGGCTCAGGGGGCAACGGTCAGTGCCTGCGGCACTGCGCAGGTCGCGACGCCCACCATCCCCATCCGGTCGGTGATCGGCCGACCGTCCTGAACGGGCGGCGCGAAGGGCCCGGTCGCGCCCGCTGCGGCGTACGCCAGCCGCGCGTCGGCGAGCGCGGTCCAGTCTGACAGCCACTGCTCGGCCGGCACGTCCTTGCGCAGCGCCGACTCGCCAACCGCCCGGACGGAGGTGACCAGGTCGCGGACCGACCGGTTCTGCACGGCGAGCCGCTCGAGCCGCTCGGGCTGCGACGCGCCGGGGGCCAGCGGCGGGAGGGCGTCCAGATCGGCACGCAGCCGGGCGCAGGCCGTTGACGCGGCGCCGCGTACCGGCTCGACATCCAGGGTGTCCGGCCGGTCCTTCGTCGTATCCAGCGCAAACGCCGTGACGTAGACGCCGACAGTGGCCACCGCGACGACACCGAGCAGCAGCGCCGTACGGGTCGAGGGCATGTGCCATCCTCGCGCAGCCCATGACCGACGCATCGCCGGTGTGACCTACCTCCTCGGAAGAACGGGGACATTCGCCCGCACGTACCGCATCCTGGGTGCATGGGCAGGGACATCTTCGCGGTACGCCGGCGGTTGCCCGGTGATGTCTGCGAGCAGTGCGGCGCCGTCGTCGACCGCGTCTGGCTGGTCCCCGGCGACGTCCTCGACAGCTGCGCGGCGTGCTTCCAGAGCGCCACCGGCCAGCTCCCCGTCTACGAGCAGGGCCACAGCTCGGTACCGACGCCGGTGCTGCGCGCGACCCGGCCGGCCTCGTTCTACCTGCGGGTCGACGGCCGCCGGCCAGCCTGACCTGCGCCGCTCACCGGCCGGTCGGGCGGGCCGGAGAACCCTCCGTGCGGACGGCCCGGACACGCTGTACCGACCCCGGACTGGTCGGCACCACGCCCTGTCCGTAGGTTGCCGTTGTGGCCCACGCCACAGACGGAGGTCGACCGTGCTGACGCAGCCCCCGCTGCCCGACTCCCTGTCCCGGGTCGTCCCGCTCCCGCCGGGCTCGGGCGACGTTCTCGCCCACCCCGCGGCGCGGGGCCGCGTCCCGGCCCAGCCCGCCGCCCGCGACCGCTGGCCGCGCGGCGTCGCGAAGTACGTCGTCCCGGAGATCGTCTTCGGGGCGGGCGTCCTGGACGAGATCGGCCACGCCGCACGACGCCTCGGCGCGGTACGCCCACTGCTCGTGACCGATGCCGGCGTGCTCGCCGCTGGCTGGGGCGAGATCGCCCTGGCCCAGCTGCGGGCGGTGGGCCTGTTGCCGGTGGTGTGGAGCGCCGTCACGCCCAACCCGAAGGACCACGAGGTGGCGGCCGGGGCTGTCGCCTACCTCGAGGGCGGCTGCGACGTCCTGGTGGCTGTCGGCGGGGGCAGCGTCATCGACGCCGCGAAGGCCATCGCCGTGCTGGTCAGTAACGGCGGCGACGTCTTCGACTACGAGGGCATCGACCTGATCCCGCGGCCGATCCCGCCGCTGGTGGCCGCTCCCACGACCGCGGGCACGGGCGCCGATGTCTCCCAGTTCGCGGTGATCACCGACACCGTGCGGGGTCTCAAGGCGACCCTGATCGGCAAGACCCTGGTGCCCGACATCTCGCTGACCGACCCCAAGCTGCTCGTCACGATGCCCGAGTGGCTGGCGGCGACGACCGGCCTGGACGCGCTCACCCACGGGGTGGAGGCCTACGTCAGCCGGGCGGCTAGCTTTCTCACCGACGAGCACGCGCTGTCCGCGGTGGCCCTGGTCGGGCGGCATCTGCGGCACAGCGTCCACGACCCGCGCGACGCGCAGGCCCGGACCGGGATGGCCAGGGCCAGCCTGTCGGCCGGGCTGGCGTTCACCAACGCGATCCTCGGTGCCGCGCACGCCATCAGCCACCAGATCGGCGGCAAGCTCGACCTGCCGCACGGGATGGTCAACGCCGTCCTGCTGCCGCACGTCGTGCGCTTCAACGCCGCCGACGACCCGACCCGGTTCCGGCCGCTGGCCGACGCCCTGGGCGTGCCCGACGCCGGCCGCCTCGCCGACGACGAGGTGGGCGACGCCCTCGCCCAGGACATCGCCACCCTGGCGGCATCGATCGGTGCGCCCAAGACGCTCGGCGAGATCGGCGTGACCGAGGGCGACCTGGCCGCTTTCGCGCGGCAGACGCTCGCCGACGCGTGCCTCACGACCAACCCGCGGGCGGTCTGCGAAGACGATGTGACCGCCATCCTGCGGGCAGCGATGTGACTCCCGCCCGGGACGCGGCTGTCGCTCCCCGGCCGGCTGCCTTCGACGACCTGCTCGGCGTCCGGTCGTCCAAGAGCCGCTACTACAGCGAGTACCGGCACAGCACGCAGGACCTCCAGCGCGCCCTCGTGGCGGTCAACGCGGTCTCCTGGGTGCTCGCCGATGCCGCGGGCGACGCGCGCTACCTGGTCGACAGCACGCTGCCGGTGATTGCCCGGCTGCTGGGCGCCCGCGCCGTCGTGCTGGTGTCCGCCCATCCGGCGCTCGGCGGCGCCCGGATCTGCGTCCCGTCGCTGCACCCGCGCGAGGCGGAGCGGCCCGACGACGACCTCGCCGACGACGTCGTACGCCAGGCAGAGCGGCTGGTCGTCGACTGCCCGCCCACCGGCGTCCTGCGGCTGGTCGCCGAGCTCGGCGCGGTGCTGCTGCTGGCCCCGCTGCCCCGCAGCGGGCAGGCCGACGGCTACGTCGTCGCCGCGGTGCCGCAGTCGGTACGCCCGGACGGCACCGACCTCGCCATCCTCGGCACACTGACCAACCAGCTGGCCGGGGCGATCGAGAGCAGTCGGCGGTTGGCCGCGTCCGAGGCGTCGCGGCTGGCGGCGGACGACGCCCTGCTCGCCGCGGCCGAGCAGGCCAGGGCGCTGGCCCGCCGCAACCAGCTGCTCAAGCAGGCCAGGCACGAGCTGGTCGGGGCGCGCGAGGCGCAGGTCCTGGCCGAGGAGCGCCAGCGGATCGCCCGCGACCTGCACGACAGCGTGGCCCAGCACGTCCTGTCGATGGGGATGCAGGTCGAGTGGTGCCGCGCCGAGAGCCAGCAGCGCGAGGTCGCCGAGCGACTGACCGAGATCAAGCAGCTGGCCCGCTCCACCGTCGACAGCATTCGCGCGGCGATCTTCGAGCTGAGCAGCGGCGACGACCTGCAGATCCACGGCCTGCTCGCTGCCCTGCAACGACTCGCCGACCAGCACCGCATCCACGGCCTGACCATGGAAGTGCGTAGCAGCGGCCGACCCCGCTGGCCGCTGCCCTCGCAGGTGGAGCGGGCGTTGTACATGGTGGTGAAGGAGGCGCTGTTCAACACGGTCGTCCACGCCGAGGCCGACCGCGCGTGCGTCGAGCTCGCGTACCGCCCCGGCGAGGTCCAGGTGCAGGTCAGCGACAACGGCCAGGGCCGGGCGGACGTGCTGCTGCGGTGCCTGGAACAGGCTCGCCTCGCGACCACCGACGGTTACCATCGCGGCCTCGGCAACATCCAGGAGCGCATCCGCCAGGTCCATGGCCGGCTGACGATCTGCGACCAGCCCGCCGGCGGCGTCCTCCTGCGGGTGCGCGTACCGCTGCAGGAGGAGTCCCGATGACCGGCGCAGCCCCGGCCCCCGCCGAGACCCGCTCCACACGGCTGGTGATCGTCGACGACCACGCGATCATCCGGCAGGGCCTGCGGACGATGCTGGAGCGCGAGGACGAGCTGCTCGTGGTGGCTGAGGCCGGCACCGCGCAGGAGGCCCGTGACGCCGTCCGCGAGCACCGGCCCGACGTCGTGCTGCTCGACCTCAAGCTGGGCGAGGACGACGACGCCGGGCTGACCGTGTGCCGACAGCTGACCGCCGAGGACCCGACGGTCCGCGTGCTCGTGCTCACCACGTTCCTGAACGAGCGGCTGGTCGTGGAGGCCATCCGCAGCGGGGCCAAGGGCTACGTCCTGAAAGACGTCGACGCCGGCGCCCTGGTCCGCAGCATCCGTGCGGTACGGGCCGGCGAGAGCGCCTTCGACAGCCATGCGGCGGCCGTGGTCGTCCGCACGATGTCCGGTGAGGGCGCCCGCGAGCCGGCCGTGACCTTCACCGCCCGCGAGTCCGAGGTCGTCCGGCTGCTCGCGCACGGGCTCTCGAACAAGCAGATCGGCCAATCGCTGTTCATCAGCGAGACAACGGTGAAGTTCCACGTCCACAACGTCATGGAGAAGCTCGGCGTGAAGCGCCGGGCCGAGGTCGTCTACCGCTCCGGCCAGCTCGGCCTGCTGCAGATGTAGCGGCTAGCGGCCGCCGGTCGTCGGGTCGATGCGGCGGCGCACCTGCTCGACGCTGTCAGCGGGGAAGCCACCCCTGGAGGCGTGCTCCCGCACCGCGTCGGCGTCGGGCGCCAGGTACACGCAGTAGAGCTTGTCCTGCGTCACGTAGGACTCCTGCCACTGCACGTCGGGCATGCCGTCGAGCACCTCGTTGGACTTGGCGGCGATCCCCTGGACCTGCTCGTCGGTCAGGTCGCCGGCGCCGGGCAGGGTCCGCTCGATGACGTACTGGGGCACGGTGTCTCCTCGTCAGGGCCGCGTCGTCGCGGCCAGAGTCTGAACGCTAGGTCGCCGTCCGGCTGTCGGGCCCTGTCCGAGCGGTCGGGCCTGGACCGGGGCTCGTCCCGGGCCGGTCCAGGACCAGCCAGGCGCCGTCGGCGTCGGCGAGCGAGGCGTACCAGCCGGTCTGCCGGGCCAGCTGGGCCAACCGGGCGAGGTCGAAGACCTGCAGGTGCCCGAACACCGGGTCCGGTCGGTCCTCGACCGGCACGGCGACCACGACGCGCCGGTCGGCGACACGCAGCGCCTCCTGCAGCAGGCGGTCAGACGTCGCCGGGGTGACGTGCTCCAGCACGTGCAGCAGCAGCACGGTGGCGACCGTCCGGTCGGCGAGCGGCAGGGCGCCGCCGTCGGCGCACAGCACGGTGACGTCGCGGCCGAGCCGGCGGGCCTGCCGTCCGACCAGTGCCACGCAGGCCGGGGCGAGGTCGGCGGCGAGCAGCCGCGGGTGCCCGCTGCGGGCCGCCCAGGCCAGCGGCAGGAAGCCGAAGCAGCTGCCGACATCCAGGACACCGGGTCCGCGTGAGAGAGCGGCGGCGCGGGCCCAGATCCGGGTGAAGCACGCGACCGTGCCGCCGCCGCCGCCCGGGGCGTCCCAGTCGCTGAGCACCCGCTGCAGGGTGCGGTCGTAGAAGCCGTCCCAGGCCGTGGCCGGGTCGGGGTGGCCCGCCTCGACGAGCTCGGTAAAGGCGCGCTCGAACCCGGCGAGGTTGTCCGGGGGCGGCCCGTGCAGCCCCGCGGCCAACGCGTCGCCGAGGTCGGCGTCGTACGCCGGCGTCACGCGAGCACGTCTGCGAGCGCCCGTACGGTGCTGTCGAGCCCCTGCACGTCGCGCACGACCTCCACCCGGTCGCACAGCCGGCTGTACAGCGGCATGTCGCACGAGCCCAGGTCCCACGAGTAGCGCGGCTCCGGCGACAGCCAGACCAGCCGGCGGCTCTGCCGGCGCATCTGCCGGAGCGCCTCGAGCCCCGGGTCACGGCCGCCGCTGCGCCCGTCGCCGAGCACCAGCAGCGTCGTGCGGCGGGTCAGCGCCGACAGGTGCTCCTCGACGAACTGCTCGAACACCGCGCCGTAGTCCGACGAGGCGTCGACGTCGAGCAGCTCGGCGCCGAACACCAGGCCCAGCGCGTCCTCCAGCCCGTGCGTCTCGAACGGCACGGTGACGTCGGCGACCGCGTCCACGAAGGCGTATGTGCGCACCCGCGGGAACAGCCGCTGCAGGCCGTGCACCAGGTGGAAGGTGAAGCGGGCGCTGTTGCGTACCGACATGCTGGCGTCCGCGAGCACGACCAGCTTAGGTTTGTCCTCCTTGCGGGAGATCGTGACGGGCTGGAACGGCACGCCGTCATAGCGCATGTTGTGCGCCATCGTGCGGCTGACGTCGATGCGCCCGGTGGCAGCCGGTCGCTTGCGGTGGGTCAGGGCGCCCTTGACCGAGCGGCCGAGCTTGGCGAGCACCTCCTCCAGGTCGCGCCGCTCGCGCTCGCTGATCCGCTCCTTGAACAGCGCGGAGGGGTCGTGCGTGTCGACCTCGAGCCCGAGCGCCATGAACCGCTCCAGGTGCCGCTTCAGCAGCTCGGGCAGGTCCGCGACCAGCCCCTCGAGGTCGACGCCTCGCAGGTGTTCGGGCAGCGGTGCGTCGTCCTGCTGGGCCAGCAGCTGGTCCAGCGCCATCCCTTCCGCTACCGACAGCTCGGCGTCGACCTGCGTCGCGCCGGCTGCCGCGAGGTCCTTCGCGGAGGCCGCGTTGTGCAGCCGTGAGGTCTCCAGCTGCACGCCGGCCAGGCCGTCCTTCTCGGCGGTCTGGTCGGCGTTGAGCACCAGCTCGTCGGTCAACGAGGCGAGGTCGATCTTGTTGGCCTCCTGGTGCATGTTGTACGCCGACGCCAGGTCCTCCTCGTCGAAGTACTCCCGGATGTCGACCGGCTCGTCGTGGCTGTGGCCGGTCTGGGGCTCCGGGCTCGGCGCCTCCGACAGCGTGAAGTCGTGCAGCTGACCGGTGTCGACGAGGTCGTCGTGCGCGTGGTCGTGACCGTGCCCCCGCTCGGGCGGCTCGACCGGCCGCAGCCGGAAGAACAGCTCGAACAGCTCGTTAAACACGCCCAGGTCCCGGCCGTCCTTGACCAGGGCGGCCTCCAGGGCCAGGCGCACCGGCTCGCGCCGTCGCACCCCGATGGCGGCGATGGCCCTGGAGGCGTCGGCGACCTCGGCAACCGACAGCCGAACGCCGCGCTCGCGCAGCACGGTCGCGAAGCGCAGGACCGCTTCGTCCACGTCGGCTCAGCGCTGGTTGAAGGCGGACCGGCCGCCGTAGTAGTTGCCGTGCCGACCGGGCAGGTCCTTCTCGGCGCGCGCCGCTGCTCCTTCGTCGGTGCGCCCGGAGGCGGCTCGTATCGCGGGGGAGGCCGACGGCTCGGCGGGCCCGTGGTCGTGGTCGTGGTCGTGGTCGTGCTCGCCCGCACCGTGGTCGTGTGCGCCGGCACCGTGGTCGTGGGCGGCCCGGGTGGGCGCCTTGCCCCCGCCGCCGCGGCCGGCGCGCCGGTTGGGGTCCTGCAGTGCCCGCACCTTCGACAGTGCCGTGCTGACGTCCTTCTCGTACTTCAGGACGACCGAGATGGTGCGCGACAGCAGCGCCGGGTCCAGCGTCTCGGCGTTGAGGACGGCCAGGGTCCGCGCCCAGTCGACGGCCTCGGAGATGCTCGGGGCTTTGCGCAGGTCCAGGGCGCGCAGCTCGTGAAGCACGTCCACGAGGCCCTCGACGAGCGCAGCCGCGAGCCCGGTGTGCTTGCTCTCGATGATGTCGAGCTCGCGCTCGCGGCCGGGGTACTCGAGGGTCAGGTGCAGGCAGCGCCGCTTGAGGGCCGACGACAGGTCGCGGGTGTTGTTGCTGGTGAGCAGGACGTACGGCTGGCTGACCGCCTCGAAGGCCCCGATCTCCGGGACCGAGACCTGGAACTCCGCGAGCAGCTCCAGCAGGACCGCCTCGAGCGCCTCGTCGGCACGGTCGACCTCGTCGATCAGCAGCACGACCGGCTCGGGGGAGCGGATCGCCTCCAGCA
>JBKJQN010000055.1:0-100726 GCA_046593925.1 Mycobacteriales bacterium
CGGGCCACGGCGTGCAAGAACCACAGCGTCCCGTCTGCAGTGTTGTACTCGGTGGCGCCGGTGTCGGCGGTGTTGGCGAGCATGCCCTCCGACAGGGTGGCGGCGTAGCGCTCGAGCAGCCTGCGGCCCTGCTCGGCGCACCCGGTCTCGAGGAAGAGCCCCTCGTACGACGTCATGGTGTCCCGGCCCCAGGCGGCGAACCACGGGTAGCCCGCGACCACGTCGGGCCCGCTGGGCGTCGTGACGACGAAGGCGTCGGCGGCCAGTAGGAGCGTCGCGTCGGTCTCGTCGCGAGCCTGGCCGAGGGCGATTACGCGCTGGCTGCGCCGTCTCGCCTCTGCGACGACGGCGGATGCGGGCGGCGGCTCGACCCCGAGATCACCTGCCCAGGCCGACACCTCCAAGGTCTGGTCGGATGCCAGGTCGGCAGTGAAACGGCCCGCCGACCAGAGGTCTTCGTCGGCGGCGAGGCCACGGTCGGCCTCCGCCCGGGTGTGGACCCCGACGTACCACTCGCCGCCGGGCTCCCAGCCGGGACCGCGCAGGCGGAAGGCGTCGTCGATGATCGCACCACCCGAGACCTGTTGGTAGACCAGGGAGCCGTCCGCGTGCCGTTCGCTGTGGACGTCGCGCCAGGTGGTCAGCGCCTCCAGCTCGAGCCGCACGGGGCCGCCCGCGAGCAGCGTGTGGACCACGGCGAGCGACGGTGCCCCGTGCTGCAGGGCGAGGGTGCGTTCGAGCACCACTTCGCCCACCCGCCAGCGCCAGCGCGGTAGGCCGTCGACGAGCGCGAACGACTCGAGCAGGGTGTGACCCGTCGGGGCGATGTGGCCTCCGGACCACTCGTGGACGCCGAGCGGCACCCCGTGCCCCGGAGGACAGGACCGGGACAGGATCAAGGGAAGCGAGGCCGAGCTGACGGCCAAGTGGCGGGTCGGTCGCGACGACCAGGAGCCCGTGGTAGCGCCGGGTCCGTAGGCCAGACACCGTCCCCATCGCGAAGCCACCGAGACCGTCGGGCACGAGCCACTCGCGCTTGCCGCCCTCCTCGAGCGAGCCGCAGGTCTGGGGGCCGAAGGACAGGCGAAGGGGCGAGGTCATGATCACTCTGTCCGTCCGCCGGGCAGGCCGTTACGCGCTCAGATGAGGTCCGCGTCCTGCTCCACACACAGCAGCACTGGACCCGGCGTGGCGAAGAACCGAGCGAACGCGTCGTCAAGCTCTTCGCGGTGTTCAACCCGAATCCCAGTGGCGCCGCAGAGGTCGGCGTAGGCAGCCCAGTCGGGGTTGGTCAGCGAGGTGTGCCAGACCGGGTAGTCACCCGCGACCTGCTCCTTCGCGATCTTGCCCAGGGCGTTGTTGTTCAGCAGAAGGTGCTTGATCGGCATGCCGTACTTCACGGCGGTGTTGAGCTCCATGGCGTACTGCCCGAATCCCCCATCACCGGTCACGGCCACGACCGTGCGCGACGGGTCGGCCGCCCACGCTCCCATGGCCGCCGGGTAGCCGAAGCCGATCGACCCCAGATATCCGGACATCAGTACCGGCTGACCCTTCGACTCCAGGTAGCGACCCAGGGAGTAGGCATGGTTGCCGACATCGACAGCCACGACGGCGTCGGCCGGCAGGTGCTCGGACAGAGCTGCGAAGACGGCTGCCGCCGAGACCCCTCGGCCGCGGTCGTCCCTGGTGCGGCGTTGTTTCTCGTCCCGCCACAGTGCCCACCGTGCGGCGATGTCGGGCCGTTGGTCCAGCGCAGTCGCCACGCCGGTCGCGACGTCCAGCGCTTCCAGAGCCAGCGCCACATCAGCGAGGATCGGCACCGTCACAGCGTGAAAGCGTCCGATGGCGCCCGGCTCGTCGTCGATCTGGATGATGGGCTTGTACGCCGCGATGCCGGTGTGGTTCGAGAAGGACGCGCCCACCACGATCAGCAGGTCTGACTCGTTCATCAGCCAACTTGCCACCGGGGTGCCGCTGCGTCCCAGGACGCCGGCTCCGAGTGGATGGGTGTCCGGGATGAGGCCCTTGGCCTTGAAGGTGGTCAGCACCGGCGCGCCGAGGCGCTCAGCGAGGGCGAGCACCTGGACCTGACCGAGTCTCGCGCCGTGCCCGACCACGAACACCGGGCGCTGGGCCGAGCGCAGCAGGTCGGCAGCGGCAGCGATGGCCTCGGGGTCGGGACCGATCCGACGCGTCGTGAACCGGCCAGTCATGGTCGCCGCCGGGGCGACCGACGGCTGGTCCTGCACCTCGTCAGGCAGGACCAGGTGAGCCACCCCGCGGCTGTCCACGGCGTGCTTGACGGCCAAGGCGGCCAGCTCCGCATGGTCGCTGCCCGCATTGACCGTGGTCGTCGCCACGGCTACGTCCCGGAACACCGCGGAAAGGTCGAGGTCCTGGAAGGCCCCTCGTCCCCTCACGCTGGACGGCACCTGGCCGGAGATCGCCACGACCGGTGACTGGTCGAGCTTGGCGTCGTACAGCCCGGTCAGGAGGTTGGTCGAGCCAGGTCCGGCGATGGCGAAGCACGCGGCTGGGCGGCCGGTGAGCTTCCCGTAGGCGCTGGCCGCGAACGACGCGGCACCCTCGTGACGGATGCCGATGAAGCGCAGCTGACCCCGTGTCTCTGCGCGGCGCATGGCGTCAGCGAATCCGAGATTGGAGTGACCGACCATGCCGAAGACGGTGTCGATGCCGTAGGCAACGAGGGTCTCGACCAGGACGTCGGAGACGGTGCGTTGCTGGTCCGGGAGGGCAGGCAGCAGGACGTAAGCTCCGTCGTCACGTTCAGCGACGTCGTACGCGGTGACCGCGTCGGTGAACCCTTCGGGTGGCCGGCCGGTGATCGGGTCGTAGTCGTAGCCGTGCCAGGGGCACCGGAGCCAACCGCCCTCGATCGACCCTTCCCCTACCGGGCCGCCCTGATGGGGACATCGGTTCTCGAGAGCACCAAGAGTGCCCCCGCACCGAGTGAGCGCGACCGAACGGCCGTCGACGACGGCAGCGTTCACCCGGCCTTCGTCAGGGACATCGCTGGGTGAGACCCGATGCCAGTCAGACTCCCTCATGAGCGGTACTCAGGGTTCTCCCAGTCAAACCGGGTGCCCGCGTTCCACTCAGCGCGCTGGTTGCCGTAGCCCGGGACCCCGCCGGCATCCTTCAGCATCTTCGCGATGTGCATCAGGTTCCACGTCATGAACGTGGTGTTCCGGTTGGTGAAGTCGTTCTCGGGGCCGCCACTACCCGGGTCCAGGTAGGAGGGCCCGGGGCCAGCTTCACCGATCCACCCGGCGTCTGCGTTGGGCGGAATGGTGTACCCGATGTGCTGCAGCGAGTACAGCACGTTCTGCGCGCAGTGCTTGATCCCGTCCTCGTTGCCTGTGATCAGGCAACCGGCGACCCGACCGTAGAACAGGTACTGCCCCTTGTCGTTCAGCAGCCCGGACAAGGCGTACAGCCGTTCGATGATGAGCTTCGTCTGGCTGGAGTTGTCGCCCAGCCAGATCGGACCGGCGACCACAAGGATGTCCGCCGCAAGCAGACGGGGGTAGATCTGTGGCCACTCGTCACTCGCCCACCCGTGCTCGGTCATGTCCGGATAGACCCCAGTGGCAATGTCATGATCTATTGCCCGGACCACCTCGACCTCAACACCGTGCTTGCGCATGATTGCTGCGCTCGCCTCCACGAGGCCCTGGGTGTGGCTGGGCTCGGGGGACCGCTTCAACGTGCAGTTGATGAACATTGCGCGAAGGCCGGTGAAGTCAGGGCTCGTTGTCATGACACCTCGTCGTCGTCGGGGTCCGTCCGTTACACGCCCGCAGGTGATCCGGCTCGGCTGCCCCTCGGCGTAACGCTGCCGTCCCGGGGACGACTCCCTGGCATGGCAAACCCAGGCAAGCCCGCCGCAGCCCCCGGCTCCACCACACAGGGAGAGGAGCAGGCCCGCCTCGCGGCTGCCGATGCCGGCACCGAGGGATGGCGCGGGTGGGGGCCGTACGTCTCCGAACGTGCGTGGGGGACCGTGCGCGAGGACTACAGCGAGCACGGTGAGGCGTGGAACTACTTCCCGCACGACCACGCGCGGTCGCGGACCTAGCGCTGGAGCGAGGACGGGCTCGCGGCCGTCTGCGACCAGCAGCAGACGTTCGTCCTCGGGCTGGCGTTGTGGAACGGACGTGACCCGATTCTGAAGGAGCGCATCTTCGGACTGACCGGTCCGGAGGGAAACCACGGAGAGGACGCCAAGGAGTACTGGTGGTACCTCGACTCCACGCCGACCCACTCGTGGATGAGCTGGCGCTACCACTACCCGCAAGCGGAGTTCCCGTACGGCGACCTGGTGGCCGAGAACGGCCGGCGCGGCCAGGACGTCGGAGAGTACGAGCTGGTCGACACCGGGATCTTCGACGAGGACCGCTACTGGGCCGTGGGCGTCGACTACGCCAAGGCAGGCCCGGACGACCTGCTCATGCGCATCACCCTCGCCAACCGCGGGCCGGAGGCGGCCACGCTGCACGTGCTGCCGCAGCTGTGGTTCCGCAACACCTGGTCCTGGGGCGACGAGGGCGAGACCGTGCCGGCCATCCGCGTCGGGAGTGATCGGCTGGTCGCGACGCACGACCGGCTCGGCACCCTGTCGCTGGCCGGCGACGGGTCGGCGACCCCGCTTTTCTGCGACAACGAGACCAACACGCAGCGGCTGTACGGCGTCGACGGCAGGACGGCGTTCCCCAAGGACGGCATCAACGACCATGTGGTCTCCGGTGCCCAGACGGTCAACCCCGACCAGGTCGGGACCAAGGCCGCGCTGCACTACGTGGTCGAGGTCCCTGCCGGCGAGAGCCGCGAGATCCGGGTGCGGCTGGCCGTCGGTGACGCGCCGTCGCTGGACCTCACCGCCGGGTTCGACAGCGTGGTCGCAGCCCGGAAGTCGGGGGCCGACGCGTTCTACGCCGCCCTGACCCCGGCCGACCGGTCGGCCGACGAGGCGTCGGTGCTGCGGCAGGCGATCGCCGGACTGATGTGGGGCAGGCAGTTCTTCCACTACGACGTCGAGCGCTGGCTCGCGGGTGACCCGGCCGGGCCGCAGCCACCCGAGGGCCGCAAGCACGGCCGCAACGCCGAGTGGGCACACTTGAACAACGCCGACGTCATCTCGATGCCGGACCCGTGGGAGTACCCCTGGTATGCCGCCTGGGACCTGGCGTTCCACTGCGTGCCGATCGCGCACGTCGACCCGGCCTTCGCCAAGAGCCAGCTGATCTTGATGCTGCGCGAGTGGTACATGCACCCCAACGGCCAGATCCCCGCGTACGTGTGGGCGTTCGGCGACGTGAACCCACCGGTGCACGCCTGGGCCGCGCTGCGGGTGTTTGAGATCGACGGCGCCGCGTCGGGGACCTCCGATTACGCTTTCCTCAGTCGGGTCTTCGGCAAGCTGGTTCTCAACTTCACCTGGTGGGTGAACCGCAAGGATGCCGCCGGCAATAACGTGTTTGAGGGAGGATTTCTCGGCCTGGACAACATCGGCCCGATCGACCGCTCGGCGATGCTGCCGGTCGCTGCGCGGCTGGAGCAGAGCGACGGCACAGCGTGGATGGCGATGTACAGCCTGACCTTGCTCGAGATGGCGCTGGTCCTGGCTGAGCACGACGCCAGCTATGAGGACATGGCCACCAAGTTCTTCGAGCACATCGCCGACGCGATGCGCGTGCAGGGACTGTGGGACGAGCAGGACGGGTTCTTCTACGACGTCCTCCGCTTTGCCGACGGCACGCATGAGCCGATGCGGGTCCGGTCGATGGTGGGGCTGCTGCCCCTGTGCGCCACGACGACACTGGGACGCGCGACCCTCGACAGGCTGCCCGACTTCGCCGGCCGGTTCGCCTGGTTCCTGGAGAACAAGCCGCGCTACCGCGGCGTCGTCGGCGTAACGCACGTACGCGACGGAGCCGAAGGCCGGCTGCTGTCGATCGTCGACGCCGAGCGGCTCGTACGGATCCTGACCACGATGCTGTCGGAGGACGAGTTCCTGTCACCACACGGGTTGCGGGCACTGTCGCGGCGGCACAAGGACCAGCCGTTCACGATCTCGCTCGGCGGGGAGTCGTTCTCCGTCGACTACGAGCCGGGGGAGTCGACCACTGGGTTGTTCGGCGGCAACTCCAACTGGCGCGGACCGGTCTGGTTCCCGGTCAACTACCTGATCGTCGAGGCGATCGGTCGGTTTGCCCGCTTCTACGGCGACGACCTGCGGGTCGAGCACCCGGCCGGCTCGGGGACCACGATGACGTTGGGACAGGTCGCCGAGGAACTGTCACGTCGGCTGATCGACATCTTCCTCGACGACGCGTCCGGACGCCGCCCCGTCTTCGGTGACGTGGAGCGCTTCCAGACGCATCCCGACTGGCACGGGCACGTACCGTTCTACGAGTACTTCCACGGCGACACCGGCCGCGGTGTCGGCGCGTCGCACCAGGCCGGCTGGACCGGGCTGGTCGCCGACCTCATCGTGCGCGGCTCGGCGGGTGCCTCAGGTGCGGAGCCGGCGAGACGACAGGCACGCCGGCCCCGAACCGACACCCCTTGAGCGGCCGGTCGCATCGACGTACTCCTGGACGGCCTGCCGGACCCGGGCACGGCCGCGGTGCAGCAACGCGCGCTGCTGGGCGTCGCTGAGCTCCAGGTACTCGCACACCTCGCCGGCGGTACAGCCCTGCTCGTCGCGCAGGCTGACGACGACGCGCTCTGCCTCGGGCAGCGCCTTCAGTGCCGCAGCGACCAGGGCGCTTTCCTTGTCGAGCCCGGACGGCCATGCCGGGAGGAACGCCACCCAGTGACCGACCCACTGCTCGCCCTCCGGGCGGAACCGTGACGGGTCGACGGTCGGCCGGGGCACGCTGGTCTCCTGGACCGACCGGTGGAACGAGCCCGGGTCGCAGCCGGCGGCGCGGGCCTTGTCGACCACCAGGCGCAAGACGGTGCTCCGCAGGTCCGGGTCGCCGGCGCTGATCGTCCCGAGCCAGGCTGCGCGGACAATGGCCTCCGCGAGCGCGGTGTCCCGGGTGAACGCGAAGGCGATCCGTAAGAGCGCGGGAGACAGGCTTTCGACGGCGCCCCTGAACGCCTGCTCGTTCACCTGTTTCCGGCTCACTCGAGCGAACGTAGCGCCGGGGGTCGCCCCGCGGGGTGCCGGACGGCAACCCGTCGCGCGCGTTCGTCGCGACCATCCCGGTACGGCGCCTGCCGGGGACCCCTGCCTGTAACGCAGGACCCTGCCGGAGGACTGTGCTGTCGAAGGGCAGCCCAGGATCGGTGGCGGGACGGACCCGCCTGCTCGACCCGGTCCGGGTGCGCCACAGACCTGTCGAGGAGCGCAACGTGCACGCAGTCACCAGACGCACCCTGCATGCCATCGGCGAGACGATCCTTGCCGGGCCGCAGCACCGCCTGACCGGAACGATCCGGCTGTTCGCGGCGCCCGGCGGGTTCCGTACCGGCCCGTTCGGGGCGCCTGACCGCTTCCTCGCCGTGCGCGACACCGATCTGGTCGTTGTCGACGGGATCGGCGAGCGGCTCATCCCGCTGCGGGGCACTTTGGGGGACCTTGCCGAGCAGGCGGGTGTCGACTTCGGTGCGCCGGTCGGTGTTTATCCCCCCTCGGTCGACCCGCCGGCCGCGACGGATCAGGTCCGGGTCGACCCGGACGTCACGGCCTCGATCGCGGTCGCCATCGCGATGGGGGACGAGGCCGGTCGCCTGCTCAGCGCGACGCACGCGCCCGGCGGAGCGGTGACGCCGGTCTTGTGGCCCGAGCACTTCGACATCGGCGTGACGCTCGACGACGTCAACTACGGCGTGTCGACCGGCGACGACCTCATCCCCGAGCCCTACGCCTACGTCGGCCCGCACCAGCCCCGGCGCGGCGCCTTCTGGGATCAGCCGTTCGGGGCGACGCGACTCATCCAGGACTTAGGCGGCGTACCGGAATTGCTCGGCTTCTTCGAGCAGGGGCGTGCGAAGGCCGCGCACGACCCGGCGATCGGCAGCGGCGGCCTCGACGCATGAATCCCGATCTGGTCCCTGACGGTGTCCTACCCGACCTCGAGCTGCCCGATCACAGCGGCATCACGCGGAGCCTCACCGAGCTGGCAGAGGGCGACCCGCTGGTCGTGAACTTCTTCCGCGGCTGGTGGTGCCCCAAGGAGCAGACCGCGTTCCGGGCCCTTGTGCGGCTGCAGGACGAGGCCGAGGTCGCCTACACCAGATTCGTGTCGATCAGCATCGACGAGCCGGTCGTGCTTTCGGCGTTCCGGGCCGGGCTCGGTGCGCGCTGGACCTTCCTGTCCGACAGCGAGCGCCGCTACCAGGCCACGCTGGGGCTGCTGGAGACGACGGACACGCTCCACCGGCCGTACGTCCCGACGACCTTCACGGTCTTCCCCGACTTGCGGATCCACAAGGTCTACAACGGCTACTGGTACGGGGGCCGACCGTCGAACGACGAGCTGCGCCGGGACCTTCGCGAGATCACCCGCGCGCTTCGCAGCGACTGGGAGGTCGGATGAGCCGCGGGAGCTGGTGCTGGTTCGCGGTCCTCAAGCCGGGTGAAACGGTGCCGGGCACGGCGACGGCGACGGCGACGGCGACGGCGGTCGACGGCGCGGCGTTCGGCGTGCTTGCCGCCTGGCCGTCCGGTCGCAAGCCGGTCCCGGACGCCGTACGCATGGATGCCCGAGTCGTCGACCCCTCCGGAGAGGCGGCCTGGGTCTCGCTCGTCCAGGTCACACCTGATCGTGCGCCCCTGTTCGACGATCCCGCTGTGTCCGGGGCGTTGCGTGCCGTGCTGTCCGGCCAAGGGCTCGACGCGGTGACCACGTTCGTCCGCGACTCCTCCCACTTCGCCGGCTCGATGAGCGTGAGTCGGGGCGACCCCGGCAGGCTCCGGGACGACCCGTTCGCCCGGATCAGGCGCGCCGTGCTGCTGCGGGTCGAGTCGGGCCTGCTCGCCAAACTGGCACCACCACCGGGTCCGGTGACCCAGAGGTACAGCGGGCTGCCCTGGCCGGCCGCCGGCTTCTGACCGGCTATGTACCCAGCCGTCGTCAACTCGAGGTGACCAGCAGATGACCGAGGCCGACCTGGCTGAGTTCGACGTGATCGTGATCGGGGCCGGCCCGACCGGCGAGACCGCGCGGAAGCGCAACTACATGACCAGCGACCGGGACGACTCCGGTCAGATCCCGTGGCTGGAGAGCAAGGACACCGCGCTCGTACGCGGTACCGGGCGGCTCGCCGGCGAGCGCACCGTCGAGGGATCTGAGTGGCTGCTCTCGCGCGAGGAGCCGTTCGCCTGCGACGAGGTGCGGGCCGCGTTCGAGGCCGACGGCATCAGTGTCCTCACGGGCGTCGCGATGAACGGGCTGGCCCGCGAGGGCGTCGGCGGTCCGGTCACGGCGACCCTCGCCGACGGACGGACGCTGGTCGCCGATGAGATTCTGGTAGCTGTCGGGCGGCGTCCCGCCACCGGCGACCTCGGCCTCGACCTCGTGGGCCTGGCCACGGGAAGCCCGGTCAAGGTCGACAACGCGTTGCGCTCGGTCGGCGCCGACGGCGCCAGCAGCCCATGGCTCTATGCCGTCGGTGACTGCAACGGCCGGGCGCTGTTGACCCACGTCGGGAAGCACCAGGCCCGGATCGCCGCTGATGTCATCCTCGGTAAGGACGTCGGGGTCGCCGGTGCCTACACGCTGGGCCACGGCGTCAAGGGCACCAGCTTCCTCGGCGCCACGTTGACCGGCCCGGCATCGCCGAGCTGCTGCACTCAGCGACCGTGGCCATCGCCGGCCAGGTGCCGGTGCAGCGGCTCTGGCACGCCGTCCCGGCCTTCCCGACGCTCAGCGAGGTCTGGCTGCGGCTGCTGGAGGCGTACGGGCTGTGATCCCCGACGAGTGATGACGTCGTTGGTGCGAGAAGGAAGGGTCCACAGCGATGCCTGATGTCCGCTTCGAGAACCTGCTGATCATCTCATTGGTGGCGGTGATCGCGCCGCTGGTCGTCGGGTTCGCCCCGAGGGTGAGGATCCCCGCCGTGGTTCTCGAGATCGGGGCCGGCGTCGTCGTCGGGCCGTCGGTGCTCGGCTGGGTGAACGTCGACCTGCCGGTGCAGATCCTGGCCCTCATAGGGCTGGCGTTCCTGCTGTTCCTGTCCGGGCTCGAGATCGACCTGAACCAGCTCGGCGGCGTCATTCTACGCAAGTCCGTGTTCGGCTACCTGACCACGCTCGTACTCGGAGTCGGCATCGGGCTCGCGTTCTCGGCGGCCGGTGTCGTCAAGTCGCCGCTGCTGTTGGCGATCACCCTGTCGGCAACCTCGCTGGGGCTCGTCATCCCGGTGCTCAAAGACGCGAACCAGCTCGACGGTGCGGTCGGGCGTACCGCCGTGTCTGCGGCCACCGTCGCCGACTTCTCGGCCATCGTGCTGCTGTCGTTGCTGTTCTCGAGCTCGGGGGGCAGCCCGGGCACCAAGCTCGTGCTGCTCGTGGCCTTCGGCGTGCTCGTGGCGGTCACCGCCCTGGTGGTCGGCCGTGCCGGGCGGTCGATGTCCCTCGGCGGCGTCCTGGACCGGCTGCAGGACACGACCGCGCAGATCCGCGTACGCCTGGCCGTCGTGCTGCTCATTGCGTTCGTGGCGCTGGCCGAGCGCTTCGGTCTCGAGAGCATCCTCGGCGCGTTCATGGCCGGCGCGGTCGTCTCGCTGCTCGACCGCGACTCGGCGTCGCACCCGAACTTCCGGCTCAAGCTCGAGGCGATCGGCTTCGGCTTCCTCGTCCCGGTGTTCTTCGTCTCCAGCGGGGTGCGGCTCGATCTGAGCGGCCTGCTCGACCAGCCCTCGGCGTTCCTGCGCGTGCCACTCTTCCTACTGGCGCTGCTGGTCGTGCGCGGCGTGCCCGCAGTGTGGTTCACCTCGGTCCTGGGTCGTCGGCACACCATCGCGGTGGCTTATTTGCAGGCGACGTCGCTGCCGTTCATCGTGACCGCCAGTCAGATCGGTGTGCTGACCGGTCGCATCTCCTCGATCACCGCGGCGGCGCTGGTCTGTGCAGGCCTGCTGTCGGTGCTCGTGTTCCCCTCCTTTGCGCTGGCACTGATGAACGCTGAGAACGTCAAGGACAAGGAACCAATCGCCGCATGACGGAGCGCGCACCTCGGTACGGCAAGCGAGGGCACAGTGAGTGCAAGCAGCTCGCTCACCAGCCGCGTTGCCGGAGTGGCAGCCGACCGGTCCGGCTCGGCAACGGTGCCTGGAACCAGCAGCAGATCGATGTGTACGGCGACCTGTTCGGCGCGGCGCACCGGCTGGCCGACCAGCTGGGCTCGATCGACCAGGACACCAGGTGTTTCCTTGTCGGTTCTGTGGACGAAGCGGCCGAGCGCTGGGTGGAGATGGACCAGGCCATCTGGGAGGTTCGCGGCGATCCGCGGCACTTCTTGTCCTCGAAGGTCATGTGCCGGGTCGGGCTCGACCGCGCCGTCGCCCTCGCCGACCAGCACGATGCCACCGACCGTGTCGACGGCTGGACCAAGACTCGAGATCGGATCCGGGAGACCGTGGAGCGGGATGGCTGGAGCGACCAGGCCGGGGCGTTCACCCAGTACGTGGGCTCGACCGAGCTGGATGCGGCCGCCCTGATGATGGCCATCGTCGGCTTCCTGCCCGCCGACGACCCAGGTCGGGGGAGGGCCGACCGAGCGCCTACGGCTTCCTGCACCCTCCCGCGGCGGTGGTCATCTCAGGTCAGGTGCGTCCAGCCAAGGTGAGGGAGTAGTCCCCCGCCGCGTCCGTCCAGGTCGTGACGACCTGGAAACCGGCTGCGGCCAACTCGCCGCGAAGCCCCTCGACCCGGAACTTCGCGGAGGTCTCGGTGAGGATCTCCTCACCCGCGGCGATGTGCCACCGCCGGTCGATGCCAGTGAGGTCCACCGCGAGGTCGCGCTTGGCGCGCAATCGCATCTCGATGCGGGCCTCGGCCTCGTTGTAGACCGCGACGTGGTCGAAGTCGTCGGGATCGAGTTGGGCCCCGAGCTCGCGGGAAAGCACGTGGAGGATGTTCTTGTTGAAGGCCGCGGTAACGCCCGCGGCGTCGTCGTAGGCGCAGACCAGCCGCTCGTGGTCCTTGACCAGGTCGGCGCCCAGCAGGAACAGGTCGCCGGGGTCGGTGGCGTCGTGCAGCCGTCGCAGGAAGGCCGCTCGCGGCCCCGGGCTCAGGTTGCCGATGGTGCTGCCGAGGAAAACCACCATCCGATCGCCCCCGGTGCCCGGCAGCGGCGCCAGGTCGTCCTCGAAGTCGGTGACGATGCCTCGGATCTCCATTGCCGGAAGGTCGACCTGGATGCGCATCGCGGCGTCGTGCAGGGGCTCCTCGGACACGTCCAGGGCCACGAGCAGCGACGGTCGCACGGCCTTCAGGAGTACGCGCGTCTTGCGGGAGTAGCCGGCGCCCAGCTCGACCAGGGTGCTGACCTGCGGCAGGTCAGCGGCGTGCGCATGGAGGATCGCCTGCTCTGTGCGCGTCGGGTAGTACTCCGGCAGCTCGGTGATGTCGTCGAACAGCTGGCTGCCCTTCTCGTCGTGGAACCACTTCGGCGGGATCTCGACCGGGGACTTGCAGAGCCCCGCCCGGACGTCCTCGGCCAGGCGAGTCGGGTCCGGTGCGCGCCGGAACTCCACGGTGTGGGTCACTTGGCGAGCCTGAGTCCCGAGAAGGCCCAGCGCGAGGGCGCCGGGAAGAAGTTGCGATACGTGATCCGCTCGTGCCCAGCAGGGGTCGCGCACGAGGCGCCCCGCAGGACGTGCTGGTCGTTCATGAACTTCCCGTTGTACTCGCCGACCGCGCCTGGAGCGGGCTTAAAGCCCGGGTAGGGGAGGTACTGCGAGGCCGTCCACTCCCAGACGTCGCCGACCATGTGGTCGCCGGCCAGGCCCGGGTGCAGTCGGCTCAGGTCGAGCAGCTGCCCACGGTGTGGTTCGACGGCCGCAGCGGCCACCTCCCACTCGAACTCCGTCGGCAGCCGGGCGCCAGCCCACCGGGCGTAGGCGTCTGCCTCGAAGTAGGACACGTGCACGACCGGCTCGCCCCGGCGCAGCTCACGCCCCGGCGGTCGTGAACGTCATCCAGGTGCCGTCGACGTCCCACCAGTAGTCGGGACAGCGCCAGCCCTCCCGCTGCCGGGCGTACCACCCGTCGGACAGCCAGAGGTCGGGCCGCCGGTAGCCGCCGTCCACGATGAAGACCAGCCAGTCCTCGACCGTGACCGCTCGCGAGGCGATTTCGAAGTCCGGCAGGAAGACCCGGTGCTGTGGGCCCTCGTTGTCGTAGGAGAAGCCCGCGGTCGCACCGATGTCGACCAGGCCGCCCTCGACGCCGCGCCGCTCCAGCGCCGCGCTCGCGACGTCCGGCTCGTCCGGGCGGGGAGTGTATGCCGGCCCGAAGGCGTGTCGGGACAGCAGATGCTTGATGTCCATGACGAGCAACTCCTGGTGCTGCTGCTCGTGGTTGATGCCGAGTTCGATGAGGGCCAGTGCCGCCGCGCCCGGCCCCATCGCCAGCAGCGCCTCCACGGCCTCGTTCACGTGCGCCCGGTAGCGGCCGATCTGCTCGACGCCAGGGCGGGTCACGAGGCCGCGCTCCGGGCGTGGATGCCGCGGGCCGACGGCCTCGTAGTAGCTGTTGAACAGGTAGCGGAACGAGGCGTCGTACGGCTCGTAACCTGTACGGCCGAGGACGAACTCCTCGTAGAACCAGGTGGTGTGCGCCCGGTGCCACTTCGAGGGTGACGCGTCGGGCATCGACTGCGCTGTCTGGTCCTCGGCCGACAGCGGCGCGGACAGCGCGTCGGTGAGGGCCCGTGAGCCGGTGAAGCGATCCGCGAGCGAGACGACCGGTGTTTCCAGGAAGGTCATGAGCGGTCCGATCGTCGTCAGGATGTCTCGCGGGCTGAGGGGCTGTCAGCACGCGTCCGCTGGTCCCCGGCTGCGTTACATCTGCCTCAGAGGCGCCGGGCGCCCCGGGCTGTCTCGGTGTCGGCGCTGCCCGCGTACCGAGGCGCCGGCCAGGCCTCCTTCCGTGCGTGCGCTGCCCGTCGGCCAACCCGCGTTGAGGACGGAAGCCTGCGGACCCACTGTCGCCCTCTCTCATGCGCAAACGACCCGGGTGGCGAGCCCCGTCTGCGTGCGCGGCAGAGGTGCAGGGCTGACCGGGGCCGAAGTCAACCTCGATGAGGCGCTCGATGGCGTGCTGACCTCCTCGAGGCCACGCAGGAGGCCCCTCCAGAGCTGGTCATCTCCGGGACACCTACCCGGCCGAGTTGGTGGACGCGGCGTGCCGGGCCGGCGCCGACCCGGTGAACGACGCGTAGGCCCCCGGTACGCGGATGTTCGACGTGACGGTGGACGAGGGCGACGTGATGCTGGACGGTCCTGCAGTTCACGCGTGGACCCGCAGAACGGGCACCTGAGCGCTGCCGACTGCTGGGCGAGGATGGGCTCGGGCGCGCGAAGTGGCCGCGAGTCTGCGGCGGACGGGACCGCTCGGCGTACGGACCATCCGTTTGGGTCCGCACACCGGGACCATGCGCCAGCCAATGCAAGGGTCGGCGTCCCACTCTCCATCAGCCTTGAGCAGGAGGCTCTCGCCAAGTCCGTCCGCGGTTCCTCACCGCGCGCGATACCCGCGGGGCGGTTCGACAGAGCCCTGATCGGCCGGGCCATCCCCCCTTCCGGCACCCGTTGCGTGTAACGCGACGACGGGCTCGCGCGACTGCACCGCTACGACGACCGATCGGAGCCACTGATGTCCTCTACCCCCATCGCCGACCACGCTCTGCTGTCCGACCGCCATTCCAGCGCGCTCGTCGACCGGTCCGGGTCGGTGGAGTGGCTGAGCTTCCCCCGGTTCGACAGCCCGTCGGTGTTCGGTCGGCTGCTAGGTGAGGCGGCGGGGCACTGGCGGGTGAGCCCGGCGGAGGGCTGGTCCAGCACCCGCAGCTACCTTGACCAGACGCTGGTCCTGGAGACCACCTTCACCACTGCGTCCGGGACGTTGGTGCTCACCGACGCGCTGGCCATGGGGCCGGACAACGGGGGCCACCGCCTCGGCCGAGACGTGCCGCACCTGCTTGTACGGCGGGTTGCGTGCACGGACGGCGAGGTCGAGGTCGAGGTGTCCTACGAGCCGCGGCCGGAGTACGGACTCGTCGTCCCCCTCCTCGGTGCCGTCCCCGGCGGCGTGACCGCCCGCGGCGGAGCGGAGTGGCTGGTGCTGTCGATACCCGTCCCGCTCGCGTTGGACGCCGGCCGCGGCCTCGGCCGCACCGTGCTGCACGCGGGCGAGACGATGCACCTTGGGCTGAACCGCTCGACGCTCGAGCAGACACCGGCCCGCGTGTGGTCGCAGGACGAGCTGGCGACGGCGCTCGACAACACGGTCGGCGCGTGGCGCTCCTGGTCTGACCTGCACCAGGCGTACGAAGGACCCTGGACCGACCTCGTGCACCACAGTGGCCGGGTGCTCCAGGGCCTGTCGTTCCAGCCCAGCGGGGCGATCGTCGCAGCGGCCACGACGTCCCTGCCCGAGGTCGTCGGCGGCGAGCGGAACTGGGACTACCGCTACTCCTGGGTGCGCGACGCCAGTTTCACGATGGAGGCGCTCTGGGTGGCGGCCTGTCCGGACGAGGCTGCCGACTTCTTCGCCTTCATGACCACGGCAGCCGCGTCCGGGATCGGCGTAGGGAAGTCCTTGCAGATCATGTTCGGGATCGGCGGCGAGCACGACCTCACTGAGCGCGAGCTGCCGCACCTGGAGGGCTGGCGCGGCAGCCGACCGGTCCGGGTCGGCAACGGTGCCTGGAACCAGCAGCAGATCGACGTGTACGGCGAGCTGCTCGGCGCGGCGCACCGGCTGGCTGACCAGCTGGGAGCGATCGACGACGACACGAAACGCTTCCTCGTCGGCTGCGCGGACACTGCGGCCGAGCGCTGGGTGGAGATGGACCAGGGCATCTGGGAGGTTCGCGGCGACCCGCAGCACTTCTTGTACTCGAAGGTCATGTGCTGGGTCGCCCTCGACCGCGCCGTCGCCCTCGCCGACCAGCTCGATGCCGCCGACCGAGTCGACGGCTGGACCAACACTCGAGATCGGATCCGGCAGACCGTGGAGCGGGATGGCTGGAGCGACCAGGCCGGGGCGTTCACCCAGTACCTGGGCTCGACCGAGCTAGACGCGTCCAACCTGATGATGGCTATCGTCGGCTTCCTGCCCGCCGACGACCCGCGGATGCTGGCCACCATCGACGCCATCGAGCAGCGCCTCACTGACGACAACGGGCTGGTGTATCGGTACCGCAGCGAGGTCGGCGTCGACGGCCTCGCCGGCGAGGAGGGCACCTTCCTGCTCTGTACGTTCTGGCTGGCCCAGGCGTTGGCCCTCGCCGGTAAGGTCGACCGGGCGCGGGCGGTGTTCGAGCGGGCGATCGCGTACGTCAACGACGTGGGGCTGCTGGCCGAGGAGGTCGACCCCGCCACCGGTGAGTTGCTCGGCAACTTCCCGCAGGCGTTCAGTCACATCGGTCTGGTCAACGCCGCGTGGGCCATCTCCGAGGCGGAGCGGCTTGCTGCCACATGACCGCGCCCACGCTGCGTCCTTGACGCGTGCGCCGACGGCGCGAGACAGCAAGGCTCCCGTGCGTCGAGCGTGTCGGCGGTCGGATCGATGGAACTGGCCCGCGTGCTGCAGACCGTCCTCGAAAAACGCCAGCACGTCGCAGCGATGCCTTGGAAGTCCCTTACGAGCCTTGTCGCGTCGAGAGGGTGGTTCCAACGCGGGCCGCTGCTCTGCACTCAGAGGCTCGTCGGAAGGAATGCGGGCTCCTCGGGCGAGACCGTCGCGGAGTGCTCGTAGACATTGACGGACCGATAGGCAGGGCGCGCTCCGCTGGATCGTTGGGATGGAGACGTGACACAGTCGAGCGGCATATTCCAGGCCGCGACGGCCACGTGCGGGCAGGACCGTGGTTGCCCGGGGGCGAGCCGCGGGCGCGCCGACGTTCACCGAGCTGGTGAACGCGGTTGTTGCCCGCCCTCATGCACGTCTCGCTGCTACATGGTGAATCGGAGAGACCCGCCGAGGACGTCGAGCAGGGCACGTGAGCCTGCCGTCGCGAGGGCCTGGACCGCTTCGACGGACGGATCTTCGCGGCGCAGGTAGGCGTTCTTGATTCAACTGAACCGCACGCACCACCGTCCGCCGTCATAAGAGGCTCCACCCTTCGGCCGGCCGACGGGTAAGGGGCCGGTGGCACGAGCGTCGCCGCGGGCCATCTGCATGGCTGAGACATAACAGACGTCAAGCGGGATGTGGTCCTCCGCGGGCGCATCGCCGCCGTGGCGCGAGGCGGATCGGCAGCGGGTGCTCCACGAGACCGGCCGGCTGATCGAAAGGCAGGTCCTGCGTCCTGGTCGGCAGCGGCTCGTCGTCGTGCAGGTCGACGTGCTCGGCAGAAGCTCGAAGTCGACGTGCGCGACGTTGCAGGTGTCGCGCCAGAACCAACGGGTCCTGTTGCGATGGAGCCGGGTCGCCTTGCGTGCAGGTCTCGAGGCGTACTACTTCTCGTGACCCGTCGGCTGTAACGTGGTGACCGCTCAGAAGACTGCCGAGCTATGCAGGACTCCGCTCCTTCGCCGAAGCTGTTAACGCGCGATGTCTGACATATGGACGATCGGCGTGCCGTTGGCGGACAAGGTGATCCGCACGCTGGCCGTGTACGCGGGGCTTGCCGTGCTGCTCCGCCTGGCAGGCAAGCGCAACCTCGCCCAACTCAACTCCTTTGATCTTGTAGTGGTTCTTCTGCTCTCGAGTGTGGTCCAGAATGCCCTGATAGGTCCGGACCTCAGCGTGACGGGTGCGTTCATCGGGGCGGCCGTCCTGCTCGGTTCGAATGCGGCGGTCGTGCGATTCGTGCACCGCTTCGACTGGGCCGTGCGGGCGTTCGAGGGCGGCGACGTCGTCCTCGTCAAGGACGGACTCTTCGTGGACGCGAATCTGCGCAGCCAGGGTTTGCGCCGCGCCGATGTGGAAACCGCGCTGAGGGCTCAGGGCGCAGGCGGCCCGTTGGATGTCGCTGCGGCCACCCTTGGCCCAGAGGGCAGCATCGTCGTCTGGCTCAAGCCGGAGGAGCAGTCGGCAAATAAGGCTGACATCGCCGCGATCCTCGGCAGGCTTGACACTCTGGAGCGCCTCATCCGAGAAGCCGACGCCTCTGCGCGGTAAAGCGCCTCCCGAGCAACCTCGACCGCCTTCTTTAAGGTCGCGACGTGCGCAAGATTCTCGCAATCAACCGCGAGGATGCTCATCGCGTGGTGCGCGCGGTGCACGAGCTCAACGTGGGCTGACCACCGCGGCGACCGCGTCGAGCTGACGGACATGACCGAAGGTGAACGTGCGCCCGCGGGACCGACCCCAGTCGGCTGGTACGGGACAGCGAGGCCGCGGTCGGATAGCGGCGCCTTCGCTCCACCCGCGTTCGGCAGGGTCAGGTGCGCGCCAACCAGAGCGGCCAGACCGCAGTGCTGGGCGAGCGCGACGACCGGCACCGACCCGTCGCACGACACCAGGTTCGGGTCATCGAACACCGCCGACTCGACGTGGCAGCCTCGCACCCCACGGATGCCCTTCTTTGCGGTTGGACAGGTCCCCTGACAAGACCCATCCTCCCTGTTCAGGGGAGTATTCGTGCGTCACCACCCGCGCCTACCGGCATCAATCGACGGTGCATCCAGGCTGAGCTCAGACGTCGCCGGGCGGCGTACCCGCCTGCCGGCGCAGCGCTGCGAGGACCGCGTCGACGGCCGCCGACGGCTCGCTGCGGCCGGCGCGGTGCGCGACGGTGAGGACGCGGGCTCCGGCGTCCAGCGCACCGCGGTGCACAAGCGCCTGCGGGTGCTCGAACTGACTCAGCGCGAGTTCCGGGACAAGCGCGGCGCCCAGGCCCGCGCCGACGAGCGAGAGGGCCGCGGAGAACTCCAAGCACTCATGCGCCACATCACCTCGTGCGCGTCCGGAGCTCGCCGTGAGCCTGTCGAGGGCTGCCCGCGCGGCGCTGTCGGGTGGCCCTGCGACCCAAGGTCCGGCGAGGACGTCCCCGTCGGACCGACCCGCCCATACCTCGGGAACGACGATCCGATACTCGTCGCGCATCAGGGGTCTACTGGTCATGCTCGTCGCGATAAGGTCGCGCCCCGCTCGACCCTCACTCCGGGCCATGGGGGAAGTTATGGGCCCGTCCGATGTCGGCTCATAGCCGCGGTTCGTGCGACTACCGCACGTTGCGGCGCGTCGATGCCGCGGCTGACATGCGTCCGTATATGTCGCGATCTTGTGAGCAGCTCCGGGCGTACTGCAAGAGTGCGAAACAATCCCGGCGTCCCACCGGGCTGGCTCAGCAAGCGGGGCATCGGTGACGGCCGGGACGGAGCCCGACGCGGGCGGGGGGCGGCGCCACCTTGGTCGAGCCGGAACACGGGTGAGCGTCGGTCATCAAAGGCGGCGTACGCGGAGCCAGAGCTTCTCGTCCAGCGCCCGGACGAACACCGCGACCGCAGTGACGAACAGCACCAGGCCCTCCGACCGCAGCACGCGCAGGGGCGGGCCGGAGACGGCCGGCACGTCGACGGCACGGCGGCGGTCACGTCAGCCGGGGAGTGGTGGTGGCCACGTCCGCCGGCGGCGACGGAGCGGGGATGACGTCGCGGAGGTCGACGACCGCAGGGCTCTGGCGCCGTGCCGGCGGCGCGCGATGCCTCGAAGGGTGGATCATCAGCTCGGCGACGGCGAGGTTGATCGCCCAACCGGAGCTCATCATGACATCGTGTCGGAGCACGCCGGCGCCGAACAGGCCCTCGCCGAAGCCGACGGTGAACGCCTGCGTGCCCGCTCCCAGCGCGAGCGCGTACGCACGCGCCATCCAGGCGCGATGCGCGGCGATGTTCCGGCGCCGCACGGCGGTGAAGCCGAGGACGACGCATCCGGCCATGCCGGCCGCGACGAGCAGGCGGACGCCGTACAGCAGCGCACCGGTGCCCTCCTTGCGGTCGTACAGCAGGGTCATCCACAGCGCGGAGATGGCGACCACCAGGCCGAGGGGCACGAGCACGCGACCGGTTCGGCGGTGCCAGCCCGGGTGCTGACGGCGGGTGCGCGCGGAGAACTGGAACGCGCCCAGCACGACGTACGTGATCGACGCGACGACGTGCACGACGACCGGTATCGGGAAGGCGTCGAACCGGGCGTCCGGCTCGATGCCGTTGCCAGCGCCGAGCACTTGCAGGAGCCGGATGGTGCCCGCGCCCACCGGGATGAACGCGAGCGCCAGCAGCCCGGCAGGTACCCACCGGCCGGAGCGCCGGGGGTTCATCGGGGTGCCCCCGGGTGTTCCCGAGCCCGTTCGGCGGGGGTGCGCTCAGCCGTCATGACGCTGGCGAGCTCGTCGAGGCCGTGCTGGGAAGGCCTGGCCTCGTCGTGCGGCACGTGCAGCCTGCTCGTGCGATGACCGTGCAACCGCAGACGTGGTCCGGAGCCGGCGGCGGCAGGTTCGGACCGCAGGAGGCTCAGGAGCACCCCGGCGACGGTCGACGTGTCGGCGGTCATGTCAGACCGGCGCGGTGGTGGTGGCCGCGTCCGCGGGCAGTGACGGCGCGGGGATGACGTCGCGGAGGTTGACGACCCCAGGGCTCGGCGGCGCCGGGAAAAGCCGGTCGAGCCAGGTCGGAGTCCACCAGTTCGCGGCGCCGAACAGCTTCATCAGCGCCGGCACGAGCAGAGCGCGGATGACGGTGGCGTCGAAGATGATCCCGGCGGCGATGCCGACCGCGAGCGACTTGATCTCGAAGCCCGGGCTGGAGGACAGCACCAGGAACGCGAACATGAGGATCAGCGCGCCGCTGGTGACGAGCTTGCCGGTGCGGGCGAGCCCGAGCTCGATGGCCCGGTCGGTGGAGCCGGTCTCGTCGTAGGCCTCCCGCATCCGCGAGAGCATGAAGACCTCGTAGTCCATCGACAGGCCGAACAGGAACGCGAAGCTCATCAGCGGGACGTAGGCGGTGATCGAGCCGGTCTCCTCGACACCCCACAGCGACGAGCCGTGCCCCTGCTGGAACACGAGCACGACGATGCCGAAGGCGGCGCCGAGCGAGAACAAGTTGAGCACGACGGCCTTGACCGCCAGCACGACGGAGCGGAACGCGCGGGTCAGCAGGACCAGGGTCAGCAGCAGGACCATCGCGAGCACCCAGGGGGCGCTGCTGTACAGGGCGTGCAGGAAGTCCTGGTCAACTGCGGCGACTCCGGTCACCGTGCCGTCGGTCCCGACGAGGGCCGCGTCCGCGCGGTCGATGATGTCGCGGATGCCGGGGGCGCCGCCGTCGATGGCCGGGAACGCCTCGACGAACGAGGTTGCTCCTTGGTGCCAGGTGGCCGGTGCGGCTGCGCCGATGAGCCCATCGACGGTGCGGAGCCTGGCCGCGACCAGGTCGGCGTTCCCGCCGTTCTCGACGAGGACGTCGAGCGGCTTCATCACCCCGGGGCTGATGTGGGCGTCGGCGAGCATCTGGCGGCCGGCGATGGCGGTGCCGGTGCCCGGGAAGTGCGCGAGCTCGGCCTCGCCGGTCTTGAGCTGCGTGCCGATGCCGGCCAGCGTCACGACCAGCAGGAGGCCGACGCCGGCGACCGCGGCGGGACGGCGGAGCACGAAGCGCGCCCACCGCCCCCAGCCGCCGTCCTCGCCGTGCCCGGCGTCGATCAGCCGCCGGGGCATCACCCGGACCGCGTTGATGCGGTGTCCCAGGACGGCGAGCAGGGCCGGCAGCAGGGTGAGCGAGGCCAGCACGGACACGGCCGGGATGAGCATGCCGCCGATGCCCATGGAGCGGATCAGCGGCAGTGGCAGCGCGACCATCGCGAGCAGGCCGATGGCGACCGTGGACCCGGAGACGACGACCGAGCGGCCGGCGTGCGTCATCGTCTGTACCAGTGCGGTCTCGACGTCTTCGCCCTGGCGCAGCTCATCGCGGAACCGGAAGATCATCACCAGCGCGTAGTCGATCGCCAGCCCGAGGCCGACAAGGGCGATGAGGAACTGCACGATGATCGAGACGTTGGTGACGTACGTCAGCGCCCACACCAGTGTGAAGGTGTTGAGGATCGCGGCGATCGCAACGACGAGCGGCGCCAGCACCGCGGGCAGCGTGCCGAAGACGAACAGCAGGACCACCAGCGCGCCGATCCCGCCGACCACGGCCTCCAGCAGGACGCTGGAGCCACCGCCGCCGTCCTTGGTCGCCTCGTCGAGCGCGTCGCGCCCGGTCACCTCGACGGTCGTGCCGTCAGGCAGCCCGACGGCAGCGGCGGCGCGGAGGTCTTTCGCGCCGATAAGCACGTCGACGCCGGCCTTGCCGGCCGGGTAGATCATCTGGAACGCGGTGTGCCGGTCCTGCGAGACGTACACGAGGTTCTGCGTCGAGAAGTACGAGCTGGTGAACGCGCCGGGCATGAAGTTTGCCGCCCGCTGCATGCCCTGCTCGATGGCGGTGCTGGTCGTGGCGTCGCCGGTGGTCCGGAAGACCACGACGGCGGGGGTCCGGTCGCCGACGCCGAGCTTGTGCAGGCTGCGCTGGCTCGCCTCGTACGCCGGCTGGCCGGGGATGGCGGTCGCGGTGTACCACCGGTCCGCCGCCTGACCCGCGGCGAACACACCGAACAGGGTGAGGAACAGCCAGACACCCAGAACGAGCCAACGGCGTCGGACGATCAGGTGCGCGAGACGGGTCAACATGAGGTTCTCCTGATGGCAAGCACAGCCGGGTCGTGGTGCATGGCGAGCCGGGTATGTGCGGGAACGCTGCCCTGCGGGTGCGAGGCGCGGCGGTGCTGAGTCGGGCGGCGCGGGTCAGCTGCGCCATGCCTGAACGACTACCGGGTAGCGGGGGTTGGCTCATGACCGGTGCGTCCGAGGCAGCTGTCCCGGAAGTCGGTGTCGTACTGGAGTCCGTCGCCCAGGGCGCGGTCCATGCCGATGTGCGCGAGCCAGACCAGCGCGGTCCCGCTGCCCGAGCGGCTCCGCCCACGGTCGCCAGCAGGCCGGGCACGGCTGGTGCCGGGTAGGAGTGGGCGACTTTGTGGCGCCGATCGGTGTCCGGTGCGACTTTGCGTAGCCGGCCACAACCAGGTCAGGGACGAACAGCAGCAGCGGCACCAGCCTCCAGGACTCGTCGAGTCCGCTGGCATAGCCGGCAGGGGCAGCGAGAAGCAGGACCAGACCTTCGCAGCGG
Organism: Mycobacteriales bacterium; assembly: GCA_046593925.1. GTDB lineage: Bacteria > Actinomycetota > Actinomycetes > Mycobacteriales > SCTD01 > JAYVYM01. Next base: position 23,386 of record JBKJQN010000055.1, read on the forward strand.
AAGATGCGGAGCGGCAGGCCCGACACGGCTGGGGCCCGCACCTGTGCGTTCGGGGCGTCGTCGTCGGTGCGGGGCTCGTCATGAGTGCCACGTCAGGCGAGGGTGGCCGCTGGAGTCTGGAGAACCTGGGGGCCGTTCGGCTGCGTCGTGAGCGGCTCGGCTACCGCGTCGGGGTCGGTGCCGCCCTGGTCGAGGCGGAACGGCGGGTAGGCGTCCGTCATCAACGCCGCGTACGCGGTCACCCGCAACGCCCAGCGGTCCATCCCGACGATCAGGCGGTAGAGCGAGTCCGGATAGCGGCCCGTGAACAGCAGCGTGACGGCCGCGATGAGCACAAGCAGGCCGACCAGGCCGCCGGCGCTCCAGCCGGCGTCAGCAGCGCTAGGGTTATGGGTGCCCAGCCAGAGACCTCCGCCGACCATGACGCTGAGGACGAGATAGTGCGGCAGGGCAAGCAGCCACCACTTCACCAGGACCAGACCCCGGGACAGCCGCTCCGGGTACGTCACCTCGAGGTGGGCCGGGTAGTCCGGGACGTCGGCGAGGGTGAAGGGCGGGTACCTGTCGGTGCCCAAGGCCCCGTACGAGTAGAAGTGCACCCGCCAGGTCCAGCGCATCACCCCGACGTTGAAATCGAACAACGACCGCGGATAGCGCCCGGTGAACAAGATCGCGAAAAACGCGATGACGCTCACGCCCACGAAGGCGAACCAGAAGAAGAACAACACGATGTAGTGCGGGAGGACAAGCACCCACTTCACCAGCCAGAGCCAGCGGGAGATCGACGGGTCCAGGGACGCGTCGACGTGCACCGGGTAGGGGGTGTGGCTGGCGTTCACGGCGCGCTCCTGGTGTGAGGGGTGGGAGAGGGGTTGCTGACGGGAGCCGTCTGTCGGGTGTCGCTGGCGGCAGGGCTGCGGCGCTGTTCGGCGGCGGGAGCCAACCCGGCACCGGTGCCCGTCTGCGTGACCGACAGCAGCGGCAGTCCGAGGTCGCCAACGGCTTGCAGCAGCCCGTGCAGCGCGGCCTGGTCGACGACGTTCACGGCGATGACCGTCGTGCCGTCGCCCGCCCAGGTGAGGGTGCAGCCGTCGAACCAGGCGGCCCAACGCGCCTCCAGTCGCCCCTGGACGCGGATCTCGTACGGTCCGGGACTGTGGCTCGCCCGCACCTCGTTCACCCCGCCTCCACGCTGTCCGCTATCGGAGCTGTCGCCGACGATGTGCTTCGCCGGTGCGCGAAAGCTAGGAGCGTGGTTGGTGAGGGGGCATCACCAACCTTGGTGATCTGCCTTGGTGATCTGCATGGGAAACCGGCTGGGCGCCGGCGCGCGGGCTCAACTCAGCGGTGGGTTGGCAGCAGCTCGAGTTCATGTCCACGGCGAACTGCGGCACGCCGGCTGTTCACGCCGAGCTTGGCGTAGATGTTCTTGGTGTGCGTACGCACGGTGTTCACCGACACCACGAGTTGGCGGGCGATGTCAGGTCCGTCCAGGTCGGACACGAGCAGCCGCAGGACGACCAGCTCACGGTCGCTCAAGGACTCCACCGGGTCCGTTCGGGCCGGTGGAGTCCCGGAGCCCTGGTTGACCGCGGCAAGCAGCCGGGCGGGGTAGTCCTCCGCGGTGCCCGACCTCTCGAGCGCCCTCAGCAGCGCGGCCATCGGGGCACCGTGCTCGGCGAAGATACGCACATAGCCTTCCGGTTCGGCGAGCGTGACGGCCTGCTGCAGGGTGGCGACGGCCCGCGTCAGGTCCCCGCGCTTCTGAGCGGTCAGCGTCAGCAGGACGAGGATCTCGAGAACGCTTCCGCACCTGCCCCCTCCCTGCGCTGCGCGCAGCAACCGCTCCAGGAACTGGTCTAGCTCGTGTGCCGACTGCGCGGCGCCGGACCCGAGGCGGGCCAGCAGGAGCCGGGCCAACGTCAGGTGCTCGAACTCGCGCAGGTAGGACAGCTCGTCATCGACGGCCAGCTCTCGGCTGCGCGCCCACGCGAGCGCTTCCTGCGTACGGCCATGTCGGATCCACACCCGCGCGGTGAGCGCGGCGACGGGCCGAACGTCCGGCGAGTAGTCGGTGTCGTATAGGCGCTCGGCGTCGGCGAGCAGCGCCAGGGCGCCGATCGGGTCGCTGTCGGCCTCCCGGACGAAGCTCGCGACGACCCGCCAGCGGTAGCGGTTCTGCGGCAGGGCGGCGTGCTCGCCCAGCGCCTCAGCCGCGCTCAGGTGCTGCACGGCTGCGGCCAGCTGGTTCCGCTCGACGAGCAGGCTGGCAATGCCCACGTGCATGTCCGCTGTCCCCCGCGGCACCCGGGGCGCCTCGTCGGCAGCCTGCAGCGCTCGCTCGTACGCGCCGCATGCCTGACTCAGCCGGCCCTGGGCCGTCTCGAGGTCGGCGAGCGCGATGGTGCACCCGAGCGTGTCCGGCAGATGCCCCGCCCGGTTCAGACTGGCCAGCGCCTGCGCGTACAGCTCGCACGCGGGGCCCAGCTCGCCGATCTCCCAGTGCGCGAGGCCGAGCAGCGCGGCTGCTCCACCGCGCTCGAGGTCGTCGTCCTCGGCGGCGAGGTCCAGCGCGAGACGCGCATGCCGCATCGTGCCGGCGACGTCGCCGTGGATCCGCGCCAGGCCGGCCCGGTACATGGCCACCGCGCCAGGCAGCGTGCGCAGCTGGCGATCCTGGGCCGCATCTGTCGTCGCGCTCGCTCCCGAACGTATCCCGGCCAGCCACTGCTCCACATGCTGCAGGTGCACCTCGACGCCCTCGACCTCGGCGTGTGCCATCAGCGCTCCGGCATAACCCAGGCTCAGCGCCGGGCTGGCCCGCACCAGCTCGTCGGGGAGCGCCCCGAGCCACCGGCGCAACGACACCTCCTGCCGGTCGCGCCGCACGGCCGGCAGCGCACGCTCTACCAGCACGGCCGCTCGAGCGAAGTGTCCGCCCGCCATCGCGTGGTCGATCGCCTCAGCCGGGTCGCCCTGCTGGTCGTACCACTCACTGGCCCGCAGGTGGAGCTCGCCGACCCGGTCGGGGTGTTCGTCCATCAGGTGGGCCTGCAGCACGTCGGCGAACAGATGGTGGTAGCGGTACCAGCGGCGCTGATCGTCGAGCGCGACGACGAACAGGTTCTTGCGGTCGAGCTCCTCAAGCGTCGCCTTGCCGCCGTCCCGGCCGGTGACGGCGTCGCACAAGGGTCCTGTCAGGCGACTGAGCAGTGACGTCTCCAGCAGGAAGCTCCGCAGCTGGGCCGGCTGGCGCTGCAGCACCTCCTGGGCGAGGTAGTCGACGATGTACCGGTCGTCGCCGGAGAAGCCGGCGATGAAGTCCGCGACGTCGTCGCGTCCCTGCATGGACAGCGCAGCCATCTGCAGCGCGGCGATCCAACCCTCCGTGCGTCCGTCAAGCGCCTCCACGTCGCGCTGCGTCAGGCTCAGCCCCATGGTGTCGCACAGGTATGAGGACGCCTCCTCGGGCGTGAAGCGCAGGTCGGCCGCCCGCACCTCGACGAGCTCACCCCGAGCACGCAACCGCGCCAGCGGCAGCGCCGGGTCCACCCGGGTCGCGAGAACGACGTGGACGTTCCCGGGGAGGTGGTCCAGGAAGAACACCATCTGCTCGTGTACGTCGAGCGCGTCGATGACGTGGTAGTCGTCGAGCACCAGGACGAGGTCGTGGAGGTCCTGAAGGTCGTTGAGCAGACGCCCGAGACCGGCGTGCACGGAGGACTGCAGCAGTGCGAGCGCCGCGGTGCCGACGTTCGTTGACGCCGCGTGCAGCGCCGCCACGACATAGCACCAGAACGACGCCGGGTCGTTGTCCCGCTGGTCCAGCGACAACCAGGCGAGGGCTCGTCCTTCAGCCGACCCGCTGGACAACCACTCCGCGAGCAACGTGGTCTTACCGAAGCCGGCTGGGGCGGACACCAGCGCCAGCGTGCAGTCCCACGAACGGTTCAGGCGCGCGCTCAACCTGGGCCGCGGCACCGTGGGTCGCCGCAGCCGCGGCGGACGCAGCTTGGTCTGGAGCAGATCGCTCGGCACCGCCACCCCCGCCCAACTAGCTGAGTCGGTCGACGGGATCGGCAGCCGACGCCCTACGACGTCCGTGCGCTGAGCCGTTGTGGGCGGCGCGACGATGGCTGCTTCGTCGAGGTTGGACCCGACCATCGAAGGACAGCCCCTGATCCTCGTCCTCGTTCGAGCTGGCGTCCATACTGATTCGAGCCCGGTCTGCCTGAGCGACTGCGGGTGCGGCGACATAGCCGGACATCGCCCCGCCGGCCTCGTCTCCCAGGACTTCCCGGCACGGGCGGGTGCAGGCCGGGGGACCCAGCGCAGCGGCACGGCTTGACTGGCCCGGGCAGGCATGACGCCGTCGTTGACGATGGGGACCGCGACGCTGGCGAGGACGAAGGTCCTCACCGCGACGGGCAGGCCGCTGAGAGCACTGCTCAGCGCCAAGTTCAGGGCTGTCAGCGTCGGGAACACGGCGACCCAGACCATCAGGGCGAGCTGGTGCTTGGACGGGGGCCCGAGGTCGGCATTCAGGGCGATCGCGGTTGCTGACCCCTGGCCGGCCGCCGTAACGACCTGGGCCCGAGGGTCGGTCGCGTTCCGGCGACCCGCACGCCCCGTTCCGCAGTGTGACCGGCGGCGTCGGCGACGACCCAGCCGTCGGCCTCGGTCGTGCAGCCCAGGTCGGTGTGCGGGACGAAGCGAGGGCGGACGAACGCCGCACGCGCGGAACGACCCTGCCGTCCTCGAGCTCGACGCCGACCAGCCGGTCCTGCTCGACCACGAGGCGGGCGACGCGGCCGGCGACGACGCCGATGGCCCGGGCGACGAGCTGCTCCCGGGCGTCGCCGGTGAGCTGGTGGAGGCGGTCGCGCCCTGCTGCTACGCCACCGGCCTGCGCTGAGCCAGCCGGACACTGTTGCCCGAGGGGTCGCGGAAGCCGCAGTCGATCCCGTACGGCTGCTCGGTCGGCGTCTCGGTGAACTCCACGCCCCGCGCAGAGAGCTCCTCGTAGGCCTTCACGGCGTCGTCCGTGGCCAGGAACAGGGTGCCCGCGAAGCCCTTTGCTGTGAGTTCCGCGATCTGGGTCCCGGTGGTGGCGTCGACCATCGGCGGACCGGGGATCGCCATGAGCACCAGGGTGAGGTCGTCCTGGCCAGGAGGCGCCACGGTGAGCCAGCGGAAGCCGCCCATCTCGGCGACGGTGACGTCCTCACGTACCTCGAAGCCGACCTTGTTCGTCCAGAAGTCCAGGGCGGCGTCCTGGTCATGCACCCAGAGCTGGGTGGTGCTGATGCGGATCATGGTGTCCTCCGTGGTGGTTCCGGGGTTCAGCTGAGAGGACCGTACGGAGGCGGCTCACCGGCTGTCTTCTCCGATCGTGCTGTTGCCGGGCCGGCCGTACGCCTTGAGCACGCAGAGCGGGATGCGGGTCAGGCTCGCCGCGGACGGAAACGAGGCGCGGTACTGCGTGGGAGTCACGCCGTAGGCCCTCGTGAAGCTCGACGTGAACGATCCCACGCTTGTGAGGCCGACCTGCATGCAGATGTCCGCGACCGAGTAGTCGGTTCCGCGCAGCAGGGTCGCGGTGCGCTCGAGCCGCCGGGCGAGCAGGTAGGAGTACGGCGACTCACCAAAGGCCCGCTTGAATGCCCGGCTGAAGTGCGCGCGCGACAGGCAAGCCGCTGCCGCGAGGTCGTCGACCGTGAGCGGCTCGGTGTACCGGGCGTCGGCCAGGTCGCGGGCGCGCACCAGGTGGCGGACCGCAGGCACCCCGCCGACGCGCACCAGGTAAGGGTAGAGCCGCCGGCCTGCGCCGGCGGGCTCTTGCCGCGGGCTCCCCCGCTCTGCACGCTGCCGCGTCGTGACGACGACCTGCGGTGCGTCCCTGCTCTAGCGGCGCTGGGTCGACGGCTGGAACGCCCGTGACGTCGAGGGTGCTCCCGCCGGCTGCGCGGACGACCTCGTCGCCAGCTCCCTGACGGCGGCGCGGGTGGTCCGCGACAGTGGCGGGACGATCCGCGGGAAGGCGGCGCTGCGGGCGTACTGGACGGCGCGGCGCTGCGGGGGCAATCCCGACCTGCGCTTCGACCTCGTGGCGGTCTACGAGGGGGTCGGCGCCCTCGCAGGAGCGTGGTGTCCGCAGCGTGACCCCGGCCTTGCCGAGCTGCGGCGAATCCATGGGACTCGGCCGATTCGGCGGATCCAGGTCTGCCGCAAGACGTCGTCTCGGTCCCGCAGCGGCTACGGGAGGACGACGAACCGACGATCGCGGTCGGCGACATACGGCGGCGTCGTTGCCCCGGAGGCGGTCGCGGGCGACAGCAGCGTGCGGCACCTGCTGCTCATCGCCAGCTACCTGCCAAGGTCGGGCAGAGCCCGTCGTCGTCCAGCGACGACGACCAAGCAGTCGGTCCAGGCTGCGGCCTGCCACCAGGTCCCTTCGACCTTCCTGGTCTGTGCGCAGAACAGGGAACCCCGGCAGCGCGGGTTCGCCCGGAGGGCCGGGGTCGTGGTCGAGCTCGAAGCCGGCCACCACCCGCTCCTGCCCAGCGCACCGCCGTACGGGACGTGGCGATGACCCTGAGGCCGCGGCAGCCGGGCTACGCGCGACGAGCGACGTTTCACAGCGTGGGGCGGTCCCTACGCATGCGGACCCGGATCGTCGGCTTCGATCAGCGGGCTGGTACTTCCTCGACGTCGAACACGTTGCTCAGGCCGCCGAGCCCGATGATGCGTGTCAGCCGTGGGGACACGCCGCGCATGGTCAGCCGGCCGTCCCGCTGGCGGAGCTGCCGGTGCGTCGACAGCAGCAGTCGCAGCAGGGCTGACGAGAGGACCTCGCACTGCGCGAGGTCGATCACCAGCTCCTCGGGACGCAGCGAGAGCGCGTCCTGGATCTGGGACTGCAACCAGGCCTCGACCCAGTCGCCGTCCTCACCCACCACCAGCACCACGAGCGGCAGATCGTGCTCGACCCGGCCGGAGTCAACCCGGCTGTCTACCTGCGTGAGCGTCATGCGCACCTCCTTGTCTCCGTCAAGGTGGACGCGGCGTGTGACGGTCACTGCATCAACGCGTGACAGATCCGTGTCAGCCGCTCCACGGGTCGGCGGGGGTTCCGGCTGGGTCTCCTCGGCCCACGAGACCGTCACCGACCTGTCGCAGGACTGAGGAAAGACCGTCACGTCCACCCCACAAGGTCGTCGACGAACAGCGCTGCCGCTGGCCAGAGGCCGTCGTCCGCTCGCCACCGGCGCGGGCGGGCGCCTCGACCTTGGAGTCCCGCCACGCGCCGGCACCGACCCTCCCCAGATCCCGTATGGCGGTGGTCGCCCTCGCTCCGCTGCTGGTCCTCGCGGCGGCCACCCCCTCCTCGGCAGGGCCGGGCCGGTCGCTCGCTCGCTCGCTCGCTGGTAGGTGGACGAGGGGGCCGGGGCCCATGTCATGCGGGACGCCGGCGGCCACCACCTCGACGGCCCGATCGGGGGCGAGGTGCGGACCCGTGCGGTGGTGGCCAGGCGGGGTATCCGTTCGGGTATCTCCACAGGGGCGCCGCGCCCACACACCCCGGGCACCTGGTGACCGTCCCGAACCGGCCGACCCGCCGTGACCAGGCCACAGGCCGGATCGTCGACGATGCGGTCGTCTCGATCGGCGGGAAGGGCGCGTGCGACCAGGGCACGGTGCAGTGCGACTACTTCCCGGGCGCCATCGACCGGTTCCAGGTGGACGCCGGCTGATCCCGGGTCAGCGGGCACGTCCCGGCGATCATGGGCGACCGGCGCGGTCCCGCGGGCAGGTGAGGCGCGCCCACCAGGCACCGAAGGTGACACCGGCAAGGACCTGGGCCAGCGCGACCAGGGGGAGCCCCAGGTCCCGGAAGCCCTGGTAGCTCGACACCTCCCGCTGCAGGGTGCGCGATCCGGGCTGGCCGACGAGAACGATGCCGAGCAGGAAGACGACGAGCGCGGCGACGGCTGCGCTGGCGATGACGACCGCGCGGCGCCGCGGGAGGCCGCGCACCCCGGCGACGGCGAAGACGGATCCGAGCAGGACCGCCAGCAGGGCGATCCAGAGCAGTCCGCGAACGAGGACCGTTGTCGTGACGTCACCGGTGGTGGGCGGCAGCCCGAGGGCGCGCTCACCACGGAACAGGGCCGTGACGGCGGCGAACGGGTACGTCGCGGAGCGGCCCTCGGCGACGGCCACCACGACCAGGGTGATCAGCCACGCGGCGGCGGCCAGCCCACTGGCGACGAGGGCGCCCCGGATGAGCTCCAGCTGGCCGGGTCCCTGCCGCTTCGGCAGCTCGCGGCGCCGGGTGCCCGGCCTGGCCCACGACACCGAGGTGTCCACGCGAGGTCGTACGTGGCGTACGTCTTGGGAGGTGTCCGTGCTCGAGACTGTCGTGTTCTGTGCCGGGCTCGCGATCACGTGGCGGCTCCTTGCGCTCGGGTCCCGCGCTACGGGCTTCCTGTAGGTCTGCCCGGCCGGTGTGGCGGATCAGGCCCGGACGTGTGACAGAGCCGTGACAACCGGTGCGCCGACGTGGTCAGCCACGGGTCACGCGGGTCATGACGGCCCGCTCCCAGGACCGGCTGCGCCGGCGGGCGTGCTGCACCCTCGGCCCATCGCAGGGGCTCGTCGTGCCGGTCCTCGCGGCTGGGAGAGCTGTCGACGGGCGTCATCGCGCGGTCCTGCGCCGCGCCACCTGCAGCTGTGCGCTCGGGTCCAACCGTTGCGCCACCGCAGTCCTTTGTGCCTCGGCCATCCGTTGCCTCCGCGTGAGCCAGCTGCCCTGGACGCTTGTCAGCCTGGCTCGACCCCATGGCGGGGGGTCCCGGTCCGATGACAGAGCTGTGTCATCGCCGGTGCTCCGGCGCCCCCGCCTAGCCGGCGGTGCACGATGGTGCGGTGGCCGACCTGCTTCTCGTCGAGGACGACGACGGCATCCGGCTGTCCCTTCAGCTCGCCCTCGAGGACGAGGGGCACCGGGTGGTCGCCGTCCCCACCGCGGAGACGGGACTGTCCAGGGCAGCGGTCGAGTCCTTCGACGCGGTGCTCGTCGACCTGACCCTGCCGGGGATGGACGGCTACGACCTGATCCGCGCCGTACGGCGGGCCAGCGACGTGCCGATCGTCGTGGTGAGCGCGCGGGACGACACGCACGACATCGTGGCCGCGCTCGAGGCCGGTGCCGACGACTACGTGGTCAAGCCGGTGCCGGTGAAGGAGCTGGCCGCCCGGCTGCGGGCGCTGCGGCGTCGCATCCGGACCGCCGAGCCCACCTCGCCGGTCACCGTCGTCGGCGAGCTGGAGATCTGCCCGGCCGCCGGTGAGGTGCGGTTCCAGGGCGAGCCGGTCAGCCTCACGCGGACCGAGTTCAGGCTGCTCTGCGAGCTCGCGAGGCAGGTCGGGCAGGTCCTGTCCCGGGCCCAGCTCCTCACCAGGGTCTGGGAGTACGACTTCGGCGACGAGCGACTCGTCGACGTCCACGTCGGGCGGCTGCGCCGCAAGATCGAGGCGGACCCGGCCGAGCCGCAGCACCTGGTCACGGTGCGCGGGTTGGGCTACAAGCTCCAGCGGTGAGGCGGGCCGGGCTTCGCAGCCGCATCACCGCACTGTTCGCCGTCGGCGCGCTCGTCAGCTGCGCCGCACTGGCGCTCGGGGCGTACGAGCTCACCCGGGCGACGCTGGTCCCCGAGCGCGAGCGGACCGCGGTCCGGGCCGCCTACTACGACGCCGCCACGGTCCAGGCCGGGCTCAGCGTCGACGACCCAGACCTCGTCTCCGTGCTGCGCAGTGTCGACACGGGCTCGACGCGCAGGCCGGTGGTCCGGCGCGGCGGGACCTGGTTCGCGCGCACCGCGGACTCCGGTCTGACCGCGGCGATCCCGCGGAGCCTGCAGGCGCTGGCCGAACAGGGCCGTCCCGGCGTGCAGCGGGTCCGGGTCGAGGGGCGGCCGTTCCTGGTGACGATGATCCCGCTCGCCCCGGTCCAGGCCACCTACTACGAGCTGAACGACCTGAGCGAGATCCAGGGGACCTTGCGCTCCCTGTCCACGACGCTCGGCCTCGTCGCGCTCGCGACAGCGGTGGCGGGGGCGCTGGTCGGACGGTGGGCGAGCGGGCGGGTGCTGAGACCGCTCGCCTCGGTCGAGCACGCGGCGACCATGATCGTGCAGGGGAACCTGGGCGTCCGACTCGATGCCGCCCGGGAGCCCGACCTGCGTCGCTTCACCAGCTCCTTCAACACGATGGTGGACGCGCTGGCGGCGCGGATGGAACGCGACCGGCGCTTCGCCGCGGACGTCAGCCACGAGCTGAGGTCGCCTCTGCAGACGCTGTCCAGCGCCGCCGAGGTCCTCGACCGTCGCCGGGACGACCTCGACGACCGCTCCGCGGCCGCGGTCCAGCTGGTGACCAAGGAGATCGGCCGTTTCCAGCAGCTCGTCACCGACCTGCTCGAGCTGGCCAAGGGCGACCGGCCGCCCGACCTGTCCGACGTCGACGTCGCCGCGCTCCTGCGGGCGGTCTGCCAGGAGCGCGGTACGCCCGTCGAGGCCGGCGGCCCCCTGGTCGTCCGGGCCGACGTGCGCCGACTGCGGCAGGTCCTCGCGAACCTGCTCGACAACGCCGACCGGCACGGCGGCGGTCCGGTGGCCGCTCGGGCGTACCGGGTGGGCAGCACCGTCCGGCTCGAAATCGACGACGACGGCCCCGGCGTGCCGGTGGAGGAGCGAGGCCTCGTGTTCGACCGGTTCGGCCGAGGCGGTGGGGCCGGGGTGCGGGGCAGCAGGGAGGGGACCGGTCTGGGACTGGCCCTGGTCGCGCAGCACGTGGCCGCGCACCACGGCGAGGTGGCAGTCGTCGACCGGCCGGGGGGCGGCGCGCGCTTCGTCGTGGCGCTGCCGGCGTGAGGGGCGGCCGAGCAGTGCTCCTGCTCGTCGCCGCCCTGGTCCTCGGGCTGACCGGCTGCGGTGTGCGGCCGGAGCGGCAGGCCCGGGCACTGGGCGCGCAGGACGCGCCCGCCGGTGTCCTGGTGACCCCGTCCGGCTCGGCACCGGCGACGGGGACGAGCAACGAGCAGCTGGCCTTCGTCCGGGACGCCCACCTGGCCATGGTCACCCGGGCTGCGGCCGAGGTCACTCCCGCGGCGGTGCTGCGGGACCTGCTCGGCGGGCCACTGCCCGCCGAACGGGACCAGGGGCTCACGACAGTGCTGCCCGCCGGGGCGGGCTCGCTGGTGGCTGTTGCGGGTGGCGTGGCCTCGGTGTCGCTCAGCGGAGCCCTGCTCGACAGCGGCCGCAGCGACCAGGTGCTCGCCCTGGCACAGGTCGTCGTGACGCTGGACGCGCTGCCCGAGGTGACCGGCGTGCGCTTCCTGCGCGACGGCCATCCCCTCCCGGTGCCGCGGGCCGACGGTGCGATCGTGGGGACCCCGCTCACTGCTGCGGACTACGGGGACCTGCTCGCTCCGGGGTGAGCGCCGCTCCGGCGTGACCGTCGGGCCGGATGACGCACGGGAAGCACGAGCCATCGAGGCGAGGGGTGCCCTCGGCCGCAGGGAGCAGGTCCGGCCAGCGGCCGGCGTCCGTCCCCTTCAGCGGTCCCGACTCAGCCGGTGCCGGCCACCCACGGCCAGTGCTGCTCCGGCTGCTCTCCGGCAGCTGCGGCGAAGGCCCGCAGGGCATCGACCGCGGCCACCCTTTCCTCGGGCCGCATCCGGCTCAAGATCCCGGCGATGTCGGCCTCCCGGCGGCTCCGTACGCGGTCGAGCAGCGGCCGGCTCGCGGCGTGCACGCCGACCTCGTCGGCGAGGACCGTGACCTTGAGCCCCCCTCGGCTGCCCAGGACGACGAGCGCCCGGTACTGGGGCAGCGTCAGGTCGCTCTGGACCTCGTCGACCGACCGGGCGGCGACCGCCACCAGCGCCCGCGAGGCGAGCAGGAACGGCTGCACGTCATCCGGACCGGCCGACTCATGGCGTGCAGGTCCCCGTCCCGCGGCGACCGCCACCTGACCTCCTCCCGCCGCGGACCGCTGCGGTGCTGATCCAGGCCGGCTGCCTCGTCCCCACCTCGACGCCGCCGGCCCCGCCTCGTCTGGGCCACACGCTTCCCTGACTCATGCATGCGTCATGCATGATTGGAACGCCTCGCTCGACCGCAGAGCGGTCACGAGCCGCGAGAGGATGCAGATGAACCACGAGGTGCCTGAGTGAGCGAGGCCACGGTGTCCCGGGCGACTGGCCTTGACCGACTGCCGCTCCGTGCGCTCGCGGCTGATCGGCGTGGCAGCCGGGTGTCGTTGGTCCTGCGGTCCGCCCGGGGGCGCCTCCTCGCCCTGGCCCTCTCGGTGGGCGTCGGCGCCGGGGTCGGCGCGGTCGCGTTCCGCTACCTCATCGAGGCCGTGACCAGGCTGTTCACCGGCCACCAGGACTACGCGGGGCTCGGCCGCGTGGGCAACCCGCATCTGCCCTGGCTGGGCCCGTACTTCGTGGTCCTGGCACCGGTGGTGGCCGGCCTGCTGTACGGCCCGCTCGTCCAGCGCTTCGCGCGGGAGGCCCGCGGCCACGGCGTCCCCGAGGTGATGGTCGCGGTGGCCCGGCACGGCGGCCGGATCCGCCCGCAGGTGGCCGTGGTCAAGGCCCTGGCCTCCGCCCTGTGCATCGGCGGCGGCGGCTCGGTCGGCCGGGAAGGCCCGATCGTGCAGATCGGCTCCGCGCTCGGGTCGTCGCTGGCCCAGCTGCTGCACCTGGACGAGCGCCGGGTCCGGCTGCTCGTCGCCTGCGGAGCCGCCGGCGGCATCGCGGCGACCTTCAACGCGCCGCTCGCCGGGGTGTTCTTCGCGATGGAGCTCATCCTGCGCCGATGGGAGGCGGAGTCCTTCGGCATGGTCGTGCTCTCGTCGGTGACGGCGAGCGTCATCGGCCGCTCGGTCCTGGGCAACAACTCGTTCCTCGTCCTGCCGGCGTTCCAGGTCGACCACCTGGCGCAGTACCCGCTGTTCGCGCTGCTCGGGCTGGTCGCCGGCCTGGTGGGCGTCGCCTTCTCCCGGGTCCTGTACGCCGTCGAGGATGCCTGCGACTGGGCCTGGCGCGGACCGGAGTGGTTGCGGCCGGCGACGGGTGGGCTGCTGCTCGGTGCCCTGCTGCTCCTGCTCCCCGAGATGTACGGCGTCGGCTACCCCGTCCTCGGCAAGGCGGTGGCCGGCGGCTACGTCGCGGCCTTCCTGCTCGCACTGCTGGCCGGGAAGGTGCTCGCCTGCAGCCTCACGATCGGCATCGGCGGGTCCGGCGGGGTCTTCGCGCCCAGCCTGTTCGTCGGGGCCATGACCGGCGCGGTGTTCGGTGACGCCGTCCATGCGGTCGCGCCGCACGCCGGTGGGTCGCTGGGTGCGTACGCGCTGGTCGGCATGGGTGCGGTCTTCGCCGGCGCTGCGCGGGCCCCGATCACCGCGGTCGTGATCCTGTTCGAGCTGACCGGCGAGTACACGATCATCCTGCCGCTCATGCTCGCGATCGTGCTGGCCACCGGGATCAGCGACCTCGTCTCGCACGACACGGTCTACACCCGGAAGCTGCTGCGCCGCGGCATCGACATCGACGAGCCAGCCGACGCCGCCCTGCGCCGCACGCCGGTCAGCGACTTCATGGTCGATGCGCCCGACGCGGTACCGACCGGTGCGGACCTGCACGCGGTCGCGGCCAGGTTCGTCGGCGGTGCCGACAGCTGCCTCCCGGTAGGGGACGAGGAGGGCCGCTACCTGGGCACGGTCAGCGCGCACGAGGTGATGGACGCGCTGGCCGCCGGCGAGGCCGTCGACGTCGTCGCGCTGACCCGAGGCGCCGACCCCGTCCCGGTCGACGCGCCGCTCGGTGAGGTGCTGCGCCGGCTCGACCGGGGCTCGGACGCCGTCCCCGTCGCTGACGGCGCCGGCCGGCTGGTCGGCTGGGTACGCCACCGCGACCTGCTCGCCGCGCTCGCCCGGCGGGGCGGTTGATGCCGGTCACCTGGCTGGTCGTCGTCGCCTGGGTGGCCCTGGCCGCTGCGTGCGCCTGCGCTGCTCTGATCCTTCGCAGACCTCTACGGTCGCGGGAACCGGCTAGATGCCCGTCATGGAGGCCGTGTGGCGGGTCGCAGCGCGCAACCTCGGCCCCGTCTTGGCTACCTCCGGTTCGGCCGCCCTCCCCACAGCCCCACCTGGCTCCAGGAGCAGGCGAGGTCCGAGTCGCCGGGCAAGTCCGGATCGGCCTTCGTCGCCGCGGGGGTCAGCCACTGCGGTGCCGGCCGCACGCTCGGCGACATCGTGGCCGAGTTCACGGTCTTCACGCTGAGGGTGACGCTGTTCGCGGCCTCGCTGCTCGCGGAGTACGTCGGTGACTACCTGCTCGCAGTCACCCTGGCCTGCCTGGCCTTCCAGTACTTCACGATCGCGCCGATGCGCGGGCCCGGCTGGGCGATAGGATTGTCACAGCGCCGAAGGCCGATGTCCTGCCGCTGACCGAGGTCGGTCTGTTCGGCAGGATGGCGCTGATGTCGCTGGTGTTCTTCCCTGCGCCGCACCACCTGCTCCCGAGCTCACCCGTCTACTGTTTCTCATCCAGATCGGGATGGCCCTCGGCTTCGCCACGGCCTGGCCGGGCAACGTCTGGCTGATCCGACGGGGCATCAGGGAGGCCATGTGAGCCAGCCGTCCGACCGGGTACTTGGACGCCCGGTCCCTGCCTCGTCCGCACGGGCCGGAGTCAACCCCGATGACCCACCACCTCGACCACGAGGAGCCCCGATGACCCGCCCCGCACCCCTGGACCGGGCAAGCGTCGCACCAGCCCCACGGAGGCCGGCGGCAGAACCATCGGCGGCGTCGTGGTCGCACCGAGCAAGGACATGACGGTCGCCGTCGGCTTCTTCGCGACCGGAGCGGTCCTCGGCCTGGCGGGCGGGCTGCTCGGCCTGACCCACGGGATCATGTCCAACGTCGAGTGAGCTGACCCCGCGCGCGGGCCCGGCCGCCCGACCGGGAACCGTTCGGTCGCTGAGCCGTACCGTCACGCCCGGAGTGCCGGGAAGTCTGGTCGGCGACCGCTGACACCTGCCTGGAGAATGCCTGATGTCCGACACCCTCGTCTTCGGTCTGCTCGTGCTGTGCACAGCGGCCGCCGG
This sequence comes from Mycobacteriales bacterium, assembly GCA_046593925.1. Taxonomy (GTDB): domain Bacteria; phylum Actinomycetota; class Actinomycetes; order Mycobacteriales; family SCTD01; genus JAYVYM01. The sequence goes on from JBKJQN010000055.1 coordinate 38,568, forward strand.
GCTGCTCGCAGTCCAGTCGCACGTCCTGTCCCAGCGGATCCGCATCCCGGCGCCGGTCCTGTTCCTGGTCGCCGCGGCTGTCGCCGAGCGCTTCATCCCCGCGCTCGAGCACCCCAGCCAGCGCCTGGTCGAGCGGGTCGTGACGCTGGCGCTGCTGGCCATCCTGTTCGACGGTGGCATGAGCATTGGCCGGGGGAGGCTGCGTTCCGCCCTCCCGGCCATCGTCAGCCTCGGGGTGCTGGGGACCTTCGCCACGGTCGCCGGCGCGGCGGTCCTGGTCCACCTCGTACTCGGCGTCGACTGGTACCTCTCGGTCCTCGTCGGGACGGCGGTGGCCCCGACCGACCCCGCCATCGTGTTCTCGGTGCTTGGACAGCGCGAGGTCAAGGGCCGAAGCGGCACCGTGCTGGAGGGCGAGTCCGGCGCCAACGACCCCGTTGGGATCGCCCTGATGGCAGCGCTGCTGTCCGCCGGCGAGCTGTCCGGCGGTGCGGCGCTGCAGGTCGCCGGCAGCTTCGTGCTCCAGATGGGCGTCGGCCTCGTGGTGGGCGTGCTCGGCGGCCGGTTGCTCCTCTCGCTGATGCGCCGGGTGTCCCTGCCGGCCGAAGGACTGCACCCGGTCCGGACCCTGGTCTTCGCCGGGTTGCTGTTCGGGCTGGCGACGGTGGCCCACGGGTCAGGGTTCCTGGCGGTGTTCCTCGCCGGCATCGTGATCGGGGATGAGCGGGCGCCGTACAAGCGGGAGGTCGAGCGTTTCCACGCGGCCCTCGCGAGCGTCGCGGAGGTGGTCGCGTTCGCCTACCTCGGCTTCACCGTCGACCTCGACGTACTGGCGCGCACCGACGTCTGGGTGCCCGGGGTCGCGATCGGGCTGCTGCTCGCCGTGCTGGTCCGGCCACTCGCGGTCTACCCGCTCCTGCGTCCTGCCGGGCTGCTGCCCGGGGAGAACGCGTTCGTGCTGTTCGCCGGCCTCAAGGGCGCCGTTCCGCTGCTGCTGGGCAGCCTGTTGCTGCCGCTGGCGGGTGGCCCGCGGCTGTACGGCGTGGTGGTCGTCGTGGTCCTGGTTTCGGTGGCGGTCCAGGGCTCGCTGGTGCCGACGGTCGGCCGCTTGCTGAAGGTCGGCATGCGGGTCGTGGAGCTCGAGCCGTTCGTGTCGGGCATGCGGCTGCGCGAGGAGCCCGCAGGTGAGCGGCACCTGACCGTGGCGGCGGGCTCGGCCGCCGACGGCCAGCGCATTGACGCGCTGCCGGGGCTCGCCGAGGGCACGTGGGTCAGCATGCTGCAGCGGGACGGCTCGCTCGTCCCGGTGCGCGGTACGACCCGGGTCCTCGCCGGCGACGAGGTGCTCCTCCTCGTCGACCCCGAGCAGGACGCCGACCCGGTCGTCGAGCTGTTCACCGGGCCGGGCCCACCCTAGGGCCCTGGGCCGCGGCACGACCGTCTCCCCGGATGTCGACGAATATGCCTTGGCCCTCGTCCAGCCCGTGCCGGACGCCGGTCAGGAAACTCACGCGCACCTCGCTCCCAGCAGCTCATCCGACCGGTCGTGCGGATGACAGCCCCCGGTCGACCCCGCTACCGGGCTCAGCTGCAAGACCTGCACGGGCGTACAGATGACCGCCTGGTTTGCCCTCGTCCGCCAGGAGGACATACCGAGGTGGACCGACCGGGCAGGGGAGCCGTTGTGCGTGCGTTGACCGTCACACCCGGAGTGCAGGACTCGCTCGCCCTGAGGGACGTGCCCGAGCCGGGGCCGGAGCACGGCCCGGTACTCGTGCAGGGGCTGGCGCTCGGTCTGTGCGGCACCGACGTCGAGATCGTCTCCGGTGCCTACGGCGAGGCGCCCGCAGGTCGGGAGCACCTGGTCCTCGGGCACGAGAACCTCGGGCGTGTGCTTGAGGCGCCCGCCGGCTGCGGCGTCGCGGTGGGCGACCTCGTCGTCGGGATCGTGCGACGTCCCGACCCCGTGCCGTGCGGAGCCTGTGCGGCCGGTGAGTGGGACATGTGCCGCAACGGGCGCTACACCGAGCACGGGATCAAGGGATTGGACGGTTTCGCGCGCGAGCGCTGGCGGGCCAAGCCCGACGCCCTCGTCGCCGTCGACCCGGAGCTCGCCGACCTCGGGGTCCTGCTCGAGCCGACGACCGTCGTCGACAAGGCGTGGGAGCAGGTCGACCGGATCGGGGCACGCGCGTTCTACGACCCGCGGGTCGTCGCCGTGACCGGAGCGGGACCGGTCGGGCTGCTCGCGGCGCTGCTGGGTGTGCAGCGTGGCCTGGAGGTGCACGTCTACGACCTGGTCACCGACGGCCCGAAACCCGACCTCGTCCGGGACCTCGGTGCGACCTACCACGTGGACTCGCTCCCGGAGTCGGGAGTGCGCGCCGACGTGCTGATCGAGTGCACCGGCGTGCCGTCGGTCGTGCTCGACGTGATGACCAGCGGCGGGCTCGACTCGGTGGCCTGCCTGACCGGTGTCTCCAACGCCGGCAAGCAGGTGGCGGTCGACCTCGGCGGGTTCAACCGGGACACCGTCCTGCACAACGAGGTCGTCTTCGGCAGCGTCAACGCAAATCGGCGGCACTACGAGTCCGCGGCACAGGCCCTGCGGCGCGCCGACCGGGACTGGCTCGGCAGGCTGATGACGCGGCGCGTCCCGCTCACCGGCTTCCGGGAGGCGTTCGACCGGCACCCCCACGACGTGAAGGTCGTACTCGACCTGACGGCCGGCTGAAGGTGGCGTCCCGGATCGAGGACTACGCGGTCATCGGTGACCTGCACACCGTGGCGCTGGTCGGTCGGGACGGCTCCATCGACTGGCTCTGCCTCCCGCACTTCGACTCCCCCGCCTGCTTCGCGGCCCTGTTGGACACCCCCGACGCCGGGCGCTGGCTGCTCGCACCGGCCGGCGCCGGCGCGTGCACGACGCGCCGGTACCGCCCCGACACGCTGGTCCTCGAGACCGAGTGGGAGACCGCAGACGGGCGGGTGCGCGTCACCGACCTGATGCCGCCGCGCGGCGGGGCGGCCGATCTGGTCCGGATCGTGGAAGGGCTGAGCGGGGCCGTCCCGATGTTCGGCGAGCTGCGGCTGCGATTCGACTACGGCCAGGTCGTCCCCTGGATCCGGCGGCAAGCAGACGGGCTCACGGCGGTCGCCGGTCCGGACGCGGTGTACCTGCGGACGCCGGCGCCGCTGGAGGGACGGGACACCACGACCGTGAGCGAGTTCACCGTACGGGCCGGTGAGCGGGTGCCGTTCGTGCTCACCTGGGCGCCCAGTGCTCAGGACCGGCCGCACCGGATCGACCCCGACCGGGCCCTTGCCGAGACGACCGCCTACTGGACGGCCTGGTCCGGCCGCAGCCGGGTGCACGGCACCTACCGCGACGCCGTCCAGCGCTCCCTCATCACGCTGAAGGCGCTGACGTACGCGCCCACCGGCGGCATCGTCGCGGCAGCCACGACCTCGCTCCCCGAGCAGCTGGGGGGTCCGCGCAACTGGGACTACCGGTACTGCTGGCTGCGCGACTCGACGCTCACGCTGCAGTCCCTGCTCGCCGCCGGCTACACCGCCGAGGCGGCGGCCTGGCGGGAGTGGCTGCTGCGGGCCGTCGCCGGTGACCCCGCCAAGCTGCAGATCATGTACGGGCTGGACGGCACCCGCCGACTCCCGGAGGCGACCTTGCCCTGGCTCGCCGGCTACGAGGGCTCGGCGCCGGTCCGCGTCGGCAACGCCGCCGCCGACCAGCTGCAGCTGGACGTGTGGGGCGAGGTGCTCGACGGTCTCTCGCTCACCCGCAACGCCTCGAGCGGCGGCGAGGACAACAGCTGGGACATCCAGGTCGCCCTCATGGAGCACCTCGAGGGGGTCTGGGACCAGCCCGACAACGGGCTGTGGGAGATGCGCGGTGAGCGGCAGCACTTCACCTACTCCAAGGTGATGGCCTGGGTCGCGGCCGACCGCATGGTCGGCGCGGTGCGCCGGTACGGGTTGCCGGGGCCCGAGGCCCGCTGGACCGCGCTGCGCGAGACCGTCCGCCGCGACGTGCTCGAGCACGGCTACGACGCCGACCGGGCGACCTTCACCCAGGCGTACGGCAGCCCTGACCTCGACGCCAGCCTGCTGCTGATCGGGCGCGTCGGGTTCCTGGCCGCGGACGACCCGCGGATGCTCGGGACCGTCGACGCCGTGCAGCGCCACCTGACGCAGGACGGCTTCGTGCTGCGCTACCGCACGGGCAGCGGCGACGACGGGCTGCCCGGAGGCGAAGGTGTCTTCCTCGCCTGCTCGTTCTGGCTGGTCGACGCCCTGCTGGGCGCCGGCCGTCAACGGGAGGCGACCGAGCTGTTCGAGCGGCTGCTCGCGCTGCGCAACGACGTCGGGCTGCTCAGCGAGGAGTGGGACCCGGTGGCCAAGCGACACCTGGGCAACACCCCGCAAGCCTTCAGCCACTTCCCGCTGGTCATGAGCGGCCTGCAACTGCACGTCGGTCGCAGCCAGCGCAGCGACAGCCCACCCGACCACCTGGTCCGTCCGAGCAGCTGACGATCGAGACGCCCCGACACACCGGAGCCCGCTGGGACGGGCGGGGGCGGCCCGAACACCAGCCACCGTGGCGACGGATGCGTGCGTAACCGCGGACGACGAAATCCGGTACCGGCTCGGCGAGGGTCCGTGTGTCAGCGCCTTCGCACAGGGCCGTACCTCACCTCCGGCAATCTGGGTGGCGGGCCGCAGCCAGGCCGAACGGTTCGTCGTGCAGTTGCAGCAGGCCCTGACCAGCCGGGCGGAGATCGACCGGCCTGCGCCTACGCAACGTCGCTCAGGCGCAGCGGAACACGTGTCGGCGGCCTTCCTGGTGGGCCGCGTCCTGCACGGCGAGCATGTCCCGCACGACGTCGAGGGCGGTGTGCAGCGGGAGTGGGTCGTCGGCCACGCGCATGGACGGGTCGGTGACGGCGACCGGGTGCCACCAGACGCCGTCGGCGGTCAGGGTGGGCTCCGGGGCCAGCGTGTCCAGCCCGACGCTCTGGCCCTGCTCGGCGAACCCCTGCGCCGCAACCGGCCGGACGAGCCGGTGCTCGGGTGCGATGTCGAGCCGATCGAGCAGGTCGTGCAGGGCTCGAGCCGTGCCGGCGGCGTCGTCGTCATACAGGGTGGCCGCGATCTTCACCGTAAAGCCCAGCTGCCGGGCGAGCGCGACACCTCTTAGGGCCCGGGCGTGGCTGCCGTCGCCGCGCTGGCCGTCGTGCAGTGCGGGTTCGGCCGAGTCCAGGCTGACCTGCAGGGTCACCCGGGTGCGGTCCATCAGCTCGAGCGCTTCGCGCCGGCGGCCTCGGTCCAGCACCATCGCGTTCGTCAGCAGGGTGACCGGCAGGTGCTGTACGACCGCCCCGACCAGCCCGCCGATCTCGGGGTGCAGGAACGGCTCCCCGCCGGTGATCATGATCTCTCGGCCACCCAGGGCTGTGAACTCGGCGGCGGCCCGTTCGGCCAGCTGCACTCCCATGAGCCGCGGATCGGCCTTCGGCGAGGACTCCGCGCAGCAGTAGCTGCAGGACAGGTTGCAGTGGAAGTTGGTGTAGAGCCAGAGACGCTCCCCGACCGGTGTCTCCGGCCCGTCGGTGAAGACGGAGACGGCTGTGCCGCCGCGGACGACGCTCACCCGCCAGGACCGCGGCCCGACCTTCTCGCTGGCCGCGATGCTGTGCCCGGCGAGGCGGGCCCAATCCACCAGGTCCGGCGGGACCGACGGCTCGCCGGTGTGCACGAGCAGCACCTGGCCCACCTCGATCCGGCGGATGCTCCGGGTCAGCAGGAGCAGCAGGCCGCTGCCGCAGTCCATGTCACCGCCGTGCAGCTCTGCGGTCGGGGCTGCGGGTGCCGAGGGGGCCACGGGTCAGTACGAGATGCTGTGGGCGCCATCGGCCAGCAGCGCCACGACGGCGGCGCCGCCCGCGACGATCGCGCCGTCGATCAAGTCGTCCTCGGTGATCCCGCGCTTCTTGGCGCACGGGCTGCAGACGATGAGCCTGCCCCCCGCCTCGACGAACCCCGCGACCAGGTCGGCGAGCGGCGCGAAACCCTCCTCGTGGATCTTCTCGGCCTCGCCGCGCTTGCCGATCCACGCCCCGTCGGCGGACAGGAACACGGTCGTGTCCTGCCCGGAGGCGGCGGAGGCTCCGGCGACGACCATGGCCACGGTCGCGCGGTCGGTGTTGTCGTGGCTGCTTGCGAGCGATACCAGGATGCTGCTCATCGTCCCTCCTCAGGACTCGGTGCGGCGCCAGGGGCGTTCGGGGCGAACAGAGCGGGGGCGGTCGGCGAGCTCCACCAGGTAGGTGTCGCTCCGCGAGGGTCCGAGGTAGCGGTGGCCGGTGAGGTGGCACCAGGCGGGCAGGTCGATCCCCGCGGCCGCGTCGGAGGTGGTGACGGCAACGATCGTACCGGCCGGCTCGTCCCGCAACCGGCGGTGCAACAGGACCAGCAGCTCCCCGCAGCCGAGGTCGCCGCCGTCGACATGGACGGTCGGCTCGTCCTGGGTTTGCATGTCAGAAGGGCCAGCCGCCGCGAGCAGGACCTCGGCCTGAGCGGACCGCGGCCCAGGCGTCCATCCCCCAGACCCGCCCGGCAGGCACGATCGACAGGATGATCAGCGGGACGTACTCGTGCGGCTGCTCGAACAACCACCTGTCGCTGCTGGCGTACACCAGCGCGAGGAACAGGTGCTGTCCGAGGGCGACCAGAGCCGCGGCCCGGGTGAGGAGCCCGAGCACGAGCAGCAGACCGGTCACCACCTCGGTGACGGTCAGCGCCCACCCGATCAGGCCCCAGTGGTCCAGCATCAGCTGGGAGATGGTGCGTACCAGCGGGAGGCGGGTGCCCGTGCTGCTGTTCGCCGGGTTCTTGAAGACCTCGAAGTCCAGGATGAAGCGTGCGTCATCGCGGTTGATGAGGTTGCCGAGATAGGGGCCGAGCTGGACCCGGTGCCAGCCGAACACCTTGGCGAGCCCGTTCAGCAGGGCGATCAGGCCGATGAAGATGCGCAGGGCGGCCAGGCCCCGCGCCAGCACCCGCACGTCGAGGCCCGGGGGGTCGACGCCCGAGGCAGCGCCGGAAGGGTCAACACGCACGGCAGCGTCCCACGGGTTCCGAGCGGCATCGTGGTCGACGTCGCGATGATGCAACCGTACTCGAGAAGCTTGCCCCCACCCGGACGAGGGTGCGTCACCCTGTGGCGAAGCGAGGAACCCAGGCGACCGCAGGGCATACGGCGGACAGCTTGACCTGATCACCACCGAGGAAGCCACGGTGATCTCTGACTGCTACCGCCGCGTCGCCGGGCACGGCCGCAGCCAGCTCGCGTAGATGCTCGCGGGCACGGCGCCGGGATCCGCTCCGGCCGGCGATGGCCACGTCGACTGGCTCGGGGCGGACGGCTACAACCCGGCCATACCGCCTGGCCCTATGCGCGGCCGTACGGCCAGGCCACTTGAGGTCTGAAGCCACGAACGTGCCTGTCGGCCGGGCCGTCGGGCACCCACAGCAGGTGCTTGCAGGGCGTAGGTCACCGCGTTCAGGGCGATCGCTCCGGCAACGCCCGCAAGAATGCCGCGCGTCAGTCCGGTGAGCAGGCGACCCATCCGGCCAGCCAGCTGACCCGTTCTTAAGGCCACTCCGTCCCCTAGGTCCCGGAGCCGCGCGTCATCCCAGGACGCAGGAGGGCATTTGAGCACCACGCCCCGATGGGAAGCTGCCCGCGACATCCGTGCGACGGCTGAAGCCGGGGGACCAGTTCCCCGACCTGGTCCTGCCCGAGGTCAATGACGGCTTCCGGGCAGGTCTGGACGCCCGCCGGCCGTTCCGGTCCGACCCCGACCGCACCGCCCGGCATCTGCTGGGTCTGCGGGAGACCACCGACACGGTCCACGACCCGTACCTGCTGACCGTCTGGTGGCTCGGCCCCGACCTCACCAGCCCACCTGAGCCTGCTGTGGCCCGACCGGGACGCGCAGCCGCTGTTCTACGACCCCGCAGTCGTGCACGCCCGGCGCATCCAGTGGAAGAGCCGGGCAGACCGGCAGGACCATCTTGCCCCGGCCCGACGACAACCCAACCGAGATCCACTAGCCGAGCCGAAACAACATCGGGAACGGCGCGGTGCATCCGGGCCTCAGACGTTCCGGCACCACTGAGCATGTGACGGCACGCAGGGCAGCTGACGTCACGCGCCCGGCGCCACGTCTGCGGCTGGCCCCCTGCCGTGCCCACTCGCCGTTTCACGTCGCGATGGCATGATCATGATCATGACGGACTCACCCCATCTCCTGGCGCGACGGCCGAGCACGAGCAACCCCCGCCGAGCTCGGGGAGTCCTGGCTGCCCGGAACCTGCGGCGCGAGCAGACGGACCCGCTGAGCAGGGCGGCCGGGAGCGCCCCCACTCTGGCTTGCGAGCGCTCCGGCCGTGCAGGCCGACATCGGGCTGGACCTCGACGCCGGTGTCTTCGATGCCGGGGTGCAGCTGGCGGACGCTGGACGCGTTCCTGGCAGGCGGCGTCGTGCGGCGGCTGCACGGCGACGCCCACGACAACGTCGGCAAGGGCCTGTCCGGCGGCCGGCTCGTGGAACGCCCTGACCTCGACGACCGCATCGTGCTCCACCTGCAAAGCGCCGGCGACCCAGTTGCGCCGTGTGCGCATGCCAGCCGGCAGCTCGCCGTGGCAGGAGAGGTCTTCGGGATCGCGGGCCAGTAGGGCCAGCAGCTCCCGGTCGGGGGGCAGCGGCCGGGCCAGATACTCCGGCGCCACCTCCTCGCCGTCCGGCCCATGCAGGACGCCCGCCTCCAGGGTGCGACCGCCGAGGGGACGGCTGCGGTGGGGCTGACCGACCTGGACATCGCCAGGGGTGCGCGGCTGCGCCCGCTCGACGCGGTCGCCGGCGAGATGGGTATCGGACCGCATCTGCTCGAGCCGTACGGCACCGGGGTCGCCAAGATCGGGCTGCAGGCGGTCGCGGAGCTGCAGGACCGGCCGCTCGCGAAGTACGTCGTGGTCACCGCGGTCACCCCGACGCCTCTTGGCGAGGGCAAGACCGTGACCACGGTCGGGCTCGGCCAGGCCTTCAGGCACCTGGCGAAGCGCTGCACCATCGCGCTGCGGCAGCCCTCGCTCGGCCCGACCTTCGGCATCAAGGGCGGCGCTGCCGGCGGCGGCCGCAGCCAGGTCGTGCCGATGGAACCCCTCAACCTGCACCTGACCGGCGACGCCCACGCCGTCACCTCGGCCCACAACCTGCTGTCGGCGATGCTGGACAACTCGCTGTACCAGGGCAACCCGACCGGGCTGTCGCAGCACGACATCACCTGGCGCCGGGTGCTCGACGTCAACGACCGGGCGCTGCGCAACATCGTCGTCGGGCTCGGCTCACGGCTGGACGGCGTACCGCGCCAGACCGGCTTCGACATCACCGCGGCCAGCGAGGTGATGGCCGTGCTGGCGCTGGCGACCTCGCTGGCCGACCTGAGGCAGCGCCTCGGTCGGATCGTCGTCGGTTACACCCGGCAGGGCGAGCCGGTCACCGCCGACCATCTCAAGGCGGGCGGCGCCATGACGGTGCTGCTGAAGGAGGCGCTCAAGCCCAACCTGCTGCAGACCCTGGAGGGGACGCCGGTCCTGGTCCACACCGGGCCGTTCGGCAACATCGCGCACGGCAACAGCTCGGTCGTCGGCGACCTGATCGGCATCCGCGGCGGCGACTATCTCGTCACTGAGGCCGGCTTCGGGGCCGACATCGGCGCGGAGAAGTTCTTCAATATCAAGTGCCGGGCGTCGGGGCTTTTCCCGGACGCCGCGGTCCTGGTCACCACCGTGCGGGCGATGAAGTCGCACTCCGGTCGGCACCGCGTCGTGGCCGGGCGCCCGCTGCCGCCGGACCTGCTGCTCGAGCGGCCGGACGAGGTCCACGAGGGTGCGGCCAACCTGCGCAAGCAGATCGAGAACATCCGGCTGCACGGCGTCACGCCGGTCATCGCCGTCAACGCCTTCCCGGGCGACTGGTCGTCGGAGCACCAGGCGGTGTGCGACATCGCCGCCGACCTGGGCGTGCGCATCGCGGTGGGCCACCACCACGCGCAGGGCGGCGAGGGGGCCGTGCACCTGGCCGAAGCCGTCGCCGAGGCATGCGAGGAGCCGTCGACCTTTGCTTTCCTGTACCCCGACACCGCCTCGCTGCGGGACAAGATTGAGGTCCTGGCGACCAAGGTGTACGGCGCCGACGGCGTCGACTACGCGCCGGCCGCCGCCCGGCAGCTCGACGTCTACGAGGCGAACGGGTACGGCGACCTGCCGGTGTGCGTGGCCAAGACGCACCTGTCCATCTCCTCCGATCCCACCCTGCTCGGGGCACCGACGGGGTGGCGCCTGCCGGTCGGCGAGGTGCGGGCCAACATCGGCGCGGGTTTCGTCTATCCGATCTGCGGCGCGATGGCCACCATGCCCGGGCTCGGCACGTCAGCGGCCGCCGAGCGCATCGACATCGACGCCGACGGCAATACGGTCGGGCTGTCCTGATGCAGCCCTGTCCTCGAGGTGCGGGTCCCTGCACCACCTGGAGGACGCCGGCGGACGCTACGGCCAGCAGGCGATGTGCGAGGCCGGGGGCACGGCGACCGTCTGCCGTCGCGTCGTGCACGGGCCCGGTCTGCCTCGGCCGTCATGCGCGAACCAGGTCCGTGGCTGGGGCCGCCACGCCGCGGTCGAACAGGTCCCCGATCTGCCCGGGGCTGAGCCCGAGGACCTCAGTCAGGACCTGCTCCGTGTGCTGCCCGAGGATGGGGGCGGGTGCGACCGCGACGTTGGCGTCCTCGCCGACGTCGAGCGGAGAGCGTGGCGCGAGGTAGGCGCCGATCCCGGGTTGGTGCACCTGCGAGAACATGGGGTTCGCCTCGGAGCAGCGCGGGTCTTCAGCGATGAGCTGCCGGAAGGTCTGGTAGGGCCCCCAGGAGACGCCCGTCCCGGTGAAGGCGGAGCGCACTTCGCTGAGCTCCCGCGCGGCGAACCAGGGTTTGAGGATCGCGGCGAGGATCTCGCGCGCCTCGTAGCGGCCCGACTCCGTCTCGAGGTCGTGCCCGGTGGCCTGCTGGATGGCGTCGCAGGCGTCGCGGATGCCGGTGACGTCGACGAGGGACCGCCACTGGCGCGCGGTCAGGGCGATCACCATGACGCGCCGGCCGTCGCGCGTGGCGAAGTCGCTGCCGAAGGCGCCGTAGAGGTAGTTGCCGTCCTTGGCCTGGTCCTGGCCGTTGAGCTGGGCTTCGGCGATGCGGCCGAGGTTGCCCACCATCGCGAAAGCGACGTCGGACAGCGACAGGCGCACGAGCCTCCCCTGCCCGGTCAGCGTTCGCTGGCGCTCGGCCGCGAGCAGCCCGACGGCCGACAGTGTGCCCATCGCGAGGTCCCAGGCGGGGAGCATGCTGTTCAGCGGACCCGAGGTGTCCCGGGGGCCGGTCGCCCACGGGAACCCGGTGGCCGGGTTGACCGTGTAGTCGACCTCGCTGCTGCCGTCGGGGTTGCCGGTGAGGGCCACCATGACCAGGTCTGCACGCGCGGCCCGCAGACGGTCGTAGGACAGCCAGCCGCGAGCCGGGAAGTTGGTGAGAAACAGGCCGGCCCCGGGACCGGGCGCGGTGATCAGGGCTTGCGCGAGCTCCTGGCCCTCCGGGGTGCGCAGGTCCAGCTGCACTGAGCGCTTGCCCTTGTTGAGCCCGGCCCAGAACAGGCTTCTGCTGTCCGACGACAGCGGCCAGCGGCCGTGGTCGAGGCCACCCCCCACCTGGTCGAAGCGGATGACGTCTGCTCCCAGTTGGGCGAGCGTCATGCCTCCGAGCGGGGCGGCCACGAAGGCCGAGCCCTCCACGAGTCGCAGGCCGGACAGCAGGCCGCTCACGCGGTCACGCAGACCAGACGCCAGTCGAGGACGGCCCGTGAGCCGCTCTCGTCCCGGCTGTCGACGAACACGCGGAATCCGGTGAGGGAGCCCCCTCCGGGATGCGGATCGACAGACTCGATCTCGACAGAGCTGGTCAAGACGTCTCCTTCGTGTACGGGTGCCAGGTGGTCGCAGGAGCGCCAGCCGGCGATGGTCACGATGTTCGGGACAGCGCGCACCAGGTGCGAGGAGGCGACCCCGATGGTGTGGCCGCCGTAGACCAGTCGGCGCCCGCCGGCGGAGCGAGCGTCGTGGTGCGCTGTCGCCAGGTTGAGTGTGAGGCGCGCGAGCTCGGGCGCCGAGCTCACGACGTCTCCGCCGGTCACCTGCCACCTGGCGCCGGCCTCGAGGTCCTCGCTGTGGGGTCCTGGCACCTGCGCCCGGTAGGCCACGAGGTCGATCTCGCCGAGCACCGCGCCGTAGTCCGGGACGTCGTGACCCACGGCCGTGACGTCGTCGCTGTGGCCAGTCCGGGCATCGGCGTCGCGGAGGGGGAGCATCGCGCAGCGGTGGAAGTCGAGGATCCGCCGCCCCTCCTGGTCGAGTGCCTGCACACGCAGGACGGCCAGCCCGCTCGCCGGTCGGCCGTGGCGCGGCGAGTTCTGCTTGAGCGCCACGACCTCGGTACGGGTGCGCAGCGTGTCCCCGATGCGCGGCAGCTGGTGCAGCACGAGCCCCCGGTAGAAGAGGTTCGCGATCACCCGCTGCGTGACGAGCGTTGACTGGCCGATGGCTACATCGCAGACCAGGCCCGGGTGGACCACGGGCCGGGGGTCGCCCCTCAGGACGGCGGCGCTCAAGTGGTGGTCCAGAGGCAGACGAAGCCGGTCCGCGAGCGCGCTCTGGTGGCAGGCGGCGAGGCCGTCGGTGAACGTGAGGCCGGGCGCGTCGTCGAAGCTCCGCCCCACCTCGAGGTCCTCGAACCAGGGTCCGGCGACCTCGCGGACCATCCTGACGACGTTCATGCGCCGGCCTGGTCGAGCGTGCTGCGGGCCTGCTTGAGCACGGCCTCGTCGACCATCCGCCCCCGCAGCGAGAAGGCACCGACGGAGCCGTCGACGGCCGCGGCCAGGACCTCGCGGGCAGCCCGGAGCCGAGCCTCGTCCGGCGCGAAGACGGACGAGATCACGGGCAGCTGGGACGGGTGGACGGCCCACTTCGCGTCGAAGCCGAGCGCGCGGGCCCGACGGGCTGCGGCCTGCAGACCGTCCGGCTCGTCGAGTACGAGGTGCGGCCCGTCGACGGCGCGCACTCCCGCGGCGCGGGCCGCGGCCACGAGCGTGGCTTGATGGGGCAGCCAGACCTCCGGGGCGTCGGTCGTGTCGTACGGGTCCCACCGCAGCGACGCCGCCAGGTCCGCGTAGCCGAGCACGACGGCCTCCACCCGAGGCGACGTCGACAGCAGCTCGTCCAGCCGGCGCAGCCCCCGCGCTGTCTCGACGAGCAGCTGGAGCCGCGGCGCGGGTCGGCCGGTCAGCTGCTCGAGACCTGCCAGGAGGCGGTCGAGGAAGGCGACGTCGTCTCGAGACTCGACCTTGGGCACGACCAGCGAGAACGGCGGGACGGGCGCCAGGACGAGGTCGCGGACGTCGTCGAGCACGTGCCGGCTGCCGACCTCGTTGACCCGGACGGCGGTCAGCCCCAGCGGGGTCTGGAGCGCCTCGACGACCTGGCGGCGGGCCTGGTCCTTCACCTCCGGCGCGACGGCGTCCTCGAGATCGAGCACCAGCTCGTCCGCCCCGAGGGACCCGGCCTTGCCGAGCATCCGAGCGGACGAGCCGGGGACGAAGAGGCCGCAGCGACGCGGTCCGGTGGGGTCCACGGAGGTCACCGGGGCAGGCCGGGCAGCGCGCGCCGGTAGTACAGGTGAACGTCGTGCTCCGAGAGTTCCCTCTCCGCGCCGGCCTCCGCGAGTACCTCCGCGGCGAGCACCGACCAGCGCCCGGAGAGCGGGGCGACGCTGCGGCCGAACTCAAGCTCGACGGCGGCCGGCGCGCCGGCGTTGCCGCCTGCACCGTCGAGCTCGTCGTCCACGGAAGGCCAGTGGTCCGTCGTCATGTCGTGGGCTCCGGTCGGTGGGGACCCTGGCTCGGGCCGAGGTCGCAGGAGAGATGCCCTCCGAGCTCGATCCTCGGGAGGTTGAGCGGCTCGGACGCTGCACACCCTCGGCCCCTCGCTGTGATGTGGACCACCACGGGTCGATCCGTCGGGATCGTAGAGGGCTTCTTCGTACTCGGCTGGTTGGACGTCGTTGCGGTGCCCGTGGAGCCGGATCTCGTTGAACCAGTGCACCCGGCCCCGCGTCGCGAGCTCGAGTTCGAGTTCGAGTTCGTCGTCCCAGCCGTGGATGTCGAGGCCGTGGACGCACCCGCCTACGCGGATCAAGTGGTTGAGGGGCTGCCGGAGGCGGCGCCGGCGCCGGCAGTGCTCGACGTTGCGAGCAACCGCGGTCGGGGAACAGCCGTAGGTCAAGGACTGGGTGGCGGACGCGCCGGGCCGCGGCCTCTCACGCAGGAGACGAAGGCACCGAGCACCTGCACGCCAACCGCCAGCGACGCGGGTAGCCATGGTGGCCAGCCGCAGCTGCGGCTTCCGGCGAGGGCGTAGCGCACGGCGCCGGTGCCGGTCGGTGACAGCTGGCGGTGGCCGTCGATGTCGCCGAGCCGGGGCCACCAGGATCAAGCTGCCGCCAAGGCGTCAAGACGTGAAAGCCTGCCCCCCCCATACGCAAGCCGTCGTGGATACACGAGTTCTCCACACGATGCTTCGGCGGGGGGGCTCCGCAGCTGCTACGGGCAGATGGCCGCCGGGGAGGAGTTGTGGGTGGACCCGACGTCGCGCCGCCAGAGGTTCGCCGTGCCGGCCGTGCCAGACCCGATGGTGGTGTCCGCGCAGTCATGTGACCCGGAGGCGCTGACATCATTGCGGATTATCACGTTGTTGCTGCCTGCCTCGACGTCGATGCCGGAGTTGGCACTTCCCGACACCGTGTTGCCGGAGATGAAGGCGCTGGTGTTGGCGCCGGTCAGCCGGATCCCGTTGAAGCGGTTGCTGACCTTGTTGCCCACGACGGTGGTGCCGATGCTGGGGGCACCGGTGAAGTCCGCGATACGGATCCCGGTCGTGCCGCTCGCGGCTCCGCCTTTGAGGATGTTGTAGGCGACCCGAAGGTTGGTGTTGCCCCCGAAGTCCAGGATCCCGCTGCCGTTGTCATGGCCAGACGTCACGCTCACGGTGTTGCCGTCGATGAGGGCGTTGTCGCTGTTGGTCGCGACGACGAAGGTCGAATCGTTGGTGCTGCTGTTGTCCAGCACAACCAGCCCTTGTGAGTGGCTGGGGCTGCCCGCGAAGTTGATGGCTGTCTCGCGGTGGCCGGTGAAGCGGTTGTGGTCGATCGAGGTATTGTTGGTGGGACCGTTGCTGATGAACACCCCGGTGCCGCCTTCGGCGGTGGTTCCCAGGCTGTTGTTGATGAAGGCGTTGCGGGAGATCCGGGCCGGGTGCGCGCCGTCGGGATTCTGCATGTTGATCCCGAGCTGGTTGTCACGGATGACGTTGTTCAGGACGGTCAGGCCGCTGCTGCCTTGGAACGCCTCGATCGCGTCGGCGCCGGCGGCGTCGCTACCCGCTCCCCGAAGAGTGAAGCCATCGATCGTCACGTCGTTAACGCCGGCGGCGATGACGAAGTCGCCCGCGGCCGAGACCACGACGGACTCCTGCGCCAGCTGCCCCCGTCCGGTACGCCCATCCACGCCGACCTTCGCCCCGGTGAAGGTCAGCGACTTGTCGACCCGCACCGTCTCCGGATAGATCCCGGCGCAGACCTGCACCGTGTCACCGGGGGCTGCAGCGGCGACCGCTGCTCCGATCGTGCCGAACGCCGCTCCCGGACATTGACCGTTGTCGTCGACGACGAGGGTGCTGCCCGCGAACGCCGGGGCTGGGACCATGGCGATGGCGATGGCCGCGCACCCGATCGCGGCCATTGCTCCCTGCACGGCCCGGGTATATAGATTCTTCACGAATTACTCCTATTGCTACTCGACGTGGCCGGCAGCGCCGACGTCGCCGACTTTCTGAGCATATGGGCGTAAAAACAAGGGCCAAAGGTCCCTACTTCCCTAGGTAATCAAATGAACACTCCCCGTACGCACGGACCGCCGGAAGGCTCCCGCTCGTGTTGTCGGCACGTGGGCGCCACCGGGCGCGCCCGTGTCATTGCGCCGTGGCCTGTGACCGGGTGACTTTTGCCGCCCGTACGCCTCGCTGCTGGCCATCGGCGAGCGTGGCCCACCGTCAGGTCCAGGCGGGCTGTCATGGCCGAGCACTACCGAGGGGTCGCGCAGTTCTGGACCCCGGACCGCAAGAGCTACCCGGGCCTGGGCACGTCGACAACCCGGGGCTCAAAGCGCGCTACGACGCCAAGGCCGCCGGACTGGCCGAGTACCTGCGTGACGCCACCGCGGGCTACGCCGACCAGCACCTGAGCTGACAGGCGCCGTCCGCAAGGACGAGGACGGGAGCACGACAGCCGGTTTCAGGGGCCGAACCCGACTCCTCCCCTGCCGACGGGCTCGGGTGCGACCCACGCCACGTACAAGTGATCAATCGCTAACGTCGACGAGTGAACCCGGCCACCTGCACCTTCTACTCGACGTCGCTGCCCGGCCGGGAGCGGCGCGAGAGCGACCAGCGCGGTCCCTTCGTCCCCTGTCTCTGGTGCGACCGCCGCTTCGTCATCGGCAGGAGGGGACCAGAGGAAGTTCCGGCAGAGCCGGACCGCCCCGCTCGACGATCGTCGAGCGGCACCGGCAAGTTACCGACCAGCGATAGCTTGTCGATCATGAGCACGTGGTGTCTGGGTGCTCCAGGGGTCTTGTCCCCGCCCTCCGGGCGACTCGTGCGCGGCCGCGGGCTGCGCCGACCGGAATTGGACGGGGCCCTGCCCGAGTTCGGGGTGTACCTGCTCAACAAGCGACCAAAGCCCCTGCCGTGGGAAGTCCGGTGGGTGCGCTGGCCGGACTTACGGCTGCCCACGGACCGCCAGGACGCTCAACTGGCGCTGCGCGAGGCGTGGCACCGCGCTACGAACGAGCGGGTGGAGCTGGCGTGCGGCGGGGGCCGTGGCAGGACCGGCACCGCGCTGGCTTGCCTGGCGGTGCTGGATGGCGTGCCGGCTGCCGAGGCGGTCACCTATGTACGCGAGCACTACGACCTGCGGGCGGTTGAGACGCCCTGCCAGCGCCGCTACGTCGCCCGCTTCATTGCGTCGTAGGCGGCGTACCGGTAGCCGATCGACGAACGGAACCCCGTCGCCAAGGTCGCGTGCTGGTTGAGGGAGGCGGGTCGGTGGAGCGGCCGTGTTCCGCTGACGACCAGAGACGGGTTCGAGCGCAGTCAGGACTCGCTCCGAGCGACGTGGCGAGCGCCCGCACCGGGTAGACGCGGGCTTGGGATGCTGGTCGGGGCGGGTTCAGGGCGGGTTCAGGGCGCGGTCGTGTCCTTCTGGGCTCCTCCCGTTCGTGTAGCAGTGACCGGCACCCGCCGGCGAAGGACAGGAGGACGGAATGACGCAGTACGCGGTGCTTATCTACGAGCCGGGGGACCCCGACTGGAGTGCGCTGGACACCGAGGAGAAGCGGCAGACCATGGCGGAGTACGGCGCCTTCAGCCAGACCGTCGCGGCGGTGCTGCGCGGGGGTGCGGCGCTGTATCCGACGACGACTGCGACGACGGTGCGGCAGGAGCGCGGCGAGGTCGTGACGAGCGACGGGCCGTATGCCGAGACCAAGGAGGTCCTGACCGGCTTCTACCTGCTCGAGTGCGCCGACCTGGACGAGGCGGTGCAGCACGCGAGCCGTCTTCCAGCGGCTCGCACCGGCTCCGTCGAGGTCCGGCCGGTGATCGACTTCGGTGCCGATGCCGGTGCCGGTGCCGGCTGACGCCGCCCAGAGCCCCGCGGCCCTCGTTGCCCTGCTCCGCGACGAGGGCCCGGGCGTCCTGGCCACGCTCGGCCGGCAGCTCGGCTCGCTGCCGTTGGCGGAGGACGCGCTGCAGGACGCGGCGGTACGCGCTCTGGAGGTGTGGCCGCGTGAGGGTGTGCCGGCCTCACCCCGGGCCTGGCTGCTGCTTACCGCTCGGCGGCGGGCACTTGACGTGCTGCGCCGCGAGGCGAGACGCGCGGACAAGGAGGTGGCGTCGGTGAAGCTGCTCCCGGCCCCCGAGGAGGCGGACGGCCCCGTCGAGGACGACCTGCTTCGGCTGCTGTTCACCTGCTGCCACCCGGCGCTGGACCGTTCGGCACAGGTCGCGCTCGCGCTGAAGTGGCTGTGCGGGCTGTCGACCGGCCAGGTCGGGCGGCTGTTGCTCGTGCCGGAGGCAGCGATGGCGCGACGGCTGTCCCGCGCCCGGCAGAAGATCACCGCGGCCCGCATCCCGTACCGCGTACCGGCGGCCGAGCAGCTGCCGGACCGAGTGGCGGGGGTGCTGACGACGGTGCATCTGCTGTTCACCGAGGGCTATAGCGCGACCGGACCGGGCCAGGCGCTGCACGGCGAGCGGGCGGGCGAGGCGCTGCGGCTCGCCCGGCTGCTGCGCAGGCTGCTCCCTGACCACGCCGGGATCTGCGGGCTGCTGGCGCTCGTGCTCCTGCACAGCGCGAGAGGGCCCGCGCGAATCGGCCCGGACGGCGGGCTGGTGCTGTTGCGCGACCAGGACCGCGCGCTGTGGTCCCGCCCCATGATCGAGGAGGGCGTTGCGCTGCTCGGCGAGGGGCTGGCACGCACCCCCCGGCGGCCCGACCGGTACGTCGTGCAGGCTGCGATCGCGGCCTGCCACTGCCTCGCTCCGAGCTGGCAGGCTACGGACTGGTCGGCGGTCGTCAGCTGGTACGACGTGCTCACCGCCCTCGACCCCTCCCCCGTCGTGCAGCTCAACCGCGCTGTCGCAGTCGCGGAGCACGACGGCCCGTCCGCAGGGTTGGCGGCACTGGACGGGCTCGCTCTGCCCGGCTACGCGCTGCTGCCCGCCGCCCGCGCCGAGCTGCTCGCCCGACTGGGCCGGGCGACCGAGGCGGCCGCCGCGCTGCGGGAGTCGCTGGCGCTGCCGGTCAACGACGCGCAACGGCGGCTGCTCGGTGAGCGGCTCGCGGAGCTCGGTGACCCCTGACCGTCGCCCCGCGGCCGCTGGCCGCCCGGGCATCCGGCCAGCCACCGCAGACCTCCAACGGCCCAACAGCGGCTCGACGCGCTGCCCGGTCGCCGAGGCACGGGCAGGCTGGCGCACGGCGGCGGCTGCTGTCGGTGCGCCAGTGCACGTGTTCGAGGTCGTGCTCAACGACCTCGGTGGGCACCGGCGGCGGGTTGAGCAGCGGCGCAGCGATCTTGAGGGCCTCGTGGTGCCGACCTGGGACCAGGTGCGTGCTCGCGACAACCAGCCCTGGGACGCCGAGCGCGACGGCGACCGGACCGTCATCGACGGTAGCGACACCCAGGCCGCCCTCGCGGCCATCCGCGTGCGACTCGGGCAGCCACCGCCCGCGGCGGACCGGTAGCCGATGACCTGTCGGGTCCTGCCCTGCCGTGTCGGTGCCGCCGTGCAGAGCCCGGGCATGGCTGGCGTTGCGTTGTTCCCCTCGTTCCTTGACGGGCGCCCGGGCGTCAGCGAGGCTGCCGGTCGCCTCCGCGCCGATGACCATGATGTGGTGGTCGTGGATCAGTACGGCGGCTGGTCTTCGACGAGGCCGGCGAGTCGGCGCAAGCGGTAGTTGCCCGACCCTGATGGGACTGGCCGGCGGAGGGCCTTCCCCGCCGCGGGATTGCCCAACGGCGGCAGCGGCGCACCTAGGGTGCACGGCGTGACCGAGGCCCTGCTGTCCGCGTACGGGCCGGCTTGGGAGCTGGCGACCCGGCATCCGTTCCTCGACGCCGTCCGCGCGGGCACGGTGGCCGCCGCCGCCTTTGACACCTGGCTGGCGCAGGACGCGCTGTTCGTGGCCGACCTGCTGGCCTTCCAGGCCCGGCTGCTGGCCCGGGCGCCGCGCGGCGCCCAGCGCGTGCTGGCCGGCGGTCTGGTCGCGTTGGTCGAGGAGCTGGAGTGGTTCGAGGGGCAGGCGGGCAGCCGGGGGCTGCGGCTGGCCGTTCCGCCACTGCCGGCCACCCGGGCGTACGCGGACCTGCTGCGCCGGCTTGACCGGGCCTCCTACCCCGCCGCGGTCACGGCGCTGTGGGTGATCGAACGGGTCTACCTGCTGGCCTGGCGGCACGCCTCGCCGGCCGCGCCCGGCTATGCCCGGTACGTCGAGC
Source organism: Mycobacteriales bacterium (assembly GCA_046593925.1). Taxonomy (GTDB): domain Bacteria; phylum Actinomycetota; class Actinomycetes; order Mycobacteriales; family SCTD01; genus JAYVYM01. The sequence continues at coordinate 58,861 of JBKJQN010000055.1, forward strand.
GCTGGACCTCGCCGGGCTTCGCCGCCTACGTCGAGGCGCTCGGGCGCCTGGCCGCCGACGCGGGAGCGCCCGACGACGCGGTCCAGGAGGTGCTGGCGCTGGAGACGGCGTTCTGGACCGAGGCCCTGGCCGGTGGGCGCGGGTGAGGCTGTCCCAGCAGCTCTGGGTGGCCAACGTCGAACTGGCCGAGGCGGCGCTCGGAGGTCGCTTCGTCCGCGGTGTCGCCGACGGCACCCTGCCACGCGAGGTGTTCGCGGGCTACGTCGCGCAGGACGCGCACTTCCTGCGGTCTTTCGCCCGGGCGTACGCGCTGTGCCTGGCGGGCAGCCCCGACGAGCCGACCCTGCTCGCCTTCGCCGACCTGATCACCGGCGTCCGCGAGGAGCTCGAGCTGCACGCCGCGTACGCCGCGCACTGGGGCGTCGACCCGCACGGCACCCCGCCCGCGCCGGCGACGCTCGCCTACACCGACTTCCTGCTCGCGACCGCAGCCACGGCCGGTCTGGGCGTGACGTGTGCGGCTATGACCCCGTGCATGCGCCTGTACGCCCACCTCGGGCAGGTGGTCGCCGCCGCGCGGGCACCGGCCGGCCCGTACGCCGAGTGGGTGCGGACCTACGCCGACCCGGCCTTTGGGGCGCTCGCGGACCGGCTCGAAAGCCTGCTGGACCTGCACGGGCAGCCCGGGCCGCAGGTGCAGTCGGCCTACCGGCGGGCGATGCAGCTCGAGGTCGGCTTCTTCGAGGCGGCGTTCGTCGGGTGTGCATCCGCTGGTACTGCCGGCGAGGCGCCAGCATGACCGGCCCATGACCGGGGCGGGCATGACCGGCCAGGGGGCCGGGCCGGGGGCGCAGCGTGACCGGCGGCTCCGCCCCCACTCGGGCCGACACCCCACCGACCACAACCTCGGCGCACCGGCTTGACCGGCGAGGCGTCGTCCCGGTGAACGATCGACACGCGGTCGGGGCTGAGGCAGCGTGCCGCGGTGGCTGTCCGCGTCCGTCCCGCTGGTCCGGCTGACGCCGACTTCCTCGCTGAGATGCTGGTCGCGGCGGCCCGCTGGCGGTTGGCCGGGCCGCTCGGGGACGTCCAGTCGGTCCTGGCACGACCGGGGCTGGCGCACTACGTCTCAGGGTGGCCCGGCCCGGGCGACCTGGGGGTGGTCGCCGAAGACGGGCCACCGGTCGGCGCGGCACGGCTGCGCCGCCTGCCCGAGCACGACCGTGGGTATGGCTTCGTCGACGCGGAGACGCCGGAGCTGTCGATCGGCGTGGTGCCGACGTATCGGTGCCGGGGCATCGGTTCCCGCTTGCTCAAGGCAGTCGTCGCGGCGGCACGTACCTGGCGCCACGAGAGGCTGGGCTTGAGCGTCGAGCCGGACAACCCGGCCCGGCGCCTGTACGAGCGTTGCGGCTTCCAGGTCGTCGGCATGGTCGACGGCTCGCTCACCATGCTGTTGTCCCCCTGATGCAGGGTGTTCCTCGTTCTCGCAGTGGTCCTTGTCGTGCTGAGCATCATCGGCTTCACCGGGGCGCCCGTCGGTCGGACGGCCCGCGCTTAGGGTGGCGCTTTGGGTAATCTTGGGCCTGAGGTCCGGATTGCCCTGCTGTGGCTTGACGCCGACGGCCGTCGGGACGAAGGTGCGCAGACTTCACAAACATCTGCAAGGAGGCCGCATGGCACGACACGGTGACAGGCGCATGAGGCGGGCGCTGGCAGCAGGACTGATCGTCCTGGGCAGCGGAGCACTGCAAGCGGCGTTCACCGGGCCGGTGAGTGCTGCCGGCTCCACGGACGGTGGTCGCCAGCTCGTGAGCCGCGGCATCAGCACGCCGACCGCCGGCACGTCGACCACTCTGCACGGCGGGCTGTTCACCGGAGCGCAGGAAGCCGGCGGCGTGGCCGGCGGCAAGGGCACCGGACCGAACCGGTCCCAGAGCACTCGCGGGGGCCGCCACACGGCGGGGACCACCTCGCTGGCCGTCGACCAGACCACGCCCCGGCTCGGAACCAGCTTTCAGGGCCTCGGAATCACAGACGACGCGAGCGCGGCCGGCTTCGTCCTTGAGCCGCCGGACCAGGGCCTCTGCGTCGGCAACGGCAAGGTTCTGGAGCTCGTCAACGTCGTCGGGCAGGTCTACACGACCAGCGGCGCGAAGGGCGGACCGGCGTTCTACCTCAATGAGTTCTTCCACGAGGACCCCAACTTTGCCAACGCGAGCGACCCGTCCTGCTACTACGACCCGGATACCAACCGCTTCTACGCCGACATGCTGTTCTACGACAGCGACCCGAAGACCGGTCAGCTGAACGGTCAGAACCGGATCGACATCGCGGTCAGCGACAGCGGCGACCCGGGTGGTAGCTACCACATCTACAGCTTTGATGTGACGGCTGATGGCCCGAGCGCGTTCAACCTCGGCGACTACCCGCAGATCGGGGCCGACAAGGAGGGTCTGTACATCACGACCAACAGCTACCCCTTCTTCGAAAACGGCTTCGGAGGGGCACAGCTGTACGCACTGAGCAAGCGCGGCGTCGTGGACGGCTCGGACACTCGGGTCTCTCATGTGGCGCTGTCGAACGCTCAGGGCGGGACGCCCTTTGGTCTGCGGCCCACAACAGCCCCGGCCGCGGGCTATGCCACTGAGAACAACGGCACGGAGTACCTGCTGTCGTCACAGGCGACGCAGGAAGCCGGTAACAAGCAGGGCTTCGACCAGGGCATCGGCCTGTGGGCCCTCAAGGACACGAACACGCTCGCGCCTGGCGGGTCGCGCAACGTGAGCATCGCCCGCGACAGCGTCACGGTCGACCGCTACGGCGTCCCGCCGCTGAGCAACCAGAAGACTGGGGACTACCCGCTGGGGCAGTGCCTGTCCGACGCAGCCTGCAGGCAAGCGGTCTTCCACAGCACCACGCCTGGAACCCCGCACGTCGAGGGCCAGTTGGACTCCTCCGACAGCCGGATGAACCAGAGCGTCTACAGCAAGGGGCTCGTGTTCGGCACGCTCGACACGGTCGTCAACGTCGGCGGCGAGGACCGCGCCGGGTTGGCCTACTACGTCGTGCGGCCGTCCACCGTCCCTGGTGGCGTCCTGCACGGCACCGTCGTCTCGCAGGGCAAGCTGGCCCTGGCCGGCAACAACCTGACCTTCGGGGCGTTCGGCGTCGACGCGGCCGGCAAGGCGATCATGGCGCTCAACCTCGTGGGCAAGGACTACTACCCGAGCGCCGGCTACGTCACGTTCGACTCCGGGTACCGCCCGAGCCCCGTGCACGTCAGCGGACTCGGTGTGGGTCCGACGGACGGCTTCACCGAGTACACCGACTTCACCGGGAGCTACCGCCCCCGTTGGGGTGACTACGCGGCGACGGCCTTCGACCCCAGCACCGGGTCGATCTGGACGGCGAATGAGTACATCGCCCAGACCTGCACGGTTGCGCAGTACCAGGCTGATCCCACCTGCGGCGGCACCCGGAGCAGGTTCGGAAACTGGTCGACGCGGGTGAGTGAAATCAAGCCCTAGCACCAGGATGACGGCTGACGGCCGGACCGCGACCCTGGGGTCACGGCCCGGCCGTCGACTGCTGGGGCCATCGCCGAATGTGGCCGACGCTTGAAGGCTCAGTCCGTCACCCGCACGCGTCAACTCCAGGCTGACAGCGCTCCTCTGATCAACCTAGCGTTGACGACCGCTAGTCATCCGCTCACTGCGCTGAGCGCTCGTTCTGGGTGGTCGCTGCGGCCGGCCGGGCGCGCTCGTTGCGCCATGGCAGGCACCGGCGACAGCGACGTCTCGAATGTCGGTCCGGGAGAGGTCGGCGAACGAGAAGATTCTGTGTCGCACCACCTCGTGGGCCGAGACGTCCGGTGGTGTAGCTCCGCGCGGCGCCACCGCATCGGCAAGGCACACGCGATGCACGTGATCATGACCGTCACCCCAGAGCGTGTCCCTGGCGACAGACGTTGCGGACGTTCGGCTGGTCTGGCTCGGGCTGGTCGTGCTCCAGGTGATGCCGACAAGCTTGCGGAGGCGAAGCGGTGAGCGAACGCAGTACCTACCGGCTTGGCGCCGACATGGGCGACGAGGGACCTGCGCGACAGCCAGGGCCGACACGTCGACGACGCCTACGTGCCGGAGGCCGTGTCCCAGGCGTTGAGGCGCGTCCGAGGTCGAGGGCGACCGCCGCGTCGGAGGCGGGGAAGTCGCCGCTGCTGCGGATACGGGCCAGCCGGGACCTCGACGAGACCGTTCGCCACGCCGCACACGCCGCAGTCGGAGTGGGTCCGCAAGGTCCTGAACGAAGCGACCCACCCGGCCAGCTGAGCGCCACGGCAGCCTGCTCACAGATCTGCTCACAGATCTGCTCACGGAGCCTGCAACACCACCCGGCACGTGAGCGCACCAGGTGGACGGGCAGGCCGGACTGTGCAGCGCGAGGTGAGCGTGGATGGACCATCCAATCCCCTTGATCATGAATACCTCGCGGCTACGGACCAAGAGGTTGCAGGTTCGAATCCTGCCGAGGCCCGTCCGTTCGTGTCGGCTGATTGTCTCTGGTCAGTGCTGACGCTCCACCTGGACAGAGGTAGCCCGAGGTGTGCATCCGGCTCACCGTCGTGCTCAGTTGGGCTCGGCCGTTCCGGGGTCACAGCCGCGTCCCAAGCTCAGGCCCAGTTGACCTCGACCTCGCGGGCAAGTTGCGCCCTGCGGTGACCGAAACCGTCGTGCCCGCAGGGCACGACGGACTCCGGACGGTGACGTCACCGGTTTCATGTCCGCTCGGGACATCGCCGCAGAGCGGTGGGAGCGCCCGTTCATGGCCGATGAGCGGATGTCGTTGCTGTCACCGACCGCCCTCCCGCCGGCGGTGCTGGGCAAGGGGGTGACGCGTGCCACACTGCGGCGCCAGCGCCAGCGGTCTCCGACCGGGTGGTGCGGCCGTGACCCTGAGAGGTGGGACCGTGGCAGAGCAGCAGTTCGATGTCGTCGTCGTCGGAGGAGGATCGGCCGGTGCGGTCATCGCCGCCCGGTTGTCCGAGGACCCGTCCGTGCGGGTGGCGCTGGTCGAGGCGGGCGGCCCGCCGCCGCCCGAGGAGTCCATGCCGGCAGCCGTCGCGTCGTTGCAGCTGAACCCGGACACCGACTGGATGTACACCGGCGACGCCGGCGGCGTCGGCCGTGGGCTGGCAGAGGGTCGGATGATGGTGCCTCGCGGCAAGATGCTCGGCGGCTCCTCCGGCATCAACTACATGGCCTACGTGCGCGGCCACCCCGGCGACTTCGACTCCTGGGCCGACGGTGGTGCCCGTGGCTGGGCGCACGATGACGTGCTGCCCTACTTCAAGAAGTCCGAGGGCATCCAGCCCAGCGGTGACATCGTCGTGGACCACGGCGCCCACAACCCGGACGGCCCGCTCGGCGTCTCTGTCCGCTCTCCCGTGATCCCGGCTGCCCAGCAGTTCGTCGACGCGGCCGCCGCCGCAGGCATCCCCACCGGCGACTACAACGGTGGGGACCGGGCCCGACCCGAAGGCGTCGCGTCGCTGTTCCAGACCACCACCAAGGACGGCAGGCGCAGCTCGACCTTCCACGCCTTCCTCGAGCCGGTGATGGCCGAGCGTGACAACCTCGTCGTCATCCCCTACGCGACCGTGCAGCGGATCCTGCTCGACGACACGGGGGAATCCCTGGCGGCCACCGGCGTCGAGTACCTGACCCGGGACGGCGACGTGCAGACCGTCACCGCCACGCGCGAGGTCGTGCTGTCCGCCGGTGCCATCGGCTCGCCGCAGCTCCTGCTGCTGTCCGGCATCGGCCCTAAGGACGAGCTGGCACAGGTCGGCATCGACTGCCGCCTGGACCTGCCCGACGTCGGCAAGCACCTGAAGGACCACCTGCACACGCCCATGGTCTTCCCGGCACCCGGCATCGGACTCAACATGACCGAGGTCGCGCTCTCGCTCGGGCCCGACGCGCTGCGCGCCCCGGCAGGTCCGCTGCCGGCGGACCCGCGTGACGACGTGGACCTGCCGCCCGAGCTCGCCGGCCTCAAGGCCGAGGCCGAGCGGCGGCTCGGCGAGTGGGTCACCACCGGTCGCAGCCTGGTCTCGTCCTCCCTCTACGACGCAGGGCTCTGGTACTCCACCGGGCTCGGCGACGAGCACACCCACGACGCGCAGATCGGATTCCTCGTCTGCGGCTACACCCCCGACCTGTGGCGAGCGCTGTTCCGCATCGACCCCGACGGGTACTTCGGGGACGCCGCAACGACGCTGGCCGCCGACGCCGAAGTCGTCGTGATGCTCCCCAACCCGGTGCAGCCGCACAGCGAGGGGGAGGTGCGGCTCGCCAGCGCGGATCCGCTGGAACCGCCGGTCATCTCGCTGAACTACTTCTCCGACCCGCACGACGTGAAGGTCATGGTGGCGGTCATGCGCCGCGCCCTCGAGTTGGTCGAGGCGTGGCCGGTCCCCGGCATGGGCCCGTTGCACGTGCCGCCGAAGCTGGCAGAGTCGTATGGCCACACTCCAGGCGACGTGCCGAGCGACGAGCTGCTTGAGGACCTCGCGCGGCATTACGCCCTCACCGTCTACCACGAGACGTCGACGTGCCGCATCGGCAGCGTGGTCGACACCGACCTGCGCGTCCTGGGTGTGTCCCGGCTGCGCGTGGCGGACGCGAGCGTGATGCCGAACGTGACCTCGGGCAACACCAACGCGCCCACGATCATGATCGGCGAGAAGGCGGCGGAGCTGATCGCGAAAGAGCACGGCCTCCGCCTGAAGGAGACGGTCGGGGCAGGCTGACGACAGCGCCGTCAGTGGGTCCTCGGAACCGCCTTCAGGTGGCGCCGCAGGGTCAGCTGACGTCGCCGTCGTTACGCACGGACGAAGCGAGCAGGTCCGCGACGCACCTGCGCTCCAGGCTGCGCCCAGGTGACCCGCTCGCGTACCCGGCTCGTTCGCGCTGACCCGCAGTCGGCGGCGCTGTGCACGGATGGCGCCTCGTAACGCGATGCCGGCATGCATCCGCTTCTGCCGCACCTTGTCGCTCCGCCGGCCGATGGCGGGTGGAGTCGCAAACAGCGCACCGCGTCTGGAGGGCGGCTCTGGACGCCGCGCTGTCGGGTTCGCGTGAGCTGACAGAGCGGGCCGCCTTGGCCGCCAACCACCGAAGCGGCACATCATCGTGCAACCAATGCCGTTCGATCGCCCGCGAGAAACGCACCCCGGTCGTGCAGCCCCAGACCGGCAGCCGGACCATCAGCCGCGGGCCATCCGGCGGCGCCCCCCGACCCTCGGTGTAGGGCGCCAGGATCCGCGACAGGTCCAGGTGCTCCTCGACCAGATCCGCCACGAACCTGGCCGGATGCTCAGCCGACAGGCAGTCCGACAACGACGGCGGCAACAGCATCTGGTCCGGGTCGACCGCCGGAACGTCTTGTCCACGACCACCTCCGGCCGGCACCACCGGCGCCAACTCGAACAGCCCCGGCACGTCAGCGTCGTCTGTGACCAGAAGATCATCCCGCAACCGACCCGCTCACCCAAGCACCCCACCCGGCGTGTTGCCGACCCACGCTCCTAAGTCACCTTGCGGCCAGGCCCTGGTTATGGGGTCGGCGGACTGTCGGTGGCGGGAATGCCCAGATCACATCTGACAGTGGGTCCTTCTACTCAGGCGGCCGACCTGGCTCACGCTGCTCGCGGGGGCCGTGCGGAACCGCAACATCGTTCCGGGCACGCCGATGACGCTGTCGAGCACGTGCCTGCCGAGCCGACTCGGCTCATGGGCGATGAGGCACGACGGCAGGCCTGGACCGCGTCAGTCCTCGATCGACTGGTAGACGACCGCCCGGAAGTCGGCCTCGGGCAGGTCGAAGCCGACCATGTGTTGCGTCATGAGGACGCCGACGACTTCCTCGACCGGGTCGACCCAGAAGTAGGTCTTCGCCGCACCGGACCAGCCGAACTCGCCGGGCGAGCCGGCCAGCGCGCTCTGGCCGATGTCCATCGCTACGCGGGAACCCAAGCCGAACCCGTAGCCCGGCGTCGGCACGCCGGCGAGGGCCCACGGCAGCAGCGCCGGTGCGAGGTGGTTCGTGTGCATCAGCTCGAGCGTCTTGCGGCCCAGGATGCGGGTGCCGTCCTTCGCCCTGCCAGTGAGCAGCATGTTCGCGAAGCCCAGGTAGTCGCAGGCTGTGCCGAACAGGCCGTGGCCGCCGCGCTGGAAGACGTCCGGCGTGTCGCTCGGGTAGGTCGACTCCACCTCCCGGCGGGCGAAGTCGCCCGTGGCGAATGCGGCCGCCAGCTTGCTGAAGGTCATGTCCTTACCGACGATGTCCGGCAGGCCGTACATGGCTGCGAGGCGGCCGCGTGCCGACTCGGGCACGCCGAAGGCTGTGTCGGTCATGCCGAGCGGCCCGAACAGGCGCTCCTGGAGGAACTCCCCGAGCTTGCGGCCCGAGATCACCTCGATCAGGCGTGCCGCGACGTCGATGCCGACGCTGTAGTGCCACTGCGTCCCGGGCACGAAGGCGAGCGGGATCCTTGCAAGCTCGTCGACGAACTGCTCGAGCGTGCGCGTCGGGTCGTTCCCGATCCGCTTCTCGCGGTACTGCTCGGCGACCGGGAAGTCCTCCAGGAAGTCGTACGTCAGCCCGCTGGTGTGGCTCATCAGGTCGCGGACCTGCATCGGGCGCAGCAGCGACTGGTCCTCGAGCGTCCCGCCCGGCCCTGCGATCTTCGTCGCCCCGAACGCCGGAATCCACTTCGCAACCGGGTCGACAAGCTGGAACCTGCCCTCCTCGAACAGCGTCATCAGTGCGGTGCAGATGATGGGCTTGGTCATCGAGTACAAGCGGTAGATGGTGTCCTCCGCCAGCGGCACCTCGCCCTCGCGGTCCTGCCAGCCGATCCGCCCGGCGTGGACGAGCTGACCGCGGCGGGACACAAGGGTCGTGAACCCGGGATAGCCCCGCTCGTCGACGTACTTCTTCAGCGCCGGCCCGATCCGCTCCAGGCGGCTGGCGCTCATCCCGACCGACTCCGGGGACGTGAGCTGAGATTCGACCTGGGTCATCGACGAGCTCCTCTGATCGCGGCGGGCAGGCACCGTACCCCCGTACCGCCTCCGCATCCTGCAGTCGCTGGGTCCTGCACCGGATCGAACGGAATCAGGTGCAGGACCCAGCCCGACCTCGCCGACCGCCTGACAGCCTGAGCGCGTGCGGCGCCGCGCCGTCGACCTGCAGCACGGCGACGCGCTACGCGGCATGAGCGGATCTTTCCTGGCCGCCACCGTGCGTGACAACTCGGCCATGAACGCCGCGCCAACCTCTAACCCGTCCACTTCTGGACGACAAGTCGCTGGGGTGGCTGGTGGTAGATGTCCCAAGGTTCGCCAAAGGTCTTACGACCAAGGTCGGGCCTCCAGCCCCTGACGTGGAGGACTCGTGCAGATCAGCCGTCCAGAAGCCAGACGCGTTGCTGCCTGTGCGGCGCTTGTTACCGGCGCCGTCCACGCCTCGCTGGCCCCCGCGCATCTCAAGGAGATGCCCCTGCTCGGGGCGCTGTTCCTCGTCGCCGCTTGCCTCTGCGCTGATGTCGCGCTGCGGCTGTGGCGCAGCGACGACGTGCAGGCCTGGCTGGTCGGGGCGGTGGTGTGCACCGGGATGGCGTTCGGCTACGTCCTGAGCCGTACCGTCGGATTGTTCTCGTTGCACGAGGCTTGGGACGGCTTGGGCGTGCTCTGTCTGGTGTTGGATGGGGCATTCCTGGCGGTTGCAGTCACGAGGTTGCCTGCCCAGCGACCCCGGCTGCTTGGCACGCTGGCCGCCACTTCGCTGCTCGTAGCAGGCCTCATCTCGCCCGCGCCAGCGTTGGCCTGGGGTGCTGGCGGCGGCACCTGTCTAAATTCAGGCTGCACAACCGAGTTCGCGGTCCCGCTCCCGATCCCCTCAGTGCTGGCCCCGACCTCCACCGATGCGACGACCGACTACTACACCCTGAATGAGCAGACCGCGAACGTGTCGGTGGTCCCCGGCAAGACCACTCCGATGTGGACCTACAACGGCACCTTTCCCGGACCGGTGATCAAGGCCACCAGCGGTCGAGCCGTGAAGGTGCACGTCGTCAACGTCAACCTGCCTGAGCCCACGACGCTGCACATGCACGGCGCCCACGTCGCGGCGAGCTCCGACGGCAGCCCGGTGGCGACGTTCGGGGCAGGCAGCAGCACCGACTACAGCTACCCCAACAACCAAAGCGCCCGGATCCAATGGTTTCACGACCATGCCAAAGACTTCACCGGCAAGCACGTCTACATGGGCCTGGCCGGGATGTACCTCATCGGCGACAGCCAAGAGGCTGCCCTGAACCTCCCGACGGGGGCATACGACGTCCCGGTCATTGTGCAGGACCGGCAGTTCAACACTGACGGCACCTTGAACTACGCCCTGTCCAGCAGCAGCATCCGGACCGGGTTCCTCGGCGACACCCTGCTGGTCAACGGCGCTGCACAGCCCTTCTTGAAGGTCGGCACGCACAAGTACCGCTTTCGGTTGCTCAACGGTTCCAACGCCCGCTACTACACCTTCGCGCTGAGCAGCGGCGCCGCGATCACCGAGATCGGCAACGAAGCAGGCTTGTTCTCCACACCCATCGCCGCCTCGTCTGTCACGTTGCCGCCGGCCGGCCGGGCCGACGTGATCGTGGACTTCAGCAAGCAGGCCGTCGGCACCTCGGTCGTGTTGAAGAACACCCAAGGCTTCGGCAGCACCGCCGACGTCATGCGCTTCGACATCGCCAACGCAGTGGCCGACACCAGCGCCGTACCAGCCACGATGCGCCCCTACACCCCGCTGAGCACCAACAACGTCAGCGCGACCCGCACGTTCAACATCTCCCAGAACAACGGCGTCTGGCAGTTCAACAACCTCAGCTACGACCCGGCCCGCGTCGACGCCACGGTCGCCCTCGGCGCCACCGAGCGATGGACCTTCAAGAACAACTCCGGGCAAGCCCACCCGATCCACCTGCACGACATCAACTTCCAGGTCCTGAGCACCAACGGCTCAGCCCCCACCGGGGACCAAGCCCAGTGGAAAGAAACCGTTAACGTTCCCGCGTGGGGGTCGGTGAACCTCATCGGCCAGTTCGGCGACTTCACCGGGACATACATGTTCCACTGCCACATCCTCGAACACGAGGACAACATGCTCATGAGCCAATTCAGAGTCAACTGACACACACGCTGCGTTCCCTCGCAGGACCGGTGCCACCGCCAGTCCCCGACTGGTAGTCAACATCTGCCCCTGGGCGACTAGGGCGTGTCCCCTTGTGGGCTGCGGAGCCACAAGACGATGCTGCGCAAGATCGCGCCGCCGCGGAAGATGACGGCAAACTTGTCGTCGCGGGTGGCCAGGCCGCGCCAATGCTTGAGCTTCTCGTAATACCGCTCGATGACGTCGCGGTCCTTGTAGCGCTGCGTGTCGTAGCTGACCGGCCGGCCGCCCTGGGGGCCTCGGCGCAGCCGGCGGCCTCGTTGGTCGGCGCGTTCGCCGATGACGGCGGTGATGCTGCGTTCGCGGGGCAGCGCCTCCTGTAGTTCGAGAGGTCCCCCTGGGTGGCTCGGCAGATGCACAGCGGCCTGCCGGGTCATGTTCGAGCCATGCTGGCGCACCCGGCTGACGGTGGAGTCGGTCGAGATCTGCCAGTCCAGCTGGCCGGCAGCGTCGGCCCGGACCAGCAACGCCTGCAGCACCAGGTCCCAGGTGCCGTCCTTGCTGAACCGGGCATGGCGCTTTCACGCCGTCTGCCACGGACCGAACCCGGCGGGTAGGACCCGCCACGGACAGCCCGTCCGGTAACGGAACAAGATGCCCTCCAGCACCTCCGGTGATCCCGAAAAGGCCCGCCCGCCCTACCGTCCGAGCTCGGCAGCAAGGGCTCGACCACCGCCCACTGCGTATCGGTGAGGACCCGCTCACGTGTCACCCACCGACCATCGCCCACCAACCACGCTCAGGTACGGGGACACGCTCCTAGGCGGAGAGAGCCTCGAGCATGCGCTCGGCGAGGGGGCCCGACGAGGCAGGGTTCTGGCCGGTGTACAGGCTGCGGTCGACCACGACGTGGGGAGCCCACGGCTCGCCCTCCACGAACTCGGCGCCGAGCGCGACCAGCCGGTCCTGCAGCAGCCACGGAGCCTTCTCGGCCAGCCCGGCCTGCGTCTCCTCGGCGTTGGTGAAGCCGGTCAGGCGGAAGCCCGCGAACGGCGAGGTGGTGCCGGTGGCCTCGGTCGCCAGCAGGGCGGCCGGGGCGTGGCAGACGATGCCCAGCGGCTTGCCCGCGGCGAGCGTGGTGGTGAGCACCGCGGCGGAGCTCGCGTCGACGGCCAAGTCCTCCATCGGGCCATGACCGCCCGGGTAGAACACCGCGTCGTAGCTGGAGACGTCGACGTCCTCGAGCCTGAGCGGGCTCTCGAGCTGGCTGATGCCCTTCAACGCGGCGCGCATCTCGTCGGCGCCGTCCTGCCCGCCGTTGACCTCCGGGGCCAGGCTGGCCTCGTCGACCACCGGCTGCACCCCGCCGGGGGTGGCCAGCACGACCCCGTGCCCGGCGCCGGCGAACACGCGGTAGGGCGCGACCAGTTCCTCGGCCCAGTAGCCGGTGGGGTGCTCGGTGCCGTCCGACAGGGTCCAGTGACGCGCGCCGGTGACGACGAACAGAACGGTGCTCATACGGTCGCTCCAGGGGCAGGGGATGAGGCTGTTGCCCTGCCCCTGGGCGCGCCGGGGAACCGCGGTCAGCCCGTCGGGCTTGGTGACGTCGAGCAGGACCACGCAGTCGAGCAAGTCGTCGCGGCCCTGGTCCGGAGCCACCCGGGCCCGGACGGTCTCGGCGGCGCGGCAACTCGGCGTGGTCGGCTACGGCGGCGAGGGTCTGGTCGCCCGCACCGCCAAGGAGCTGACCGCGCTGCTCACCCAGGACACGCTCGAGGAGGCGCAGCGGATCACCGGTCGTGTCCACGGTGAGGGCGTCAGCGTCGAGCACGTTCGCGACGAGCTCGCCCGCGGCCGGGCCGTGCTGCGCGCGAACGTCAACCGCCCCGAGAGCGAACCAATGGCGATCGGCCGCAACTTCCGCGTGAGGATCAACGCGAACGTCGGTAACAGCGCCGTCGCCTCCTCCATCGTGGAGGAGGTCGACAAGATGACCTGGGCAACCCGCTGGGGCACCGGCCCGTTGTGGACCCGTCGACCGGCCGCAACATCCACACCACCCGCGGGTGGATCCTGCGCCACAGCGCCGTCCCGATCGGCGCCGTCCCGACCTACCACGCCCTCGAGAAGGTCAGCGGCAAGGCCGAGGACCTCACCTGGGAGATCTACCGCGACACCCTCATCGAGCAGTTCGAGCAAGGCGTCGACTACGCAATCGTGCCCGCCGGGGTGCCGCTGCGGTACGTCCCGATGGCGCCCACTCGCAAGACCGGCATCGTCAGCCGGGGCGGGTCGATCATGGCTGCGCGCCTGGCACACCACGAGCAGAACTTGCTAGCGCTGCGGGAACCACGCCACTTGCCGCTGCGAGTCACAGGTGGTGCCGTGGTCGACGTAGATGCGGTCGGGCGGCACGCCGAGGGCAGCGAGGGCTTGCCGCTGAGCGGTCAGGTCACGGCCGTCAGTGCTGACTCCGGCGTAGCCGATCTTGATCGCGATGACGGCAGGCATATCGCCGGTTGTCCTACCTTCACCGGGCATCTGTCCGGGCCATCCAGGACGGTGCGTCCTGCGACAAGATCCGCTACCGGAACACGCTCAGGACCTGGTGCGGTCGAGAATCAGCCCATGACAGGACCAAGATCACCGAAGCCGCCCGCAAGGCCGGCAGCCACCCGACGCTACGGCCCCGAGGTCGGCGAGCCTCCGCTGGCGGTCGACCCGCGACGTTGGGGGAGCCTCATCGGTCTGATCGGCGGTCTGGTGTTCATCGGGAGCTACTCCTCCGCGCTCGGTGCCGCCGTCTCCACAGCTGCCTGGACGGCCGGGGTGGTCCTGGCCCTGGCTGCTCTGTCGGCGCACTACGTGCGGCCCGTGGCGCTGGGCCCGATTGCGCGTCCCAGCCGGCTCGCCTTGGCGACCTACGTCGCCTGTGTCGCGGGTGAGCTCGCCCTCATCAACCTCGGGTCGCGGGCGCTGACCGCGGCAGGTGGAGGTGAACTGCGGCCAGCCTTGATCGCCGCCGTCGTGGGGTTGCACTTCATCCCGTTCGCCTGGGCCTTCAAGGAGCGGATGTTCTTCTGGCTCGGCTGCCTCGTGTGCGCGCTAGGCGCGATCGGCCTGCTGGCAGGCGCCATGGGCGTCGCGCACGCAGCCGAGGCAGCGGCTGTGCTGGCGGGGCTGGTCATGCTGATCATCATCACCGTGTATGCGACTGGCCGCTTCGCCCCGCGGCCCTCCAGGCAATCGACGACGTGACCGTAGAGCTGGCATATCCAGCTCCTCGTGAGCCTCCTCGAACGACTTGTTCAGGTCTGCTGGGTCACCACGTAACCGGTAGGGATTCGGTTGCGAGGCGCACGTGGCGCGCTCTCAGTCTCGATGGCGCACGACGTTGATGACGCTGCCGTCTGGTGCGGCCGAGGAACCGGCCTACTCCCCAAGGTTCTGTCGTGATCGGGTGCACGTTCTCGTAGCCGAGTTCTCGAGCTTCTTCGTAAGCGCCGTCGACGTCGTCCGTCTGGACGGAGATCACCGAGTTTTCGGGTGCTGTCGCGTCACGCGACACGAACTGGACGCTTGCCCCCGTGGCGGGGGAGGTGAACCGAGCCACCCAACCCACGTTGAACTTTTCGGCACTGAGGCCGAGATCGTCGGTGCCGCAGCTCTTCGCGGCACGCACGGGTGCTTCTGGTGATTCATGCGGACCAGCTGCTGTGCCAGCGGCCCGCCGCGCGCCAGTGGTCTGGCCGGCCGTCGGGCTTGGGCCGACGCTACGTACGGCCGACGGCGCCGTCAGGGCCTGAGATTGGTCCCCTGCCACCCGGGGCGGCCTCCTCCGTCCGGGGTGGCCCCGGGAGTACCGGGCGGGAAGGGCGCGGCCCGATGCCGAGGCCGCGACGCTGGTCGCAGCGCACCGCCCTGGAGGCCGGAAGCGCCTGGCGTGAGTACGGTAGGGGGGTATGGTGTCGAGAACGACGAGGGGGCGCGGTGAACGGCTACAGCGACAACAAGGGCGACCACCTCAAGCGACTACGCCGCATCGAGGGCCAGGTCCGCGGGATCGCCAAGATGGTCGAGGACGACAAGTACTGCATCGACATCCTCACCCAGGTGTCGGCGGCCACGAAGGCATTGCAGTCGGTCGCCCTCAACCTGCTCGACGACCACATGGCGCACTGCGTCGTGAACGCCGCCCGCGAGGGCGGGGCCGAGCAGGAGGTCAAGCTCAAGGAGGCGTCCGACGCGATCGCCCGCCTCGTCCGGAGCTGATCCGACGGAAGGCCCGACACGACCAGGACCCGATGAGGAGCACCGATGACCACCAGCACCTACAGCGTGTCCGGCATGACCTGCAGCCACTGCGTCGCCTCCGTGAGCGAAGAGGTCGGCGAGGTCGCAGGCGTTGCTGCCGTCGAGGTCGACCTCGGCTCCGGTCTGCTGACCGTGACCAGCGACGCTCCCGTCGACGGGGCCGTGGTCCGCTCCGCCGTCGAGGAGGCGGGCTACACCCTGACCGCCTGATGGCGACCCCACCCCCGCCGCACTCCTGAAGCTCATGCGCAGGACCCCGGTCGACCTCGGCCTGTTCGCCGCAGGCACCGCGCACACCCCGTAGCACCCGTCCGGACCCCGTCCGGCAACCACGCCCGCGCCGCGAGGAGAAGCAGATGAGCTCCACCCCCGCCACCGCCCCGACCACGGCACCGGCGACAGGCCACCTCGCCTCGGTCGAGCTGGCCATCACCGGCATGGCCTGCGCCTCGTGCGCGAACCGGATCGAGCGCAAGCTCAACAACCTCGACGGCGTGACGGCGACCGTCAACTACTCGACCGAGAAGGCCAAGGTCGCCTACTCCGCGGGCGTCGCGGCCGAGGAGCTGCTCGCCGCGGTCAAGGCCGCGGGGTACTCCGCGGCGCACCCCCACACCCCCAACCTGGTCAGCCGGGGAAAGGCCTGGTCGAGCGGGCGCAGGAGCCGGACGGCACACGCGCGCTGCGAGAACGGCTGCTCGTCAGCCTCATGCTCACCGTCCCGGTCGTCGCGATGGCGATGGTGCCGGCGCTGCAGTTGGACGCGTGGCAGTGGCTCTCGCTCACGCTGGCCGCGCCGGTGGTCGTGTGGGGGCGCTGCCGTTTCACCGGGCCGCCTGGACCGACCTGCGGCACGGCGTAGCCACGATGGACACCCTCATCTCGGTCGGCGCGCTGTCGGCCTTCGCGTGGTCGCTGTACGCGCAGGTCGACGGTCACGCCGTGCTCGTCGGCCGGCGCGGCTGCTCGAGCAGTGAAGCCAGGTCCTGCCGGCGGAGCTCGCCGCGGCGCTCGACCGGGCCCAGCGGGCCGGGCGGACCGCTGTGGCGGTCAGCTGGGACGGCGAGGCCCGGGGCGTGCTGTCGGTCGCAGACACCGTCAAGCCCACCAGTGCCGAGGCGATCACGCGGCTGCGCGCGCTCGGGCTCATCCCCGTCCTGCTGACCGGCGACAACGCGACCGTCGCCGTCGCCGCCGCCGCCCGCGAGGTCGGCATCTACCCCGACCACGTGCATGCCGACCTGGGCCTGTCGATGGGCACCGGCAGCGACGTCGCCATCCAGGCCAGTGACCTGACGCTCGTACGCAGTGACTGACGGTAGCCGCCGACGCGATCCGGCTGGCCCGCCGCACGCTCACCACCGTCAAGGGCAACCTGTTCTGGGCGTTCGGCTACGACGTTGCCGCGATCCCGCTGGCCGCCGGCAGCACGCCCTGACGGCAGGAGGGTAGGGCGGCGAGCGCAAGCACAGCGGACGTGAGCGTGGCTGCACGGGTATCGGGTACCGAGGCGCTGACCGGGAGGTGCGGATGAACGGCTACACGGGGGCCCTGTCGCTGCTGGTGCTCGTCGTCGGGGCGGTAGGCGCGACGTACCTGCTGAACGCGGCTCTGACGATCCATCGGGCTCCGCTCCGGGCCGCGCCCTTCACCGGGGGGACCCTCCCCGTCGAGCACCCCCTGTCGCGCTTCCACGCGCGCTTCTACACGGTTGCCCTGCTGTTTCTGGCGTTCGACCTGGAGATGCTGTTCATGTACCCGTGGACGCTCGTGGTCGCGGAGTTCGGGCGCAGCGCAGTAATCGAGATGTTCGGGTTCCTTGCTCTCCTGGTGGCCGGGATCGGCTACGCCTGGCGCGAGGGCGCCTTCCGGTGGGCCTGACCGCGCGGTTGCGCGCAGCGGCGGTCCGTCGTCCTCACGTTCTGGTCGTCGCCGTTCCCGGGGCGCGTCCTGTGCGTGCGGCAGCGCAGACTGCGCTCGTACGGCTCGGCTGGCCTACGGCGTCCTCGCCGGCCGACGCCGACATCCTCCTGGTGTGCGGCGCCGCGGGGCCGGGCGTTCGGGTGGCGGTCGACACGGCGTGGGACGCGATGCCCGGCCCCCGGGCCTGGGCCTCCGCGGTCAGCGCGGCGGACCTCCCCCGCGTCCTCGACGCGGCACGGGACCAGCTCGCGGACCTGCCGCAGCAGGCCGCTGACGCCCGCGAGCGGCGCCCGCCCGCGCTCGGGGCGGACGACGTGCCGGCCCGGGACGAGGCCGGCAAGGACCCGGGCGAGGACCGGTCCCCCGGTCAGGACCCTCACGCCGGGATGGCTGTTCGGCCTGCGGCGGCCGACGACGCGGCCGACCCGGACAGCAGCTCGACCATGGACGCGATGCCCGACATGGACATGGACATGGACATGGACCTGCCGGGAGGGCTGGCGATGGCGGACCGGGAGGACGACCGGGACGGTCTTCGGCTGGACGTCCTCCACGTGGTTCTCGGGCCGGTGCTGCCCGGGTGGCCGGCCGGGCTGCGGCTGACGACGGTGCTGCAGGGCGACGTGGTCACCTGCGCGGAGGCTGAGCTGCTCGACGCCTGTCCGGAGCAGCCGGTGGAGCGGGAGTGGCAGGCGCTGGACGACCTCGCCGCGCTGTTGGCCGCGGCGGGCTGGCAGGACGGTGCGACCCGGGCCTGGCGGGCACGGGATGGAGGGGTCCCGGTCGAGGTGCTCGTGCGGTGGGTGCGGAGCGCCCGGCTCCTGCGCTGGTCCCTACGGGGCCTGCCCGGTCCCGGCGAGGGCGACCTGGTCGACCACCTCGGCAGACTGCTCGACCGGTGCGCCGGCGCCCTGGAGCTGGAGGAGCCGGCTGACCTCGCGGCGCTTGCGGAGGCGGTGACGGGACTGGACCTGGGGTCCGCCGCGCTGGTCGTCTGCGCCTTCGGTCCGCACCTGCGCGTCCCGGTGGCGGCCCGTGGCTGATGTCCTGCTCGCGCCGGTGGCCCTGCTCCTGCTCCTGCTGTTGGCCCTGGGGGCGGCGGGCACAGACCGGGTCCTGGTGGCGAGGACCGCGGGCCGGCCGGTCAGCGGAGCGGTCACGGAGCCGATGGCGGAGGTAGCCCGCCTGCTCGTGCAGCGACGGCGGACCACGAGCGACCCGGACGCCCTGCTGTGGCGGTTCGGGGGCGGCGCCCTGCTGGTCGCGGCCGGCCTCATGACGGCGGTCGTCCCTCTGGACGGCCGTGCGGTCGCCGTCCTGCCGGTGGGCGTCGTGTGGTTCAACGCCGTCGATGTCCTGCTGTGGGCGGGCGTCTGGCTCGCCGGCTGGGGCGCGGCGGGTGTCCTGTCGCTCGTGGCCGGCTACCGGTTCCTCGCCCAGGCCCTCGCCTACGAGCTCCCGCTCATGTTCGCTCTGGTGGCCCCGGCGACGGCCGCGGCGAGCCTGGACGTGCAGCGGGTCGTCGAGAGCCAGCGGGACCGCTGGAACGTCGTCGAGATGCCGGTCGCCTTCGTCGTGTTTCTGCTGTGCGTCGTCGCGTTCTCGCTCTGGGGCCCGTTCTCGTCGCCGGCCGCCGGCGATGTGGCCGGCGGGGTGCTGTCGGAGGTGTCCGGGGCGGACCGGCTCGTGCTGCTGGCCGGCCGGTACGCGCTGCTCGCGGCCGGGGCCGCGTTCAGCGTCCCGCTGTTCCTCGGCGGCGACGCCGGTCCGGTCCTGCCCGGTCCGGTGTGGCAGCTGCTCAAGACCGTCGCGGTGCTGTTCGCGCTCGTGTTCGTCCGGCGCCGGCTCCCGACGGTCCGACCCGACCGGTTCACCGAGATCGGCTGGGTCGTGCTGATCCCCCTGACGCTGCTGCAGGTCCTGCTAACCAGCGTCCTCGTGCTCGTGGAGGCCCCGTGACCGACGTCCTGTTCGCGGTGCTCGCGCTCGTCGCCGTCGCGAGCGGCGTCGCAGTGTTCCGCGTCGACTCGATGGCGCGGGCGACGTGGCTGCTGGCGCTGAGCTTCGTGGCCGTCGGTGCGGTCCTGCTGCTGCTTGACCTGGACTACCTCGGTCTCGTCGTCGTCGTGATGATGGTGATGGAGATGGGCGTCATGGCCGTGTTTATGGTCATGTTTATGATGAACCCGGCGGGGCTGATGCCGATGTCCATGGTCCACGACAAGTCGCGGGCGATGACGGTCGCCGTCGGGACCTTCGTCGTTCTCGCGGGCGGCGCGCTGCTCGTGGACTGGCCGCAGCGGCAGGGGCCGCTCCCGGCCGACGTCACCCGCCAGGCTGGCCAGGGGATCATGGGCGGGAAGATGCTCGTGATGATCGTGGTCGGCGCGGTCATCCTGGCGACCATGGTCAGCGCCCTGGTCCTGTCGTCCCCCCGCGGCCGCTACGAACGGCTCGGCGACGACCTGTTGGACCGGCCGTCCCGGGACCCGCTGCGCGGGGGGCTCGGCCGGTGACCCTGCAAACCCTGCTCGTGCTCGCGGCCGCCCTGGTGAGCGGTGGGCTGTACGGGGCGCTGTCCCAGCAGTCCGTCGTGATGCTGATGATGGGCCTGGAACTGATGCTCAACGGGCTCGTGGTCGCCGCCGGTGGCTTCTGGTTCTACGTCGCCCCGCAGCGCCCGGACGGCCAGGTCCTCGTCCTGGTGGTCGTCGTGGTGATGACGATCGAGATGGCGCTGGGGTTCGCGGTCCAGATCGCGATCTTCCGAGCCAAGGACGTCGACCTGACCGACAGCGCCACGGAGCTGTCCGGGTGAGCGCACGTCGGGGAACGGGCGGGTGAGCGCGGCCCTGTGGGTCCTGCTCCTGCTGCCCGCCGGGACCGGTGCCGGCCTCGTGCTGCTCGGCCCCCGTGCGGACCGCTCGGCTGCCCGGTCGGCGACCGTCGTCGCGGTGGTGCTGCTCGGGCTGGTCCTCGCGGTCGCCGGGACGCCGCTGCGCGCCGACCCGCCGTTCCTGCTCGGGGAGCGCCTCTCGCTCGGGATGGACGGCCTCAGCGCTGCGCTCGCCGTGACGGTCTGCGCGATCACCGCCTGCGTACTCGCCGCCTCGCCGGCCCAGGTGCGGCTCCGGCGGGCCCGCCTGTGCGGGGGCCTGCTGCTGTTCCTCGCGGCCGTCCTGCTCACCCTCGTCGCCCGCTCGCTCCTGCCGCTGCTCGCCGGCTGGGAGCTGATGGGCGCCGCGTCGTACGCCCTCATCGCCCATGACCTGCGGGACTCGCGTGCCGCCGGCTCCGCCATGACGGCCCTGCTGACCACCCGCGCGATGGACCTCGGCCTTTACGTCGCGGCCGGAGCGGCCCTCGCCGGCGGCGGCGACCTGTCGCTGGCCGGGCTCGCGACCCTCCCCGACGGCTGGCGCGACCTCGCGGCGCTGGGGGTGGTCACCGCGTGCCTGGGGAAAGCGGCGCAGCTCCCGGTGTCGTCCTGGCTGTCGCGGGCGATGGACGGGCCGAGCCCGGTCAGCGCGCTGCTGCACAGCGCGGCGATGGTCGCGATGGGCGGCTACCTGCTCCTGCGGACCGGCCCGCTGCTGGCCTCCACCGGCTGGGCCCCCGACCTCGTCGCCTGGGTCGGCGCCCTGACAGCCGTCCTGCTCGGAGTCGTCGCGTTCGCCCAGCGCGACCTCAAGCAGCTCCTGGCCGCGTCCACCGCCAGCCAGCTCGGCTTCGTCGTGCTCGCCGCCGGGGTCGGGGGCACCAGCGCCGGCGCCGCGCAGCTCGTCGCGCACGCCGCGACGAAGAGCCTGCTGTTCCTCGCGGCCGGCGTGTGGCTGCACCTGCTCGGGACCCGTGATCTGGGGCGCCTGGCCGGGGCGGCCCGGCGCACCCCGGCCGTGGGGGCGCTGGCGGTGGCAGGGCTGCTGTCGCTCGCGGGGGTGCCGCCGCTGGCGCTGTGGACCGGTAAGGACGCCGTCCTGTCGGCCGCCCTGGACCGGTCGCCCGCGCTGTACACGGCCGGGCTCGTCGGGTCGGCACTGTCGGCCGCCTACGCCGGCCGGGCGCTCGCCGCGCTCCTGCGACCGACCCGGGAGCGCGAGCACGTAGAGCCGACGGCCTGGCTGCCGCTGGTGCCGCTCGCCGTCGGCGCGGTGCTGCTGGCCGGGCTCGTGCTCGGCCCCGGCGGACGCGCGTTCGCGGAGCTGCTCGACGTCACCCGGCCCGTCCCGGGACCGGTCGAGCTCGTCGTGTCGGGGGTGCTCGCCGTCGTCGTCCTGCTCACCGCCTGGTGGCACGGCGACGCCCTCGCCGCCCGTCTGCCCGTCGCGCGCGACTGGTTCCACCTCGACGCCGCCACCCGGGCGGTCGCGGTCCGCCCGGTCCTCGCTCTCGCACACGCCCTCGCGACGTTCGACGACCGGGTCCTGGACGGCGCCGTGGAGGGCGCCGCCGCGGGCACCGTCCGGGCGGCCAGGAGAGCGCAGCGCCTCGACGACCGCGACGTCGACGGGCTGGTCCGACGCGTCGCCGCCGGTACCCGGCGTCTCGGGGACCTCGCCCGGCTGCCGCAGACCGGCCAGGTCCACCACTACTACGGCCAGGCCGCGGCCGTCCTCGTCGGCGCCGTCGTCCTGCTCCTGACCGTCCGATCGACGAGGTGAGCGTGCTCGACCTGCTGATCTTCCTCCCGCTGCTCGCCGCGGTCTGCCTGCTGTGCCTGCCCCGGCTCCCGGACCGGACGGCACGCGTCGCCCTCGTGGTGGTCACCGCCATCGAGCTGGCGCTCGCCGTCGGACTGTGGGCCGCCTACAACGGCGGTCCGGGTCTCACCGACGGCATCGCCTACGAACGTCGGCTGAGCTGGATCCCCTCGGTCGGCAGCAGCTACCACGTCGGGCTCGACGGGCTGTCGCTCCCGCTCGTCGCGCTCACGGCCGGGCTGTTCCTCGCGTGTGCGATCTACGCGCTGCGCGAGACGAAGCGGCCGCGCAACCTCGCCGCGCTGCTGCTGTTCCTGGAGACGTCATGCCTGGGCGTGTTCGCCAGCCTCGACCTGGTCCTGTTCTTCGTCTTCTTCGACCTGTCGATCGTCGGCATGTACTTCGTGATCGCCGGGTGGGGGCACGGGAACGCCGCCCGGTCGGCCCTGAAGTTCTTCCTCTACACGTTCCTCGGGAGCCTCGCGCTGCTCGTCGGCTTCCTCGCCCTGTTCGCGGCCAGCAACCCGCACACGTTCGACATGGTCGAGCTGGCGAAGGCCCCGCCGCTGCAGGGCAAGCCGCTCGCCGGCGGACTCGCGCTCCTCGCGATCGGGATCGGCCTGGCGGTCAAGACGCCGACCGTGCCGTTCCACACGTGGCTGCCGCCCGCGCACACCGACGCGCCCGCCGTCGGCTCGGCGGTCCTCGCCGGGGTACTGCTGAAGATGGGCACCTACGGCTTCGTCCGGATCGCGATGCCGATGCTGCCGGACGCCTGGCGGTCCTGGGCCGTCGTCGCAGTCGTCGTCGGCGTCGTGAGCATCCTGTACGGCGCGCTCGTCGCCCTCGCCCAGGCGAACCTCAAGCGGATGATTGCGTACACTTCGGTGTCCCACATGGGCTACGTCCTGCTCGCGGTCGGAGCCGCCGGCCTGACCGGCGGCAGCGACGCGCAGGCCCGGTCGGTCGCGGTCTCCGGCGCCGTGACGCAGATGGTCAGCCACGGTCTCGTCACCGGTGCGCTGTTCCTGCTCGCAGGCGTGCTCCAGGACCGTGCCGGGACGTACGACCTCGACGCGTACGGCGGGCTCGCGGGCAAGGCCCCGCGCTTCGCCGCGCTGTTTGCCGTCGCCTCCTTCGCGAGCCTCGGGCTGCCCGGCCTGTCCGGGTTCCTCGCCGAGTTCCAGGTCCTCGCCGGGTCGCTCGGCTCCACGCCCGTCGGCGTCGTCGTCGCGCTCCTGGGGCTGCTCGTCACCGCCGCGCTCTTCCTGTGGGCGATCAACCGGCTCCTGCTCGGCGGCCCGGGGCCGAGCACAAGGTCCGTCACCGACCTGCGGCCCAGCGAGCTCGCCGCCGTCGTCCCGCTGCTGCTGCTCTCCCTGCTCGTCGGGGTGCTGCCCCGGCCGCTGCTCGACGTGGTCGAGCCCGCGGCCCACACCGTCGTCGACCTGGTCGCCCGGTGACCCGGCGCAGCCGGGCGGGCGGGTGAACCAGGACCCGGGCGCGCTCCTGCCCGAGCTCGTCCTGCTGCTCGGCGCCGTCGCGACGCTCCTGCTCGGCAGCTTCCTGCCCCGGCGGCGGCAGTGGGTCGCCCGACTGGCGGCCGCGGGGGTCCTGCTGGGGTCGGCCGCGCTCGCGGCCGTGGCGCTCGCCGGCCCGGACCAGCTCGTCTACGACGACACGTTCGCCGCGGACGGACTCACCGGCACCGCGCGGCTCGTGGTCGCGCTCTCCGGCCTGCTCGTCCTGGGCATCATGAGCGACGAGATCGCCGGCGACGCGCGCGAGAGCGAGCACTACGTGCTCGTGCTGTTCGCCGTGCTCGGCACCGACGTGCTCGCGGGCGGCAACGACCTGCTGCTGCTGGCCGTCGGGTACCTCCTCGCCAGCGTGCCCTTGTACGCGCTCGCCGGGGCGGCCCGGGACGGCGCCGGGACGGAGGCGGCGCTGAAGACGTACCTGCTCGGGGCGTTCCTCGGCGTCGCGATGCTCACCGGCGTCGTGGTCCTGTCCGGCGTCGTCGGCGGCACCGGCTACCGGCTCCTGACCGCCGGCCTCGCCGGCACACCCCGTCCCGCGGTCGCCGTCGGCGTGGTCGCGCTCCTCGCCGGGCTCATGTTCAAAGCCGGCGCCGTCCCCGGGCACTTCTGGGTCCCGGACGCCGCGCAGGGCTCCCGGGCCGGCGCGGCTGCCCTGCTGACGACCGTCCCGAAGGTCGGCGGCGTGCTCGCCGCCTACCGGGTCCTGTCGGCCGTCCCCGTCAGCGTGGTCGACTGGCCGCTCCTGGTGGCGGTGCTCGCCGCAGTCACCATGACCCTGGGCAACCTCGCCGCGTTCGGGCAGACCAGCCCGCGACGGCTGCTCGGCTGGTCGACCGTCAGCCAGTCGGGCTACCTGCTCATGGCGGTCGCCGTTGCCGGCCGCGTCGACCTCGCGCTGCCGTCGCTGGCGCTGTACCTCGCCGGCTACGCGGTCACGAACCTCGGCGCGTTCGCCGTCACCGCCGCTCTGCCGGAGCGGACCTCCCTGGAGCACTACCGGGGGCTCGTCGCCCGGCGGCCGTGGCTCGCCCTGTCGCTGCTGGTGCTCCTGCTCGGCCTCGTCGGCACCCCGCCCACGGCGGTGTTCGCCGGCAAGCTCACCGTCTTCGCTGCGGCCCTCGACGGCGGCCTCGGCTGGCTCGTCGCGGTCGCCGCCGTGAACACCGTCGCGAGCCTGTTCTACTACCTCCGATGGCTGGCGCCCGCCTTCGACCGGGCCGGCGGGGCCGGGCTCCCAACCACCCGCGTCGGGGCTGTCGCCGGCACGTGCGCGGTCACCGCAGCCGTCGCCTCCGTCGCACTCGGGCTCGGCGCCGGACTCGTGTTGGCCCTGCGTCCTGCCCTGGGCTGACGTCCCGGCGGGACAAAGACCGCGGCGCCCCGGGCGGCCTTGCTCGCCTCGGTGAGCCGGTTGAACGCCTCGGCGGCGTCCGCACGCAGCAGGTGGCCGAGTGCGTAGGACAGCGGGAGAAACGCGCTGGCCGGGACGGTGCCTCGCGGGCGGCCTGCTCGGCGGCGACCAGGGCCGCCTCCAGCCTGGCGATCTCGTCGGTGCGCTGTCCCTGCAGTCGGTCGAGCTCGCCGGCCGCCGGCCCCAGGTCCGGTCGGTCCTGTCGGTCCTGTCGGTCCTGGTCTTCAGACCGTCGAAGTCGTCAGCGAGCGACCGTTCGCGGGCCGTGGCACCGTCCCGGGGCACCCGGGCGTCCCGGTCGGCGTCGTGGGGGCGACATCGCCGGCCGCGACTGCGGCGGCCAGCACCTCATGGGTGTTGCCCTGTACCTGTCGCCGATCCGCGTCCGCCCGGAACGCCGATGTGACCCCGCCGCTCAGTCAGCGACCCGGGGAGTCGGACCGGACTACGACGCCGCGCGCTGTCCCTTCCCCTGTCAGCGGCGGCAGGACCGCACGCAGGTACTCCTGCCCGGCGTCCGCGACGAGCGCCTCCACAACGTGCGGCAGGCCCACCCCCCGGCGGTCCAGCGTCATCCGGCTAGCCCCGGGGGCGGGCCTCCCAGGTCCAGCGTGGCCGGTCCGGCGATCGGGTCGGCGGTGACGACGCGCTGACCGGCGCTGCCGCGGGGAGCCTTGGCGCGGCGCACGGCGTCCGATGCCGGATCGCGTCGTCGGTCTCGACGGTCACGTCGTACTGCTCGGCCTCCACAGGGTCGACCCTGGTGAAGTCATGGCGCCCCCGGGTGGCCTTGCGTGCCAGGAACGCGAACATCGCCCAACAGGCCGCGCCTGACACGACGCTCCCCACCAGGGTCCCGAAGCCGGCGGAGCCGGAACTGAACAGCCCGAGCAGGAACCCGAAGAGCAGACCGAACCAGGTGCCGGTCAGAGCCGCCCGGCCGCTGGTGAGCCGACCGGTCACCTACTCGACCGACCGCAGGCCGTTGCCACGATCCGGGAGTGCTCGACGGGGCAGCACCGTGCGGGTGCCGGGTTACCTCACCGTGCAGCACTTGCCGAGGGTGATGACGGTGACGACGCCTCCGGCGAAGGTGCGGCGGCTGGACCTGCCGCAGTCGTGGAAAGGGGTCTGCTCCTCGGCGAGGAAGTGCCCGGCGAACACGGAGTGCACGATCGCGCGGAGCGGACCGGTGCGCCACCGATCGCGACGGCTGGTCGGCCGGGAGCAGAAGGAGTAGGCGAGCAGGCCGTCCGGGCGTAGGACGCGCAGCAGCTCGGTGACGACAACCGCGGGGTCGTCGACGGTCTCGATCACC
This sequence comes from Mycobacteriales bacterium, assembly GCA_046593925.1. Taxonomy (GTDB): domain Bacteria; phylum Actinomycetota; class Actinomycetes; order Mycobacteriales; family SCTD01; genus JAYVYM01. The sequence goes on from JBKJQN010000055.1 coordinate 85,300, forward strand.
CAGCCGCACATCACCACGTCGAAGGTGTCGTCGCCGAAGGGCAGCGCGTCGAGGGTGACCACGGCACGAGGGTCGTGCAGGTCGTCGGCGCGGGCGAGCATCGCCGGCGACAGGTCGACCAGGACGGGGTGCAGCCCGGGGACGCTGCCCTGCAGCTGGCGGGACAGGGCGCCGGTACCGGCCCCCGCGTCCAGCACCCGCGCGTCGTGCCGGGAGGACAGCGCAGGCACGACCGCGGCGAGCATCGCCTGCTCGGCGGTGCCGCCGGCGGCGGCGAGCCACAGCCGCCGGTAGTAGCGGTCGTAGCCGACCGCGGCATGTTCGTACACCGACCGGACGTGCCCGGAGCGCCGACCGGGCGGGACCAGCGGGAAACTGTTCGCGGTGGCCGTCAGGGCGTGCGGGTCCGGGACCGGCCGCCGGCGCGCTGTGCGCGTCACCCTCACCGGTCCGAGCGAGTCAGGCCGTCGTCGTGCGGGTGGTCCGAGGCACCGGCATGGGTGTGGCTCGGCCTGTTCTGCATCCCCGACATCCCCCGCATCATCATGAACATCATGCCCATGCAGGCGAGCGGCCAGAGCAGGAACAGCGCACCGCCCCCGACCGCGCCGGAGAAGAACAGGGCGGCCCCGACCACGAGCAGACCGAGCATCAGGTACGAGTGCTTGTGGTGGTTCATCCGAACCAGCTCCCGGGCTGACGGCCCGCCACGCTGGCCAGTGGGCTGGCTGGTCGTCGGGGCCCACGTCGACCCTATGCGCGGCCAGCTCACGGCTGCAGGGCCAAAAGTCCCGATCCGGTGGTCGTACGCCTCCGGCCACCGAGCACCCTCCGGACCGGAATGTCCGCAAGGCCACACGGTTGTACGGTGCACTGCGCAAGGAGGAAAATGTGGAAGTACCTGACACCGCACGCACGCGGCAGGCCTGCCGGATCGAGGTGGCCGGCGTCCCGGGCTGCGACAGCGGCCCAGGCGGCCGGCTGGCGTTCGTGATCCGGGAGCTCGCCGCAGCGATGGCGCGTCACCGGACGCACCGGTCGAGGAGGACCAGTTGAGCGCGCTGGACACTATCGGGAACAGCCTGTCCGAGGGCTTCTTCATGTTCTGGGCGACCCTGTGGGCGCTGATCCTGGGGTTCACGTTGTCCGGTGCGGTGCAGGCGTTCGTGTCCCGCGACGAGATGCAGCGGGCGATGGGCGACCACCGGCCCCGCACCATCGTGAAGACCAGCCTGTGGGGCGCTGCGAGTTCGTCGTGCTCCTACGCCGCCAGCGCGCTGGCGAAGTCGCTGTTCCAACGCGGCGCGGACTTCACCACCTCGATGGTCTTCATGTTCGCCAGCACCAACCTCGTGCTCGAGCTCGGGATCATCCTGTGGCTGCTGATGGGCTGGCAGTTCGCGGCCGCTGAGTTCGTCGGCGGTGCCATCATGATCGCCTTGTTCGTGCTCCTCGCCCCCCGGATCCTCCCCCGCCTGGAGATCGAGCAGGCCCGCGAGCGCCTCAACAGCACCGCGGCGGGCGGCGCCGCCGGACACGAGCACCACGGCGACATGGGCACCGACAGAGCTCCGGAGGCCAAGCCCTTCCGCGAGCGGCTGCGCAGCAAGGCCGGCTGGGCCGACGCGGCCAGTTACACGGTCTCAGACCTGACAATGCTGCGCCGCGAGCTCGTCATCGGCTACCTCGTCGCCGGGTTTCTTGCCGTCGCCGTCCCCGCCTCGATATACAGCACGATCTTCCTGTCCGGGCACGGGATCGCGACCGACCTGGAGAACGTGATAGTCGGGCCGTTCATCGCGTTCATCAGCTTCGTCTGCTCGATCGGGAACGTCCCGCTCGCCGCCGCGCTGTACGACGGCGGGATCAGTTTTGGCGGCACCGTCGCGTTCATCTTCGCCGACCTCATCGCCCTGCCGCTCGTGGTCATCTACGGCAAGTTCTACGGCCGCAGGCTCGCTCTGCGCCTGTTCTTCTCCTTCTGGGCGGTCATGAGCACCGCCGGCCTGCTGGTCGACCTGCTCTTCCGCGCGGTCCGCATCTCGTTCCCGCACCGCAGGGCAGAGGTCGTCATGACCGGCTTCTCCTGGAACTACACGACCTGGCTCAACATCGTGTTCCTCGGGCTCGGGGCCGTCGTCTACTGGGCCTACCGGAACCGCGAGCGCCTCGGGGGCGGCGGGCAGTACGCCAAGGACCCGGTCTGCGGGATGCAGGTCGAGCGCGGCAACGCCCCCGCCACCACCCGCCACGACGGGCAGACCATCTACTTCTGCTCCGACCGCTGCTCCGACAGGTTCGCCAAGGACCCGGCCCGGTACGCGGGAACCGGCGCCAGCGAGCCGATGGGCGGCCACGACGACGGCGACAGCCGGCACGAGGCGCGGGCCGGCGCGATCGACCCGGTGTGCGGGATGACTGTCGACCCGGCGACGGCGGCCGGGCACGCCGACTACGCCGGGGAGACGTACGCGTTCTGCTCCACCGGCTGCCAGGCTGCCTTCACCGCAGACCCCCTCGCGCACCTGACCGAGGCCCGCGACCCGGTCTGCGGGATGACCGTCGACGTCGCCCACCCCGGCGCCACCGCCACCGCCGGCGGCTCCCGGTACGTGTTCTGCGGGCCGGGCTGCGCGAAGGCGTTCACCGCCGCCCCCGACACCTACCTGCAGGCCACCGGCGCACAGCACACCACCCACTGACCGACCACGCACTGACCGACCAGGACGCAACGCCAGGAGCCGCATGCCCGCCGGAACACCTGCCAGCAAGCTGGACCACGAGCACCCGGTCGACCCCGCGCGCGTAGCGGCCGCCCGCGAGCGGCTGATCGACGCCGAGGAGGCCGGCCGGCTCGCTGGCCTGCTCGGGCTGCTCGCAGACCCCGTACGGGCCCGGATCCTCTACGCGCTGGACCTGGTCCAGGAGCTCTGCGTGGGGGACCTGTCGCTCGCGCTGGAGGCTACCGAGGACTCCGTGGGCTACGGCCTGCGGCTGCTGCGCACCGCCGGGCTGGTCAGCACCCGTAAGGACGGCCGGGTCGTCTACTACCGACTGTCGGATGGCTTCCCCGAGCCGCTGCGCGACCACTGCCTGCGCGCCCTGGTCGAGCTGTCACGACACGCTCCGGCCGGCGAGGCGGAATGACGAGCCGGCGAGGACAGGCACGCCCACCCGGGTGGGCGCACCATGACCGTGCGGGCGCACGGCTGCGCGACCGATGCAGGCGAAGGACAGGTGGGCAGTGACAACGGTGCCACGCCGCCCCCCGCCTGCGACCGGGCTGACCGGGTTGCGCCGGCTCGGTGTGCTGCTGGTCCTGGCCGGCGTTCTCGCGATGCACGCCGTGGGCGGCGGCAACCACATGGCCATGGCCGGTGCCGCGGAGGCTGGCGGTCAGCCCGCGGTGTCGGCCACGGCCGGTGAGCCCGCCGCGGCGGGCGTGAACCTGATGCCGGACGTGAACCTGATGGCGGGTAGGGCGCCGGCTCACGGTGGCGCGGTGCCCCATACCGGCACCGTGCCCGCGCCCCTTGACGCCGCAACCGCGGCTGCCTCCCCGGCGGTCGCACCGGGGTCGGGCGTTCAGACAGCGTGTCTGGCCGTCCTGCTCGGCCTGGTCCTGCTCGCGGCGCCGGCCGCCCTAGGCGGCGTCCCCCGTCTCCTGCACGCGCCGGCCGCGAACAGCGCCGGGCACACCAGCGTCCCGCTCGGCCGCGGTCCCCCCAGACAACTTCTCGCACAACTCTGCGTCCTGCGGACGTAGCGGCGCCGCCCCGGCCCAGCAGAGGCCGGGGATCGGCACGCCTCCCCCATCCGCAGGACCCTTTGGAGCACCACATGCGCACCATTCTGACCACCCTGACCACCCGCCGTCCCGTTGCTGCTCTGGCCGTGGGTGGTGCGCTCGCGCTCGTCCTCACGGCGTGCGGCAGCAGCAAGGACTCGTCCACCGCTGCCTCCTCCCCGTCCTCGTCGACGACCGGCAGCTCGACCGGCCAGCGCATCGACGCCACCCACAACGACGCCGACGTCACCTTCATCAACGACATGGCGCCGCACCACTCCGGCGCGGTCGCCATGGCCCAGCTCGCCGCCGGCCAGGGCGGCAGCGCGCAGGTCAAGGACCTCGCCAACCGGATCTCGGCCGCGCAGGGCCCCGAGATCGAGAAGATGAAGGCGATGGCTGCCGCCTGGAAGATCACCCTGAACACCGACGCCGGGGCGACGACCGGGATGGGCGGCATGGGTGGCGGGATGTCGTCGGGCGATGACATGGACGCGCTCAGGGCCCGGACCAGGTCCGCGTTCGACAAGGAGTTCCTGACGCGGATGACGGCCCACCACACCTCCGCGGTCCAGATGGCGCAGACCGAGATCGCGCAGGGCGCCAACCCGCAGGCCAAGGAGCTCGCGGCCTCGATCGTCGCCGCGCAGCAGAAGGAGATCGCCGAGATGGCCGGGCTCCTCACGGGCGCCTGATCGCGCGTAGGGACCGGCCCACCCGACCGGGCGGGCCGGCGCCGTCGGCAGCCCGGCTCGGGCGCGGGCGGGCGGGCTTCGCCGGGGTGCTCGCCGCCGGCGCGAGCCTGGCGGTCGGCAGGCTCGGCGGCGCCGTGCTGGACGGGGTGGCCGACCCGGTCGACGCGGTCGGTCGGCAGGTCATCGACCGCGCCCCCGGCCGTCTGCGGGAAACCGCTATCGGAACGCTCGGGACCGCCGACAAGCCACTGCTGACGGCCGGCACCGTCCTCGTGGTTCTGGCCGTCGGTGGCGCCGTCGGCCTGCTGAGCCGGAGCCACCGGGGTTGGGCCGCCGCCGCGATCGGGGGGTTGTGGGCGGTCGGCGCGACGGCGGTCGCCGCGGTCCCCGGGACGACCGTCCCTGCTGCTGTCCTGCTCGCGGCCGGTGCCGCCCTGGTCGGCTTCCTTGCGCTGGACCTGCTGGCTCCGCCGGGCCGGCCAGCCGGTGCCCGGCGCCTGCCCGGGCCGGCGGGTCCCGAGCCGGCCGTCCCCACCCGCCGGTTGTTCCTGACCCGTGCGGTAGGGGTCGTGACGCTGGCCGGGGCGGCGGTCGCCGCCGGGAACGTCCTGGGCGCAAGGGCGCTGTCCCGGGTCCGGGGAGTGCTCCCGGTCGCCGGGCGACGAGCCGTCCGGCCTCCCGCGTCGACCCCGGTCCCGGGGCGTACCGCGCTGGTGACGACCAACGCGGCGCTGTACCGGATCGACACGGCACTGGGCACCCCGGCAGTCGATCCGGACAGCTGGCAGCTGACCCTGTCCGGGCTGGTCGACCGGCCGCTGACGTTCAACTACGCCGACCTGCTCCGGATGCCGCAGGTCGAGGCGTGGATCACCTTGGGCTGTGTCGGGAACGACGTCGGCGGCGACCTGGTCGGCACCGTGCTGTGGCAGGGCGTGCTGCTGGCCGACCTGCTGCGGTTGGCCGGGGTGCAGCCGCCGGCGACCCAGCTCGTCGGTCGCAGCGTCGACGGCTACACCGGCGCCTTTCCGGTCGCACTGGCCCTCGACGGCCGCGACGCCCTGGTTGCGCTGGGCATGAACGGCCGCGTCCTGCCCCCCGACCACGGGTTCCCGGCCCGGCTCGTCGTCCCCGGCCTGTACGGCTACGAGTCCGCGGTCAAGTGGCTCGGCGAGATCCAGCTCGTCGACGACAGCTACCGGCCGTACTGGGTGCGGCGCGGCTACGCCCCGTACGCCGAGTTCCGCACGCAGAGCAGGATCGACGTGCCCCGCACCGGCGCCGCGGTGGCCGCCGGGCCGGTGCGGGTCGCCGGGATGGCGTGGGCCCCCCACCGGGGGGTCCGAACCGCCGAGCTGCAGGTCGACGGCGACGCCTGGACTGCGGCGACGCTCGACCCGGACGTCCTCGGGCCCGATGCCTGGCGGTCCTGGTCGGTAGAGCTGAATCTGCCCCCGGGGCAACACACGATCGCGGTCCGCGCCACCGACGGCCGCGGCCAGGTGCAGCCCGCCGAGCTGCGTGCGGTCCTGCCCGACGGGGCCACCGGACACCACACCGTCCGCGTGTCCGCGGCGTGAAGCCGGGCCGGATCGGCGGCGGCGGCGCGCTGGTCGGCGGTGTGGCGCTCGGCGTCGTGGTCCTGGCCTGGCTGGGCCGGCTGTGGCGGCTGCGGCGCTCGGTCGACCGGTACGCCGCGGTCTGGCGAGGCTCGCAATGTGCGGACGGTGCGGACGGTGGGCTGCTGTACGTCGCGCTCGGTGACAGCGCGGCGCAGGGCATCGGCGCCAGCAGCCCCGGCCACGGCTACGTCGGACTGCTCGCCGCCGCCCTCGAGCGGGCCAGCGGCCGGCCGGTGCGGCTCGTGAACCTCTCCGTCAGCGGCGCGCACATCGTCGACGTCGTCCGTGAGCAGCTACCTGCGCTCGCGCGGCTGCCAAGGCCGGACCTGGTGACCGTCGCGGTCGGGGGCAACGACCTGTGGCGCTACGACGCCGACGGGTGCGCGGCCGCGCTGACCGCCCTGGTGGCGGGCCTGCCGGTCGGGCCAACCGTCATCGCGGACATCCCCTACTTCATGCACGGGCACTTCGAGCGCGACGCCGCCGCAGCAGCCGCAGTGCTGCGCGACCTGGCGGGCCGTCGCGAGCTGGTCGTGGCGCTGTTGCACGAGAAGATGCGGGCGCAGGGCTGGCGGGCAATGGGAACCAGCTACGCCGCCGACTGGTTCCACCCCAACAACCGGGGCCACCGGACCTGGCAGGCGGCGTTCTGGCAGGCGATCATCGCCGACCCTGCCCTGTCGGCCCGCCTCGGGTTGTCGGCGCCGTGACGCTCGCCGCCGCCGGCGACCCGCTGTCAGAGGCAGTGCGCGGCGCGTTCGGCCGGGACAACCGCTCGGCCGCGCCGGTCGGCACTCAGCGGCCGGGCCCGCACAGCTGCTTCCTGTACGGGCAAACCGTCGAGGTCCTTGCGCGCGAGTGGCATCCTCCTGCTCACGTATCCAGACCCGCTGCCCCAGGAGAGATTGATGATCTTCATCACCGCGAAATTCAGCGTGAAGCCGGAGCACGCCGACCGGTGGCCACAGTTGTCGGCGCCGTTCACCCAGGCCACCCGCGCGGAGTCCGGCTGCCTGTGGTTCGAGTGGTCCCGGGCCGTGGACAACCCGTCCGAGTACGTCTTGGTCGAGGCCTTCCGCGATGGCGAGGCGGGCGGGGCGCACGTGCAGTCGCCGCACTTCAAGGATGCACAGCGCGAGCTGCCGCCCTACCTCGCCTCGACGCCGCAGATCGTGAACTTCGAGGTGCCCGGCGTGGCCTGGTCGCTGCTCGGTGAGATGCAGGTGGACGCCGCGTCCTGACCGGCGCCCGCCTGCCGACCCCGGCCCGCAGGCGTACCGTCCAGACGCGCCGCCGGCTGACCGGCGCGTAGGGGAGGAGTGGCCGGTGGACGCCGTCAACACCACGCTGCAGACCGCCGTCGCCGCGGGCGAGGGATCCGCCAGCGCGACGGCCGGCCCGGCCGCGTCGCCGACGGCGAGAGAGCTGCTCGCGGCCAGCGGACCGGACGGGGCGGCGGCCGGCACCCCCGACGGCCTGCGCCGCGACCTCGAGCGCCTCGTCGCGCCGGCGCGGGTGCTCACCCGGCCGGTGGAGCTGGTGATGTATGCCTCCGACGCCAGCGTCTACCGGATGCTTCCCAAGGCGGTCGTGCTCGCCGACGGCGTCGACGAGATTCGGGCGCTGTTCGGGTACGCCCGGCGCAGCGGCGTGCCCATGACCTTCCGGGCCGCCGGGACCAGCCTGTCGGGGCAGGCCCAGAGCGACGGCATCCTGGTCGAGGTCGCCCGCCACTGGCGCGGGCTGACGGTGCACGACGGCGGTCGGCGGGTCCGGGTGCGGCCGGGGACGATCGCCAGCAGAGTCAATCTGGCCCTGGCGTCGCACGGCCGCAAGCTCGGCCCGGATCCGGCGAGCATCTCGGCCTGCACGCTCGGCGGCGTCATCGCCAACAACTCCAGCGGCATGTGCTGCGGGGTCGAGCAGAACGCCTACCGGACATTGGCCTCGCTGACGTTCGTGCTGCCGTCCGGCACGGTCGTGGACTCGGCCGCTCCCGGGGCGGCCGAGGCGTTCGCGGCCGCCGAGCCCGAGCTGGTCGCGGGTCTGCGCGCGCTGCGCGAGCAGGTGCACGCCGACCCCGACCTGCTGCAGCGCATCCGCGACAAGTACACCCGCAAGAACACCACCGGCTACTCGCTCAACGCCCTCGTCGACTTCGCCGAACCGCTGGACATGTTCACGCACCTGCTCGTCGGCTCGGAGGGCACCCTCGCGTTCGTCGCCGAGGCCGTCCTCGACACCGTGCCGGTGCTGCCGCACAAGACCACCGGGCTGCTGGTCTTTCCCAGCCTGCATGCCGCCGGTGCCGCGATTGTTCCGCTTCGGGAGGCGGGGGCGACGGCGGTCGAGCTGCTGGACCGGCCGTCATTGCGCGCCGTCGAGCGTCTGCCAGGCGTCCCGGCCTACCTGCCGGACCTGCCGGACGGGGCAGCCGCGCTGCTGGTCGACCTCGCCACCGCCGACCGGGACGCGCTGGCCGGGCTCGAGGCGGGGGCGCAGGCGCTGGTGGAGACGTTCGATCTCGTCGTACCCGGCGAGTTCACCCGCGACGCGGGCCGCCAGACGCAGTACTGGTCGGTCCGCAGCGGCCTGTTCACCTCGGTCGGCGCCGCCCGGCCCACCGGCACCTCGGTGCTGCTGGAGGACGTGACGTTCCCGGTCGAGCGCCTGGCGGACGCCGTCGTCGGCCTGGCCGGGCTGTTCGCCGAGCACGGCTACCCCGAGGCGGTGGTGTTCGGCCACGCCAAGGACGGCAACCTGCACTTCCTGCTCACGCCCGCGCTGAACGAGCCCGCGGAGGTCGACCGCTACGCCCGCTTCATGGCCGACCTGGCCGAGCTCGTGGTGGGCCGCTACGACGGGGCGCTTAAGGGCGAGCACGGGACCGGCCGCAACATCGCGCCGTTCGTCGAGCGCGAGTGGGGGGCGCAGGCTGTCGGCATCATGTGGCGGCTCAAGGCGCTGTGCGACCCCGCCGGCATCCTCAACCCCGGCTCGGTGCTCAACGACGACCCGCAGGCGCATCTCAAGCACCTCAAGACCGTGCCGACCATCGAGGCCGAGGCCGACCGATGCATCGAGTGCGGCTACTGCGAGCCGGTCTGCCCGAGCCGGGAGCTGACGACCACACCCCGCCAGCGCATCGTCCTGCGGCGCGAGATGGTCCGGCAGGACGTGCCCGGGCAGCCCCCGTCGCCGCTTCTGGAGTCGCTGGAGCGCGACTACCCGTACATGGCCGTGCAGACCTGCGCCGCCGACGGGATGTGTGAGCGGGCCTGCCCGGTCGGCATCAACACCGGCACGATGATGAAGCAGTTCCGCGCGGCAGAGCACTCGGCCCGGGAGCAGCGGGTCGCCCGCGAGGTCGCCGGACGCTACGCGGCGGTGGAGCGGGCCGCGCGCACCGCCGTCCGCGCCGGCAAGTTCACCGCCCGGACGGTGGGTGACCGGGTGCTGGTCGGCGTCACCGACCTGCTGCGCCGCGCGCTCGACGCCGACCTGGTGCCGCGCTGGGACAGCCACATGCCCCCGGCGGCGCCGGCGCTGCCCCGTACGAGCGCCGTCGGGGCGACCGCGGTCTACCTCCCGTCCTGCACCAACCGGATCTTCGGGCCGGACTCCGGGCCGTCTCTGCCGGCGGCGCTGGTCGCGCTCGCCGGCCGGGCCGGTCAGGTGCTGCACCTGCCCGAGGACGTCGCCGGGCACTGCTGCGCCACACCGTGGCAGTCCAAGGGTTACCACGACGGCGCCGCGCTGATGGCCTCCCGGACAGCCGCGGCGATGTGGCGGTGGTCCGACGGCGGGCGGCTGCCGGTCGTCATGGACGCCAGCTCCTGCACGCTCGGGCTCAAGGGACTCGGGCCGCTGCTGCCACCGGCCGACCGGGAGCGGTACGAGGCGGTGACGATCCTTGACAGCCTCGACTACCTGTCGCAGGTGCTGCTCCCGCACCTGGTCGTGGACCGGCGGCTCGGCTCGGTCGCCGTCCACGCGGTCTGCTCGGTGCACCACCTCGGCACGGTGCCGGCGCTCGAGGCGCTCGCGGGGGCGGTCGCGGATCGCGTCGTCAACCCGGTCTCGGCCGGCTGCTGCGGCTTCGCCGGCGACCGCGGCTGGCTGCACCCGGAGCTGCCCGCCTCGGCGCTGGCGCACGAGGCCGCCGAGCTGACCACCGAGCCGCACGACGCGTACGTCTCCAGCAACCGGACCTGCGAGATCGGGCTCAGCCGCGAGACCGGCCGGTCGTACCGCTCGGTGGTGCACCTGCTGGAGGAGGCGACCCGGGGGATGGCTGGCTGACTCCGGTCGGCAGCCCTCGGACTGGATCAGGCGAGGTCGATGCGGTCCAGGTTCATGACCTCCTCCCACGTCGCCACGACGTAGCGGCCGAGCGTGGCCTGCGCGTCGTCGCCGGCCTGGACCTCCGTGATCGCTTGCAGCTCGGAGTTCGACCCGAGGTCGACGCCGGTCCCGGTCCACCGGACCTCGCCGGTGGCGCGGTCACGGCCCTCGTGCGTCTCCTCGGACGCCGTCGGTCACGCGGTGCCCATGTCGAGCACTCTGACGAAGATGTCGTTGTTGAGCGACCCGAGCCGCGAGGTGAGGACGCCCAGCGGGGCCTGCCGGTGGTTCGCTGGCGGCAGGCGGTGACCGTTCCCGCGGCAGCTGCGGAAGCCGTCCGAGGTCGGCTCGAGTGCGGCCAGGGACTCCACGTCGGTCTGGTCCTGCGCGGGTGCGGCCGGGCGCGAAGGGCACCTGCGCGTCATGACCGGCGTCCCTGGCGGCCCGCTCGGCCGCGGCGCACGCGCGGCGAAGGCGTTCGCGAACTCCTCCGGGTGCTCCAGGAAACGCCGCGAGCTCTGCTCGTAGACCGGGTCGACCCGCAGCGCGATGTCCGTCGTCAGCATCGTCGGGGGGCGCCTGAGCGACAGGTGCTCGGGGTCGGGCACGGTGTTGGCCGCGGTCCCGCCCTCGGCTGCCACCGGCTGGCCCGGCCGGGCGCTTCGTCAGCTCCCCCCCGTAGCCGAACAGGTTCTCGAGACAGCTGTTGCTCCACCTCGTGGGCGTGGCCGACCAGGTCACCTCGATCCCGCTGGTGATGGTGCCGCTGCCGAAGCTGTTGCGACAGCCGAAGCCCTGCTCCTCCATCGGCGCCCCCTCGGGCTTCGCGCCGATCTACCGGCAGGGGGTCGGCCGTGCCGTGGCCGCCAGAGGCCCATCGTGTCGAGGCCGCGATTGCCTGTGAAGACGATCAGATCGGCCCAGGAGAGCGCGTGCTGCCGTGCTTCTGCTTGACCGGCCAGGGCGGGCCGGGCCTTGTCGGGGTTCGCGTTGTCCGGCCAGCTGCTACGGGGCGCGAGGCGATACATGCCGCCACGGCCGTCGCTGGTGCGGTAGGTGCCGGCGCTGTGCCACTGCCATCCGGATGAAGAAGGGCCGTAGTTCCCGTAGCCAGCCGGCCACCAGTCCTGCGACGTGGTCATCAGCGCGTCGTCATCCCGGGTCAGGGCATCGAGGTCGACGAACGCGGCCGCGGCCGCGGCCTTCTGCGCCGGCGGCCCCGAGGGGTACACCGGCTACCCGGCGCTGGCTGTCCGCTGCACCGTACGCCGCCGCTCCCAGCTCAGGACAGCGGCGCGGTGAGCTCGAGGTGCACACCGTCCGGGTCGCTGAACGACAGGATCGCCAGGCCGAAGCTCGCCAGCTCCTTGACCTCGCCGTGCTCGATGCCACGCGCCTGCAGCTTCGCGGCGGCGTCGTCGAGGTCGGCGCGGCTGGCCACCGCGAAGCTGACGTGGTCGAGCCCAACGCGCTCGGCGACGAAGGCGTCGTCGCCCGGCGCCACCGGCCGCAGCCCGAACAGGATGCCGTTGGTGGCGAACACGACCCCGCCATACAGCTGCGCGGGGTCGGCCCGCACCGCCGGGTCGGACGGGTCGCCGGGCGACTCGGCGGCGACCTCGAAGCCGAGCACCTCGGTGTAGAAGGCTCGCGACCGCTGCAGGTCGGTGACGGTCAGCCGCAGGTGGTGCAGCCCGGTGGTGGCGATGTCGCCCATGTGGTTCCCTCGTCGTGGGCGGACCCGGCGCCCGCGTCGACACCGTAGGCGCACCCGGCAACGCCGGTGGGACGACCTGCCCCGACAGCAGCGTGGGCACGCCGGCCGGAGCAGAGGTACGCCATGACCACCGCCCGTACGACCGCCTTCACAACCGCCGGCACGACGACCGCTGGAGCGACGGCGGTCGCACGCACCGCGTCCCCGCCGGGTCCCGCGGTTCTGCCGCGGCTGCCCGGCCCGGCCGCCCTCCCCCTGTCTCCGCGAGGGCAGGCGACCGGGCCGCGGCGCGGCGGGGCAGACTGCCCCGGTGACGGTCCGCGAGCTGGGTGAGACGGCCTGGCGAAGGGCCGCGTTCTCGCTGTTCGCCGTGGCCGCCGGCACCAACGTCCCTACCCCGCCGCTGCTCGTCTACCGCGACACGCTGGGCCTGTCCCCGGACGTGCTCACTGCGGTCCTCGGGGCCGATGCCGCGGGGCTCGTCCCCGCCCTGCTCCTCGCCGGACCGGCCTCCGACCGGCTGGGCCGGCTCGTCGTGGTGTTCCCCGGCCGCGCGCTGCCCGGCTGGGCCGTGGCACTGCCCGCGCCGTGCGCCGAGGTCCTGCGCTCCGGCGACCCGTGCGTCGTGGGGCCAGTCAAACGCGGCCGCTGCCTGCTGGACCTGCGATGCGTTCCCGAGGCCGACGACGCGCTGCTGACCCATGCGGTGCCGGCGGCGCCGGCCGAGGCGGTGTCGGCCGGCGAGGCACCGGCGGCGCGGCCGTGAGGGTCGTCGCCACCGCCGGCCACGTCGACCACGGCAAGTCCACGCTGGTGCGCGCGCTCACCGGCATGGAGCCGGACCGCTGGGCCGAGGAGCGCCGGCGCGGTATGACGATCGACCTGGGCTACGCCTGGTCACCGCTGCCGTCCGGCGAGGTGCTGGCCTTCGTGGACGTACCTGGCCACCAGCGGTTCATCGGCAACATGCTCGCCGGGCTCGGGCCTGCGCCGGCGGTGCTCATGGTCGTCGCGGCCGACGAGGGCTGGCGCCGGCAGTCCGCCGAGCACCTCGCGGCCGTCGATGCGCTGGGCCTGACGACCGGGCTGCTCGCGGTCACCCGAAGCGACCTCGCCGACCCCGCGGCGCCCATGGAGGAGGCACTCGGCCACCTGGCCGGCAGCAGCCTCGGGCGGGTCGAGGCGGTCGCAGTCTCCGGACGCACGGGCGAGGGCGTCGAGGCGCTGCGGGCCGCCCTCGACCGGCTGGTGGCGCGGCTGCCCGCACCGGCCGTCGACGCGCCGGTACGGCTGTGGGTGGACCGCGCGTTCACCGTCCGCGGCAGCGGCACCGTCGTGACGGGCACCCTCGGGGCCGGGACGCTGCGGGTCGGCGACGAGCTCGCGCTCGGCGACCGGCGGGTGCGGGTGCGCGGGCTGCAGAGCCTCGGCACGACGTACGAGCAGGTCGCCTCCGTCGCCCGCGTCGCGGTCAACCTGCGCGGCGTCGAGCGCGAGGACGTCGGGCGCGGCGACGCGCTGCTCACCCCCGGCGGCTGGCGCGACGCGGGCAGCCTGGACGTGCGCCTGTCGGCGGTGCCGGAGGACCTGCCGACCGAGCTCGTGCTGCACGTCGGGTCGGCCGGGGTGCCCGTGCGGCTGCGCCCGCTCGACGCCGACACCGCCCGCCTGCAGCTGCTGCACCCGTTGCCCCTGCGCGCCGGAGACCGTGCGCTGCTGCGCGACCCGGGGCAGCAGTCGGTCGCCGCGGGCGTGCTGGTCCTCGATGCCGACCCGCCCGAGCTGCGGCGGCGCGGGGCCGCCCGGGCGCGGGGCTCGGCCCTGTCGACCGCCGACGGACGGCCGGACCTCGCGACCGAGGTGACCCGTCGGGGGGCCGTGCGTCGTGCCGAGCTCGAGGCCCTCGGGGTGCAGGTGCAGCCCGACCCGGCCGTGGTCGTGCTGGGCGACTGGGTCGTCGCGCAGCCGACCTGGCAGGGCTGGACGACCGCGCTCGCGGCCGCCGTCGACGAGCACGCCCGGGCCGCGCCGCTGGAGCCCTGGCTGCCGGCCGAGGCGGCCCGGCGCGCCGTCGGCGTCCCCGACCTGCGGCTGCTCGGCCCGCTGGTGCCGGCCGCGGGCCTCGAGCAGGTCGCCGGCCGGGTCCGTCGGCCGGGCGCCGTCGTGTCGCTCGGCCCGGCCGAGGCCGGCGTCGTGCAGCTCGAGCAGCGCCTCCGGGATGCGCCGTTCGCCGCCCCCGAGGAGCTCGAGCTGCAGCAGCTGCGGCTCGGCCCCCGCGAGGTGGCCGCCGCCGCCGCGGCGGGTCGACTGCTGCGGCTGCGCACCAGCAGCGACTCCGACCTCGTCCTGCTGCCCGACGGACCGGCCCGGGCGATGCGGGTGCTCGCCGCGCTCCCGCAGCCGTTCACGCTCAGCCAGGCCCGGCAGGCGCTCGGCACCACCCGCCGGGTCGCCGTGCCCCTGCTCGAGCACCTCGACGGGCGCGGCTGGACCCGCCGCCTCGACGGGTCGCTGCGCGAGGTCGCCCGGTAGCCCAGGGGTACCGGCGGGTCAGCCCTGGGGCGAGCCGGCCCAGCGCCAGTCGCCGTCGGGCCCGCGGCACTCCACCGGCTGGACGTCCTTCTCGTGCGCGTCCTCGTTCACCGCGTACGCCAGCGCCTCGGCCCGCTACCGGTAGCTGGTCCGCGCTCGCGACCGTAGGCCCCGGCCCGCGCCCCTGGGACCAGCCTGCAGACTCCCCTGCCGCAGGGGGTGACGGCACTCACACCCGCGTCGTACGGTCTGGGTCTGGTCGGCGCCCGCCGGCCCTGCTCCGATGACCCTGAGGAGACGCGTCCGTGACTGCGACGCCGACCGAAACCAGACCACCTACCGGCACGGTCCACATCGTGGACCCCTCACCGCTCAACTGGCTGTTCATCACCTGGAACACGATGGAGGAGCCGATCCGGATCGACGAGGACGGCCGGGTGGTCTACGCCCTGGCCGAGTCCTCGGAATGGCTCGACGAGAAGACCCTCGAGCTCAGGCTCCGCAGCGGGGTGCGCTTCCAGGACGGCCAGGCGTTCACCGCGCACGACATCAAGCTCAACTTCGACGAGATGCAGCGCTGGCTGGTCCCGCACCCGCCGGGCACCTGGATCAACTTCCCGCAGGAGTCGGTCGCCGAGGTCGTCGATGACCTGACCATCCGCTTCCACTTCCCGGGGCCGGACGGCCTGGCGATCGGCAAGATGCGCGGGTTCCACATCGCCAGCAAGGC
>JBKJQN010000071.1:0-12906 GCA_046593925.1 Mycobacteriales bacterium
TGCGTGTACGACGGGACGCCGCTGCCGGGGGTGACGGCCTCCGTGGGTGCCGACAGGCGGATCCGCCTGACCGGCGACGTGGTCGCTCGCGGGTACCGGCTGCGGCCGGACCTGACGGCGCAGGCCTTCGACGGCCGCACGTACCTCACCGGCGACGTCGGCAGGCTCGACGGCGACCGCGTCGTGGTGGAGGGCCGGGCCGACGACCTTGTAGTGACCGGCGGTGAGAAGGTCGCGCCGCTGGCGGTGGAGGCCGCGCTCGCCGAGCACCCGGGGGTGCGCGAGGTGGCAGTCGTCGGTGTGCCCGACGATGACTGGGGGCAGCGCGTGGTGGCGCTCATCGTCCCCGCCGGCGCGGGAATCACCCTCGGGCAGGCGCGCACGCATGTCGCCGCTCGGATATCGCGGGTCGCGGCCCCGCGTGAGCTGCGTCTCGTTGACGCGCTTCCGCTGCTCCCGTCCGGGAAGATCAACCGAGCCGCCCTGGTTGCCTGGGGTACGGACGAGGACGGACGGCGATGACGACAGCGGCGCAGTGGACCGAGGGCGCCCGCCCACGCACCCTTCCGGCCGCCTTGTCGCCGGTGCTGATCGGCTCGGGCGCCGCCGCCGCAGCCGACGGCTTCAACCCGGGACGGGCGCTGCTGGCTTTGCTCGTGGCGATGGCCCTGCAGGTCGGCGTGAACTACGCGAACGACTACAGCGATGGCATCCGCGGCACCGACGCCGACCGGGTCGGGCCGTTGCGGCTCGTGGGTTCCGGCACCTCCGCTCCGCGGTCCGTCCTCATGGCCGCGTTGCTCGCGTTCGGGGTCGCCTCAGCTGCCGGGTTCGTCCTCGCCGTCCTCGCCTCGTGGTGGCTCCTCCTCGTGGGCGCGGCCGCGCTGCTCGCCGCCTGGGGATACACCGGCGGCCGGTCCCCCTACGGCTACCGCGGTTTCGGCGAGGTTTCCGTCTTCGTCTTCTTCGGACTGGTCGCCGTGCTCGGCACGACGTACGTCCAGGCGGAGCGGTTGACCTGGGCGGCGCTCGGCGGCGGCGTCGCGTGCGGCGCCCTGGCCTGCGCCATCCTGGTGACCAACAATCTGCGCGACATCCCGACCGACATCGGCAGCGGCAAGCGCACGCTGGCGGTGGTGCTCGGCGACCGGCGCAGCCGGCTTCTCTACCCGGGTCTGGTCGCGACCGCCTTCGTCGTCGCCTTGCTGCTCGCCGCGACGTCACCGTGGACGCTGCTCGCGCTGCTCGCCGCGCCGCTGGCCCGCGGGCCGGTCGGGCTCGTCCGCCGGGGGGTGCTCGGCCGCGACCTGGTGCCGGTGCTGCGAGACACCGGCAAGCTCCAGCTCGCGTACGGCGCCCTGCTCGCCGTCGGCCTCTCCCTGGCCTGACCCGCCCACCCCCTCCCCTTCGCCAGTGCACTTCCCCTGAGGGACGTCACTGTTTGGGCCCCCGAAAGCGCTCGAACGAAGGGGAGGCAGCGCCGACCCCGTGGCCGGCGACCCGTACCTTCGGCCCATGGCCACCCTCGACCAGGTCGGTACGCGTGACGGCTGGCGCTGCTGGCTGTGCGACGAACCGGTCGACCCCGGGACGTCGGCGAACTCCGACCGGGGCCCCAGCGTTGACTCCGGAGCCAAGAGCAAGAAGCCGGGCACCGACCGGCTTGCACACCGGGCCTGCAACACCAGGAAGGGCGCGGTCAGGCCGGTGGTGCCCTGGTCCCCGGAGCTGTTCGTCGTCGACCCTGCGCCGATCGTCGCCACCGTTGACCGACTGACCCGCAAGGGCGGCCGCGAGGTCGTGGCGCGCTGCCCCAGCCGATCGGATGCCGACCGGGCCGCCGAGTGGCTCCTCGACCGGCTGTCGCGGTTCGCTCCCGAGCTCGCGGTGACCACCGAGGTGGAGGCGGGCGGCGGGCAGTTCCTGCTGGTGCTGCGGGCGCGCTGACCTAGACCGGCGCGAGCACCTCGAGCTCCACCAACCGGAAGACCGCGGCGCGCTTCGCCTCGTCGGCTCCGCAGGTGAGCACGTGCGTACTGCCGTCGCCACTGCGGTCGTAGCGCACCACGACGTCGACGGTGGGGCTGCCGTCCAGCCGCACCCGCCAGGCGTCCGGCCCGGCGTGCTCCTGCTCGAGCGGCGCGAGGTCATCGCGACCCCACCGGCCGAGCTGCTCCCGTGCGAACCCCTGCGCGGCCTGCGTCGGGAGCGGCAGGCTGCTGCGGCCCCGCAGATGCCCCGCCGGCAGTTCGCCGGCGGCCAGCCTCTCGATGACGCCGACCACGTCGTCCGCCTCCACCCGGCCGAGGTACAGGCCATCGGGCAGCACGATCAGGTTGGCGGCGAAGCGGTCGCCGCCGACGTGGCTGCACTCCCAGGTCGTCCGCGGGTGCGCTGCGGCGAGCGCAATGGCGACGGGTCGGCCACGGGTGGCGCAGCACCGGTCGTGCCGACCGTGTGTGCACACCAGCAGCAGCGGCTCGTCGACCACGTGCCAGCCCTCGGACGCCGAGTCGTACGGCGGCACCAGCGTGAGCAGTTCGTCGTCGTCGGTGATGTGCCGCGCGAGCACCGTTTCGTCCCCTGGCCGCGAGTTGACCGCGAAGACCCACCGGCCCTCGCCGCAGTCGATCCCGGCGGGCCGGCGCAGCAGCAGCAGGCGCGCCCGAGCCGTCGCCGCGGTCAGTCGCAGCGCGCGGGCCACCTCGACCGGCATCCGGCTGCTCGGCACCGACGCGGGTCCCCAGGCGCCGCGGTGCTCGACGAGCAGCCAGCGTTCGACGCGGCTGGCAGTCGCGGCCATCGGCTCGTCGCGCTCCAGCGATGTCGTCGCGCACCACTCAGTCATCGATCCAACGGTACGACGGGTGGGCGCTTTTGGCAGGCGGGGCACCGGGTCCAGGGGCACCGGGTCCAGGGGCGCAGGGTCCAGGGGCACCGGGTCCAGGGGCACCGGGTCCAGGGGCGCAGGTCAGCCGACGGCCACCACGACGCCCTCGCGCAGCAACCGACGGGCGAGCACCAGGGCGTCGGCGTCGTCAAGCCCGCCGACCGCCAGGTTCCGGACGAGGCACGTACCGGCCAGCAATGTCTCCAGCGCCGTCCGGCAGGACCCCGGTAGCTCGATCACGGACCCGGACAGGTGCAGCGCAAGCCGCTCGCCCGCGTCGCGCAGCTCGACCGGCAGGCCACGCCGGGGCCGCAGCCCGGTACCCGGCGACAGCGCCGCGAGGGCGGCGGCGGTGGCCAACAGGCCGACCGGCTCGGGCGGTACCGCCCGGGCGAGCCGGGCGCCGACCAGGGCACGGACCTGATCGGCCGGCAGGTCGGCGAGCCAGGCGGCGGCCCGCTGCAGGAATGCCGGCACGTCCTCGAGCGCGTCGAGAGGGTGAACCGGCAGCGCGTGGCGGAACGACGCGTCCTGGGCGGCGAGGGTGACGGCGTCACCGAGCACGTCATACCAGGTGGTGGAGAGCACACCGACCGTGAGGTGGACCGAGTGCTCGTCTGTGGTCAGCGCAGCGTGCACGTAGCCGCGCGGGAGGTAGAGGCAGTCGCCCGCCTCCAGCTCGATGTCGAGCAGCGGCTCGACACTGTCCGTGACCAGGTGACCGCCCGCCTGCGGCTGCGACGGCAGCGGCAGTACGACGACCGGCTGGTGGACGATCCAGCGCTTGCGACCGCTGACCTGCAGCACGAACACGTCGTGGGTGTCGTGGTGGTAGTCGAAGCCCTGCGCGTCGCCCGCCGGGGTGATGTAGGCGTTGCACTGGGTGGCGTGTCCGAGCGCGGCGGCGAGATCGCGGCAGAAGCGCCCGACCGGTGGGTGCAGCCGGTGCAGCGACTGCAGGACGAGCGTCGCGCCGCCGGTGTGCTGGGCGCGCAGGGCGTCCGCGTCGACCAGGTCGGCAATGCGCCGGTTCCCGGCGGTCGCTGAGCGCAACGGGGCAGGCAGACCGCCGCCCTCGCGGACGGTCCGGAAGAACGGTGTACGCAGGGCTCTTTCGCCGACCAGCTCGTCGACGTCGTCGACCGACAGCAGGTCGGTGAAGCCGCCCGGCGGCAACTCCTTGGCCCGGGTCAGCAGCGGGCTGCGCGACCAGTGCTCGGTGGCGAACTGGGCGGCTTCGACCGCGATGCAGCGCGCCAGGGCCGGGCTGGGGGGGGTCACAGGGCGCTCCAGGGGAAGGTGGGGAGGGCGGCAGCAGCCACCGCCCGGAGGAATCCCGGGCGGCGGCCGCGGCGCTCAGGAGCCGGCCGGATCCGAGCCCGCCGGGTCCGAACCCGCAGGGTCGACCTGGGTCTCGTTGCTGTCGCCGGAGTCCGAGTCGCCGCCGGGAGCGGTCATGGTCGGGCTCGTCGTGATGTCCTCGTCGCGCAGCGTCACGCTGTCTCCTCTACTGGGTGCGGGCGGCGGTCCCGCCGTCCTGAGGGCCACGTTCCCCCTTGCGCCCGGAGCAAGCAACTCGCGCGAGACGGGCGGCCGACCCCGGCGGCTGGGACACTGGCCCCATGACGCGCGCCAGCCTCGACAAGGACCCCGCCCAGGTCGCAGCAATGTTTGACGAGGTCGCCGCCCGCTACGACCTGACCAACGCCGTGCTCTCGCTCGGCCAGGACCGCGGCTGGCGTCGGGCTGTCACCGCCGCGCTCGACCTGCAGCCGGGGGAGCGGGTCCTGGACCTCGCGGCCGGCACCGCGACGAGCAGCGCCGCGCTGGCCCGCACCCGGGCCGCCGTCGTCGGCTGCGACTTCTCCCTCGGGATGCTCAAGGTGGGCGCCAAGGCCCGGTACGAGGGCGTCGACCTGGTTGCCGGCGACGCGCTCCGGCTGCCCTTTTGCGACGGCGCCTTCGACGCGGTCACCATCGCCTTCGGCCTGCGCAACACCGCCGACCCCGACCTCGCTCTGCGCGAGCTGCTGCGGGTGACCCGCCCCGGCGGCCGGCTGGTCGTCTGCGAGTTCAGCCACCCGGTGTGGGCGCCGTTCCGGCAGGTCTACGTCAACTACCTGATGCGGGCGCTGCCGGCTGTCGCCCGCAAGGTCAGCAGCGACCCCGCGGCCTACGTCTACCTCGCCGAGTCGATCCGGGCCTGGCCGGTGCAGGCCGACCTCGCGGCCGATCTGGCGGTCGCTGGCTGGGGACAGGTCGCCTGGCGCGACCTCACCGGCGGGATCGTGGCCCTGCACCGCGCGGTCCGTCCCTGACCTCCCCGCTCCCCGTACGACCTGCCCGTACCCGCATCCGCGCCTACACTCGGTACGTACGCTCGTGAACGCATTCACAAGCCGGAGGCCCGCGTGACGCATGTGGACGCCGACGTCGTCGTCGTCGGGGCCGGTCCCGGGGGCTCAGCGACCGCGCACGCCCTGGCGCAGTCCGGCCTGGATGTCCTGCTGCTCGAGAAGACCGCGTTTCCACGCGAGAAGGTCTGCGGCGACGGGCTCACCCCGCGTGCGGTCAAGACGCTGGTCGACATGGGCATCGACACCAGCGCGGACAACGGCTTCATCCGCAACCGGGGGCTGCGCATCTACGGCGGTGGCCACCGGCTCGAACTGCCCTGGCCCGAGTTGGCGAGCTTCCCGGACCACGGGCTGGTCCGGCCTCGGCTGGACTTCGACGAGCTGCTCGTACGGCACGCGCAGAAGGCCGGCGCCCGGCTGCAGGAGCTGACGACGGTCACCGGACCGGTCCTGGACGACAGCGGCCGGGTCGTCGGGGTCACCGCCAAGGTCGGGCCGGACAAGACGCCGACCTCCTACCGCGCACCGCTGGTTGTCGCCGCCGACGGCGTCAGCGCCCGGCTGGCGCTCGGGATGGGCATCGAGAAGCGCGACGACCGGCCGATGGGCGTCGCGGTCCGCCGCTACTTCACCAGCCCACGCACCGACGACGACATGCTCGAGTCGTGGCTCGAGCTGCGCACCAGGGACGGTGACCTGTTGCCCGGCTACGGCTGGGTCTTCGGCGTGGGTGACGGCACCAGCAATGTCGGGCTCGGCATCCTCAACACCACCAAGGCCTGGCAGCGCACGGACTACAAGGAGCTGCTCGCCAGCTGGACCGGCGCCATGCCGGCCGAGTGGCAGTTCGCCGAGGAGTTCGCGACCGGGCCGGTACGGGGCGGCGCGCTGCCGATGGGCTTCAACCGCCAGCCGCACTACACCCGCGGCCTGCTGCTGGTCGGCGACGCCGGCGGCGCGGTCAACCCGTTCAACGGCGAGGGCATCGCGTACGCGATGGAGACCGGGCGGCTCGCCGCCGAGGTCACCGGCCAGGCGCTGGCCCGGCCGGAGGGGCCGGCGCGCGAGCGGGCGCTGCAGGCCTACCCGGACGCTCTCAAGGCCCGCTATGGCGGCTATTACACGCTCGGCCGGGTCTTCGTAAACCTGATCGGCAACCCTGAGATCATGCGCCTCGCGACGCGTTACGGGCTGCCCCGGCCGCTGCTGATGAAGTTCACCCTGAAGCTGCTCGCCAACCTCACCGACCCGCGCGGTGGTGACGCCTTGGACCGCGTCGTCAATGGTCTGTCGCGACTGGCACCCGCCGCCTGAGCGCAGTGCTGGGAGCACCCGTCCACGTAGGCTCAACCCCGCCCACCACGGCCTGAAGGGACCCGCGCGTGCTGCAGAGCTACCTCCCGATCGTCATGCTGTTCGTGTTGGCCTTCGGCTTCGCGGCCGTGTCGGTCGGGTCGGCGTCCTTTACCGGGCCCCGGCGTTACAACCGGGCCAAGTACGACGCCTACGAGTGCGGGATCCAGCCGACCCCGCAGCCGGTCGGTGGCGGCCGTTTCCCGGTCAAGTTCTATCTGACGGCGATGCTCTTCATCGTCTTCGACATCGAGATCATCTTCCTCTACCCGTGGGCTGTCGCGTTCGGCCGCCTCGGGGTGTTCGGGCTGGTCGAGATGGTTCTGTTCATCGGCACGGTGTTCGTTGCGTACGCCTACGTGTGGCGTCGCGGCGGGCTCGAGTGGGACTAGGTCCCGGGACGGTTGCGAGTACATGGGTCTGGAGGAGAAGCTGCCGGCAGGGGTCCTGCTGACCAGCGTCGAGAAGGTCGTCAACTGGTCGCGCAAGTCGTCGCTGTGGCCGGCGACCTTCGGCCTGGCCTGCTGCGCCATCGAGATGATGGCCGCGGGCGGCGGACGATATGACCTCGCGCGGTTCGGCATGGAGGTCTTCCGGCCGTCGCCCCGCCAGGCCGACCTGATGATCGTTGCCGGGCGGGTGTCCCAGAAGATGGCGCCGGTGCTGCGCCAGATCTACGACCAGATGCCCGAGCCCAAGTGGGTCATTGCGATGGGCGTGTGTGCCAGCAGCGGCGGGATGTTCAACAACTACGCGATCGTGCAGGGGGTCGACCACATCGTCCCGGTCGACATGTACCTGCCGGGCTGTCCGCCGCGGCCCGAGATGCTCATCGACGCGATCCTGAAGCTGCACGACAAGATCATGGATGAGCCACTCGGGGTCAACGCCCGGCGCCGCGACCTGCCCGGCTACGAGCCGCGCAAGCAGGTCGCCAGCAGCCAGCGGTTCACCGAGGAGGGCAAGCAGGCCCACCGGGTGGCGCTGCGGAAGGAGCTCATGCGATGAGCGGCCCGGAGGCCCCGAAGGCGCTCGTCGACCCTCGCGCGCAGACCGCGTCGTCGGTGTCGCCCGGGGCCCCCGCCGCCTCAGCGACCCGGGACATGTTCGGGGCGACGTTCGGCGGCGACACGTCAGGGTTCGGCGGCCTGGTGCGCCGCGTCCCGGTTGCCGCGTCGAGCCCGCAGCCGTGGGGCGGCTGGTTCGACGAGGCCGTCGGCGCGCTGCAGGACGCCTACCCCGGGTTCGGCGACGCCGTCACCCGCGTGGTCATCGACCGCGGCGAGCTCACGATCCACCTGCGCCCCCAGCGGGTCGCCGAGGTCGCCCAGATCTTGCGGGACGGCCCGGACCTGCGCTTCGAGCTGATGTCCAGCCTGTCCGGGGTCGACTACCCGAGTCAGCCCGACCGGCTGCATGTCGTCTACCACCTGACATCAATGACCTACCGCCGTCGGCTGCGGCTCGAGACCGCGGTCACCGTGGAGGATCCGCATGTCGCCAGCGTCACCTCGGTCTACCCGACGGCCGACTTCCACGAGCGCGAGACGTGGGACTTCTTCGGCGTCGTGTTCGACGGACATCCGGGCCTGACCCGGATCTTCATGCCGGACGACTGGCAGGGCCACCCGCAGCGCAAGGACTACCCGCTGGGTGGAGTACCGGTGGAGTACAAGGGCGCGCAGGTACCGCCGCCCGACGAGCGGAGGGCGTACGCGTGACCACCACGTCCGGCTCGACCCGGCACGAGGGCGGCCACGAGCCCGACCCGTACGCCGCAGGGCAACGCAAGACCACCGAGGGGACCGTCTACACGGTCACCGGCGGCGACTGGGATGCCGTCCTCGGCGGCGGGGGCGACGACGAGCAGCACATGGTCGTCAACATGGGCCCGCAGCACCCGTCGACGCACGGCGTGCTGCGCATCGTGCTCGAGCTCGAAGGCGAGACGGTCACCAGCGCCCGCACCGTCGTCGGCTACCTGCACACCGGCATCGAGAAGAACCTCGAATACCGGAACTGGGTGCAGGGCACGACCTTCGTCACGCGGATGGACTACCTCGCGCCGCTGTTCAACGAGACGGCGTACTGCCTGGGCGTGGAGAAGCTGCTCGGCATCGAGGTGCCCGAGCGGGCCAGGACGATCCGGTTGCTGATGATGGAGCTCAACCGGATGCGTTCGCATCTGGTGGGCATGGCCACGATGGGGCTGGAGCTCGGGGCGCTGACCGGGATGCTCAACGGGCTGCGCGAGGGCGAGATGATCCTCGACATCTTCGAAATGGTCACCGGCCTGCGGATGAACCACGCGTACGTCCGCCCCGGCGGCGTGGCGCAGGACCTGCCCCCGGGCACGGTCGAGAAGATCCGCGAGATGATCGTCAGCTTCCGGCAGAACCTGCCGGGCTACGACGACCTGCTGACCAGCAACGCGATCTGGCAGCGCCGCCTGCAGGGCGTCGCCACCCTCGACGCGCAGGGCTGCATCGCGCTCGGCGTCACCGGCCCGCTGCTGCGCGCCGCCGGCCTGGCCTGGGACCTGCGCAAGGTCGAGCCCTACCTGGGCTACGAGGACTACGACTTCGACGTGCCGACCGAGACCACGGGTGACGGCTGGGCGCGCTTCCGGGTCCGGCTGCGAGAGCTGTACGAGTCGCTGAAGATCATCGAGCAGGCGCTCGACAAGCTCGTCCCCGGCCCGATCATGGTCGCGGACACCAAGATCGCGTGGCCCGCGCAACTGGCCCTGGGAGCCGACGGCATGGGCCAGAGCCTGGACCACGTGAAGAAGATCATGGGCACCTCGATGGAGGCGTTGATCCACCACTTCAAGCTGGTCACCGAAGGCTTCCGGGTGCCGCCCGGCCAGGTGTACGTGCCGATCGAGTCCCCGCGGGGCGAGCTCGGCGTGCACATGGTCAGCGACGGCGGCACCCGGCCCTACCGGGTGCACGTACGTGACCCGAGCTTCGTCAACCTGCAGGCGCTGTCGGCCACCACCGAGGGCGGCCTGCTGTCCGACTCGATCGTCGCCGTCGCGACGCTCGACCCCGTCATGGGAGGAGTCGACCGATGAGGTCGTGGACGCTGCATGGCTAGCGTGGAGCTGGACCTGCAACCCCCCGTCGACCGCTCGTCGGTCCCGCCGCTGACCGGGCAGACCCGGGCCGACGCCAGGGCGATCATCGCGCGTTACCCGCAGGCCCGGTCCGCGCTGCTGCCGATGCTGCACCTGGCGCAGTCCGTCCAGGGCTACGTCAGCCCCGACGGCATCGCGCTGTGCTCCGAGGAGCTCGGTCTCACCAAGGCCGAGGTGGGCGCGGTCGCGACCTTCTACACGATGTACCGCCGCCGGCCGGCCGGTACATACCACGTCGGGGTGTGCACCAACACGCTGTGCGCGGTGCTCGGCGGCGACGAGATCCTGGCCGCCCTCGAGGAGCACACCGGGCTGCAGCAGAACCAGACCAGCGCCGACGGGGTCATCAGCCTCGAGCACATCGAGTGCAACGCCGCCTGCGACTACGCCCCCGTAGTGATGGTCAACTGGGAGTTCTACGACGACCAGACGCCGGCCAGCGCCGTCGAGCTGGTGGACCGGCTGCGAGCCGGCGAGCCGGTCGCCCCGACCCGCGGGCCTCGTACGCAGTGCACCTTCAAGCAGATGTCGCGGGTGCTGGCCGGGTTCCCGGACGGCGCGGCCACCGAGGGCGTGCAGGCCGGCCCGGCCACCCTCGCCGGTCTGCAGCTGGCCGCCGAGCGCGGCGACACCGCACCCGCCTACCCGGACGAGGAGTCCCCGCAGTGACCTTCACCCCCGTCCTGTCCCGCAGCTGGGGCGACGCCGACTCCTTCACCCTGCAGGGCTACCGCCGCCACCGCGGCTACCAGGCCCTGGCCAAGGCCAAGGCGATGCAGCCCGACGAGGTGATCGCGATGGTCAAGGAGTCCGGTCTGCGCGGTCGCGGCGGGGCCGGCTTCCCGACCGGCCTGAAATGGGGGTTCATCCCGCAGGGCACCGAGGGCCAGGCGGCCAAGCCGCACTACCTGGTGGTCAACGCAGACGAGTCCGAGCCGGGGACCTGCAAGGACACCCCGCTGATGATGGCCAACCCGCATGTCCTCATCGAGGGCGCCATCATCGCGGCCTACGCGATCCGGGCCAACCATGCCTTCATCTACCTGCGCGGCGAGGAGCTGCACGTCCTGCGGCGGCTCCAGCACGCCGCCGACGAGGCGAAGGCAGCCGGTCTGCTCGGCGGGCTCGAGATCGTCGTGC
Organism: Mycobacteriales bacterium; assembly: GCA_046593925.1. Lineage (GTDB taxonomy): Bacteria > Actinomycetota > Actinomycetes > Mycobacteriales > SCTD01 > JAYVYM01. Next base: position 10,880 of record JBKJQN010000071.1, read on the forward strand.
ACGCCGGGGCGGGCGCCTACATCTGCGGCGAGGAGACGGCCCTGCTCGACTCGCTCGAGGGCTACCGCGGCCAGCCCCGGCTGCGGCCCCCGTTCCCGGCCACCCACGGCCTCTACTCCAGCCCGACCGTCGTCAACAACGTCGAGACGATCGCCTCGGTCCCGAGCATCGTGCTCGGCGGTGCCGCCTGGTTCGCCGGGATGGGCACTGAGAAGAGCAAGGGCTACACGCTGTACAGCCTGTCCGGCCACGTCCAGCGTCCCGGCCAGTACGAGGCGCCGCTCGGCATCACCCTGCGCGAGCTGCTGGAGCTGTCGGGGGGCATTCGCGAGGGCCACGAGCTGAAGTTCTGGACGCCGGGCGGCTCGAGCACCCCGTTGCTGACCGCCGAGCACCTCGACGTGCCGCTCGACTACGAGGCCGTTGCCGTGGCCGGCTCGATGCTGGGGACCAAGGCCCTGCAGTGCTTCGACGAGACGACCTGCGTCGTGCGCTGCGTGCTGAGGTGGACCGAGTTCTACGCCCACGAGTCCTGCGGGAAGTGCACCCCGTGTCGTGAGGGCACCTACTGGATGGTGCAGATCCTGAAGCGCATGGAGCTCGGCCAGGCCGACGAGAGCGACCTGGTCACCCTGCTCGATACCTGCGACAACATCTTCGGCCGGTCGTTCTGCGCGCTGGCCGACGGGGCGACGAGCCCCATCGTGTCCGGTGTCCAGCTCTTCCGCGAGGAGTTCTTGGCCCACCTTGCCGGCGGCTGTCCCTTCGATGCCCGCCGCTCCACCCGCTGGGCCGACTCCCTCGCCGGGGCCCGCGCGTGACTCTCACCCCCACCGCCCCCGTGGGCGTCCCGGTGGCCAGCGACCGGGTCACCCTGACCATCGACGGCCTCGAGGTGAGCGTCCCGAAGGGCACCCTGGTCATCCGTGCCGCGGAGTTGGTCGGCATCCAGGTGCCGCGCTTCTGCGACCACCCGCTGCTCGACCCGGTCGGCGCCTGCCGGCAGTGCATCGTGGAGGTCGAGGGGCAGCGCAAGCCACTGACCGCCTGCACCACCACCGTCACCGAGGGCATGGTCGTCCGTACGCAGCTGACCAGCCCGGTGGCGAAGAAGGCCCAGGAGGGGATTCTGGAGCTGCTGCTGATCAACCACCCGCTGGACTGCCCGATCTGCGACAAGGGCGGTGAGTGTCCGCTGCAGAACCAGGCGATGAGCAACGGCAACGCGGAGTCCCGGTTCATCGACACCAAGCGGACCTACCTCAAGCCGCTGGCGATCTCCTCGCAGGTGCTGCTGGACCGGGAGCGCTGCGTGCTGTGCGCCCGCTGCACCCGGTTCTCCCAGCAGATCGCCGGCGACCCGTTCATCGAGCTCTTCGAGCGCGGCGCGCTCGAGCAGGTCGCGGTGTTCGAGGACGAGCCGTTCGAGAGCTACTTCTCCGGCAACACGGTGCAGATCTGCCCGGTCGGGGCGCTCACCGGGGCGGCCTACCGCTTCCGGGCCCGCCCGTTCGACCTGGTCTCCAGCCCCAGCGTGTGCGAGCACTGCGCCTCGGGCTGCGCGCTGCGCACCGACCACCGTCGTGGCGCCGTGCAGCGCCGCCTCGCCGGCGACGACCCGGAGGTCAACGAGGAGTGGAACTGCGACAAGGGCCGCTGGGCGTTCACCTACGCCACCGCCCCTGACCGCCTCACCACCCCGCTGATCCGTGAGAACGGCACGCTGCGGGAGGCGTCCTGGACGGAGGCCCTCGAGGCGGCGGCGGTCGGGCTCGCCGCGGCCGGCGGCGTCGGGGTGCTCGCCGGTGGGCGGGTCACCTTCGAGGACGCCTACGGCTATGCCAAGTTCGCCCGGGTGGCCCTGGGTACCAACGACGTCGACTTCCGGGCCCGCCCGCACAGCGACGAGGAGCTGGCCTTCCTCGGTCACGCCGTCGCGGGCACCGGAGGTCACGTGACCTACGCCGACCTCGAGAAGGCCCCCGGCGTGCTGCTGGTCGGCTTCGAGCCGGAGGAGGAGTCGCCGA